>JBBKVX010000029.1:0-38770 GCA_037968615.1 Rickettsiales bacterium
GCGTTGCCCATCGCGCAACATATTCGTTGAGCCAGGCACCAAATGCAGGAAATAATGCTTATTGCCGTCATCGCCATAAAGAATAACGTTCGTGCCATTCGCCCAATTGCCCAACGGCTGCACATCGACGAAACCGCCCACAGGCGCCACGATCGTGCGGTTCACGCCTTTAGGAATGAAAAAATCCGTCCCATTATGGTCGGGGCGACTCGACGAACGGAAGGTCGAGGTCACCGTTGCATTGCGGATCATTGGCGAAATGCGCTCGCCGTCGAACGGATGGGTTCGGATGTAGGCCTGCTGCTGCTCAAAAGGCGTGGTATGGAACGGCGTGAACCCCCAGTCATTGGGGTTGAGAAGCGACGGCTGCCCCTCGCGCGGCAAAAGATTGTCTACCGCCTGAGTCGCTTGCTGCGTCACCGATTGAAGAGCCGCGCGCGATTGCTCTGCCACGGTCTGCGCACTGCTGGTCACCACGCGCTGCACTTCGGCCCTAGGGTCGATATAAGGCCGCTCGGTCGCGCTACGTACGGTGGGCGACACAGTCGCCGCCGCTGCCGGGCCACCGAATACCACGTTGACGGCTTGCTGCAGAGGGCTGGGAGTGGGTGCAGCGCGCTGGACTTCTTGGGCGGCAATGCGCGCGGCGATGTAATCGTTCGGCATACCAACGACCGGTGCGGGCGATGGCAGCACGGCGGGCGCCATGCGCGGCGCCGGTGTGGGCGCAGTATACTGCCGCACCGCTTCTACCAATGGCGGCGGCGCAGGCGCAGGAATCGGAGCCGCCACGGCTTCGCGGCCACCCAGCAACATATCGATGATGCTGCTGTCCGGCACAGGCTGGACGGCAGGCAATCGGGTCGGGGCAACTTCGCGGAGGGCTTGCATTACAGAATCCTTTAAACGCCTATCCTACAAGGGAAAGCTTAACAAAACATGAAGCTTACCGCTCCGGTGTGCCCATGCCGGACCGAGCATCGCGCCCACGCACAGGCGCCACTTCGGTGCCGTCGGGCAGATCTTGCACGGGATAGGAAGATTGGGCCTCGTAGGGGCGCGGCCCTTCCAGCAGGCGCGTCACAATGCTGGTCGGCGGCTCAGGAATGAGCGGGCTACCGGCGGGAATGCGGTCGTTCCTGCCGGGGATGCCCTGCTCCGTGCGCAACGGCACACGGTCGTAGTGCGAAAGGCGGCGACCACGGCCACTGCGTTCCTCCACCCAATCGCTGATGCGATGCACCAGATCGCTGTTGCGCATGAAAGCGGGAAGCTCATCGATCACTTGCTGCGGCGCGCGCACCACGTAATGCAAATGCGGCCCACTGCCCTCACCCGTGTTGCCCATGCGGGCCAATGCCACGCCTTGCGCCACACGCTGGCCCACCTGCACCCGTTGCGAATTTTCGTAGAGATGGCAGTAGCTGTAGATCAGGCCGTCGTCGCCGCCCACGAACACCGTGTTGCCGGAATGCAGATCCCAGTCGCCGACGAACAGCACTTTGCCGCTCAAGGCATTCACCACATCGACAGGCGCGTTGGTACGTTCGGCCGGGGCCATGTCGAGCGCGGTGTGTGGGCCGCTGGTGCGTGGCGCGCCAAATTCGGTGGTCACTTTCGCATCCACACCCAAAGGGCTGATGGGCACTTCGTTGCTTGAGGGGTTGGGCCCCAGCTCATCGAGCCACAGGCCCATTTGCTCTTCCAACTGGTCGGTGCTGCCTTCGCGCATGTCGCGGTTACGGGTTTCGCGGCGCTGCTCCTGCGCACGCGCTTCGCGCTGCCGCGCCTGACGCTGCTGCCGTTCCCGACGGGATTCACGATTTTGGGTTCCACTCATGCGGCCACTCTAGCGCCCCCTGACGGCCAATTGTGTGAAGGTTCCGTTACAATTCGCTGGATTTATTCACTAATTCGACTATATGTCCTCCACCAGATGGCTGGATGACTGCGGGTGACCAATGCGGTGCAAATGAGGCTAAACCTCAGGCGCACATGATCATCATCCGAGGAAAGTCCGGGCTCCACGGGACACGGTGGCGGGTAATGCCCGCCTGGCGCAAGCCACGAGACAGTGCCACAGAGAACGAACCGCCTTATTTATAAGGTAAGGGTGAAAAGGTGCGGTAAGAGCGCACCGCGTTGCGGGTAACCGGAACGGCATGGCAAACCTCACCGGGAGCAAGACCAAATAGGCGTGCGTGGCAGGAGCAATCCGCGTCACAGGCAGTCCCGAGCTGCACGCGGGTTGGTTGCTTGAGCCCTGCAGCAATGCAGGGCCTAGACGAATAGTCATCCAGTTCCCGTAAGGGAATGGACAGAACCCGGCTTACAGGCCATCTGGTAATTCCTTCGCTCTTACTCCCACGCAGGCGTTGCGAGGACGTAGGGTAAAATTACCACAAGCATTTGATATGGATAATTTATCCTCGTCGGGCCACGGTGGCGGTTGAAAGGAGAACTGTAATGAAACAGAACGCCCCCACCGACTACCGGAGTGCAAAAACCGGAAAATTCGTGACCGAGGAATTCGCCGAGCGCCATCCGGCGACGACCGTAGGCGAGCATAATAAATTGCTGCCGCTGGAAGAAAAACCGAAGCGTTAGACCAGCCCATGCAACGCGGCAAGCATGCCGCTGCATTCGTTGTCCCAGACGCCGTCGAGGTTGAGCGGCCGAAAATGGCGCTGAAACGCCACCACGCATTTGTGCGTTTTTTCGCCGTAATCCCCGTCGAGTTTCAGGCCGTAGCCGTAATTGGCAAGCGCGGTCTGCAAGCGCATGACGGGCGTACCGGTATCGCCCAGTTGCAGCACCGAACCCGGCATCGGGCGCCACTCGAACGGGAACAGGCCGACGCCGGATTTGGCGCAACCGCCCCAATCGAATTTCTCGCCCGGATCGTCTTTGCGTAGGAACGCGATGTCGGAATGGCCGACCACGTTGCGGTTGGGAATGGAATGGCGATCGATGATCTCTTGCGCCAGCTTGATGACCGCGCGCATTTGCCGCGTCGGGAAATCGGTGTAGCCGTGCGTGTGGCCGGGGTTGCAAATTTCGATGCCCACCGACCGCGCATTGATGTTGTTGTGCCCGCGCCAATGGCTCTCGCCCGCATGCCACGCGCGCTCCGTTTCCGGCACCAACACGAACACCTCGCCCGCCTCGCTCACCACGTAATGTGCAGAAACCTGAGCTTCAGCGTCGCATAAGCGCGCCACGGCCTCGTCGGCGCTGAGCATGTCGGTGTAATGGAACACCAGCATATCGACCGCTTGCCCGTGGCGGCTGTCATGGTTGGGCGATGGCTTGGGAATGGGCTGCATGAAAGGATACTATCCTATCCGCACCGAGAGTCATTACTTTAAGTTGCGAAACGCCCGGGAGGCGACCGCCGACCCGCGAAGCGGCAGGGTTTGGGGGAGCAAGCCCCCAACGCGCGGAGCGCCAAACAAAACACCCTTTTTCATGTGTAACGCACATAAAAAAAGGGTGGGGCTTTTAGACCCCACCCGCAGTTGGCAAACCACGTAAACTCGTTAGACGCTGCGGGCTGAATCGCGCGCCGTATGTGTCGCCTGGGTGTGGTGAGGCGCCTTATCGGCCACCTCATCCACCCGGGCGTGCGAGGCTCTCACCCCGCTTTGCAGCCCTACGCCTTCGAACGAATCGTTCATTAGTTGCAGTACGGTCGCAAAATCTATTCCGTTCGCTTCGAAATTCGGTCGCTGCGACATCGCATTGGCAAAGGCACTCCCTTTGAATCCTGCGATGTGAGCGTAATTCATTTCCAAGCCATCATCCTGTTTGTTGGCGTGTTGTCCGCCTATTCCCTGAATATACCGCAGTGAGGTTAACAAGAGGTTAACTTGTCATAAAATTGTAACAAACGGATTTTGGTTATGTAGGCGCTTGATTCTGCGTTGATATCTCCGCACTTCTCGAGGGCAGCGGCTTGATGCGGAGCGCATTAAAACAGGGGTATCAGTAAAAAGGAGAACCCCATGCGCCATGTTGAGTACAACGATACGCCCGAACCCACCGGCACCGCGACCCATCGCGGTGTGGATGCGGTGGTAAAGGAAACCGTGGATCGCGGTTCCAGCGCCGATGCCGAAATTCAGCAGAGCTTCCGCGAAGGGTTCGGTGCCAGTTCCGGCATCCAGCCCGAAGTGGCGGAAACCGGAGGCCGTGCCATCTCGCCCGAAATGAAGGACGACGCCCGCCCCGACCGTGTCCCCGACAGCGTGGAGAAAGAAAATGCAGGTCTCGCCGATAGCTAGTTACTCGCGGATGTTCCACCGCCCGAAAAAACATTATCGTGGTGTCGCACCCGAAGCCGCTGAACGCCGCTATGTTCGCGACGAACGCGACGAGAACGCGCCGCGTTTTGTGATTTACGCATAGGGAATGTTAAGCGCTGAGTTTTTCGCGCAGGCCTGCGAACAAGGCCACGCCATCGATGCCGCCTAAGGCCGCGTCGGCATGGCGCTCCGGATGCGGCATCATCCCCAGAACATTTTTCGCTTTATTAGAAATGCCCGCGATGTGTTCGCGCGCGCCGTTAGGGCTGAACTCGTCGCCGAGCGCGCCTTCGCTGCTGGCGTAACGCAACACGATCTGGCCGTTCTTTTTCAACTCGGCCAGTGTGGCGTCGTCGGCGTAATAATTGCCCTCCGCATGCGCCACCGGGAGGTTAATGACCTGGCCTTTTTTGTAACCACTGGTGAAGGCGGAATCCGTCGCCTCGACACGCAGCGTAGTTTCCTTACAGTTGAATTTGAGGTGGTTGTTACGCATCAGCGTGCCCGGCAACAGGCCGCTCTCGCACAGAATTTGGAAGCCGTTGCAGATGCCCAATACATGGCCACCCGCCTCAGCAAACTTTACCACTTCCTGCATGATGGGCGAGCGCGCCGCCATGGCGCCGCACCGCAAATAATCGCCGAACGAGAACCCGCCGGGCAGTACTACCAAATCGTATTTTTCCTTAAGCGCCGAATCGGCATGCCAGACGAATTCTGGGTTCAGGCCTTGTTGCTCCATCACCGTGAACACGTCGCGGTCGCAGTTGGAACCGGGGAATACGATGACGGCGGATTTCATTAGTCGGCCAGCTCCACGGAGTATTTTTCGACCACGGTATTGGCCAGCAGCTTCTCGCACATTTGCTCGACGGCGGCTTTGGCTTTGTCCTTGTTGGTCTCTTTCAGATCGAGCTCGATGTATTTACCGACGCGCGCATTGACGCCCGAGAAACCCAGATGGTCGAGCGCCGATTCGATGGCCTGCCCCTGCGGGTCGAGCACACCGTTTTTCAAGGTCACGTGTACTTTGGCTTTCATGCTATTTCTTCTTTTTCGGTTTCGTTTTGGCTTTCGGCGCGGGCGTGGCCTTGGCTTTCGGCGCAGGTTTGGCGGCGGCTTTCACCGCCCCTTTACCACGATTTTTAGGCTTCAGCGTGGTCACCTTCTCGAACTTCTCGGTCTCCACAATGTTGGCGTTCGGCAGCACACCGAGGCGGCGCGCCACTTCGCGGTAAGCCTCTTCGGTTTTTCCGAGGTCGCGGCGGAAACGGTCTTTATCCATTTTGTCGTTCGTCGCAATGTCCCACAGGCGGCAGGTATCGGGCGAAATTTCATCGGCCAATACGATCATTTCGGCGTCGCCTTCGTAGAACCGGCCGAATTCAAGTTTCAGATCGATGAGGCGGATGCCGTGGCCATAGAACAGGCCCGACAGGAAATCGTTGATGCGCAGCGCGTAGTGGCGAATTTCATCCACCTCCTCCGGCTGGGCGATGCCGAACGCATAGATATGGTCTTCCGCGATGAACGGATCGCCGAGGCGGTCGTCCTTCAGGCAGAATTCGATGAGCGGCGAACCGAGCGACTCACCCTCGAACGCGCCAAAACGCTCGGCGAACGAACCGGCAGCGTAGTTGCGAATGATGATTTCCAACGGCACGATATCGACCGCGCGCACCAACTGCTCGCGCATATTGAGGCCGCGAATGAAGTGCGTGGGGATGCCCATATCGTTGAGGCGCATCATCAGGAATTCGGAGATCTTGTTGTTGATGATCCCCTTGCCTTGAATGGTGCCACGCTTTTTGGCGTTAAACGCCGTCGCGTCGTCCTTGAAATGCTGGATCAGGGTGCCCGGCTCCGGGCCCTCGAACAGTTTCTTGGCTTTGCCTTCGTACAGGGGAATTTTGGTGGTCATTACGTGCCTCGTTTGACTTTCACTGCACTAATCCATAAATGGATTCCCGACGCACGTCTACACCCGTTTAAAAGGAATTGCCCCATGACCTCCTTCGACAACCGCGAGAACGCTTTCGAGAACAAATACGCCCACGACGAAGAGCTGCGCTTCAAGGTGACCAACCGCCGCAATAAACTGCTGGGCCTGTGGGCTGCCGAGCGCATGGGCAAGACCGACGCTAGCGCCTACGCCAAGGAAGTGGTGATGGAGGATTTCAAGGAAGCTGGCGACGACGACGTGCTGCAAAAAGTGCTGGCCGACCTGACCGGCGCGAACATCGAGATCACCGCCGAAGAACTGCGCAGCAAAATGAACGCACTGATCGGCGAAGCCAAACAGCAGGTGATGACGGAGTAAATTTTTACACCCAAAAAAATCAAAGCCGGTGACGTGAAAACGCACCGGCTTTTTTCATGTTCAGTTACATAAAATCGCATGCATCTGTGGATGGCGCTTGTGGACAGAATTGTCTCGAAAAGCACCACAGCCAGTTGGGCGCAAACCACGCACAAACCACAAAATGTTGTTGTCAGCCCTTGGGCGAATCTATATATAGTGTCTCAACAAGAAACTTCAACGCATGAGCCCCCATCTGCATGGCCACGTTAGCCGCATCGTTCAATCCCCTCGCTTCGCTGGGTCTTTTTAAAGGCTTTTTTGAAGTGAAACAGGATGTTAAGCCTCGGCGCACCGCCCTGCCGCACGAATCCGCGACGTTCAGCCACGCCCTTGCCGCGTTAAGCGCCAAATTAGCCGTCGTCGATGGCCCCGTCAGCAAAGCCGAATACCATGCGTTCGAGGCCCTGTTCATCGATACCCGCACCGATGGCCAGAAAGCCCGCAGCCAATTCGTGAAACATCTGGAGGATCGCTCCTCCGCCCTGCAATTCGCGCGTCAGGTCACCGCCATGACGGGCGACGACCTCGCCTTGCGCCGCGAATTACTGCAACGTCTTATCTCCGTCGCCACCGCCGACGCGGCCATGAACGCCGCTGAAATGGAATGGCTGCGCGCCGTGGCCGACGTGTTCGGCATCGACCGTGAATCGTTCCGCAGCCTCGTCGGCGCGCATACCATCCCCGCCGCCTCGCCTTACGATGTGCTGGGCGTGCATGCCACGATTTCCGACGACGAACTGCGTGCCCGCTACATGGCGAAAGTGCAAAAACTCCACCCCGATCGCTACCAAGCCGCCGGCGCTTCCGCCGACACTGTGGCGTTGCTTTCGGACCAACTCGCAGTGCTGAACGCCGCGTACAAACAAGTGCGCAGCTTGCGCGCGAAGAAACATGCGCCGATCTTTGGCCGCAGAAACACGAAAGGCGCCCGGGCTGCTGCCTAGACGCCTCTCGATATCGAATTCTGGCGAAAGCCAGTAAACAGTTGCTTGCCGAGCGACTTGGGGCTTGAGAGTAATCTCAAGCCCTCTTTTTTTGTCCTTACCTATCCGCGCGATACGCAGCCAGATGGACGTCTGCTGGGAGAAAGATATTAGCACGGCATGTGCATAAACGCCAGTGCCGGAACAGACAATTTGCTTCCAGCAATGGCGCTAGGCAGTTCAGACGCTTACGGCATCTGGCTGACAATTCGTTCAAGTTAATGTGGATGGCTGGTGCGGCATGCAACTTCATCAAACTGTTACACTGCGCGTCCAGCCGCTCGGATATAATCGGCCCATGGATGCGATTGCCCATGCAAAAGAGATACTGGCCCACTACCCCGCGCTGAGATGGCTGCCCACCACACAGGGCTTCCGTTGGGAAGCGCAGGGGGCGCGCGTCGTCATCAGCCCGGAGGATGGCGGCTCCATTGCCGAGAAACATGGCGCGCATTTTCCGGTGGTGGTGGAGGGCGATCGCGTGTCGTTGCCTGCGTTCGGCATCACCCACTACCCCGATGCGCACCACCGCACCCGACTGGCCGACGGGCCGAACGCGGCCATGGTGTTCGTCTGCAATCGGTTTCTCGGCCCGGGCGGCCACAGTTACCTGTACCTTCATTATCCGGCCCACCCCGCCGACGACCGCATTATCAACTTCAATGCCGGGGCGAACCCGCTCGGCAAATTCGGCATCAAGCGCTTTGCCGATTTCGTACATCGCAGCGCCGACGGCATTACCGAGGCCGAAATGCGCGGCGCGACCAGTTTTGCAGGCTTCCCCGTTACCGAGCGTCAAGCCCGTGTGATCGAGGCCGACGCCATTTTCACCATGATCCACCCGCACCACCAACTCTATTCCCTGTTCAATCTGGAGGGGCTGAACTGCCTCGGATTCTCGCTGTCGATGCTGCATAACGTGCATGAGAATATCGGCCAGCTGAGCGGCAAGCCCGGCACCATAACCACGGCGCTCGGTCATTTCGCGCGCACTTGGCCCGAGAATGTTCATAACCGCATCCACCGCATGATCGGCGGAGCGGACGAACATGCGGCGCTGCGCATCTGCCACGACGGCGCCGATTGCACCCATGCTTACAGCACCCTCCGGCTCGCCCGCAGCCCCGATGGCCTATTGCTGGGGGAAACAATGGGCAGCACGCGGCCCCATCCCAGCCGCGACAAATACATCGCCCACGACATGGTGAAACTAATGGACCACCTGCTGCCACGCGTACTGAACGAACGCGCGGAAGTGATGCCGCTGGCGGGGCTTGCCTTACCCGAAGTAACCGCCGCGCCGCTGAACGAGAAGCAGCGCAGCGTCCTGCCCACTGGCATGTCGCGCTCGAGCCGATAACAGCAAACGCTTGCAATTTAGCCTGAGGGGGCCTAGCTCCGGCCCATGCCCCTTTTCGCCGTAGCCGCCGCCCTACTCGTCGCTTCCTGTTGGGGCGGGAATTTTGCGGCGAGCAAATTCGCGCTGGTGGATTTTCCGCCTTTCCTTACCGTCATTCTGCGGTTCCTGGTGGTGAGCACGGTGCTGGCCCCGTTCGCGCTGCGCCAGAAAATGCCGCGCATGCGCGACATGCTCATCGTGTCCATCTTCTTAGTAGTGCTGCATTTTTCGTTCATCTTCGTGAGCATGACAATGGGGCTGACCATCACCTCCGTCATCGTGGCGACGCAGATGGGCGTGCCGTTCGCCTGCATCGTCAGCGCTATTTTGTTCAAAGATTACCTCGGTCCATGGCGCAGCTTCGGGCTGATGGTGGCGTTCATCGGCGTGCTGATCGTGGCGGGCACACCCAACGCCAGCGCACATTGGGGCGCATTCCTGCTGGCCATGGTGGGCGCATTCGCCTGGGCCTCGGCCAACATCTACATGAAACGCATGCCGCCGACGCCGGTGGTGAGCCTGCTGTTCTGGCCGGGCTTGCTGTCGCTGCCATTCCTGTTCACGCTGAGCTTGATATTCGAACACAACCAACTGCAACTGATACAGGACGCGCATTGGCCAAGCTGGGGCGGCATCGCCTACAGCACCGTGTTCTCGTCGTTGATCGGTTACGGCCTGTGGAACTGGCTCATCACCAAATACCCGCTCAGTCAGGTGGTGCCGTACACGCTGTTCGCCCCCATCGTCGGTATTGGGGCAGGCGTGCTGATTTTCGGCGAGCCGCTCACGCTGCAGATCATATTGGGCGCGGTGCTCAGCATCATCGGCGTGACGGTGATTACAGTGCGCCGCCCGCGTTTGGCCGAGCTGGAAGCGGCTTAGTTTTTAAACGCCTCGCCCCAAACCCCGCCGCTTCGCGGGTCGGCGGTCGCCTCCCGGGGAGCTCTATCTTTTATTTTTGTGAGCGCACGTAGTGCACATAAAAAGCTACTTCGCTTTGGTCGCTACTGCCAACGCATGCAGCGTGGTGCCGAGGTCGGTGCCGAACGCATTGTTCACCATGCGGTGCTGCGCCACGCGCGACTGGCCAGCAAAGGCGGCGCTGGTGACGGTAACCTTCCAATGGTCGTTATCGCCCGCCAGATCTTCCAAATGAATCTCGGCATCCGGCAAAGCAAGCTGGATACGGCGGGTAATTTCGTCAGCGGTCATAGGCATAGGAATTTCCTTTACGCCGCCATGAAGCCCGGCAGCCAGCTTTCGTGGATGTCGTGCAGATGGGTGACGGGGATGCGGAGCACGTCCTCGACGATGAGGTTGTCGGGCACGGTTTCGCCGAGGTCGGTGAAGGGGATGTTGGCTTGGTTGAGGCGCACCAGAACGGCGTCTTTCATTTCGGCATCCACCGCCAGCAGGTAGCGGCCCTGGTCCTCGCCGAAAGCGTAGGCATGCAGCGGCAGCTCGGTGCGGAACGACACTTGCGCGCCGATGCGTTTGGGCAGGCACATTTCGGCCAGCGCGATGAGCAAGCCACCGTCGGACAGATCGTGGCAGCCCACGAGCATGCCGTCGCGGATGAGCGATTGCACCATGAGGCCGTGGCGTTTTTCGAGCGCGAGGTCGACGGGCGGCGGGGCGCCCTCCTCCCGACCCGCGATTTCGCGCAGGTAGAGCGAGGCACCCAGATGACCCGCCGTGTCGCCGAGAAGCAGAATGGATTGGCCGACTTCGGTGAAAGCGCTGCCGATGCGTTTGCTCGCATCTTTCAGCAACCCAACGCCGCCAACCGCGGGCGTGGGCTGCACGCCGACGCCGTGGGTTTCGTTGTAGAGCGACACGTTCCCGCTAACCACGGGGTAGGCAAGCACGCGACAGGCTTCGGCCATGCCTTGGATGCTGCCGACAATTTGGCCCATGATCTCGGGCTTTTGCGGGTTGCCAAAATTGAGGCAATCGGTGATGGCGAGCGGTTCCGCCCCCACCGAAATCAGGTTGCGCCAGCTTTCGACCACGGCTTGCTTGCCGCCCATGGACGGGTCGGCCTGCACGTAGCGCGGGGTGCAATCGGTGGTGATGGCGATGGCCTTATTGGTGCCATGCACGCGCACCACGGCGGCGTCGCCACCCGGGCGGGCCACGGTGTCGTTCATCACCATGTGGTCGTATTGCGTCCATATCCAGCGCTTGCTGCACAGATCGGGCGAGCCCATGAGGCTGGCCAGCGCTTGGCCCAAATCGCGCGGCGCCTCCACGTCGGCGGGTTTGATGAACGGGCGCTGCGGCGTGAGCGTGTAGGGACGGTCGTAGATCGGCGCGTCATCGGACAGCGGCGGCACGGGAATGTCGCACACCATCTCACCATGCATTTTCAGCACCATGCGGCCAGTATCCGTCAGCGTGCCGATGGTGGCGCAGCTGAGGCCCCATTTTTTCATGATGGCGTAGGCTTCCGCCTCGCGGCCCGGCTTCACCACCATGAGCATGCGCTCTTGGCTTTCGCTGAGCATGATTTCGTAGGGCGTCATGCCCGCTTCGCGCATCGGCACATCGTCCAGAATAAGCTCGACGCCCATTTCGCCTTTGCTGGCCATTTCCAAGGTGGAGCAGGTAAGCCCCGCCGCGCCCATATCCTGAATGGACACGATCATGTCGGTGGCCATCAGCTCCAAGCTGGCTTCGATGAGCAGCTTCTCGGTGAAGGGGTCGCCCACTTGCACGGTGGGGCGTTTGTCTTCCGTCTCTTCGTCAAACTCGGCGCTGGCCATGGTGGCGCCATGGATGCCGTCGCGCCCGGTTTTGGCGCCGAAATAGATGATGGAATTGCCAAGGCCCGAAGCGCGGGAATAGAAAATTTTATCGGTTTCCGCGAGGCCGACGGCCATGGCGTTGACCAGCGGATTGCCGTTGTAGCTGCTGTGGAAAATCGCCTCGCCGCCCACGGTGGGCACGCCCACGCAGTTGCCGTAATGCGCGATGCCCGACACGACGCCGTTGACGATGTGGCGTGTTTTTTGGTTGTCGGGCGCGCCGAAGCGCAGCGCGTTCATCAATGCAATCGGGCGCGCGCCCATAGTGAACACGTCGCGCAGGATGCCGCCAACGCCCGTGGCCGCGCCTTGGAACGGTTCGATGAAGCTGGGGTGATTGTGCGATTCCATTTTGAAAATCACTGCCTGGTCGTCGCCGATATCGACCACGCCCGCATTCTCGCCCGGCCCGCAAATCACTTGCGGCCCGGTGGTGGGGAACGACCCAAGCCATTTGCGCGTGGTTTTGTACGAGCAATGCTCGCTCCACATCACCGAGAAAATGCCCAGCTCCACCAGATTCGGCGTGCGCTTCATATGTTCCACGATGCGCTCGTACTCGTCATGCGTCAGCCCGTGGGCGGCGATGACCTCTTTCGTGATGGGGTTGGCGGGTTCCGGGGTTTTGAGTGCAGCGGTCATGGAGGGCCTAGGGACTAGGGTTGGGGACTAGCCATGGATATGCCAGCCCCATCCGCGCGACGCAACTATTTCCAGCCCGCCATCCCGAGCCGCTAGACCACCACCCCGGCATCCGCTAGGATGCACGCATGCGCATGTTTCTCCGTATCGTGGTTCTCTGGCTGATCGTGGCTCCCATCGGGGTCTATTTCGGCTTCCCCTACCTTGTCGCCACCATGCAGGATCGCACGCGCGCCGAAGCCCACGCGCAATGCGTCACGCAAACCGCCGCCGCGCCCGAAGCATTCGACTCCGCCCGCCCTGAGATTGCGACCGGCTACTGCGCCTGCATCCGCGATGGCATCACCCTAACGCGCGACGACCTGCTGGCCATCATCCAGCGCAAGGAGGCCACCGCCCTCACCGCATCGCTGAGCGCCAGCGTCGATCGCTGCACCGACGAACTGAGCAGCCCGCTGGCCCATGACGGCACAGAAACCCTCATTTTCTAGCGGCTTTGCCCTTGCATTCCACCCCACGCGCGCCTAGATAGCGCCATACATCAAGGAGCATGAAATGACCGAGAACCCCGCCTTCGCCCGCATCGAGGCCGACATCCAATCCCACGACATCGTGCTCTACATGAAGGGCAGCAAGAAGCTGCCGCAATGCGGCTTCAGCGCCACCGTGGCCGCCGTGATGGAGCGCCTCGGCATCAGCGAATACCACGACGTGAACGTGCTGGCCGACGCCGAGATCCGCGAGGGCGTGAAAGCCTACGCGCAATGGCCCACCATCCCCCAGCTCTACATCAAAGGCGAATTCGTCGGCGGTTGCGACATCATCCGCGACATGTATCAGAGCGGTGAATTGCAGGACTTGCTGAAAGAAAAGGGCATCGCGTTCAAAGAAGAGAACGCGGCTTAGTTTTTTAAGCGCTTGCGCGCCTGATGGGGCCCTTTGCCCCAAACCCCGCCGCTTCGCGGGTCGCCGGTCGGCTCCCGGGGAATTTCAAAATTTATTGACGGCCCTTATCCGCGCCCTTGCCTTGGCCGGTTTGCACGGCTGGGGCATTCGCACTGAGTTCGCCCAGCGCGCGTTTGCCTTCGCCGTGGTCGAGCTGGTTGAGCACGCCTTTGGCAGCGAGTTCGTGGCCGATGCCCATAACGGCGCGCTCCATGCGTGGTGAGGCGAGGAACGCTTCGCGAATTTTGCGCAAGGTCTCTTCGCTCATGATCCATTGCAGCCATTGCAGGAACACGTTGCGCTGGCGCTCCACCTCCTGCCGCTGCTCGACGCCGAGGAACTTATCGAGCTCTTTCTCTTTCTCGGCGGCCAGCCCCCGCAGCAACGCGCGCAGTTTCTCGATGATGGCGACGCGCACCTGCTCCGTCTCGCCCTCCAGCAATGCGGCCAGCACCATGTCGGTATCCGGCTGCTCGGCGGCCATCGCCTCCAGCAGCTGCATGATGGAGTCCATATGCCCCTCAAGCGCGCGTGCGACGGCGTCGGTATCGGGATCGCTGTAGTTTTCAGGAGGCTTGGCCATGGGGCAAGTGTAGCTTCGGACGAAGGGAAGCGAAAGGGCCAATCGCCTTACTTAAATGAATATTAATGATTCCCTGTCACACTGTTGGTATGGCGGAACAGCACATACCCAAGAACCCGATGAGGCCCGTGCCGATACCGCAGGAGAAACGCCCCGTGCCATCCGATGACATGGCGCCGGAACTCCTGCCCTTGGGCAAAGTGCAGGAGCTGCTGACCGTGCACCATCTGGATGGATTCGACATGGTGATGGGCAACGCCCCTTCCAGCGAAGACGGGGTTATTCTTTCCTACATCCGCGACAACCATCACATGCTCATCACAACGGATGGCGATGCTTCAGCCATGCAATACGAACTCACGCCCGGAGGCACCCTCACCGCCACCGATATGATAACCGGCAGTTTGCATTTGTTGGTCGAGGATTCCGACAAAATGCAGCGCATCCATGCCGAAGCCTCCATCATCAAGGGCTACGACGCGATAACCCGGCCCATGTTCGAGGGAATAGCCGCCGTGGTGGAGCAGTTGCGCGCAGCAGAAACCTATTATGCCGAAAGCGCGCAGGAGATTACGCCTCCGCGCGTGCCAGACGCCAGCGGCAAAGGCGCGCTGCAAAAATAAAAAAGCCCCGCAATTTCTTGCGAGGCTTTTTCGTTTTGTCGTTCGAACGAACTAGCGGCTGTAGAATTCCACCACCAGGTTCGGCTCCATTTTCACCGGGTACGGCACGTCCGACAGTTTCGGGGTGCGAGTGAAGGTGGCTTTCATGGCTTTCTCGTCCATGTCGATGTACTCGGGAACATCACGCTCGGGCGAAGCAACCGACTCCATCACGATGGCGAGTTCTTTCGATTTGTCTTTCAGCTCGATCACATCGCCTTCTTTGACCATGTAGCTCGGGATGTTTACGCGGCGGCCGTTCACTTTGATGTGGCCGTGGTTCACGAACTGGCGAGCGGCGAACGGGGTGGGCACCACGCACATACGGTACACAACCGCATCCAAGCGACGCTCCAGCAGACCGATCAGGTTCTCCGAGTTGTCGCCTTTCATGCGGCGGGCTTCATCGTAGAGCTTGCGGAACTGCTTCTCGGTGAGGTTGCCGTAGTAGGCTTTCAGCTTTTGCTTGGCGCGCAGCTGGGTGCCGTAGTCCGACAGTTTGGCTTTTTTGCCTGCAGCACCGTGCTGGCCCGGCGCGTAGGCGCGACGGTTGACGGGATCTTTAGCGCGGCCCCAGAGGGACTCGCCGAGGCGGCGGGAAATTTTGTATTTAACGGCATGACGTTTGGTCATGATGACTCCTTCAACTTTAGTTCTATTCCCAAAAACAGGCCGAGGGCCCTATGAAACTTCCGGCAGAGGGGAATATGCGCTCTGGCCCGAAAGGAGGCGGGAACATAGCGATTGATGAGGGGGAGTCAAGCTTTTTAGGCTGGTGGAGTCGCTATGTTTTATGAGCGCTTCGCGCGGAATGTGGGCTTACCCCCCAAACCCCGCCGCTTCGCGGGTCGCCGCTTGGCTCCCCGGGGGGGCTTTAATGCGATGAAATTACAGAGGGCTTAGAGCGCGCTCACCGTGGGCTGGCCGGAGCGCTGGGTGGCGGCTTCGGCGAAGTTGGCGCCACCGGTACCGCCTTGTTTCAGGCCAGCATCCAAGTTAGCGGATTCTTGGGGGGTGACGCTGTTCATATACGATTGCTGCGCCTGAACTTCGGCGGCTTTTTGCTCGTAATAGGAAGCGCTTTTGGCTTCGGCGCGGTTTTTTGCGGCAAGGCCAAGACCCGCCACGGCGACGGCCGCAGTGGAGGCCCATGCCAGTTTCGGCGAGCCCTTAAAGAAATCACCGATGCTGCGCAGACCGAAACGGGTAGCGCCAAGACCGGCCACGAGCGGGCGCTCAGCCGACCAGACGATGGCCTTGCCCGCTGTGGCAGCGGTGGATTTAGCAGTGCCTACCGCGATGGTGGCAGGAGCTCTTAAAACCGGCGAAACCACGGCGCGTACGCCGTTCTTCAGTCCCATATCGACCGTGTTGTAGGCTTTGCGTACACCCGTGAGTGCTTCACCCGCAGCATTCGTCGCTTTCGGTGCAGCGGGCGCACTCTTGAACAGCTCGCCCACAGAACCGACCACGTCTTTACCCGCTTGTACTGCGGTGCTGCCGGTTTTTTTAAGTGCGTTGAGCGAATCCATGCGTCGTCCTTATCTTACTAACTATCCGATTTGGCGCTGTTGGCCGTTCACCATGCCCTGGTTCTCGACCGAAGATGCCTGAATGCTGCTCGGGGCGGCGTTCATGGCCGATCCTTGAGCGGGGAAGTTGTATTTGTTGTCGTTGCTCGGCGACGCGTAGACCGTGGTGTTCGCCGACGGCGACGACTGGCCCTGATAGGCTGCGACCTGCGCATCCATAATCAGTGCGGCGCTTTTTTCCTGAGAGACGCGGTGGGCGGCACGCGAACCGTGAGTTGCAGCACCAACGATGCTGGTGAGCGTGCCGATCGAGGGGGCAATGAAGGTTGCGCCAAGAATGCCGCCACCCAACAAACCGAGAGCCGCGCCACCGATCAGGCCGAATGGCCCCAACAGAGCGAGGGCGCCCGCACCCACCACCGCAGTGGCCAGTGTGGTCAATCCGTAACCGGCAAGGCCGCCTTTGATGGCGCCGCCGAGGCCGCTGGCAGTGGTTGCACCGACACCGCTAAGTGTGGTGTGGCGTACCGGCATGATGGTTTCGTTTTGCATAAATCTTACCCTGATTAAAACGTATTTCTTACCTTGCAGGATAGCACAGATGCCTGTCCATGAAAGTGAAGGTTTTGTGACAGTTTGAGCGCTGAGCCTCAGAAAAACCTAGGAAAAGCTAGGCGTGCGGGGTCGGGGTGGAGGCCGGACGCGAAGCACGCGGGCCGGTATTGGCGGTCAGGTCGCGGGTATCCGCAAAACCATTCGGGCTGTTTTTAACTGCACCGACGACGACCGCAGCCGCCACCAGCGACATGCCGATGCCCACCACATTACCGACGATGCCGGTGCCGCCATCCTTATCGCTGAGCGCACCTCTTACGGCACCCCCTGCCCCGCCCATGGCGGCGCCAATGGCTGCGGAAACAGCCAGGCGGCGACCGATATTATCGACGCCCTGATCGGTGACGCCGAAACGCGCCACTGTGTTCGCCAGTTCCTCGCCGCCAATCGCGTTGGCGATGGGGCGGGCAAGGCCCGTAGCCTGCAGCGCGAATACCGCCGCACCCCAGAAAAGCGTGCCGCTGAAAATGCCACCGAAGAAGCCTTTGACCATGCCCATGGAGCGGCCAAGCAACCCTTGCCCCGCTTCGTTCACCATGTTTTGAGCGCCTTCGGTCACTTGATCTTGAATACGACGTCCCATCTAGTTTCTCCCCATACCCCAGCCACCGGCTTCCGCACCGACGCGGTCCTGCCAATAAGTCTGCTGGTCTTCACGGTTCTCGATATCCTGTTGGCGCGACCGATCGAAATTCAGTTCGCCGCGCAGGCGCTGGTCGTCGCCGATGTCAGAAGAAGTGACGCGCGACGTATTTTTGCTGCGTTCGGGCTGGTTCGCCTTGGCGCGCATCTCGGCTTTTTTCTCGATGTTCAATTCGTCGCGCACACCTTTGATGCCGCCGAACAATGTGCCGCCCGCAACGCCGATGCCCATACCACCAACGATGCAGCTTACTAACGCCACCGCCGCGATCAGGCCACCGCCGCCAATGCTCAGCGCGGTCATGGCAAGCAGCCCTGCCGCACCACCGACCCAGAACCCGTAATGCGCGCCGGAACCAGCGCCCTTCATTGTGCCCATCACCGTGCCGCCCACGAACGCTCCCGCCAGTTTCAGCGGGCGCAGCGGGTCGGTTTTCGGACGGGCGCTCTTGCGCGCGGCGGCCTCGGCTTGATCTGCTTGTTTACGTGCGGCGCGCTGCGCCTTCCGTTGCGCGCTCTCACGATCAGCGTCCGCCTTCTGCTTCAGCGCAGGATCGGGCCTGTCCGGAGTAGCGATTTGCGGCGGGGCCGGTTTGTATGTATCGTTTTCTGCCATAATTTTTCATCCTCATCATAACCGAAGCATGCCGCCAGATATGTGAACATTCTGTGACAATGCGATGGTGGGGATAAGGGGGAGGCCATGCTAGAGCAGGCATTGTCGGGGTTTTATAAGCGCTTCGCACCCAGCCTATCCCCTTAACGCCCGAACTATCCCGCGCCAGGTGGCGACTTCGTGGGCGGACATGCCCGCGCGCATGAGCACCGCGCGGATGTTGCGCCACATATTGTCTTTCTTTTCCGGCACGCGCCAGAAGTCGGTGTCGTCGAGCGCGGCCTCGAGCTGGCCGAAAAGGCCATGCAATTCGTCGCGCGTGGCGGGGATTTGTTTGGGGATCTCGCTGCCATGGTTGCGCACAAAACCGGCAGCCTCGCCGCCACTGGCCAGCCATTCGTAGGCCAGAACCACCACCGCTTGGCCAAGGTTAAGCGACGGATATTCGGCGGCGACGGGAATGGTGACGACGGCATCGGCCAACGCTACTTCCTCGTTCTCCAGCCCCGTGCGCTCGGCCCCGAACAGGATGGCGCATTTTTCACCGCGCGCGCTGCGTTCGCGCAGTTCGATCATCGCGGCGCGGGCCTCCAGCACCGGCATGTTCACCGCCCGGGCGCGCGAGGTGGTGGCCAGCACATACTGGCAATCGGCCACCGATGCCGCCGCCTCATCGAACAGCACCGCGTCATCAATGATATCCAGCGCCTTGCCCGCCGTGTCGGACGCGCGCGGGTTGGGCCAGCCGTCGCGCGGGGACACGATGCGCAGCTCGCGCAGGCCGAAATTGGCCATGCCGCGCGCCGCCGCACCAATGTTCTCACCCATCTGGGGCCGCATTAAAATAATCGCCGGATTCATGCTGCAACGCACTCCTGTTTTAGTATCTTCACGCCATTGTCACATAATACGTGGTACTTCTAACGGATGACACAGAACACACAAGACTCCAAAAACTCTATCGTTGCAGGCACCGCCACTTGGGGGCCAGAGCAACCCGTGGCGCCCACCCTCCCCTATCAGGGCCCGCGTTTCGAAACACGTGACGAGTCCATCAACCCGCCAGAGCTGGCCCAGTTCGAGACGAGTGACGATTCGCGCAGCACGCAGCAACATCGCCGCGAATCGCGGCGCGAGATCTACGACGGCTTGCGCGAGGGTAATGTGAATTTAGGTTCTCTGCTCCGCTTCGGCCTCAGCAGCCTGATCGTACGCGAAGACGAGAGTCGGGGTGGCGATGTGCACCAGCGCAGCCAACGCCCCGACGAGGAACACAGCTACAACCGCGACGGCTACCGCACGGGCCCGCAGCGCTAAGCGGCTTTCGCCTTACGTTTCATCAAATGATAACTGATCGCGTCGTAAAGCGCATTGTACGACGCATCGATCACGTTGTGGCTTACGCCGATGGTGGTCCAACTGCGGCCGTCGTCGTCGCGGCTTTCGATCATCACACGGGTCAGCGCCGCCGTGGCTTCGCCCGGGGTGAGGATGCGGACTTTGTAATCCGCCAGATGCATGGATTTGAGCTGCGGGTATTTCACGATGAGCGCTTTGCGCAATGCGGCATCGAGCGCGTTCACCGGGCCGTTGCCCTCGGCCACCGTCATTTTCGTTTGGCCCATCACGGTGAGTTTCACCGTGGCTTCCGACATAGTGGCGAGCTTGCCCTTGGCGTCGATGCGGCGTTCGTCGAGCACGCGGAAGCTTTGCAAGTCGTAGAATTTCGGTACGGCGTCGAGCAGTTGGCGGGCCATCAGCTCGAAGCTGGCTTCGGCGTCTTCGTAGGCGTAACCCAGCGATTCGCGTTCCTTCACGGCTTTCACCAGATCGCCGACGCGTTCGTCATCGGCGTCGATTTTCAAACCCATCTGCGCAAGGCGATTCAGGATGTTCGCGCGGCCCGCTTTGTCGGACACGAGGATGAGGCGCTCGTTGCCCACTTGCGCCGGATCGACATGCTCGTAGGATTTCGTATCCTTATTCATGGCGCTCACATGCAGCCCGCCTTTATGCGCGAACGCGCTGGCGCCGACATAGGGCGCGTGGCGGTTGGGCGCGCGGTTCAGCCGCTCATCGACCATGCGCGAAAGCTGGGTGATTTTTGGCAGCTGCTTCTCGCTGATGCCAGTACTGAAACCCATTTTCAGCATTAATGTAGGAATGATGGAAATGAGATTCGCGTTGCCGCAGCGCTCGCCGATGCCGTTGATGCAGCCCTGCACCTGCCGCACGCCCGCCTCCACCGCCGCCAGCGAATTGGCCACAGCTTGCTCGGTGTCGTTGTGGCAATGCACGCCCAGATGCGTGCCGGGAATATGTTTCACCACGTCGCTCACGATGCGCTTGATGTCGGACGGCAGCGAACCACCGTTGGTATCGCACAGCACCACCCAGCGCGCGCCGGCCTTGTAGGCGGCCAGCGCCACTTCCAGTGCGTAGGCGGGGTTGGCTTTGTAGCCATCGAAGAAATGTTCGGCGTCGAACACGGCTTCGCGTTTCTTGGCGACGAGGTGCTTGATGGATTCCTCCACCATGCGCAGGTTCTCTTCCTTCGACACTTTCAGCGCCGTCTTCACCTGCCAGTCCCACGACTTGCCGACGATGCAGACGCTGGGCGTCTTTGATTGCAAGAGATCTTGGAGACCCGGATCGTTGGAGGCGGAACGCCCCGCGCGGCGGGTCATGCCGAAAGCGGTGATTTTCGATTTTTTGGTTTTCGGTGCGGCCGCGAAAAACGCGTCGTCCGTCGGGTTTGCACCCGGCCAGCCGCCCTCGATGTAATCGATGCCGAACGCGTCGAGCGCCTCCGCAATGGCGATCTTATCCGCCACCGTAAAGTCGATGCCCCGCGCCTGCGCACCGTCGCGCAGCGTGGAATCGTAAAGGTAAATCCGTTCAGCCATAAGGCTGGCTTATATGGGATTTTGCGCGCCGCAGCAAGCTAGTCCTTGTTTGCGCGCTTGGCACGTTTCAGCCGGTGGGTGAGGTATTTGTCGGTCACGATGTAGGTGAAGGTCACCGTCCAGCCAATGAGGATAAGGCCGAGTATGGCCTCGACCCCCACCAGCAATTGCAGCCCACCCGTGGGGTACACATCGCCCAGCCCCAGCGAGGAATAGCTGACCGCCGAGAAATAGATGAAACTGAGAAACCCCGGATTTATTGCGCCTTGCAGCGCGCCAAACGCGACATGCGTCGCAAGCAGGTAATACGCAATACCGAACAACCAAACGGCGAACGTGTGCCCAAGAAAAGCCGCCAGCACCGTCAGCAATATCTGCTTGCGTGGATGGCCGTTCAGCCGCGGCAAGTTCACCCATACATGGGCCAGAATTTCATAGAACAGGCTCACGCAGGCCACCACTAGCACCAGCGCAACAATCGAAGCGATGGCGAAGGTTTCCATCTCAGCCCCGCCGCCATGTGGTGCCGCCCGCGCCGTCTTCGAGCACAATGCCTTTGGCTTTCAGTTCGTCGCGGATGCGGTCGGAGGTGGCGAAGTCGCGAGCTTTTTTGGCTTGGTTGCGGCTGTCGATTTGCAGGTCGATCCACAGCGTGTCCTCGCCCGCCGAATCGCCTTTGAAGCGTTGGTCGGTGGTTTGGGTGAGCAGGCCCATGAACTGGGCGGAGGCTTTCAGCACCGCCGGATCTTTGATTTCCTGCAGCAGCGCCAAAGCGCGCGGGGTGTTCAAATTATCGCGCAGCGCTTCCAGCACGGGCGGAGCCACTTCGCTCGCCTCCTCGGTGGTGGCGCGGTAGAGGCGGTTCAGCACTTTGTTGGCGTCGTCGAGCAGCTTGGCCGTCCAGTTCAGCGGTTCGTTGTAGCGGGTGGAGAGCAGCGCGAAGCGGATGTCCTCGCCCGGCACACCGCGCGACAGCAGCTCCTGCACGGTGATGAAATTGCCGAGCGACTTGCTCATCTTCTCGCCCTCGACGGTGAGGAAGCCGTTATGCACCCAGTATTTCGCGTAGTGGCTGCCGGGATGGCCGCAGGTGGCTTGCGCCACTTCGTTCTCGTGGTGCGGGAACATTAGGTCGGCCCCGCCGCCATGGATGTCGAAATCCTGCCCCAGATGTTTCGCGGCCATGGCCGAACATTCGATGTGCCAGCCCGGGCGGCCCACGCCCCAGGGCGACTCGAATTTCGAGGAAGCGTCGTCTTTGTCCGAGGCCGGTTTCCACAGCACGAAATCGCCGGGATATTCTTTGTAAGGTGCCACTTCGACGCGGGCGCCCGCGATCATATCATCCACGCTGCGCCCCGAAAGCTTGCCGTAATTGGCGTCCTTCTGCACGCGGAACAGCACATGGCCTTGCGCCGCGTAGGCGTAGCCGCCAGCAATCAACGATTCGATGAGCGCGATCATTTCCGCGATGTGCGTCGTCGCGCGCGGCTCGACGGTGGGGGGCAAGCAGTTCAGCGCGCCGATATCGTCGTGGAATTGCTGCGTCACTTCTGTTGTCAGGTCTTGAATGGTGATGCCACGCTCAACAGCGGCGGCGTTAATTTTATCGTCCACATCGGTGATGTTGCGCGCGTAGGTCACCTTCGGGAAATCGTTGCTCAGCAAGCGATAGAGCATGTCATACACCACCACCGACCGCGCATTGCCGATATGCGGTCGCGCATACACCGTCGGCCCGCACACATACATGCGCACATGCCCCGCATCGTGCGGCACAAACGGTTCGATGGAGCGGCTGAGCGTGTTGGAAAGGCGAATTGTCATGCATTCTTCATACACGAGACGCGCGCGCTGTCTATGGTCTGGCGGTATTCACAGGAGTTTCCATGACCCACGCCTGCAGTTTCCGCCAGTACGAGCGCGCTTTCAGCACCCGCACGCTCAACAATTTGCCATGGGAGAACCAGCCCGACGGCACGCGCATGCTCGATGTGACGATGCCCGACCGCAGCACCGACATGCGCATCACCCAGCGCGAAAGCAATGTGGGCGCTTTCTTCACCCTCGCCACGGTGCAGGACAAAATGAACGGCGGCGCCACCTGGGCAGCCAGCCAAAAGATTCCCGGTCACTGCGCGCCTAATCGCGTGACCGAAGGCGACCTGCGCGTGCATGATGTGCGCATCATCCTCGGCAAGGTGGCGAAGCTGAAAGAGAACCGCGAAGCCGAACGCACACAACCGCGCGAAGGGCGGGCTTAGACATGACCACTTCCTCTCCGCTTCAGCAGTATCCGTACGGTGGGTTCCGGCAGCTGCTGCAACGCGAACAGTTGAGCAACGTGCCATGGGTCGAGAACAAGATCGTGGTGGCCATGGCCGACCCGCGCACCAACGTGATCGTGACCACAATGGATGACACGCGCACGAAATTCACCATGCGCACCGTGGGCGACCATTTCGCTTCTACGTTACTGGGCGATGTGCAGGAAAAGTACCGCCGCTATTCGGGCAACCATGGCGACGCCGATGGCGCGCTGGATGCACGGCAGCTTGACCATGTGCTGAAAGAAATTTCACAGATGCACGTAAACCGCATCGCGAAAGCGGCGCTAGCCGCGAAAGTCGTCGAACGCGGCTAAGCCACTTCTCCCATCAAACGCTTCTCGGCGCGGTCGCGGCCCAGTAGCGCGAACACGGTTTTCATTTCCGGGCCGTGTTCCATACCCGTCAGCGCGAGGCGGAGGGGCATGAAGAGTTCTTTGCCTTTGCGGGCGGTGGCTTCTTTGACGGCATTCACGAATACATCCCAGCTGGTTTCGTTCCATTCGCCGGTGGGCAATAGGGTCGCGGCTTGGTTGGTGAACGCGCTGTCGTCGATTTTCGGGGTGATGGGCTGCGAGATCACGTCCCACCATTCCTGCGTGTCGTCGATGGTAGTGAGGTTGGGTTTGATCTGTTCCCAGAAATTTTCATCCACCGTGATGCCGCGTTTGTCCAACATCGATTTCACATCGGCGAAGGGCATCTGGTGCAGCAATTTCTGGTTCAGGCGCTCCACTTCCAGCGGATCGTAATTGGCCATGGCGCGGCCGAGTTTGCTGATGGCGAATTGCGCGGTGAGGTCTTCGAGCGACGGGGCGAGGTCGATGGAATCCGACGTGCCGATGCGCGCGAGGTAGCTGGTCATCACGATGGGGAACACGCCGTTCTCACGCAGCGAGCGCACATCACCGCCGCCCGCACGTTTCGAGATTTTTCCCTCTTTCATTTTCAGCAGCGCCATATGGCCGAATATCGGCACCGGCTGGCCCAGCGCTTCCATGATTTGCACCTGAATCGCGGTGTTGGACACATGGTCTTCGCCGCGCATGATATGGGTGATGCCGTGTTCGCCGTCATCCACCGAAGTGGCCAGCGTGAACAGCACGGTGCCATCCTCGCGCAGCAGCACGGGGTCGGACAGTTTGCTGCCATGGAACTCCACTTTGCCGCGGATCATATCGTCCCACATGATGGGCGCATGGTTCAGCTTGAAGCGGTAATGCGGGGCAATGCCCGCCGCTTCCTTCTCGCGTTTCTGTTCGTCGGTGAGGGTCAGCGCGCCGCGATCATAGATCGGCGGCAAGCCGCGCCCGATCAGCATCTTGCGTTTTACTTCTAGCTCTTCCGCCGTTTCGTAGCAGGCGTAGAGCCGCCCATCCTGAATGAGTTTCAGCTTCGCCAGCTCATAGCGGTCGAAACGCTCGGATTGTTTTTCCAGCAGGTCCCATTCCAGCCCCAGCCATGCGAGGTCTTCCTTGAGGCCCACCTCATACTCGCTCTTGGAGCGCTCGGTATCCGTATCGTCGATGCGCAGCATGAAGCGCCCGCCCAGCGATTTGGCGAACAGGTAGTTGACCAGCGCGGTGCGCGCATTGCCAACATGCAGCCAGCCGGTGGGGCTGGGTGCGAAACGAACGAGTGGGGTACCTTGGGACATGAAAAAACCTCTATGCCTGAGGCTGTAGAGGTTTTTCCGATTGGTAGTCAATAAGGGAGTGGTGGCGTTACGAGCGCGGGGCCTTCCATTTGGCCATGTTCTCGCTCATTTCCTGCTCGGCATGCGCCCGTTCGCGCAGTTTTTCCAGCGCGTGCGCATCCTGTTTCACCGCCCAGGCTTTTTCCCGGCTTTGTTCATACTGCCCATACAAATCGCTCATACATCCTCATGCTTGTTACCGAAATTCCAGTATCGCCCCCAAGCCGTAAACAAACCGTTAACTCAGCCCATAAAAAAACCCCCACATGCCGAGCATGCGGGGGTTTTTGTGGCGATGCGGGTGCCTTACTCGGCTACACCGCGCGGCCCAATGGGCTTGCTTGCTGCCACGGATTCAGGCGAAGAGGCCTTCAGTCGGGCCGCCGCCTCTTCAGTCACTTCCTTGGAAATACGACGCTCAGCATTGGCTTCATTCATGCCAACACGTCCCTGTGCTGCTGAAAGAGCATCGATAAAACCAGTCGACGGCAAATTAATATCCACATGTGCGCCAGAGTTCAAATGGGCCCGCGGATCACGTTCAACGGTGGGCCTTCCTTCAAGATCACGCGCTATCAACGCTTGCACACCTTGCGCTTCGGGCGATTGGCGAATCGCTTCCGCCTGCGCGCGCATCTCTGGCGGCAAATGTTCTTCGACGGCCGCGTCGATATGACGCAAGGGCTCATCCGTATGGTCTAGTGGGTTCTGACGATCTTTAGGCATGTTATCCTCCATGAGTGACACTCAGATTAAGTGGTCCAATGGATATTGTGTGTGACGATTTGATGAAGAAATTGCGGCAGTTGCGAAGCGTTTAGGCTTTCTGCCGGCCTTTGGGCTGGGACTGCTGGCCCTCGGCCTCGCGGCGGGGGAACAGGCGCTCCAGCAGCGCCGAGCGGCTGGCCATGGCAGGATTTTCCTGTTCGCGCGGTTGGTTCATGCGCTCACCATACCCGCCCTGCCTTCAACGAGAATTGCAAAAACTGCAAGGGGGGTATGCCTCATGCACAGGGTTCGCGTCAAAACCGGTCAGATGCTAGGAGCCTAGCGCGCACAGCAAGGGAGTGTAGCAGCGCTACATGACTGAGCGAGCACGCGTAGCGACGACGCAGATGGCCGGTTTTCACGCGAACTAAGCGAACCGCCATCTGTTCGTGATGGGCCAGCGTCGGTCGCGGCCGAAGGCCATCGGTGTGATCTTCACACCCGGGGCACTTTGGCGACGTTTATATTCCGCCGCCCATACCAGCTGGGCCACCTTCTCCACCATAGCGCGGTCCATGCCCTCTTCCACCAGTTCGCGCACCGACAAGCGGCGCTCGACCAGCCCGCGCAGGATCATATCCAGCACGGCATAGGGCGGCAGCGAATCTTCGTCTTTCTGGTTGGGGCGCAGTTCGGCGGTGGGCGGCTTCACCACCATGCGCTCGGGAATCACCGGCCCCGCTGCGCCGTGGAACCCAAGCTCCGCCAGCGCTGCTGCATCCAGCGTGTTGCGCCAGTGGCTGAGCTTGGTGACGGTGGTTTTATACACGTCCTTCAGCACCGAGAACCCGCCGCACATATCGCCATAGAGCGTGGCATAGCCCACCGACATTTCCGATTTATTGCCCGTGGTCAGCACCATTGGCCCGAATTTATTGCTCGCCGCCATCAGCAACAGCCCGCGCAAGCGCGCCTGAATATTCTCTTCCGTCGTATCCACCGCACGGCCCGCGAACAGCGGCGCCAGCGCAGCATTCACCGCTTCCATGGCGGGGGTGATGGCAATGGTTTCCATACGCAGCCCCAGCGCCGCCGCGATCTGCTCGGCATCTTCCATCGTATCGACGGAGCTATAGGGCGACGGCAGGCGAATGGTGAGCACCTGCCCTGCCCCCAGCGCATCGGCGGCGATGGCCGCTGTCAGCCCCGAATCGATGCCGCCCGACAGGCCAAGCACCACGCCGGGGAACCCGTTCTTGCGCACGTAATCGCGCAGCCCCAGCACCAGTGCATTGTAAATCGTTTCCTCATCGGCGCGCGTTTGCGCCATCGGCCCGCCCACGCAGACCCACGCATTTTCGCGCTTCTCCCAGCGCGTCATGCCCAGTTGCTCGCGGAAAGCTTCGAGACGCGACGCGTCCGGCGCGCCCGCATTGGCCACGTAGGAGCGGCCATCGAACACCAGCTCATCCTGCCCACCCACCATGTTGAGGTACACGAACGGAATCCCGGTGGTGGCCGTCACTGCGTCCATCAGCTGTTTGCGCTGCCCGGCCTTGCCGATATGGTAGGGGCTGGCGTTCTGCACCAGCAGCAGCTCGGCCCCTTGCGCGGCGAGGCGTGGGGGTGCTTTGGCATCCCACACTTCTTCGCAGATCAGCAGCCCCAATTTCACCCCGCGCCAATCGACGATGGTGGGCTCCGGCCCGGCGGCGAACACGCGTTTTTCATCGAACACGCCGGTATTGGGCAGGTCGTGCTTGGTGCGCAGCACGCGCAATTCCCCTCCCGAGGCCAGCAGGCTGGCATTATAAATATGCCCGCCCTCTTCCCAGATACCGCCGAAAATCAGGTCGCAGGGCAGGTCACGCGCCTGCGCCGCCAATGTGTGTGCCGCCTTGAGCGCCTGTTCGCGGAAGGCCGATACCAGCACCAGATCCTCCGGCGGATAGCCGACCAGCGCCATTTCGGGGTAGAGCACCAGATCGGCCCCCATATCGGCAGCCTGCACGGCATATTCCAGCATGCGCGCCGCATTCCCGGCAAAATCGCCGACGGTGGGGTTTGTCTGGGCAAGGGCAAGGCTGAATTGGTTCATCATTCTCAGCACTCTACAACCACCCCCCGAACTTGCAACGTCGCGGATGCATCAATTTCATCAAACCGTCACACATGCCGCGATTTTCCTGCGCTATGGGTGGGTATCTTTAAAGGAGTTTCTCATGGTCCAGTTAACGGGTAGTCCCATACGTACGGCGCGCGAACGCCTCAGAACCATCACGAATGAACCCTGGACGTTCGCTCAGGATCAATACCTATGCCATCCGCCAACCACTACTGCATTGGATGTGATTTCGGAGAAGTTAGCAGACCGTGGCATCGTCTGCAGCGGCATTTCGGTGGGGCATAAACGTCAGATCACCATCCCCCGCGACCAGACAGACCGCATCCTTGATGCAGAAATTTCACTCGGCCAATCGCGCCAATGAACGCCTAGATACATGATGCGACCGGCACCCATTGTGAGACTAGCCGCATGACCGACTACCGCACACCACGCGCCCTAAAAGTCATCACCGGCCTCGACTGGACCCGCAAGCACGGGCAATTCGAATACCGTTTGCCGAGCGAGGATGTCGAGGCGTTACAGGCGCGGCTAACGGAACTGGGCATCACTTCCAGCGTGATGCCGGGGCATGAAACAAATCCGCGCCAGAACGTGGTCATCAGCGATGAAGAAGCTACCAAGGCGTTGGCACTGGCCGAGGAAAAAGGCGGCATCGGGTATCATGGTGTTCGCAAAACGGCGCAGCACCGCGAATCGCGTTAGAGCGCTTTTTCCAGTTCCGGCAATGCAGTGAACAGATCCGCCACCAGCCCGTAATCAGCGATCTCGAAGATCGGCGCGTTTTCGTCCTTGTTAATGGCGACGATGACTTTGCTTTCCTTCATGCCCGCCAAATGCTGGATCGCGCCGGAAATACCGACGGCGATATACAGTTCCGGGGCCACTACTTTGCCGGTCTGGCCCACTTGCCAATCGTTGGGCACATAGCCCGCATCCACCGCCGCGCGGCTGGCTCCCAGCGCTGCATTCAGCTTGTCGGCGATCACATTCAGCAGGACAAAATTCTCTTTCGAGCCGAGGCCGCGGCCACCGGAAATGACCACGCGCGCCGCCGTTAGTTCGGGGCGGTCGCTTTTCGCTTCCTGCAATCCCACGAAGCGCGATTTCTGCTCCACCGGCACGGCGGGCACATCCACCACTTCGGCGTTGCCGCCGGTTTCGGCCACTTTGTCAAACGCCGTGCCGCGCACGGTGATGACCTTAATTTTATCCAACGATTGCACCGTCTCCAGCGCATTGCCGGCATAGATGGGGCGCACGAACGTATCGGGCGATTCCACTTTCACGATCTCGGAAATTTGCTGCACATCCAGCATCGCTGCCACGCGCGGCATCACATCCTTGCCGAACGACGTCGCCGCCGCCAGAATATGCGAATAGCCCTGCCCGATCTCGGTGATGAACGGCGCCAGATTTTCAGCCAGCGGATGCTCGTAGAGCGCATCATCCTCCACCATCACCTGCGTCACGCCTTCCAGCGCCGCGGCTTGTTTCGTCACCTCAGCAATGCCGCTACCGGCCAGCAGCAGATGGATCTCGCCACCAATGATTTTCGCCGCACCCACCGCCGCACGCGTGGCGGGCGACAGTTTGCCGTGCTCATGTTCCACTACAACGAGAATGGGCATATCAAATCACCTTCGCTTCGTTACGCAGTTTATCGACGAGTTCCGCCACATCCTTCACCTTGCCGCCACCTTTGCGTTTGGGCGGCTCGGCCACTTTCAGCACTTGCGTGCGCTCGCTCACATCCACACCCAGCTCGGCCACCGTGAGGGTGGTAAGCGGCTTGGCGCGGGCTTTCATGATGTCGGGCAGTTTGGCGTAGCGCGGTTCGTTCAGGCGCAGATCGGTGGTGATGACCGCAGGCAGTTTCACCGCAATAGTCATCAGCCCGCCATCCACTTCACGCGTCACGGTGGCTTCGCCATTCGCGATCTCCAGCTTCGAGGCGAAAGTGGCTTGCGGCCAGCCCAGCAGCGTGGCCAGCATCTGGCCGGTCTGGTTGGCGTCGTCGTCGATCGCCTGTTTGCCGGTGATGATGAGGTCAACGCCCTCTTTTTGCGCCACGGCCTTTAGAATTTTCGCCGCGGCCAGCGGCTCGATGCGGCCTTCAGCGCTCACCGCGATGGCACGGTCCGCGCCCACGGCCAACGCCGTGCGCAGAGTTTCTTCCACCGGTTTGCCACCGATCGACACCGCGATCACTTCCGTGGCGATGCCTTTTTCCTTGAGGCGAATGGCTTCTTCCACCGCGATCTCATCGAACGGGTTCATGCTCATTTTCACGTTGGCCAGTTCGATGCCCGAACCGTCGCCCTTCACGCGCACTTTCACGTTATAATCCACGACCCGTTTAACAGCGACCATCACACGCATGAATTCATCCTCACTTTTTAAATAGCAACAGCAGCACGGCCATCACAGCCAGCGCCAGCGCCTGGAAACCCACGCGCAGCACCATCATTTTGTTTCCGTATTTACGGTTCACTTCGCCGCCGCGCGCCATTAGCAACACGCCGCCGATCAGCACCAGCGCGGTGATCCCCATCAGCCCCAGCAGCAGCACCGTGCCCATCGTTTCCATCTAGGCGGCCGGGCGGCGGTTGGGATGCTTCAGCACATAGGTGCGGCTGCAATAGGGGCAGGTGATGCTATCGCCGTTATCAGGGTCGATATGCAGGTACACGCGCGGGTGGCCGAGGGGGCCGTTGCCACCATCGCACGCCACTTGCGGCGTTAGAACGTCAATCTTTTCAAAGGTCATGGGTCAGTTCGCGAACACAAAACGGGTTGAATTCCCGCTACTGTTGGACGGAACGCCGCGATTGTCAATCGTGACGCGGCGAATGCTGTCGCCCGTGCCCTGCACCATCATGTCGGGTGCCGCCGCCGGAGCCGCTGCCGTCACGACCGCCGGGGTGATATTTTCCGTGTTGCGGATCACCAGCACATCGCTATGCGCACCGCGTTTCTGGTCGTTCACCTCGATGATGCGCACGTTGCGCGACGTGGCGATGGGGCGCATGGTGCGCCCGGTGCTCACGCCGTCGGACTGCACCGAGGCCAGCTCGAAATTCGGCGTGGCGGATGCCATGGCTGGCATGCCCTGCCGCGCGCGTGCCTGTTGCACTTTGGCGACAATGCGGTTCCAACTTTTCTCGATGCGCGCCAGATATTCCTTACCACGCGCATGGGTGCGCGAGTGATACGCCGCCGTCGCTTTGATCCAATCGCCCATCTCATCGTAATTATTGCGCAGGAATTTCGCGCTGTAAGCCACGTTGGCTGCGGGGTCGAAGGCTTCTTCCAAGCTGCTGAACGCCTTGGCGTGGTGCTTCAAATTCACCTGCATGCAGCCCACATCGATGCTGCGCGCACCGCCGCGGATAAACGCCGCCGTTTTGGCCACGGCCTCGGCTTTGCTGTCGTAGTAATAGCCTTTGCCTTCCACATTGATCGTCCAAGGCCATGGCAGGGCAAGGCCCAGCTCATTGTGCCAGCGACCGGATTCGGTGGAGGAAATAGCGGCGAGCAGATGCGCCGGAATGCCGTTGCGCTGCTCCTGGACGGGGAATTGCTGGGTACACTGGCGCGCGCCCTCGACCATCGGGTCGGCGGCGAAAACGGGTGATGCCGCACTCAGTGCCAGCGTTACAACCAATAGCCGCATGGGGGATAAATTCACCATCATGTTCTAGTTTAGCAAGGGACGTGCCATAGCACAAAGTAAATCGCAGTGGCCATCCACCGGCTTTTTGGTTATGATTCATGACAACTATGTGGAATTTCACTAAAAATTTACGCGACAACCGCGCCTTTACCCTGCTCGAGATGGCCATTGTGGTGGCCATCGTCGGTTTGCTGGCGGGTGCCATCGTGGCCGGACAGAGCATCGTGCGCAGCAGTCAAATCACTGCCGTCATGACCGACGCCAAATTCTATTACGCGGCGTTCAAAAAATTTGAAGACCAGTACGGCGCCGCCCCCGGCGATATGTCGACAGCACAAAACATCTGGGGCACCGTGACCGCCAATGGCAATGGCGACGGCCGCATCTATGGTGCCACAGCCAGCCATGAATTCGAGATGTTCAACGCGTGGGAGCATTTGGCCCTGTCGGGCCTGATTCCCGGCGTTTATACGGGCGTGGCGGGCAGTGCGGGCGCCATCCATTGTGTGCCAGGCCAGAACGCCCCGCAAACCGCCGTCGACCGCGTGGGCATGCAGTTCTATGACTTTGCATCTGCTTTAGAGCTGTCGGGTTATGCTAGTTATTATGACGGGTTCTATTACCGCCCGCTGCTGATAGGTACCAGCTACGCCAACAATAACCTGTGCTACGGCGCATTCCTCACGCCGAAAGAAGCGTTCCAACTCGACAGCAAATACGACGATGGCTCGCCCGCCAGCGGCAGCCATCGCGTGGTGAAATCCGATAGCGCCTGCGTCACCAGCACCGACCCGGCCGTTGCCCTTTACAAAACCGCGACTACCGTCCCGGCCTGCCGCTTGGTCCTCACCTCGCAGTAACGATTTTTTGCGAGCATTCCACCGGTTTTTTTGTTATTATGGGGAATGGCACGCGACCTTGAACTGATGCTCCGCGACTACCGGCTCACCACCGCGGAGATCATTTATCACTTCCCCGATTATCCCGCCCTGCTGCAATCCTTCGTCTGGCAGGAGCTCGACATCGCCCCCAAATTCCCCTGCCTCACCAAGTTCCTCGATTTCTGGAACCGCGAGCTCGATGGCAAGCTGCACTCGGTGAAAGTGATGCATGCCGAGCTGATTACCCCGGCCGAATTCAGGATCCACGGCGGCAACATCAACATCCACTAGCCACTGGCGCATGTGCAGGCTAAGCACGCGTCATGACCGTACTGAACATCATGTTGGGAAAACGCCGGGGCGGCCTCGAACAGGCCTGCCTCGATTATGCCGAAGCGCTGGCGCATGGCGGTATGGCCTCCATCACCGTCACCTCGCCCGGCGCCTGGGTCACCGGCCCCCTCATCGACCGCCAATTGAACCAGCACACCCTGCCGAACTTCGGCGCATGGGACCCGCTGGCCGCCCTCGCCCTGCGCCGTTATGCACGCCGTGTCGGCGCCACCGCCGTGATCTGCCATGGCAACCGCGCGTGGGAACTGACGCTGCGCGCGCTGAAGGGCCGTCTTCCCGTCACCGTCGCCGCGCATAATTATCGCGGGCATCATTTTGTCGATGCCGATGCCGTGTTCTGCATCACCGACGATGTGCGCCAACATTTACTCCGCCATCAGTTGCCGAACGAACGCCTGTTCTTCGCACCCAATATGGTGCGCCTGCCGCAGGCCGTCACGCGCGGTCCATTCCGTAGCCCGCCGGTCATCGGCAGCCTTGGCCGGTTAGCGACGGTGAAGGGCTATGACATGTTCATCGAGGCACTGGCCCTCCTGAAAGCACGCGGCATCGCATTCCGTGCCGTGCTCGGCGGTGCGGGCGAGGAAGAAGCGAGCCTTCGCGCGCTGGCAAAAAAACACGCCGTGCCCATCGAGTTCATCGGCTGGGTGGAGGATAAGCATACCTTCTTCGCCGATCTGGACATCTTCGTGCTATCATCGCGCAGCGAGCCGTTCGGCATCGTACTGATCGAGGCCATGGCCCACGAGGTGCCGGTCGTGTCGTTCGCCGTCGAAGGCCCGCGCGAGATCACCGCCGATGGCGTGGAAGCCCTCCTCGTGCCACCGACCGACACCACCGCTCTCGCCGATGCGCTGGTCCGCCTGATGGCCGATGCGCCACTCGCCAGCGATCTCGCCGCGAACGCGTTGGCCAAAGTGAAGCGCGCATACACATTGGAAGCGATGGCCGGGCGCTTGAAAGCCGCCCTCGCAACCATTACGTCGTCCACATGAGCACGCGCAGCTATATCCGCGTCAGCGGCGGCGACCGTATCGACTTCCTGCAACGCATCCTGACGCAGGATGTCAGCAAACTCGCTGCCGAAAAAATCCAGTTCGCCGCCATGCTCACGCCGCAGGGCAAACTGTTCTTCGACATGTTCCTCATCGACGAAGGCGACAGCATCCTCATCGACACCGCCACCGCGCGGAGTGATATGCTGATAGCGCACCTGAAACGGTTCAAACTACGCGCCAAGGTGACGCTCGACGCGGTCGCCACGCCCCCCGCCCTCACCCTGCCAGACCCGCGCCACGCCGCCCTGCCGCCGCGCGTGCTAGTGCAGGCCAGCGACGCCCCGTTCGCCGAACGGCTCGCCCTCGGCATTCCCGATTTCCTCACCGATATCGAACCCGACAGCATGACCGCGATGGATGCGGGCTACGATTTACTCAACGCCATCAGCTTCACCAAAGGCTGCTATGTGGGGCAGGAAGTAACGGCGCGCATGCATTACAAAGCCATCGCGCGCAAAGGCTTCTTCATGGTGCACGCCACGCAGCCACTCACGAGCGGCGCAAGCGTCACTCACGATCAGCGCACCGTCGGCACGCTGAGCAGCGCGCAAGGCACAGCGGCGCTGGCCTTCCTGAAGTTCGAGGACGCCACCACCGATAAGTGTTTTGTGGATAGTCAGCCGATAAAATTACTTGCGCCCGGCTGGATGCAGCCGAAACTGGCGCTGTTCGAAAACGCAGGCGCGAAGCAATAAATTTATTTGCCTAAAATGCGCCCATTGTATTTTGTTCGTACGCCCTTAAATGGTACAGTAGCCCTAATAAGAAACGTCTGGGGCGCGAGGATTTGTCGATGAAATCACTGTTACGCACGGTAGGTACCATGTTCCAGCCCGATAAGCCGGAGGCTCCCCGCCCCGACATCACCATCAACACCCCGTCCATCACCGGCCCGCATTTGATGGATGGCGCCACGGGCTATCTCGCCGGGCAATTGCTCGTCGCCACGCCGGTCATCGACACGGGCTGCTTCCAAAAATCCGTCATCTATGTGTTCGCGCATTCCGACGAAGGTGCCATGGGCATCATCATCAACCAGCCGCTCGAGCTGGTGAATTACGGCGCGCTGGTCGATGGCATGGACATGCCGATGGATGCGATCAACAAACAAGTGCCGGTCTATTTCGGCGGCCCGGTCGAGCGCGCCCGCGGCTTCGTCATCCATTCCACCGATTACGACCGCGACCTCGCGCTGATGCGTTCGGGCGAATTGGCCGTCACCGCCTCCAGCACCATTCTGCAGGACATGGCCGCCAGCCGTGGCCCCGCGCAAGCCGCGCTGGTGGTGGGCTATGCCGGCTGGACACCCGGCCAGCTCGAAGCCGAGATCGAACAGAATAGCTGGCTCACTGTGCCCGCCACGCCCGAGCTGGTGTTCGACACCGATAACGACCTGAAATGGGCCACCGCCAGCAAATCGCTCGGCGTCGATATGGCCTTCTTCTCCACCACGGTGGGGCACGCCTAAGCGTTCGCCCGCGTTATCATAAAAGCTTCACACTTCTCGCGCACCGCACGGCTATAACCGTCGCATGAACAGCACCCCCGAGCCTTCCTCGCAAGAAGCGATCTTCAAAGCCCTGCCCGCTAAAACGCGGGGCGAGATCGTGCTGTTGCTGCGCCATACCGAAAAGGAACTGCGCGCCCATGGTGCGGGCAGCAAGCCCGCTATCAGCACGGCTCTAAAGCGCATTCTGCCCACCCTAAGCAGCCACGAACTCGACCGCTGGGCCGACCTGATGTGGAAGGATGCCGAGGAACTCACCGCCATCGCCGACACACCACACGCCCGCTCGCAAACCCACCGCCAAAGCCATATCGGCAGCCGACTGAGCGGTGCCGGCACGGAATACGGCATCTGGCACAAGCAACAAAGCATCGCCGAAGAAACCCCCATCAACAGCGCCGAGCGTTCGGCCGACCGCGCCCTATGGAAGCGTGGCGCAAGCGGCGAGCTGCGCCTGCAATTCTTCAAAAAGGACATTAAAGACTCATTCCAGTATTTCCATAATATCAGCCCTGAAACCCTGCACGGGCTAGTGCGCGGCACCCTGCGCTACCTCGATCAGGTAGAAAAAGAGCGCCCCGGCGACCTCGAACGCATCTACCTCGCCACCCACGGCAAGCCCGAGCACACCCCCCGCCATTACAAGGAAGTTTTCGGCGGCCTCAGCGGCCCGATGCCCGGCGGCACCTTCGTTCGGCAGATGATGGAGCAATTCCTCACCTACGACCCGGAAAAGGGCCTCGAAATCAGCCGCGACACGCAAGCCATTGCCGACACGCTGGCCGAATACGCGGCGAATTACCAACCGCCAGCCCGTAGCCACCCGTAAAACGCCGCCTGCGGTGCCCAGCGCCATCCACAATTCCCCTTATCTTTCCTTGCTTCGCCGCACTGCAACCGCTAGAAACAGGCCACTTTTCGGAGCAGGCATGGCAAAGTCATTTCAGGACATTATTTTAACGCTACAGAATTTCTGGGCGAAGCATGGCTGCGTGATCCTGCAGCCCTACGATATGGAAGTGGGCGCAGGCACCTTCCATCCGGCGACCACGCTGCGTGCGCTAGGGCCGAAACCGTGGAACTGCGCCTATGTGCAGCCCTCGCGCCGCCCCAAGGATGGCCGCTATGGCGAGAACCCCAACCGCCTGCAGCATTACTACCAGTTTCAGGTGATCCTGAAACCCTCGCCCGATAATTTGCAGCAGCTCTACCTCGATTCGCTGAAAGAACTCGGCGTCGATAGCAACATGCACGACATCCGCTTTGTCGAGGATGATTGGGAATCGCCTACCCTCGGCGCATGGGGCCTCGGCTGGGAAGTCTGGTGCGACGGCATGGAAGTCACCCAATTCACCTACTTCCAGCAAGTCGGCGGCATCGAATGCAGCCCCATCAGCGGCGAACTCACCTACGGGCTCGAGCGTCTCGCCATGTACATCCAAGGCGTCGAGAACGTCTACGACCTGAAATGGAACGACGCCAAGGAAGGCGAAGTGCAATTCACCTACGGCGATGTGTTCAAGCAGAACGAGGTGGAGTTCAGCGCTTACAATCTTGAAGCAGCCAACACCGAGCAACTGTTCAGGCAGTTCGAAGAAGCCGAAGCCGAATGCAAGGCGCTGCTCGCCCATACCAATGGGCGCTCAACCGGGCTGGTGCTGCCCGCCTACGACCAATGCATCAAAGCCTCGCACCGCTTCAACTTGCTCGATGCGCGCGGCGTCATCGGCGTCACCGAACGCGCCAGCTATATCGGCCGCGTGCGCGCCCTCGCCAAAGCCTGCTGCGAAGCCTGGGTAAAAACGCAGGAGGCCGCGTGACGCATCGGCGTACTGCATGGCTTCTGCCGGCCTGTGTACTGCTCGCGGCGTGCCCGGCACCCGCACCGGAGCCCGCGGTGCCCTGCGTGGCGCAAACCACACCCAGCACCGACTGCATGCGCGAAGTGAATGATGCCAAAGCTCAGTACCGCGCCTCGGTGAATGCCGGCAAGCAAGTGCAGTTCACCGAAGATAAGCGCCTCGCCTTGGCTGTCGAGTCGGCGCTGCGCTGGCTGGATGTCAGCCCCGAACAACGCCTACGCGATGCCATGGCCGAAACCCGCTATCTGCGCACCACCATCATCCGCCCGCGCATCGCGCCGTGCCTGTCGCCCCACTTCGATGCGCTGCTCACCCAACATATTCAGGCCGGGTTGACGGACACCGCCCTCGCCAACGCCCTCGCCCTGCGCTGGTCGCATGATTACACCGACGCGCAACTCGCCGAGATCCATCGCGTCGCGCTGAGCGGCGGCACCGTGGCACAACTGAACCCCGCGCTGTTCACCGGCAACGCCCCCACCGAAACCAGCCTCGCCCAAGCGGGCGCCATGGCCGCGCGTGGCGTGTATGGTGCCAACCCGGCCGCGCTCGCCGCGCTGGTGCGTAGCGAAGCGACACCGCAGGCGAGCTGCACATTGCCCACCACGGAAACCGAATGGCATAACGTGCTCGATTACACCCCACTCTATCGCAGGTCGCCATGGTAGTCCGCCGCCACATTCTGCTCTGGCTTGCCACCGCCTTAGCCGCTTGCACCTCCGACGTGCATTACACCACCGCCGCGCCCGTCACCGAGGTGAGCGAGCAGAACACCGCGGAGGCCCAATAATGCGCGCCAGCCTGTGCATGCTGTCCCTGCTCGCGCTCGCTGCCTGCGCCGATGATGCGCGCCGCGAGTTCATCTACAAGCCCGCCTACTGCCTCGCAGGCGGCCTCGCCAACATGGGCAGCGAAGAGTGCCTGCCCGAAGCGCTGAAAGAAAAAGCCGCCGCCGTTGCCACCGCCAAACTGAAGGACGCCACCGCCGAAACCCCCTCGGAGGATATGCGCGTCTACTACACAGACGACCAGCGCATCGCCATGAGCTATGCCATCGCCCGCACCCTGTTCGCACCCAATAGCGCGCTGACCACCGACAGCGTCACCATGTCGCTCGAGGCCAGCAACCTCATCGAGCCGCTGCCCGCCACCACCGCCTGCCGCGCCGACAAGGCCCGCACCGATGTGGTGCAATATGTGCGCGGCCAGATCAGCGACCATATGGTGAACCGCGACACTGCCAACTTCCTCGCCGAGCATTACACCGACCTGCAGCTCACCGAACTGTACCGCGTGGCAAAAGACGGCGGCAAACTGAAGGACGTGAAGGACGACGCCTTCATCATGCCCGATCCCAAACGCCCCGGCAAAAGCATCAACGTGAAACCGAAGGATGGCACCACGCTTGGCGGCATCCTCAGCTTCAGCACCAGCCGCGTCGCCAGCCGCGTGGTCGATGACCGCCGCGCGCATATCAAGGCCGTACTGAAAGAACGCACCCAACTCCGCCGCGCTCAAGCGGCCAAAAAAGACCCTGCATGTGCCGATGAAACACCGATCCAAACCCCGGCACCCCTC
>JBBKVX010000030.1:0-24300 GCA_037968615.1 Rickettsiales bacterium
CCATTGCAGGTCTTTGCATCCGTACTCAGTGTGTCACGACAGGTCGTGTCATTCCCCGTGGTGCCATTCGCTATGCCCCAGAAGCTGGTAGCGTTGCTAATATCCCCAGGCAGACCGAAATATTGGTCCTGAAAGGCATATACAGCGGTGGCGAAGCGGTTATATTCCGTGGTCACTGCGCGCAATTCAGAGGCGCGAATGAGCGATCTTCCCGCCAAAACGCCTCCAACCAAGAGACCAAGAATTACCAAGACGATGGATAGCTCTACCAGAGAAAAGCCCAGCAAGCTTGTGCGAGTATTTTTCATAACCTCACCCTAACACATACGACTCATATATAAGAGTTATTTATAATTAATTCTTTGGCTTAAATTCCAGCCCAAGGTACTGGTACACATCCGGCTTCTCTTTCCAGTCGGAACGCACTTTTACGAACAGATTCAGGCGGCAAGGCGCGCCTGAAACGCGGCGGATTTCGACGCGGGCGCGCGTGCCGACGGTTTTTAGCATCGAGCCACCTTTGCCGATGACGATCATTTTCTGGCGCTCGTTCTGCACGATGATGTTCTGGTGAATTTCGGCCACCCCATCCTCAGCGATTTTGTAGGTCTCGGTTTCCACCGTCAGCGTGTAGGGAAGCTCTTCCTGAAGCTGCAGGAACAATTGCTCGCGAGTGAGTTCGGAAGCGATCATGCGCATGGGCATGTCCGTCAGCGCGTCCTCGGGGAATTGCCACGGCCCTTCCGGAAGGGCCGCCGCCAGCGTCTCTTTCATTTCCTTCACGCCATCGCCCGTCAGTGCCGAGAGCATGAACACCTGCGCCCAGGGTGCGCGGTCGGTGAACCATGTTGCCAGCTCGAGCAGCGTGTGCTTGGCTTTCACGTCGTCCACCTTGTTGAGCGCGAGGTAGATGGGCTTGCCCAGCTGCGCGATGCGCTGCACACCCTGTTCGGTTTCGGGAGTCGGGAATTTCCGTGCGTCGAACATGAACAGCACCATGTCGGCTTCCGCCGCGCCACTCCACGCCGATTTCACCATTGCGCGCTCGAACCCCTGTTCGGCGTTGAACACGCCCGGCACATCAAGGAACACCATCTGCGTGCTTTTATGCAGCGCCACCCCGGTGATGCGGTTGCGCGTCGTCTGCGCCTTAGGCGTAACGATAGAAATTTTCGTGCCCACCAAGCGGTTGAGCAAGGTGGATTTTCCGGCATTCGGCGCGCCGATGAGCGCGATGGTTCCGCAATGGGTCTGTGCTGTCTGGTCATTCATAGGCGCGCTCTATAGCAGGGTAGAACTTGACAAACCACCCTTTTTGGTGCATATATTCGCCCAGAGTTAGATTGGTAACTCAGACGTACTTACGACCGCCTGCATTCACCCCAAGTGAAATCGCGACTGTGGTTCGGGTGAATCGCTCCAACGCTTTCCCCTCTAAGTTATGGCCTGAAGTTCCTACATGGCTCGGTTACCATCTAAGTACCGGTGGGGGGTCTAAACCTGAAACGATAAGCCAGCTTCCGCTGTTTTATCATTTCCGATTTTATCGCAAATCCCCCTGACGTTGCTTTTTCACTCCCCCGCCCTGCGTCGCATGGCGGCATCGCGCATATCGCGCAGCAACTAAGGACCACTACCATGACTCAATTCGTTGATTTTAACCTTCCCGCCAACCTCAGCAAATCGCTGGCGGACATGGGCTACATCACCCCCACCCCGGTGCAAGCCGCCGCCATCCCGTTCGCCCTCGAAGGCCGCGACGTGATCGCCGTCGCCATGACCGGCTCGGGCAAAACCGCTGCCTTCTCCATCCCCCTGATCTCGCGCATGACGGCTACGTCGCGCGGCACTGCCCTCATCATGACCCCCACGCGCGAACTGGCGCAGCAGGTCGAGAAGGTCATCAAACAATTCCTCGGCCAGTACAGCACCATCAAGACCGCCCTGCTCATCGGCGGCGATTCGATGCCGCTGCAATTGGCCCAGCTCCGCATGCGTCCTCGGATCATTGTCGGCACACCTGGCCGCATCAACGATCACCTCGAGCGCGGCAATTTGATGCTGCATGACGCCAACTATCTCGTGCTCGATGAGATGGACCGCATGCTCGACATGGGCTTCGAAGACCAGATCATGAAAATTTTGAAGTTCCTGCCGATGGCGCGCCAAACTTTGCTGTTCTCCGCCACACTGCCACCGCAGATCATCAAAATTTCCGAGAAATATTTGAAGAACCCCGAGCGCATCCAAGTCGGCGAAATCAACAAAGCCGCCGACAACATCACCCAGCAAGTTCGCCATATTTCGCAGGACGCGAAATACTCGACGCTGGTGGAAGAGATCAAAGCGCGCGACGGCACCATCATCATTTTTGTACGCTCGAAAATCAGCACCGAGAAACTGGCCGATCGCCTGCGTAAATCCGGCTTCACCGCCGACGCCATCCATGGCGATCTCGAACAGCGCCAGCGCGAAAAAGTGCTGCAAGCCTTCCGCGATAAGAAGCACCGTATTCTCGTGGCTACCGACATCGCCAGCCGCGGCCTCGACATTCCGCATATCGAACATGTGGTGAATTACGACCTGCCGCAAGCGCCGGAAGATTTCATCCACCGCATCGGTCGCACCGCGCGTGCGGGCGCAGATGGTGCAGCGCTCAGCTTCGTCACCGGCGAAGACAAACTGAAATGGAGCGCCATCCAGAAGCTCATCGACCCGAATTACAAAGGCGAAGTGCGCGTGCAGGAAGCCAGCACCGGACAGGAAGATGCCCCCCGCGCCAAACGCGACGACAACGGCAAAGGCGACAGCCAGCGCCGCAGCCGTGGTGGTAAAAACCGCAACCGTGGTGAGAAGCGCGAAGGTTCGTCGAACCATAGCAGCCCTCGCCCCGCCCAAACCGCAGCGCCTGTGCAAGCCGCTCCGCAGCCTTCCGCGCCGGTGCTTGTGTCGCAGAACGCGCCATCGCCCAGCAACAGCGGTGGCAATGGTGGCAACGTGAAAAGCACGCAGGGGCAAGCCGCCGTCGGCGCCATCCCCGGCCTGCCGCCCGCGATCTAGTGTCGGAACCCTGGCGCAGCCCGCTCCATTTTGGCGATCCGACGCCGGGGTTCACGTGCCCAACACGCGCCAACCCGAAATTCCATTACCACACGCTGGCGGGCCGTTTTGTCGTGCTCAGCTTCCTGGGCGACGCCAACAGCGACGCCGCTCGGCGCGTGCTCGGCTTCATCCACAGCAACAAGGAAAAGCTCGACCACCAGCATCTGTGTTTCTTCGGCGTGGTCACTAAGCGCCCCGAGATCGAAGGGCCCATTCACCTGCCGCACGGCATGGAGATGTTCTTCGACGACGACCAAGCCATCAGCCGCCTCTACAAAGCCGCCAGCGACGACGGTTTCCAGCCCTACACACTGGTCGTCGATGCGTTGCAACGCGTGCTGGTCAGCATTCCGCTGGACGACCCCGCCACCCACAACAAACAGCTCGGCGAGGTGCTCACCCGCCTGCCCCGACTCGCCAATAACCCCGTCAATGAAGCGCTGCACGCACCGGTGCTTATTTTGCCCCGCGTGTTCGAGCCCAGCCTTTGCCGCGAGCTGATCGGCCATTACCAGCAGCAAGGCGGCAAAGCTTCCGGCTACATGCGCGAAGTGGATGGAAAAACCATTCCCGTGCTGAACACTTCGTTCAAACGCCGCAAAGATTTCCGTTTCGAAACCGGCGACGAGTTCGAAACATTGCGCATAAAAGTGAATCAGCGCATTTTCCACCGCTTGCTGCCGCAAATTCAGAAGGTTTTCCAGTTCCACGCCACGCGCATGGAGCGCCATGTCGTCTCCTGCTACTCGTCGGAGGATAACGGGTTCTTCTCGGCCCACCGCGACAACACCACGCCGGGCACCAAACACCGCAAATTCGCCTGCACCATCAACCTCAACGCCGAGGATTACGATGGAGGCGACCTGCGTTTCCCCGAATTCGGGCCACGCACCTACCGCGCCCCCACCGGCGGCGCCTGCATCTTCAGTTGCTCGCTGCTGCACGAGGCCACGCCCGTCACAAGCGGTGATCGCTACGCCTTCCTGCCCTTCTTCTACGACGACGAAGGTGGCCGCATCCGCGCCGAGAATGAAGGCACCATCGTGGATGACGTCCTCCACGAATAAGCCGTCACAAATAGTTCATTGGCGCGGTATGGGCCGCGATGGTACGACGCTTAGCCACCAAGGAGCTCCTCATGGATTACAGCACCCTCAAAGAAAAAGATTTCCGTCACCCGCCACTCGACCCCAATCACCCGCGCGAGGCAGGCTGGTTAAAAGCCGCCGACGGTCACGAGATTCATTGGCAGGAATACGGCAACCCTCAGGGCGAACCGCTTCTGATCATCCATGGTGGGCCCGGTGGCGGCATCAGCCATGGCCATGCAGGCATCGCCAATCCCGAACGCTACCGCATCATTCTGTTCGACCAGCGCGGCTGTGGAAAAAGCCGACCGCACGTCGCCGACGATCTGGCTGGTGCGATGAAGAACAACACCACCCAAGCCACCATCGACGACATCGAGGCCCTTCGCGCCGAGCGCGGTTTGGCGGGGCGAAAGCTGCATATTTATGGCGGCAGCTGGGGCAGCACCGCCGCCATCGCTTACGCCGAACAGCATCCGGAACATATCGAGTCGCTCAACTTACGCGGTATTTTCCTGTGCGACCGCGACGATCTGTCGTTCTTCTATCAGGGCAATGCGGGGGCGCCCGGCGACCTTAGCATTCCCGGCGCCTACCGCGCGTATCTCAGCGACGGCGCCTACACCATCCCGAACCATCTGCGAGTGCCGGAAATGGCCGCTGCTTACAAGGAAGCATGGGACGCGTATGCCGCCATCATCCCCCCCGAGGAGCGCGGCGATATGATTTCGGCCTACCACGACCGGCTTAACAACCCCAAATACAGTCAGGCCGAACGCGAAGGCGCGGCACTCGCCTGGTCGCATTGGGAGGACGTCACCAGCAACCTGCATTACGATCTGAGCAAAGACACCAAATTCAAAGATGCACGCTTCGCGCTCGCTTTCGCCACCATCGAGAACGAGTATTTCTTCCGTAGCCTGCATGGGCAGGACCCGGTGCTTTCCGACCTGATGAAACCAGAGAAACTGGCACGACTGAAGGACATCCCCACCGTTACCGTAGTGCAGGGCGCGCATGACCAAGTCTGCGTACCGCTCAGCGCCCGCAAGTTCCGCGACGGTATGGAGCAGCATGGTGGTGGGCTGGAAGCCTACGTCGAAACCACGGCGGGCCATGCGCTGCTCGAAGCCCCCACCTATCAGGCGGTCGCCAGCATTCTCGACGCCTTACCGCCAATGAAAAAGAATTGGGTGGCCTCCGAAGGTGGCAAGCCCCCCTCTTCCGGCCCGCAAATTCGCGGACATTAAAAAAAGGGCGGGAGTTTCCTCCCGCCCGTCCAGTCACATGGTTCGTGTGTGGTTACGCCGCGATGTGCAGCGCTTGTGCAGCGGCAGCGATAACGGCGCCGATGCGCACGGCGGATTGAATGCCGAGCGGTGGCACGCCTGCTTTCGCCAGCTCATGCGCGTGGGCTTCCATGCACATGCCGCAGCCATTGATGGCCGACACGGCCATCGACATCAGTTCGAAATCCTTCTTCTCGATGCCCGGCGCGCCGATCACGTTCATGCGCAGCTTGGCGGGCATGGTTTTATAATCGCCGCCCACCAGATGCACGAAACGGTAATACACATTGTTCATCGCCATAATGCTGGCAGCTGATTTCGCAGCGGTCACTTCCGCATCGCTCAGGCTAGATGCTTCGGCGGTAATGGCCGCGACAATGCCATCGTCCTTCGTGGCATAGGCCGAGGCCAGCGCGATGAGATGGATCTGCGATTGCGTCAGTTCCGGTGCGCCTTCTGGCGTCAGCACCGAACCGAGATTGAGGCGGGTATCTTTCGCGAAATCCGGCAGCGCCGCTTTCAGCGATTCCAACGAAGCCGATGCATCGCCGGTTTTAACGAGTTGTAACGTGGTCATGTTTTATTCCTTTGTGAGAGGGAGTCATTCCTCGCGGAATGACTCCCGTTTTGAGTTACGCCGCGACCTTGATCACGTCCTCGCCCTTTTGCCAGTTGCAGGGGCAGAGTTCGTCGGTCTGCAATGCATCGAGCACGCGCAGCACTTCCTTCACGTTACGGCCCACCGACAAATCGGTGACCATCACGAAGCGGATGATGCCTTGCGGATCGACGAGGAACGTCGCGCGTTGCGCTACGCCTTCTTCTTCGTCGATGATGCCCAGCGCACCGCTGAGCTCACGCTTGATGTCGGCGAGCATCGGGAACGGGAGCGTGTTCAGCTCTTCCTTATGCTGGCGCCATGCCAGGTGCACGAACTCGGAATCGGTCGAGGCACCAAGCACTTGCGCGTCGCGGTCGGCGAAGTCCGCGCTCAATTTGCCGAACTCGGCGATCTCGGTGGGGCAGACGAAGGTGAAATCCTTCGGCCAGAAGAACACGACCAGCCATTTGTCTTTGTAGCTGTCGTTGCTCACCTCGGTGAACGCCGTGCTTATGTCGTTCGACACGGTCGCTTTGAGGTTGAATGTGGGGAATTGTTTGCCAACGGATAACATAGATTACTCCTTAGATGATACAAAAGTGGGTGAAACAAGATTGGGTTTTTGGGTGGCGAGAAACTTTTTGCAGTCGCACGCGGCGACGGCATTGCCAGTGTATTTTTTGGGGTTAAACTCCTGCAACACGCTGTGGCAATAGAGCTCCCATTGATCGGGATCGTTCATGGTTTGCGTCCTTTTTTTGTTGGTTAGAAAACACGCACGTTCTTCACGGCATAGGCCACGCGCTCGCGGAAGCTTGCCGATTCCCACGCACTCTCATGCATGTAGAACACACCCGTCTGCACCAGCGGCTCGATGAGGCCGATGCCGAGGGCCACTTTCCAGTTGCCGCTCAGGGCGTAGGCCACCGCCGTCGCCACAGTGATATGCAGGATGCAGTAGGTTCCGGTTTTTACTAATCGGCGGGTCATAAGCGTTTTTTCCTTCCTTAACTCCAACCTATCGCAGCGCACACGATAGAAGAAATTGATTGTTTTCATGGTATCAATTGATATAATCAATGTATGAACCTGCGCGACCTCGAATACGCCGAAGCCCTCGCCCGCACCCGCCATTTCGGCGAGGCGGCGGCCGCCTGTAACATCAGCCAATCCACCCTCAGCATCCAGATCAAGAAGCTGGAGGAGGAGCTGGGCATCAAGCTGTTCGAGCGCGATTCGCGGCATGTGCTGCTCACCCAATCCGGCGCCGCATTGCTGGTCGATATCCAGCAAATTTTGCGCGGCCATCGCGGGCTGAAGGAAAAAGCCGCCGCGCTGCAAAACCCGTTGGCCGGAACGCTGCGTTTCGGTGCGTTTCCCACCCTTGCACCCTACCTGCTGCCCCACATCATGCCGCCGCTGCACAAGGCGCTGCCCAAAGTGCATTTCCATCTGGTGGAGGAAAAGACCGAGCGCCTCACCCAACAACTGCTCGACGGCGAGCTGGACGCCGCGCTGATCGCCCTGCCCGTAGCCGATGCGCGGCTCGATGTGCTGCCGCTGTTCGCCGAGCCGTTCCTGCTGGCCGTGTCGCCCGATTCGCCGCTGGCCAAACGCAAACAGGTCGATCTGGAAATACTGAAAGACCAACAGGTGCTGCTGCTCGATGACGGCCACTGCCTGCGCGCGCAATCGCTGGAGGTCTGCGCCCGCATTGGTGTGGGCGAATCGCAGGCATACCGCGCCACGTCGCTGGAAACCCTGCGCCATATGGTGGCCGCCGATGCCGGCATCACCCTCATGCCCGCCCTCGCTGCCGAGCCGGGGCCGGTCACCTACCTACCGTTCCGCGCCCCCGCCCCCAAGCGCGACATCGCGCTGGTGTTCCGTTCCACCACCGCCCGCCGCGTGGTGCTGATGGAAGCGGCGCGCTCCATTCGCGCCAGCGCCAAACGCCACCCTGCACTGCGCGCGCTTGCTGGCGCCGAACGGTTGCGGCAGGATTGAGCCCTAGACCGCCAGAAGCGCACACCCTAAATCCCCGCCCGACTTCCCGGTAGCACTGCCCTGTGGCTTTCTGTTGCAAAACAGGAGATGCACATGGCCCGACTATTCACCCGCGCGCGCACCAGCAACCAACTGCGCGATCAGCTCATCCGGCAGTTGGAATCCGAGGGGCAAAAAATATTGAAACAAATGGCGAGCGATTTCAGCTCCACGCTGGCCAATGAATCGCAGCGCGTACTGAAAGATGTGATGAGCGGGTTCAGCAACGGCGACGCATTCAGCAGCCAAGGCATCAGCAGCCTGCTGTCGAGCGCGGTGAGCTACGCGGTGAGCCAGCCTCGCACCACCACCAGCACCAGCGAAAGCGCCCGTTCGCAAACCACCGACCAGCAATTCCGCCTTAGCCGCGCGCAGGCCGCAGCCGATGCCGCCGCCAGCCTCAGCCGCGCCAGCAAGAACAGCTGACGCATGCCCCCCTTGCGCAAACAGCAATGCTCACACACCTCGCCACCTGCTAGCCTACCGATGGAAATGTTTTTGATTGTATGTCTCGCCACTCGCTTCCGGCCCGCGCGGCCGGAAGCGTTTTTTTGTCTGTGCACAGAAATAAAGTTCACCGAACTGTCACACACCTGCTTGCCGATTTAGGTATCATAGGTGTATGCAGACGATTATGCAGCACGACGATAACAACACCAACCTTGCAGACCCCAACGCCATGTTTAATCCGCACGACTACATTCAGCCCTCCGCCGACGGTTTTGTTCTTTGCAACAACCCGTTCGCCGATGGCGGCCTGTCGGCCATTACGGTGAACACGCAGTTGATGGGCGAAAACCTCCGCAACTTCGAGGCCTCGGTGAAACGCATGGTGTTGTCAAAACTCTTCTCTCCCAAGTTCGGCGAGATCATTCTGACGGCCACGCGCCTCAACAAGTAAATCCATCTTTTATTTCGATAGGCTGCATGCTAGAGCTTTGGCATGGATAAGCCACGCTACGAGCAGTTCGGAATCAACATCGAAGAACAAGGGGACACCACCCATGTCTTCAAGAACGGCAACATCGTCGGCTCATTCACCATCGATGTGGCCAACAAAAAGCTGAAGTTCGATTTCCCGAACAACAAATACTTCAATTATTTCGCCTACATCGCCGCCGACCGCCCCTCCAACCGCGTCAAATGGGTCAACGAAAATTTGAGCCAGGACTCGATGGACAATCTACAGGCGGGTGTGGCGTTCCTCGGTTTCGCGAAGTTTGAGGAAATGATGGCCGTGGCCATGGAAGCCAAAGAAGCTGGAGAGGAACCGGATGGCACCGCCCCGCAAACCAGCGTCCACTAGCGAAAATCCGTTTCTCGCGGATGTCGATAAGATGAACCCGCAGGAACTGGCGGATTACCTCTACGCGCTGGCCGAGGAAATCATCGCCTCGCCCGAAGAATACAAATTCAAAATGGGCCTCGAGCAGCTCGACATCAACGACCTCGACGGCATCGATCTAAGCACCCCCGCCGGTCGCCGCAAACTCGCCAAACTGCTGCGCATGCTGGCCGAGCAAGTAATGACCAAAGGCAAGGACGCCTATCTGGGCAGCGTGCAGGACAAGAGCAAAGACCAGGGCCGCGGGCGCTAAGCTTACTTTACTAACCATTATAACTATCGTTGCGCGGAGGTTTGGCCGAGCACGTCGATGCAACGATGATACTTTCGCGCGTGGGCGAAAGTAAGCGGTGCACATTAAAAAAGACCCCCGCTTGGCACGGGGGTCTCTTGCTACCGGGAAAATCCGAGTGGTGCGAACTAAGCCTTGGCAGCTTTTTTCACAGGTGCACTCGAGTCACCGGCAGTCATTTCAGCAACAACGCCGAGCACGCGAATCACGTGCGGATTGTTGATGTAGTAGAAGATCTGACGCTGCTCGCGGCGCGCACCCAGAACACCCTCACGACGCAACTTGGACAGATGCTGCGAAAGCGCTGGTTGGCTGACGCGAACGCTTTTGTTCAGCTCCGAAACATTCTTCTCACCGTTCAGAAGCAAGGTGACGATTTGCAGGCGGTAGAAATTGCCCAGCACCTTGAGGATCTGCGATGATTTCTTGAGCTGTTGGTTATCTTTGAACATGTCGACTCCAGTTTCTTTTTCGTGGCCCGGAGAACTAGTGTAGTCCCCCAGTTTTGCAAGTGAAAGATTGGCGATTTGCATAACAGTCTCCTTTATTAAACATCGTGTTCCGAAACACATTAAGAAGCCATTAGACGTAGCGCAGAATTTATTGGTTATTCGCTACTCGTTGCCGTTCTCTTGCATGCAGAATATCGGACAACGAGGTTAAAAGAAAATTATCATAATGTAATAATTCCACCCTCTTGACAGAGGGTGGAATTATTACTTTTTTTAGATGTTCGAGAAAGCTAGTGTGGGCGCACCGCATCGTCGTCGTCGTCGCCCGAATGCTTCTTCAGCACACTGGCATCTTCCACTTCCACCCAATCGGTGATCGGCGTGGGGGCACTGGCCAGCGCGTGTTTCAGCACTTCATCGACATGCTTCACCGGAATGATGGTGAGGCCTTTTTTGACATTTTCGGGGATCTCTTCCAGATCTTTTTCGTTCTCGTGCGGGATAAGCACAGTGGTGATACCACCACGCAGCGCGGCGAGCAGTTTTTCTTTCAAGCCCCCGATCGCCAATACGCGTCCGCGTAATGTTACCTCACCCGTCATCGCGACGGTTTTCTTCACCGGAATACCGGTAAGCACCGAGACAATGGTGGTGCACATGGCGATGCCTGCCGACGGGCCATCCTTCGGTGTCGCACCTTCCGGCACATGCACATGGATATCCTTTTGCTTGAACAGCGTAGGCTTGATACCGAACTCCAGCGCGCGGCTATGCACATAGCTGTGCGCAGCCTGCACCGACTCCTTCATCACATCGCCCAACGTGCCTGTGTACTTGATGCCGCCTTTGCCGGGAACGGTGACGGATTCGATCAGCAGCAAGTCGCCGCCGGTTTCCGTCCAAGCCAAGCCGGTAGTCACGCCGATCTGGTCGTTCTCCTCCGCCTCGCCGTAGCTGGTTTTGCGCACGCCGAGATACTTGCCGAGGTTCTTGGCCGTGATGGTGACTTTCTCTTTCTTCGACATCATCACTTCCTTGACGACCTTACGGGTCATCTTGGCGATCTCGCGCTCGAGGTTACGCACCCCGGCTTCGCGCGTGTAATAACGAATCGTATCGCGCAGCGCTTCTTCGGTGATGACCAGCTCTTTCGTGGTCAGGCCGTGATCCTTCAACTGCTTGCGGATCAGGTGATCCATGGCGATGCCGACCTTCTCGTCCTCGGTGTAACCCGACAGGCGAATCACTTCCATACGGTCAAGCAGCGGGCGCGGCATGTTCAGCGAGTTGGCGGTGGTGATGAACATCACGTCCGACAGATCGTAATCCACTTCCAAGTAGTGATCGTTGAAGTTCTTGTTCTGTTCCGGATCCAAAACCTCCAGCAGCGCCGCGGCCGGGTCGCCACGGAAATCGTTGCCCATCTTGTCGATCTCATCGAGCAGGAACATCGGGTTACTGGATTTGGCTTTCTTCATGCTCTGGATGAGCTTGCCCGGCATCGAGCCGATATAGGTACGGCGGTGACCACGAATCTCGGATTCGTCGCGCACGCCGCCCAACGAAATTTTTACGTAGTTGCGGCCCGTTGCTTTGGCGATGGAACGCGCCAGCGAGGTTTTACCCACACCGGGAGGGCCAACGAGGCAGAGGATCGGGCCTTTGATGGATTTCGTGCGCGCTTGCACCGCCAGATATTCCAGAATGCGCTCTTTCACTTTCTCAAGGCCGGTATGGTCTTGGTCTAGGATTTTCTCGGCCAGCGCCAAGTCGCGCTTCACTTTGGTCGGCTTCTTCCACGGCAGTGTCACCATCCAATCCAGATAGTTGCGAATGACCGAAGCCTCCGCCGACATCGCGCTCATGGTGCGCAGCTTCTTCATTTCCGATTCAGCCTTCTCGCGCGCTTCCTTGCTCAGCTTGGTGGCTTTCAGCTTCTCTTCCAGCTCCGAAGTTTCGTCGCGCCCGTCTTCCAGCTCGCCCAGTTCCTTCTGGATGGCCTTCAACTGCTCGTTCAAATAATATTCGCGCTGGGTCTTTTCCATCTGGCGCTTCACGCGGCCACGAATGCGCTTTTCGGTGTTCAGCACACCGATCTCGGATTCCATGAGCGAGTACACATGCTCGAGGCGCTCCGACACTTTGATGATTTCCAGAATCTCCTGCTTCGCCGGAATGTCGATGCTCATATGCGCCGCCACCGTATCGGCCAACACGCTCGGCGAAGTAATTTTCGCAACCGCGCCCATGGTTTCCGGCTGGATCTTCTTGTTCAACTTCACGTATTCTTCGAACTTGCTGATGACGGAACGGAACATGGCTTCCGTTTCCACCGGGTCGCCCACCGGCTCCGACATCGGCTCCACTTCCACTTCGTAGAATTCTTCGTTGTCGGTGAAGCCCAGCACCGTGGCGCGCTCCACGCCTTCCACCAGCACCTTCACCGTGCCGTCCGGCAGGCGCAACAGCTGCAGCACCGTAGCAATGGTGCCCACGCGGTAGAGATCTTCTTTTGTCGGAATGTCCTGCGAGCCATTCTTCTGGCTCACCAGCAAAATTTTATTGTTCGCCTTCACCACCGATTCCAGCGCCTTCACCGATTTTTCGCGGCCCACGAACAGCGGCACCACCATTCCGGGGAACACCACGATGTCGCGCAGGGGCAGCACAGGCAAGCTTTGAACAGCGGTAGAACTCATGGGGAGACCTCGGGGGAGTTGAAGGACGAATGCGAATGCGTAAGAAATATAATGCAGTGCCGTTCGTTGTAAAGGGATAGGCGGCGATTACACCCATAGAATTGCATCTATTTACCGATTTGCTGCCGATCGGGCACCGTAGGGGTAAATAGCGCACATCGCTTTCCGATACGGCATGCGCCCCCCTTTACACACCCGCCACAACAAATCGCCCGAGGGCACAATCTATTGCAGATCGAATGCTAAAATTTTATCTTTCTTCAATCGTCTAGCGGGCTGGATGATTCAGCGTAAAAATTAATATTTGGCTTGTCTTTCGGCCGACTTGCATTACAATTACCTTAAGGCTCGGGCTCCCATTACGGTGTCCGCGTTATCCAAATAAATGGTGCGTGTGCGATTTTTCCGAACAGTATCCCGAAGTGGTTTTACCCTGATCGAACTCGCTGTGGTGCTGGTCGTCATCGGTCTGTTGGCGGGCGCAATCATGGGTGGCCGGCAAATGATCCGTCAGGGTGAATTGCAGCAAACCGCTGCCACCACCGGCAAAATGAAGAACGCCATCGCCAGCTTCGCCGACCAATACGAGACGGAGCCCGGCGATATTGCCGATGCCGAGGATTACTGGGGCACCGATCCCAATGGCTGTCCAAGCAACAGCGTCCGCACGCCGCGTGTGGAAACCTGCAATGGCGACGGTAATGGCAAATTAAACGCAGAACTTAATGGCACATGGTCGGAACCGTTCCGCGCCATGCAGCAGCTTTCAAACGCAGGCGTCATCACCGGCACCTACAGCGGCGTCGTGGGCGCCAATGGCGGTAGCGATAGCGTCCCCGGCGAGAACGTGTTGGCTGGGCCCGACGGCAGCGGCATCGGCATGTGGCCTGCGGGGCCCTTCTCCGGCCACAGCCAATGGTTCGACATGCCGGAAACCACCGTCCTCCAATACGGTGCCAACAACGCAGGCGGCAACCTCACCGCGCCCATTCTTACGCCGCGCGACGCCAAGAACCTCGACGTCAAACTCGATGACGGCGTGCCCGCCACCGGTAAGATCGTGGCGTATAAAAGCACGCTGAACCCCGGCTGCACCACCAGCAACACCATGACCGCCCAATACAAGCTCAGCGAGAACGGCATCGCCTGCGCCCTCGCTTACCGCCTCGACGCGGCGGCCAACGTGGTGAACGGCACTGGCACAGTTATTAACGGTGGCTGGTCGGCATGGAGCGCGTACAGCGCCTGTAACGCTTCGTGCGGCGGCGGCACACAAACACGCACCCGCACCTGCACCAACCCCGCCCCCACCGGCAGCGGCGCAGATTGCTTCGGCTCGTCCAGTGAATCGGTGGCTTGCAACACCACTGCCTGCTCGATCCCCGGCAGTTGCGGTACGGCCAACGGCACCAACATGACCACCGCACCCACCACCGACGCACAGAAATGTACGATCGGCACCGCCTCCGCCGTTGGTGGCAGTGGCCCGTGGACATGGACATGCGCGGGCCAATACGGCGGCGCCAATGCCAGCTGCTCGGCCAAAAAAATCTGTGCTGCTACCACCGTCACCTGGCCTGCCGGTTGTGGCAAAGCAGTGGCGGCGGGCAACCCGGGTACTTCCGTGGCTATGACCAACAGCAATGCAGGCTATGTAGGCACCGGTACCGCCAATTGCGACGCCAGCGGCACGGGCGCATGGACTGTTTCCAGCCCCGTCTGTAACGCCATCGTGAACGGCTCATGTGGCACTGCCAATGGCACGAACCTGTCCTCCGCCCCCAGTACAGCCGCACAAAAATGCTCGGCAGGCACAACCAGCGCCATTAGCGGCTCCGGCCCCTGGACATGGACATGCGCCGGCGCTTACGGCGGCTCCACCGCCAGCTGCTCCGCCCAGAAAACGATCAACGGCTCGTGCAGCGCCACCTCCAACACTTGTACCACTGGCTCCACAAGCGGTTACAGCGCGGGCTCCTGTGGTGGTTCCGAGACTTGGAACTGTGTCGGTAGCAATGGCGGCAGCACGGCCGCCTGCTCCAAAGCCAACGCGGCATGCCCGGTGAATGGTTCATGCAGCGCCACCGCCAATACCTGTACCGCAGGTTCGGCGAGCGGTTACAGCGCGGGCTCCTGTGGCGGCTCCGCGACCTGGAGCTGTGTGGGCAGCAGCGGTGGCAGCACCGCCGCCTGCACTAAAGCCAACGCGGCCTGTGCAAGCTGCTCTTCACCCTGCGGCACCATCAGCCATGGCGCCAATTGCACCGCCTACGCCGCCAGTTCTGTAGCCTGCGGCAGCAGTTGCACCAGTCAATCGCGTAGTTGTAGCAACGGCACCCTCTCCGGCAGCTATACTAATGCAAGCTGCTCGGTGGCCTCGTGTGGTTGCCCGGCACAAGGCACTTCCGAAGCCACCAACAAACCTGCGAATGCTTCATATTGCGACGTACCGCTTCCGGCCTCACCTAACGGCACTTGCTATTATGCAAGCATCGACGATGACGCTGTAAAGGGTGGCGGCCAATACACCTGTACCAATGGCGTATGGGTCGCATCGAACGCTGCGTGCCTTATTAACTGCCATTGCTTCATGCCGGACGTAAAAATTACCATGGCGGATGGGTCGACCAAACCGATCAAAGACCTGCAAGTTGGCGACGAAGTGCGCGGTAAAAACGGCATCAACCGCGTCACTTCTACGCCGAATTTCGACAGCGACAAGAAAATCTATGGTTTCAACGGCGGCACGAAATTCGTCACGGCGGGGCACCCCTTCTACACCAAAGATGGCTGGAAATCGATCGACCCTGCAGAAACCCCGGGCGATGGCCATACCATCGCCGTCACCAAACTCAAAGTGGGCGACGAGCTGCTCCATGAGGATGGGACGCCGTTCCGCATCCTCTCCATCGAGGGCGAGGATCAGGGCACCAACCATGTCTACAACCCCACTATGGATGGCGATAACACCTATTACGCCGATGGTCTGCTCGCCCATAACAAGCCCATGTGCTACGGAGATAATCCCGAAGGATCGCTCACCTCGTGTGGCCCTGCGGTGAATGGCTCCTGCAGCGCGACCTCCAACACCTGTACCGCAGGTTCGGCGAGCGGTTACAGCGCGGGCTCCTGTGGCGGCTCTGCAACCTGGAACTGTGTGGGCACTAACGGTGGCAGCACGGCCTCCTGCTCCAAAGCCAACGCTGCATGTGCGGTGAACGGTTCTTGCAGCGCGACCGCCAATACTTGTACTGCAGGCTCGGCAAGCGGTTACAGCGCGGGCTCCTGTGGCGGCTCTGCGACCTGGAGCTGTGTGGGCACCGGCGGTGGCAGCACGGCCTCCTGCTCTAAAGCCAACGCGGCTTGCCCAATCAATGGGATTTGCGGTGCATTCTTGTCCTGCAAACCAATTGCCAGCGCTCCAGCCCCCACCGATGTAAGTTGTTCAGCCGACGGATACGGTAGCGGCGTAGCCACATGGACTTGCCTTGGTCAAAATGGCGGTAGTCCCGCCAGTTGCTCCGGTACAGGAAACTGTCCGGGGGCAGTCAACGGTTCATGCAGCACGACCGCCAATACCTGCACCGCAGGCTCGGCGAGCGGTTACAGCGCCGGCTACTGTGACGGCTCCGCGACCTGGAACTGTGTGGGCAGCAGCGGTGGCAGCACGGCCTCCTGCTCTAAAGCTAACGCGGCATGCCCGGTCAGCGGTGGCGCATGTGGCGGTTCCTACGTAGGCCCTATGGTGTGTGGAGGCGCCTCCACCGACATTAGCTGCGATGCTGACAAACGCTTAGAATGTACGGACCGCACAGGATTCTGTTCTGGCAGCACTCAATCTTGGAAGACCTGCAGTTGCGTGACCGATGCAAGTTGCGCGCCCGCTTGCCAAGCGGATGCATGGCCCACCCCTACCGGCAGCACCAAATATTGCTCAGGCGTAACGTTCAATGAGCAAACGCACCATATCCAAACCTACTGCACTTCTGGTGGTTCCACCTATTTCACGGGTCACAACTGCAATCCTTCCTTGTGCCAAAGCAACAGTGTGCAAATGGTTGAGCTTTATGAAGAGACTTACGGCTGCAGCACATGGGGAGGCGGGCCGTGCTACCCGCAGGGAATGGTAATGGACGGCTGCTCGACTACCTATGGGTGCCTGTGCAATTAGGCTGCTGCGCTCTCAACAACATTTTTCCATGTACTCATCACTTCAGAAGCGCTTGGAAAAATAGGTGTTTATTGGGAATATTTTGCTCTACATCCATTAGCTGATAACCATGCATCCAATCGCCATTAGCTTAGGGACAGCCCCCATATGAAGTGCTCGCGCAATGCATTCTCCTTGCTGGAACTCTCCATCGTGCTGGTCATCCTCGGCCTGTTGGTCGGGGGTGTCATGTCGGGGCGCTATCTTATCGCGCAAGCAGAGCTGAAAAGCGCACTCACCGACCTGACGCGATATAAGGCCGCCGATTTCCAGTTCCGTGACATGTATAACGGCCGCCCCGGCGACCTGAAGGACGCCACCGCCTACTGGCCCAGCGACACCTGCCCCACCAACACGAACCGCGTGCCGAAACGCGGGACATGCGACGGCAACGGCAACCGCGTCATCGAAGGCGGCCCCGAAGCATTTCGTGCATGGCAGCATCTGTCGAATGCGGAGCTGATCGACGGGCGATATTCCGGCGTGGCCGGTTCCGGTGGCGTAGGCCATGCTGTGGGTAACGAAAATGCGCCCTCAGGCCGCATAAAACGCAGCGTATATTACCTCTATGGCTGGTCCGCTTTCACTGGCGACAGCGTGCATTTCGATAACTACCGCGCCACCGATATCCTTATTCTGGGTGGCCAACATACGACCAGTTGGCCTAGCAGTTTCCTGCTCGAACCCAAACAAATGTATCAGATCGATACTAAGATGGACGACGGGAAACCCGCTACTGGCGCGATTACTTCCCTTAAAATAGCCCAAAGCCCTAACTGCATCACCAACGACACGACGGCATCCGAATATCTCCTCACCTACACATCGGTGGCCTGCGTCGTCACTTACCGATTGGACTATTAATATGCGGCCCCTTCGTGCTCGTGAGGCCTTCTCGCTCGTTGAGTTGAGTATTGTCATCGTGATTCTTGGCTTGCTGGTCGGCGGGATTCTCTCCGGGCAGTCCCTCATCCGCGCCGCTGGCATACGCGGTCTTATGACCGATGCCGAGAAATACCGCAGCGCTATATTGAAGTTTCAAGACGAATTCCGCGCTACGCCGGGCGACATGACCAACGCCACCGAATATTGGGGCGCCGCGGACGGCACGACGGGCATCACCGCCGCCTGCTACAACAACCAAAAATCTGGCCTAGCCACCTGCAATGGCAACGGCAACAACGTCATGGACATTTATAACGCCGTCACCGGTTTCTACGACGGCACCGAAGCGTACCTTGCCTGGCAGCATCTGGCGAATGCCGGCATGATCAGCGGCAGCTATTCGGGCACGGCCCTTTCTCCCGGCGCTAACCACCTGTATGGCACCACAGGCGGCAAGAATGTGCCCGCCGGGCGGTTGAGTAATTCGGTGTACATATTGTGGGGCATCGGCGGCGATCCGAACGACGCTACTTGGTTCGCCGGATGGATGACCAACATTCTGGCGTTTAACACCAGTTGCGCAAGCGGATGCTACCTGAACACCTCCTCATACATTCTCACCCCGCGCGAGCTGTACAATATCGACAGCAAGAACGACGATGGCCTGCCAGGGTTTGGCAACACTCGTACCTTCCGAAGCCTTACGAATTGCATCAGCAGCGCCAACGAGTACGCCCTCACCAGCACAACGAAAACCTGCTTCGGCTTCATGGGCATCGAACCCATTCGCTAGATATAAGCTCCAAAAAAATTTGCCCCGCGTGCTGTTTCCTGCGCGCGGGGCAAATCGTTTGGTATGCAGAAAGCTTAGGCTTTCTTGCCCGACGGTTTCTTCGTGTCGTGGGCGATCAGCGCTTCCGCTTTGCCGTTGATCACGTCGCCGGTGATGGTGATTTCCGACACGTCGTCCATACCCGGAACATCGTACATCAGATCCATCAACGCCTCTTCCATGATCGCACGCAGGCCGCGCGCGCCGGTCTTACGGGCGATGGCTTTGAGTGCGATGGCGGTAAGCGCGTCGTCGGTGAACGTAATCTCGGCGCCTTCCATCTCGAACATTTTCTTATACTGTTTGGTCAGCGCGTTCTTCGGCTCGGTCAGGATGATTTTCAGCGCATCCTCATCAAGATCCTCGAGCGTCGCAATCACCGGAAGACGGCCAATGAACTCAGGGATAAGGCCGAATTTCAGCAGATCTTCTGGCTCCAGCAGTTTGAACATTTCGCCCGGTTTGGCTTCGTCGGTGTTGCGCACATCGGCGCCGAAGCCGATGGAGGAACCCTTCTGGCGACGCGCGATGATCTTCTCGATGCCCGAGAACGCACCACCGCAGATGAACAGGATGTTCGCGGTGTCCACTTGCAGGAATTCCTGCTGCGGATGCTTACGCCCACCTTGCGGCGGAACGGAAGCCACGGTGCCTTCCATGATCTTCAGCAAGGCCTGTTGCACGCCCTCGCCCGATACGTCGCGGGTGATGGACGGGTTCTCCGACTTGCGGGAAATTTTATCCACCTCATCGATGTACACGATGCCCTTCTGCGCGCGCTCGACGTTGTAGTCGGCCGCTTGCAGCAGACGCAGGATGATGTTCTCCACATCCTCGCCCACGTAACCGGCTTCGGTCAGCGTGGTGGCGTCGGCCATGGTGAACGGCACATCGAGGATACGTGCGAGCGTTTGCGCTAGCAGCGTTTTACCCGAGCCGGTCGGCCCAACGATCAGGATGTTCGATTTCGCGATCTCGACGTCGTTGGATTTCTCCATCAGCGAAACGCGTTTGTAGTGGTTATGAACCGCTACCGACAGCACCTTCTTGGCGCGGCTCTGGCCGATCACATAATCATCGAGAACCTTGCGAATTTGCTGCGGGCTGACGAGAACATCGCCGCCTTCGGTGGCTGCAGCGGGCGATTTGTCGGCCGTGCGGATGATGTCGACGCACAGTTCAACGCATTCGTCGCAGATGAATACGGTGGGGCCTGCGATCAGCTTGCGCACTTCGTGCTCGCTCTTTCCGCAGAACGAGCAGTAACGGGTGGTTTTGGTCTCGCGTGGTTTACTCATAGTCCCCTCGATGGTGAGTTCTTAAGAACCCAATTCAATTATCGTACCAGTTTAGGCAATCGGCCCAAACCCTTATTTTTTCTTCACATCTACTTTCGGGTCGGCGCGGTTGGCGACGATCTCGTCAATAAGTCCGAATTTCAGCGCCGTATCGGCCGACATGAAGTTATCGCGGTCCATCGATTTCTCGATGATCGGCAGCTTCTGGCCGGTATGTTTCACGTACATATCGTTCAGGCGACGACGCAGGCTAAGGATTTCCTGAGCATGAATCTCGATGTCGGACGCCTGGCCGCGGAAACCGCCGCTCGGCTGGTGGATCATGATGCGCGCGTTCGGCGTGGCAAAACGCATGCCCGGTTCACCGGCCGTCAGCAACAGCGAGCCCATCGACGCGGCTTGGCCGATGCATAACGTGCCGACCTTCGGTTTGATGTATTGCATCGTGTCGTACACCGACAGGCCCGCAGTGACGACGCCACCCGGCGAGTTGATGTAGAGCGAGATTTCTTTGTCCGGATTCTCGGATTCGAGGAACAGCAACTGCGCCACGATCAGCGAGCACATATGGTCTTCCACTTCGCCGGTGACGAAGATGATGCGCTCCTTCAGCAGACGCGAGTAAATGTCGTAGGCGCGCTCGCCGCGGGCCGATTGCTCCACCACCATCGGCACCAACGCCGCTTTCTCGGGCGTGCCGAGGCGGTCATGGTAGCTGTCGAACATATCAGAACGGTTGTGGATCATTGGTATTCTCCCGGGTGTGCAAAGTTTGTTATGCGCCCATGAAGGGCTTGTTAATCTTTATATAGGCAAGCTGCCCCACCCTTTCCACCCCGTCAAGCCAGCGTGCAACGCAACATGGTGATGTGACGAGATTCGGACGGGTGCGTGTGTGTTTATTGCCACGTCCGCCGCCAACAAAGCTTGGCTTACGGGGACATATGGTTCGGAGCCTACCAGATGACGCCTTACATATAGGGGCAATAAAAAAGCCCCGCTGTTTCCAACGGGGCTTTTCATTTGGCTTAAAAGCGGCGGCTACTTTTTGCCGGCTTTTTTCTTCGGCTTGCTGTCCACGTCGTCTTCGGCCATCAGGGCCTCGATGGTGGTGGGCACGGCCTTGCGCGTTACTTTGCTGAGGATGTAATCGACGGCTTTTTCTTCCAAGATCGGGCCACGAAGCTGCTCCAGCTCTTGCGGGTTCTTGCGGTAGAAGTCGAACACCTTGTCTTCTTGGCCGGGGTAGTTGCGGGCCTGGTTCATCACGGCGGCGGAAATTTCCTCACGCGTGATCTGGATGTTGTTGCTGCGACCGATCTCGCTGAGCAGGATGCCCAGTTTTACGCGGCGCGTGGCGATCTCTTCGTACTCGGCCTTAATCTCGTCGTCCGACTTGTCTTTCAGCTCGGGGTCGCCTGCCTTCTTGGCTTCGTCCACTTGCTTCAGGATGCTCTCGCGCTCCAGCTTCAGCATGCTTTGCGGAATCTCGAATTTCAGGGTTTCGTCGAGAATGTCGAACAGTTGCTTCTTGGCTTTGCTGCGCGAAGCGTTCTTGAACTCGGCGCCCAGTTGCTCTTTCACCGCGTTGGTGAGGGCTTCCAAGCTTTCCATACCCAGCGACTTAGCGAAATCATCGGTCAGCTCGGGTTTGTGGAGGTAGGACACTTCATGCACCGTCACGTCGAACGTGGCGGCCGCACCGGCCAGCGATTTGCTGTGGTATTCGGTCGGGAAGGTCACGTTCACCACGCGCTCGTCGCCTACTTTGGCGCCCACGAGCTGCTCTTCAAAGCCCGGGATGAATTGGCCCGAACCCAGCTCCAGCTGGAAGCCTTCGCCTTTGCCGCCGTCGAACGGCACGCCGTCTTTTTTACCGAGGAAGTCGATTTTCACGACATCGCCCAGTTCTGCCGCGCCGTCTTTCGTGTGCGGGTGCTGGCGGGTTTTGGCCAAACGGTCGAGCGAGGAATCCACTTCCGACTGCGGCACTTCCACGGTCAGCTCGTCGATGTTCATTTTCTCATAATCGATGGCGGGCACTTCCGGGAACACTTCAAAGTTCATGTCGAAGCTGAGATCGCCGCCTTCTTCAAAGCTGGTGATGCTCACATCCGGCTGCAGCGCGGGGCGCAGTTTCTTGTCGGCCACTACTTTGCGGGCCGCGTCGTTGATAGCCGTCTGGATCACGTCGCCCATCACGTCTTTGCCGTATTTCGTTTTCAGCACGTTCATCGGCACTTTGCCGGGACGGAAGCCGGGGATTTTTACTTTGCCACCGACGCGCGTCAGTTCAGCTTCCTGTTCCTTCGCGATGTCCGCGGCGGGAATGGTCACGCTGTAGCTGTGGAGGAGGCCTTTTTGTTCTTTATCGACGATCTGCATGGTGATTTCCTAAGTAAGAATGTGTCAGGCGGGCTACAAACCACACGCGCCCGCCCCCGGCAAGGGGATTTTGCCGTCATGTTGGCCCGCACCAGCCTAGAAATACATGCTTTAAGCGCCGAGCAGCGCCTTCGCACCCGCCAGCGCGACAATCTCATCCTCCGGCGATTTCACGCCGGAGACACCGATGCCGCCGACACATTCGCCGTTCAGCATCAGCGGCACGCCGCCCTGGATGGGCAACCGCCCCGGCATCAGCGCCACCGCTGGGCGCTCCTTCACGATATCTTCCAGCGCCTTGGTGGTCGCGCGCGCCACGGCCGCCGTATAGGCCTTGCCCTCGGCGATCTTAGCCGACGGCAGCGGCGCGCCATCCTGCCGTTCGAGATGCAGCAGGTACCCGCCCTCATCCACCACCGCAATGCTCACCAGCCAGTGGTTCTTGCGCGCCTCGGCGTGGCAGGCGGCCATAATGGTGGCGCAATCGTCGGCGGTAAGGATGGTTTTTGTGCGCATTGGGAACTCCTGTGAATGATAGCGGAGCCTTAGCATTGCCCCTCGCCTTTGGCAATTACGTCAAAGTGTTTGCAGCAACGCCCAACTGTTAGTACGAGGAATCCGCGCGGGTGTGGCGGAATTGGTAGACGCACCAGATTTAGGTTCTGACGGGGCGACCCGTGCTGGTTCGAGTCCAGTCACCCGCACCACTTTAGAAAGAGACGCCCATGGACGACCTTGAAGTAAAAGACAGCAACGGCGCTTTGCTTAAGGACGGCGATTCCGTAACGCTCATCAAAGACCTCAAGGTCAAAGGCGCGAACGTGACGCTCAAGCGCGGCACCATGATCCGAAACATCCGCCTCACGTTCAACGAGGACGAGATCGAGTGCAACGCCGACAAGGTCAAAGGCCTCGTTCTGCGCACCGAGTTCCTGAAAAAAGCATAAGCGAAGTTCCTGGGACTGAGGCTTCGCCACAACCAAATAACAACCTGTGATTGCATTTTTTATTTAATATGTAATTTTTGGTTGCATTTAAAAACATATTCAATATCAGTGGTTGTGCTGCTTCTGGCAAATAACACTCATAAGTTGAGTTGATATGTCCCAACCCACTACTATCCAGACATTGCCTGCAGCGCCAACTTATGCGTGGTTCACCGCCATGGTGAACGACAACTTGCCCCTTATGGACGATCTGCTGGCGCATGGTGTGCCAGTGGATGTGCCGCACCCCCTCCGTCACACAACGGCGCTGATGGAGGCTACTCGCCGGGGTAACATCGCGACGGTTCACTGGCTCCTCGCTCGCGGTGCTACCCCGGCATTTTTATGCGGCATTCCGGCAGGCACGCCGCTGCACTGCGCCATTCGGCTGCACCATTGCATCATTGCGGCGTTACTGGCCAATGCCGCCACCAGCATCGCCGTGCTCGATGCGCAGGGCCGCACGCCGCTGCATGTCCTCGCTACCGAAGCGCCGCAATACACCCACGCCTCCGAAATGCTGGAGCTGGCCCGGCAGCTGATCGAAAAAGGCTGCCCCCTCGACACGCTCGACCGCGAGGGCCTCACCGCGCTGCATTACGCCGTGGTGCACGACCAGCACGCGCTGGCCGAACTGCTGCTTATGCGTGGCGCGAACCCCAATGTGGCGGTGCCCGACACCAAAATGAGCCCGCTGGGTATGGTGGCGCTGGAACGCAACAGCAGCCTCGCCGCCCTGCTGCTGCAATACGGCGCCAACCCCCACCAACCCTCGCACACGGGTGCCACC
>JBBKVX010000031.1:0-4082 GCA_037968615.1 Rickettsiales bacterium
TTCGGTCTGCCTGGGGATATTAGCAACGCTACCAGCTTCTGGGGCATAGCGAATGGCACCACGGGGAATGACACGACCTGTCGTGACACACTGAGTACGGATGCAAAGACCTGCAATGGTAACGGTGATGGCATGATCAATTCGCATACCAGCTCGCGCGAAGCCTTCCGTTTTTGGCAGCATTTATCCAACGCGGGGCTTATCGAGGGGTTCTACACGGGCCGTTATTGTGGCGTCGATGGGCTTTGCGCCGATAAAACGAACTCACCCGGCTCGAAATTAAATGCAAACGCGGTGTGGTTCCCATACCACCATGGCACCATCGGCTCAGGTGTGGGCAATGCCTTTGCAGGCAGTTATGGCAGCTCATTGGAATTGGCGGGCATGGGAACGTCCAACCCATACGGTGCCGTGGCGAGACCGGAAGAGAGCTGGAACATTGACACTAAAATGGATGATGGCAAACCGGGCACAGGCAGCCTATATGCGCGTGGAAGCTTGGGCATTACGTTGTGCACGACGGCTTCTTCTGACACTTTGGCCGCTGCGGCTGCTGCGGAATATAAGCTTACCAATACGGCATTGGCTTGCAGCTTTATTTGGCGTAACCAGTACTAAATGCAGCACTGGACTGACGAAGCTCTTATCCTCGATGTGACCAAATTCGGTGACAGCGACGCCATCGTGCAGCTGTTTACGCCGGTGCATGGGCTGTGCCGTGGCGTGGTGAAGCGAGGATTCTCGCCGAAATCGCGGGGGGACCTGCAACCTGCCACGCTGGTGCAGGCGACGTGGAAAGCGCGACTTGCAGAACATATGGGCAACGTGACGCTGGAAGGCGCGCATGGTTTTGCCGCGCGGGTGATGCATGATCCATTACGGTTAGCGGCGGTTGGGGGTGTCACGGGGTTGCTGGGCAGTTGCCTCGCCGAGCGCGACCCGCATGCCGAGCTCTATCACGGTACCGTCGATTTCCTGAAACATGTGGCGGCGGGGGTGGAGCCTCTCATTTGGCTCACCGAATATGTGCGGCTGGAAATGGCGTTGCTGGAGCAGTCCGGCTTCGGGCTCGACCTGAGCGAATGCGCCGCTACCGGCAGCCGCGAGGAGCTGGTGTATGTGTCGCCCAAGTCGGGGCGGGCGGTGTGCCGCGCGGCGGGTGCAGCCTATCACGACCGTATGTTGGCGCTGCCCGCGTTCTTGATGGCGAGCAATGATCTGCCCGACAGCCTCGCCGAGATCGCGCAGGGCGTGGCGCTCACCGGACATTTCATCGAAACGCGCCTGCTGCCTGCGCTGCATCGTCACCCCCCCGCCATGCGCGCGCATTTCCTAGGGTTGCTGGCCCGGCAGGCGCACGCGGCGTAACGCCCAGTAGCCCGAATCTTCACGGACTTGTCACATTACTTGGGGGCGGTTCTTGCTAGTATGCAACTATGACATTCGAGCTAAAACAGAATCTTTATAAGCCGCTGCCCCGCACCGATGCGGAGGCCCAGCGCCTGACCAGCGCTCGTGCACGGATTCTTGCGAATGACGGGACGGCCACTGCTGCCGATATCGAGCTGGCGCGTCAGAACCAATACGCCAGCGAAGCCGAGAAAAATGGTGCCGCACCTGCTGCAGCAGCCGCCCCGGGTGGCGCACAGCCTGCGCGCGACCCTGGCCCGATGGATGCCGATGCTATTTCTGCTGATCTGGCCCCGAGAGCCCATGAAGCTGGTCGCCAGACAGGCGTTCTGTTGCGTGAAGGTGCTACGGCAGCCCGTGATGGCGCTGTAGCGGTGGCTGGCGCCGTAGGCACTGTTGCTTCCGACGTCGCCGATGCTGCAAGCGATCCTGAAGCTACCGCAAGCGGTGCCGCAACCGGCATTCGTGGTATGGCCGCTCGTTTTGCCAATTCGTTCAATGCGGGCGGTGTTGCTGGAGCGGTGATCGGTGGCGTGGGTGCGCTTACGGTATCCAGCCTGTTCGGCGCTGGCCCCATCAAATGGCTGCTGATGCTTTTGCTGGTGCCTGCAGGCCTTATGCTCGGTTCCAGCCGACTGGACGGCCCGCTCAATAATTTCTTCAGCGGCATCTTCGGAAGCCGCAACCGTGGCGGCGATGCCGGTGTGGCCCGCGTTCGTGAAGTGGAAGCCCAGCAAAACGCTACCGGGGCGGCCACAGACGTGAATGCCCCGTCGGCGGCGCAAACCACGGGCGAAGGCAATTTCTTCGGCACCACTGCCATCACCCCCGTTACGCAGGAGCAATTGCGCGGGGCGACCAACATCACCAGCGACGTGCGCTACGCTCCGGTCGACCATGAAGTGGGCCAGCAAGTGTATATGGGTGGCCGCAACGCGCAGTTAAATCGCGGCACCCAGCAGCAGCGCGCGCAGGCGCGCCACGACAACCTGAACGACACCCGCCTTGACCTGCGCAATAACGGTATTTCCGTGCGCACCGCCGATGGCCCCGATTTCCGCATTCCCGGCGTGGATACGGGCATGAACCAGACCTTCCGTCTGGGCCGCTAGGATAACTCCCCCAAAACCCTTGCATTATGCGTGGTAGCCGCTAATTTCGCGCGCCATGGCCGCACCCAAAGACAAAGACACCTCTTCTATCCAGAACGTCGCATTCAAAGATGCGTTGGGCGAACGCTATCTGGCGTACGCGCTGTCGACCATCACCGCACGTTCGCTGCCGGATGTGCGCGATGGTTTGAAGCCGGTGCATCGCCGCCTGCTGTTCGCCATGCAGCAACTGAAACTCGATCCCGCCTCGGGCTATAAAAAATGCGCCCGTGTGGTGGGTGACGTGATCGGTAAATACCACCCGCATGGCGACACCGCCGTGTACGACACCATGGTGCGCTTGGCGCAGGATTTCGCGGTGCGCTACCCGCTGGTGGACGGGCAGGGGAACTTTGGTTCCATCGACGGCGATAACGCGGCCGCCATGCGTTACACCGAAGCGAAGCTGACCGAAGCCGCCATGATGCTGATGGAGGACATGGACAACGACACCGTCGATTTCCGCCCCACCTATGATGGCACCGAACAAGAACCGGTGGTGATGCCCGCCGGGTTCCCGAACCTGCTGGCCAACGGTTCCGAAGGCATTGCCGTGGGCATGGCCTGCGCCGTGCCGCCGCACAACATTCTGGAACTGTGCGACGCGCTTTCCTACCTCATCAAATCGCCGAGTGCGTCGATCGAGAAACTGGTGACGTTCGTGCAAGGCCCGGATTTCCCCACGGGCGGCCTTATCACCGAATCGGCGCAAACGATTGTCGATGCTTACACCAATGGCCGCGGCTCGCTGCGCGTGCGTGCCAAATGGGTGAAGGAACCGCTGAGCCATGGGCTCTACCAAGTGGTCATCACCGAGATTCCGTATCAGGTGCAGAAATCGAAGTTGATCGAGAAAATCGCCGACCTGTTCCGCGACAAAAAACTGCCGCTGCTGGCGAACATTCAGGACGAATCCACCGACACAGTGCGCGTGGTGCTTGAGCCGCGCTCGAAGAACATCGACCCCGCAGTGCTCATGGAATCGCTGTACCGCGTGACCGACCTTGAAGTGCGCTACGGCATCAACCTCAACGTGCTGGGCGCCGATGGCATTCCGCGCGTGATGAACCTGCGGGAAATTCTGCAGGCGTTCCTCGACCATCGTCTGGAAGTGTTGGAGCGCAAGTCGCGCCATCGTCTGGCCGCTATCAAACGCCGCATGGAAATCCTGGAAGGGTTGCTGGTCTGCTACCTGAACCTCGACGAAGTGATTCGCATCATTCGTGAGGAAGACGAGCCGAAGAAAGAAATCATCGCCGCGTTCGACCTGACCGATCTGCAAGCCGAGTCCATCCTCAACATGCGCCTACGCCAATTGCGCAAGCTGGAGGAAATGGAAATCAAGCGCGAGCACAAAGAGCTGAAAGCCGAAGGCAAAGAGCTGACCGCGTTGCTGAAAGACACCGACATGCGCTGGGCGCGCGTGGGCGAAGAAGTGAAGGCCGTGCGCAAGAAATTCGCCGCCAACAAAAAACTCTCCAGCCGCCGCACCGAACTGGCCGAAGCGCCGACCATGGCGAA
>JBBKVX010000032.1:0-40046 GCA_037968615.1 Rickettsiales bacterium
GTGACGTAGCACAGCATGGCGGTGCCGAACCAACCAATCATCGCCGCGCCGATGGCGCTGGTGATGTGGTCGTAGCCGGGTGCGATGTCGGTGGTCAACGGCCCGAGCGTGTAGAACGGCGCTTCGTGGCAGGCCTCGAGCTGCTTCTCCATGTTCTCTTTGATCATATGCATCGGCACATGGCCGGGGCCTTCGATCATCACCTGCACATCGTGCTTCCACGCCACCTGCGTCAGCTCGCCCAGCGTTTTCAGCTCGGCAAATTGGGCGGCGTCGTTCGCATCCGCAGTGGAGCCGGGGCGCAAACCATCGCCCAGTGAGAAGCTCACATCGTAGGCTTTCATGATCTCGCAGATCTCTTCGAAATGCGTGTAGGTGAAGTTCTCTTTATGATGCGCGATACACCATTTGGCGTGGATGGAACCGCCACGGCTGACGATGCCCGTCACGCGATGTTCCGTCAGCGGCACGAACGGCAAGCGCACGCCCGCATGGATGGTCATGTAATCGACGCCCTGCTCGGCCTGCTCGATGAGCGTGTCGCGGAACACTTCCCAGGTCAGGTCCTCGGCCACGCCGCCAACCTTTTCCAGTGCCTGATAGATGGGCACGGTGCCGATGGGCACGGAGCTGTTGCGAATGATCCATTCGCGCGTGGCGTGGATGTTCTTACCCGTCGAAAGATCCATGATCGTGTCCGCGCCCCAACGGGTCGCCCAGACCATTTTATCGACTTCTTCCGCAATCCCTGAACTGATGGCCGAGTTGCCGATGTTGCCGTTGATCTTCACCTTGAAGTTGCGGCCAATGATCATCGGCTCGATTTCCGGGTGGTTCACGTTCGCCGGAATGATGGCGCGGCCGCGCGCCACTTCGTCGCGCACGAATTCGGGGGTGATATGCGTGCCTTCCAGCTTCGCGTTCTCGCGGATGGCGATGTATTCCATCTCCGGGGTGATGATGCCACGGCGCGCGTAATGCATCTGCGTCACGTTGCCGCCGGCCTTGGCGCGCAGCGGCGTTTTGGTGACGGCGGGGAACTGCATCACTTCGATTTTCTGGTATTCTTTGTAGCCGTTATCCTCGGGGCGCATGGGGCGGCCTTCGTAACGCTCCACATCGGCGCGGCCTTCGATCCAGCCTTTGCGCAGCGGCTCCAACCCTTTGGAAATATCGATGACGGCGTTGTCGTCGGCGTAGATGCCTGCCGTGTCGTACAGCGTCAACGGCGCTTCGCCGGAACTTGGCGCAAGCGCGATCTCTTTCATCGCCACTTTCACGCCTTCCAGACGCTCGCTGCCCTCCACGTAAATTTTGCGGCTGCCGCGAATGGCGCCCACGGTGACGCTGATCTTCTCTTCCGAGTTCACGAGCACTTGTTTGGCGGTAGCGTTGGTGGGCGGGGTCATGGAATCCTCATTGTGATAGGGCGCGAATGCGCTATAGGGGAAGAATGCCCAAAACAACTAGCACCAGCGCCACGCTGCCGCAAATGAAAGCGGCAAAGTTACGCACATTTCACCAGCGACTGGCGGCATGGTACGCCGACCATGGGCGGCACGAACTGCCATGGCGCAAAACCGCCGACCCCTACCCCATCTGGGTGAGCGAGGTCATGCTGCAGCAAACGCAAGTGAGCACGGTGCTGGGCCGTTTTTATTTCCCGTTCTTGGAGCAATTCCCCACCATCCAGCATCTGGCCGCCGCACCGCGCGAGAAGGTAATGAAAGCATGGGAAGGCCTGGGTTATTACCGCCGCGCCGGGTTTCTGCACGAGGCTGCGAAGCGCGCGCATAACGGCCTGCCCGCCGATGTCGAAAGCCTGATGGCCCTGCCCGGCATCGGACGCAACACGGCGCATGCGGTGCTGGCGTTTGCGCATCGCCAGCCGGTGGCCATCATGGAGGCGAACGTGAAGCGCATCGTCGCGCGCGTTTTCGCGTTGACGACGCCGACGAAACAGCAGCTTTGGGCGGGGGCGGACATGCTGCTCGACCGCCAGAATCCGTTCGATCACAATCAGGCGATGATGGATCTTGGCGCCCTCCTCTGCACACCGAAAGCGCCGGTCTGCGCTGCATGCCCCGCGAACATCATCTGCGCAGGGCAGACGAACCCGGAAGCCTACCCCGTACCGAAAGTGAAAAAGGCCAAACCCGTGCGGCGCGTGGATATACTGGTGCGCGAGGATGCGCAGGGCCGTCTCTATCTGGAAAAGCGCAGCGATGCGTTGCTCGGCGGTCTGTATGGTTTCCCGCAAGTAACCGAAGGCGAGGGAAAAACACTCGGCCATGTCGTGCATATCTACAGCCATTTTCGGTTGGAAGGACGCGTGCTGTATCAAAAAGACACGGTACCACACGGCGCGGCCAACTGGCATTCGCGCGAGGAAATGCGCGCGCTTCCGCTGTCGCGCGTCGATCACAAAGCCTGGGCGTTGGTGGAGGCAAGCCACAGTGCCGCACCGATTGCGCGAAAACTGCGCACACCGCGCCACTAACATTGACGTGGCGCAAGCAACGGGTCTAGCGTCGCGGCACATAACAGCCACCGCACGGAGATTCCCATGGCCAAAGCCGCAACGAAAAAAGTCCCCAAAAGCAAAGTAAAAGTGAAGGCGAAAGCCAAAGCAAAAAAAGTCGCCGCCCCTACAGCACGCGCGCAGCGCCCCACCCAATTGCAGGCCGCCCGCAGCGACGCTAACTCGCGTTTCAAAAAAACCGGTACCGCCAAACTCACCATCAATGGCGGCGCTCCCGTCGAGTTCCCCATCTACAAGGCCGTCGAGGGCCCGAGCGTGATCGATATCCAAAAACTCTATGGCGAGACCGGCCACTTCACCTTCGATCCCGGCTTCCTCAGCACCGCTTCATGCGATTCGGAGATCACCTACATTGATGGCGACAAAGGCATCCTGCGCTACCGCGGCTACGACATCGCCGACCTTGCTGGCAAATCCGACTTTCTAGAAACATCCTACCTGCTGAATTACGGCAACCTGCCGACCGCCAGTCAGGACAAATGGTTCCGCGAATCCATCACCTACCACACGATGGTGCACGAGCAGCTGCAGTTCCTGTATCGCGGCTTCCCGCGCCGCGCGCACCCCATGGCCATCATGGTGGGCGCCGTGGCCTCGCTGTCCGCGTTCTACCACGATTCGCTCGACATCCATAACCCGGAAGAGCGCGAAACCGCCATGCTGCGCATGATCGCAAAAATGCCGACCCTCGCCGCCATGTGCTACAAATACTCGGTGGGCATGCCCTTCATGTACCCGCAGAACGATCTCGGCTTCTGCGAGAACTTCCTGCACATGATGTTCTCAACCCCGTGCGAGAACTACAAAGTGAACCCGGTCATCGCCGACGCGCTGGAGAAAATTTTCATCCTCCATGCCGACCACGAGCAGAACGCTTCCACCTCCACCGTGCGCCTCTCCGGCAGCTCGGGCGCCAACCCGTTCGCCTGCATCGGCGCGGGCATCGCCTCGCTGTGGGGCCCAGCCCATGGCGGCGCCAACGAAGCAGTGATCGCCCAGCTCACCGAAATAGGTGACGTGAAGAACATCCCGCACTTCATCAAACGTGCGAAAGACAAGGCCGATCCGTTCCGCCTGATGGGCTTCGGACACCGCGTTTACAAAAACTACGATCCGCGCGCGGCCGTGCTGCGCAAATCCTGCCACGAAGTGCTGAAAGCACTAGGCCAGGAGAACGAGCCGCTGCTGAAGATCGCCATGGAACTCGAGCGCATTGCGTTGAACTATGAATACTTCATCGCACGCAAACTCTACCCCAACGTCGATTTCTATTCGGGCATCATCTACCGCGCCATGGGCATTCCCACCTCGCTGTTCACCGTGCTGTTCGCCGTCGCGCGCACCGCCGGTTGGGTGGCGCAGTGGAAAGAGATGATCGAGGACCCGGCCATGAAGATCGGCCGCCCTCGCCAACTCTTCATCGGCAGCGAACCGCGCAAATTTGCGCTGATCGGCAAGCGGAAATAACCGCACCGAACGCCATACGAAAAGGGCACCTTGCGGTGCCCTTTTTTTATTCCAAGCAGCCACCCTCTGCTCTCACATGCCAGCCATCATTGGTTCCAGATTTTGCAAATTCGTGGCCTTGTATAAGCGCGAGGATGCGTCAGGCTTAAAACCCGGTGATGAAGATCAAACTGCAAAGCTGTCCGGTTGAGGACAGCGCGTAAAGGGCGGTAGTGTCGTTCGCCGTCGTGCATCCCGGAACTATAGTGGAACCCATTTGCCATCCCCGCACTCGGCCCATGGCTGGGGAGCCGTCATCCATTTTGGTATCAATGTTCCATGCTTCTTCCGGCTTGATGACGGGGCCGTACATAGACGTCGCATCCTTGCCGAATTGTATCGTGTTGCCATAATTGCCAAGGAAGTAATGCGCGCTGCTGGCGATACTGCCCAAAGGATTGATTGCGTATCCAGCAGTTCCGACACGTGAGGCAGGCACGTTGACACTTAGGGTAGCATCTTCCGAAGCATGGTCGGGGCCCGTTACACCGGTGTAGGTGCCCTCGAGCAATCCGGCATTGGCCAGATGCTGCCAAAAACGGAAGTTCTCCATCGATGCAGGCGCGCGCCACGATTCGATGAGCCTATTGCCATCGCCGTTACAGGTTGCGGTACCGGTAGAGGGGGTGGTGCGGCATGTCGATGCAGTAGGGTTAAGTTCGTTCCAGAACGAAGTGGCGTTCGTCATGTCTCCAGGCAATGCAAAATATTTATCGCGGAACGTATAGGTCGCCGTGGCGAAACGCGCGAGATCCGTGCTGACACTGCGTATTTCCGCCGCACGAATCAGCGATTGGCCCGCAAGAATGCCGCCCACCAACAACCCTAGAATAACCAGAACAATGGATAGCTCGACAAGGCTGAACGCTTTGTTTTTCATGCCCCAATTGAAACATGTATGCCGCAAGAACTCAACTTTATACTCGCAAATCCACCGAGATGTCCTTGTAGTAATCCTTCAGCACGGAATGAAATTCCGGGTTGGCGAAGTCGGGCCAGTTTTCTTTGTCGAAGCCGGGGGCGGCGCGGAGGAAATCTTCGTTGGTGTTGAGCACGTATTCCACCTCATGGCCGATGGGCTTCATGGCAATGGATTCGAAAGGAACAGCGAAGCGCTTATTGGCCCATTCGGGGCCATGTGTGCCGGGGTAGGACAGCACCAGATAGGCCACGTGCCCATCGTTCTTGTTTACCATCACATCGGTGATGACGCCGAGATGCTCGGCTTCCCAGTTCTCGACATGGGTGCCGACGATATCGGTCGCGCGAATGGTTTGGCTGGACATGCATCTACGTTACGCAAGGCGAAATAAAATATCCGTGCGTTCGCGGGAATTACTCGGCCAGCAGATCGAGGATTTTGGGCGGAAGGCTGTTGGCCTGCGCCGCGATGCTTTCTTTGGGGCTGCGCGCCACTTCGGCACTGGCCACCGGACGTTCGGCGAACAGCTGGTCGAGGTCGGCGTCGTTCAGCGTGCTTTGCGCGGCGACACGGTTTTGCGCTACCGTATCACGCGTCGCGGTGGCGACATCCGGGCGCGGTGCCGAGGCTGCGGTGGAGGCCACCACATCTTCGGGCAACGAAGCGCCAGAAGGCTGCAGCGGAAGCGGCCGTGCCGGTTTGTTACTGAGATCCTGGTTGCGGCGTAATTCTGCCGAAACACCAGTATTTACTGTTGATACCGTCATGGTACTCTAGCTCCTCGTGACCTTACATAGTCACGGTTTATTTTGGTTGCGGCGCCTCTGCGGGCCCCGGTGGCGAAGTGTACTGGACCTGAATGAACAGGCACCTTGCATCTATCACCACACTTCAGTTATACACGATGTGCGCAAATATTACAAGTAGGAAAGGTTTCCGCCATGCTAAACCCCTTCATTGACCTGATCAGCAACGTTATTTCTCTGATCAACTGGGCGCTTATCATCTGGCTGGTGCTCGACCTGCTGATCAATTTCGACGTGGTAAACCGCCATAACGCTCTCATTATGCGCATCCACGACGGTCTGGGCCGGGTAATCGAGCCCCTGCTGCGCCCCATTCGCCGTCTGGTGGCCAAGCTGCTGCCCGCCATGCGCGGCATCGACATCTCGCCGATCATCCTGATCCTGCTGCTCAATTTCGCCAACAACGCGCTCTACACCTGGTTCTACGACGTGCAGCCCAACGAATACCGCACCGAAACCAGCCGTCATGTTGTTATGAGCGATGCGAACGAAGCTGGCGGGAACTAGGTCGAGCCCCCATACCGTCGTTAAAGCTTAAAATTACCGGAACACAACCGTCTTCGTGCCGTTCAGCAGCACGCGATGCTCGGTGTGGTAGCGCAGTGCGCGCGCCAGCACCATGGCCTCGATATCCTGCCCAACGGAGGTCAGTTGCTCGGGGCTGAAGCTGTGATCGACGCGGGTGACCTCTTGCTCGATGATCGGGCCTTCGTCCAACGCATCGGTGACGAAATGTGCGGTGGCGCCAATGATTTTTACGCCACGATCGTAGGCCTGATGGTACGGCTTCGCGCCCTTGAAGCTGGGCAGGAACGAATGATGGATGTTGATGGCCTTGCCGCGCCATTGCGCCGACAGCTCAGGGCTGAGGATTTGCATGTAGCGCGCCAGCACCACCACATCGACCTGCTCGCGCTGCGCAATTTCCAGTATTTGTGCTTCCTGCGCGGCCTTGTCGCCGTTTTCGATGGGCAGGTGATGGAAGGCAATGCCGTGCCACTCCACAATGCCTTGCGCGTCCGGATGGTTCGACACCACCCCCACGATCTCCGCCGGAAGTTGTCCGGTGCGGTAGCGATGCATCAGATCGTTCAGGCAATGCAGCTGTTTCGAGCAGAGCACCAGCACGCGGGCTTTGCGCGCCATGTCGTGCAGTTCCCATTCCATGGCAAAAGGCGTGCCCACTTCGGCTGCGAACGCCACCTTCAGCGCCTCATGTGGCGGCGTTTTTGGCCCAGCCGCGAAGCTCACGCGCATGAAGAACCGCTCGGTCGAGGGGTCGCCGAACTGGGTAGATTCGATGATGAAGCCTTCCTTGTCGGCCAAGAAACCGGCGACGGAAGCCACGATCCCCCGCACGTCGCGGCAGGAAAGGGTGAGGATGTAACGTGTCTGGGTCATAGTGTTAGTTAGCTAGTGCCAGTCGCGAGCGAAGTAAAGCACGACGAGCGCACCGCCCTAAATCGCGAAATGTTCGCTGGGACGGGGGAACAGGCAGGTGATCGAAGTGCCTTTGCCCTCTTCGGATTCCACCTCCACTTTGCCCCCATGCAGCTCGACGAAACGTTTGACGAGGCTGAGGCCCAGCGCAGCTTCACTACCTTGCCCCGAAATGCCGCGGAAGAACGGGTCGAACAGATGGGCGCGACGGGTCTCGTCCATGCCTGGCCCGTCGTCGCGCACGGCGATGCGCATGCCGCCATCTTTCGTCGTCGTCACGTTGACATCGATATTGCCGCGCGACTTGGTGGCTTTCACGGCGTTGGTCACCAGGTTGATGATGATTTGCTTCACCCGCACTGCATCAGCCTGCATGGTACCCACCTCGGGTGCGATGTTGAGATGGATCTTCACCTGCTGTGTTTTTAACTGCTCCGACAGCATGGCGATGGCCGCTTCCGTCGCGGCGCGCAGGTCGAATTCGCTGATGTCGAGTTTCAGGTAGCCCGCCTCGATGGTGGCGAGGTCGATGATGTCGGTGATCAGCGCGCCCAGCTGTTGCGAAGAAGTGTAGATGCCCTCGACATATTCCTGCTGGCTCTCGTTCAGTTTGCCCGCATATTCGCGCTTCAGCATTTCCGCGAAGCCAGAAATGGAAGTGAGCGGCGAACGCAGCTCGTAGCTCATATTGGCTAAGAACTCGGTCTTCAGGCGGTCGGCGGCTTCGAGCGCCTGCGTGCGGTCGCGCAAGCTGCGCTCGACCAGCGTCGAATCCGTCACGTCGATGAAGCTAAGCAGCGTCGCGCCATCGGGAAGCGGCACACAGGTGCAATCCACCACGCTGCCATCGCGGCGCTCGAAACGCAGCGCGAAGAACTGGCGTTGCTGGAAGCGCGAGGCGAGGTTGTCAAGGTAGCGCGGCCAGTCGTCGGTCTGGAACATGTCCTTGCACCGATCGAGCACATCACGCAGATGCGGCTCGCTGGAAGTGAATTCCGTCGGCAGCCGCCAGAGCTTATTGAAAGTGGGGTTGTTGATTTGCAACCGCCCGCTTTCGCCGAACACCGCGATGCCCTCATGCAGGTTGTCGAGCGTTTCACGCTGCACGGCGATCAGCGTATTGTAGCTGCGCTCCAGCGCCAATCGGTCGGTCACGTCCTCGTAGGCGAACAGGATGCCGCCCAGCGCATGCGGAATGGCCACCACACGCAGCGTTTTACCGTCGGGCAGGTAGAAGAATTCCTCCTCCGGCGCGATGAGGGTGGTGAACAGTTTTTGCTGTTGTGTTTTGAACGCTTTGAAATTTGCCTGCTCGGGCAGCTTGCGTTTTTCGCGCAGGCTCTCCAGTACTTCGCCATAGCTCGGCTCGGTGTTCAGCCAGCTCTCATCCAGCTTCCACAGCGCCACGAACGAGAAATTGAAGTTCTTCAGTTTCTGGTCGCGGCCGTAAATGGCCATCGCCGAAGTGGAGCTCTCCAACAGATCGCGCATGGCCGAGACATGCCGCTGGATTTCGTCCTGCGCGGCTTCCAGTTCGGTGATGTGCGTTCCGTAACCAATGACGAGCTGCTCTTTTTTGAACGGCACTTCGCGCACCGCGTAGAGGCGACGCTCGCCGTTCACCACCACGTGGCGGCGGTCGAATTGTTCTTTCGAGGTGTCCCACGCCGTACGCGCCATTTGGTGGTGGCCTTTGAACAGCTCGAACTCGCCCAGCGACACCACCGAGTCGGTCGTGTCCTCCGCCACTTCGGCGAACGCCAGATTACAGAATACGATTTTGAGCGATTCGTCCCGCATCCACACTAAGTGCGGCGAGGCATTGATGATGTTGGCGTAGCGCCGCGACTCCGCTTTCAGACGGATGTTTTCCTGCTCGATCAGCTCCGTCGGCGACAGCTTCCCTGCCGGCCGCGCCGCAGGAACCCTGTCCGATGAGAACCATTCTTTAAGTTTTTTCAGCATGCTGCCGCAGTTTAGCGCCATTGGAGAGATTGTAAACCTCTCCCTCACGGCATTTCTGTGTGGGCAGGAACGGGCTGCTAGTAGCGGTACCAGTCCTTTTTAAACGGGCCGTTCTGGCTAACGCCAAGGTAATCGGCCTGTTCTTTGCTGAGTTTGGTGAGTTTGGCGCCGATGCGAGCGAGGTGCAAAGCGGCCACTTTCTCGTCCAGATGCTTCGGCAGCACATATACTTTTTTCTCGTATTTCGTGTGGTTGCTCCACAATTCGATCTGCGCCAGCACCTGATTGGTGAAGCTGCTGCTCATCACGAAGCTCGGATGGCCATTGGCGCAACCGAGGTTCACAAGGCGGCCTTCCGCCAGCAGAATGATGCGTTTGCCATCGGGGAATTCAATTTCATCCACCTGCGGTTTCACGTTGTGCCATTTCATATTGCGCAACGCAGCGACCTGAATTTCAGTGTCGAAATGGCCGATGTTGCACACGATGGCGCGGTCTTTCATCGCCCGCATATGGTCGATGGTGATGATGTCCATGTTGCCGGTGGTGGTGACGAAGATGTCGGCGTCCTTCTGCACGTCTTCCAGCGACAGCACGAGGTAGCCTTCCATGGCCGCCTGCAATGCGCAGATGGGATCGACCTCGGTGACCACCACGCGCGCACCCTGCCCGCGCAACGCTGCGGCGCAGCCTTTGCCCACATCGCCATAACCGCAGACCACGGCCATTTTTCCCGCGATCATCACGTTGGTGGCTTGCTTGATGCCGTCGAGGAGCGACTCGCGGCAACCGTACAAATTATCGAATTTCGATTTGGTCACCGAATCGTTCACGTTGAACGCGGGAATCATCAGCTTGCCTTGCTCTTGCATTTCCAGCAGGCGGTGTACGCCGGTCGTGGTTTCTTCCGACACGCCGCGGATATCTTCCAGCAGATGCGCGTGTTTCTCGTGAATGACGCGCGTCAAATCGCCGCCATCGTCGAGAATCATGTTCGGCGTCCAGCCGCCCGGGCCGGTGATGGTTTGCTCGATGCACCATTCGTATTCTTCTTCCGTCTCGCCTTTCCAAGCGAATACCGGCACGCCCAGCGCCGCCGTAGCAGCCGCTGCCTGATCCTGCGTCGAGAAGATGTTGCAGCTGCTCCAGCGCACTTCCGCCCCGAGGTCGAGCAGTGTTTCAATGAGCACCGAGGTCTGGATGGTCATATGCAGGCAGCCCACGATGCGGGCGCCTTTCAGCGGGCTCTTGCCCTTGAATTCCTCGCGCAACGCCATCAGGCCGGGCATTTCCGTTTCTGCGATGGTGATTTCGCGACGGCCCCATTCGGCCAGGCCCATATCGGCGACTTTGCAGTCGGTGAATTGCGTCGAAGGTTTCGCGAGGCTGGCCATGGAAATATCCTGAAGTAAGGGTTGAATGCAGCCCTTTTATTCCAGCTCCGCCTTAATTACAACCCATGTACGCTACGCCTTTGCGCGCGCCTTTTCCTCGGCCACCAACTCCTTCTTCAAGATCTTGCCGATCATCGATTTCGGCAAGCTCTCGCGGAACTCGTAGGCGTGGGGCACCGCGTAAGCCGACATGTTCTGTTTGAGATAGGCTTTCAGGGCCACCTCATTCAGCGTCGAGCCGTCCTTCAGCACCACGTAAGCCTTGATCATCTGCCCACGAGTGGCGTGGTCGAGGCCGACTACGGCGGCTTCTGCGACAGCGGGGTGGGTGTAGAGCACCTCCTCCACATTGCGCGGATAGACATTGTAGCCACCGACGATGATCATCTCTTTTAGGCGATCGACGATGTAGAAATAGCCCTCGTCGTCCACCTTGCCCAAATCACCCGTATGCAACCAGCCGTCGCGCAGCACCTTGGCCGATTCCTCGGGCTTGTTCAGGTAGCCCTGCATCACTTGCGGGCCTTTGATGCAGACCTCGCCGATCTCACCCACGGCCATCTCGGTGATATGGTCGTCCTTATCGATGATTTTCGCGATGGTGCCCGGCAACGGCAAGCCGATGGAGCCGGTTTTTTGCCGTGCGAAAAGCGGCGTGCAATGAGTAACGGGCGAGGCCTCGGTGAGGCCGTAACCTTCCACCAAAACGCAACCGGTGAGCTTCTCGAAACGCTCTTTCACTTCGACCGGCAACGGCCCCCCACCCGACACACAAATTTTGATGCTGGAGAGGTCGTACTCGTCGAGCGATTTGCAATTGTTGATGGTGGCGTAAAGGGTGCTCACTCCCGGCATCAGCGTGGGTTTTTTCTTGTCGATATCCTTCAGCACATCCTTCAGCACGAATTTAGGATGGATGATGATGGCCATGCCGTTGGCGATGGCCATGTTCAGCGCCGCCGTCATCGCGAACACATGGAAGAACGGCAGCACGGCCAGCAGCCGCTCCTTGCCCGGCTCCAGCCCCTTCATCCAGCGCACGCATTGCTGCGTGTTAATGTGCAGGTTGCTGTGCGTCAGGCAGGCACCTTTCGGCACGCCCGTGGTGCCGCCCGTATATTGCAGCACCGCGATGGTGGTGTCGGGGTTCAACATGGGCACATCCGCAATTTCGTCGGCGCGCAGCATGTCGCTGAATTTCACGTGGTACTGGTCGTCGGGGTACTGGGCGATCTCCTTGCGTTTCACAAGCGGGAACAGCAGGCTTTTGGGGAAGGGCAGCGTGTCCTGGAAGTTGCCCATGACCACTTTGCGCAGCGAGCCTTTGCCTAGGAACGGTTGGATTTTATCGTAGGTGAGCTTCAGGTTCACCGTCACCATGATCTCGACCTGCGCGTCGCTCAGCTGGTGCGAGATCTCGTGCGAGGAATAGAGCGGGTTGAAGTTCACCAACGTCGCGCCTGCTTTCAAAGCGGCGTAGTAAGCGATAACGAAAAACGGGCAATTCGGCAGGAACAGGCCCACGCGGGTGCCGGGCACCACACCGAGCTCCTGGAAGCCCTTGGCCACCCGGTTCACCTGCTGCTGAAGGTCTTTGTAGCTGATGGTCTTGCCCATGAAATCGAGGGCGGTGTTGTCGGGCCAACGGGCGCTTGCCTCATCGAGCAACGAGTAGAGCGGGTGGCCGGTGAAGGTCTCGGCCCATTCGATACCGTCGGGATAATGTGCTTCCCACGCGAAGTGGCCAGTCGGTTGTTCCTGCATGCGAATCCCCTTGTTTTTACCAGCGCGGTGCCGGTCGAGGTGAAGTGGCCGCCAAATGTTTTTGTTGTGAAATCAGTATCTATCTTTTAGAGCCTTACGTCAAATGACCATGCCGCACAGCAACATAACCACCACCGACGTCGCCATTATTGGCGCAGGGCCTGTGGGTTTGTTCGCCGTGTTCGAACTCGGCATGCTGAAAATCAAAGCCCATGTCATCGACACATTGCCCGTAGTGGGTGGCCAATGCAGCGCGCTGTACCCGGAAAAACCCATCTACGACATTCCCGGTTTCCCCTCCGTCGACGGCCAAACCTTGATCGATAATTTGAAAGAACAGGCCGCGCCGTTCGAGCCCGTCTACCATCTCGACCAGCAGGTAACGAAGCTGACGAAACAGGATGGCGGATGGTTGGTGGAAACCAACAAAGGCACCGCCATTTCCTGCAAAGCCGTCATCATCGCTGCGGGCTGCGGCGCGTTCGGCCCCAATCGCCCGCCGCTGGCCGGGCTGGAGCAATTCGAAGGCACCAGCGTGCATTACATGGTCGCCCGCCGCGAAGATTTCCGCGACAAAACATTGGTGATTGCAGGCGGTGGCGACAGCGCCGTCGACTGGGCCGTGTCGCTGGGCGAAGTGGCCAAGAAAATCTACATGGTGCATCGTCGCGATAAGTTCCGCGCCATGCCCGAGACCGTCGATAAAATGCAGGCGCTTGCCGCCACCGGAACAATTGAATTGGTGGTTCCCTACCAGCTCGAATCGCTCGCAGGCACCGGCAACCAGCTGCAGGCCGTGGGCCTAAAAAGCATGGACGGTTCCATCCGCGAAGTGCAGGCCGACCATCTGCTGGCCTTCTTCGGCCTGAGCATGGAACTCGGCCCCATCGCCGATTGGGGCCTTGGCCTGCACATGAACCACATTACAGTGGAAGCCGGCACCAGCGTCACCAGCGCGCCCGGCATTTTCGCCATCGGCGACATCGCCACCTACCCGCACAAACTGAAACTCATTCTCTGCGGCTTCGCCGAAGCCGCCCAAGCCGCCCACGCCATCCGCGGCCTCGTCTACCCCGACACGGCGTACCATTTCGAGTACTCCACCACCAAAGGCGTGCCCGACGCCGCTTAGTCGTGCCAGCGGCCTTTGAAGGTAGGACGGGGCTTCTCTTCGGGTTTATCAAAGGAGGGATCCTTCATCATTCTTCCGGTATTTGCTATGACGTTTTTGTCCGCCATGGTGATGGCGCCTACGTTCCACGCTGCCGCCGCGAATGCTTCCGCGGGCATCGCGGGCATCAGATGGAACACCCGGCCTTTCCCATCCATCACATTACCGTTCCAATGGGTATGCTGCATCACCTCGCCGGGCTGTAAAATATCCTGCACCAGCCCGCCATACTCACCCATATCCCGGCCGCTGATCCGCCGCATATGGCGCACTTCCTTGGTCAGTCGTTTCTGGGTGGCGTTGGCGTCGGCATGGGCATGGCGAAGATCGCTCCACAGCATGTAGCCCACCACACCGCCTTCGCCATCGAGATACACTTCCGTGACGCCGCTTGGCAGCGCATCGCCCGCTTCGGATTTGGCTGGATGCGCCGACATATAAAGCGTTTCATTCACCCGCTGCTTCTTCGGCATCATATCAATCTGTTCCGGCCACGGCACGAACAACGTATCGAATGAGAACTCGTCACGCAGCTGTTCGCGGGCTTCGGGCGAATGCGCGCGCAGCAGGCGCTGCACATGCCACAACGCATGTTCGTAAAAATTCTTCCATGGCGCGAGTTCGGCGTTCTCGCGATCGTACTCGGCATGCGTTCGCAGGTCGCGCGGTTCGCCGCTGGGGTCGCCATGTTTCTTCACTGAATCGACGATGGCGATGCCCAGCGCATGCGCCTTTTCGGCAAAAGCCAATTCCTGTTTGTGGCCAAATTTTCTCTGGTCGTTCTCCATCGTCAGGTTGCATACCAGCGACGCCGCCTGATCGGCCAGCTTGATGCGCTTTGCGTCCATGCTCATATGCATGGCCCGGTCGATCTGATAATTCTCTTTGATGCCGTCATGGCCGTACGCTTCGTCGTTGGTCACTTCGCGGCACAGCTGCATCACCCGATTGGTGATGTTGTATGCCTCGCCGCCTATTTCCGCATGCTGGCTCTTAAGCAGATTTTGAGGTGTCATGTCGCTGTCGCGCAGCTCTTCGGTGAACCCCTCACGAAATAATTGCTCCATTAAATCATCGCCCATGCCACTGTCGTTGGCGCGGTATCCGGAATGATCCTCCAGTGCGTCATGCAGTAGGGCCGCGGCAAGCACTACAGGGTCATTCTCACCCATACGCCGCATGATTTCATAGACCATGATCGGGTGGCTGAGATAGGGCACCCACGAGGCAACCTTATCGCGGCTTTGGTGAAAATGCGCGCTCTCGGCAACGCGAAAAGCGGCGCGAAGTATCTTGCGCCCGTTCTCGTCGAACTCCGAATCGTACAGCACGAGGGGGTCGCGCCCCACCACGGGCGGGTCGTTCTCGAAATCGATCATACTATGGTATTCGTAGCGGGCCATACCAGTTTTCGCTTGGGTTTTCACACGCGCTTACCTACAACCATTATACCGCAAAAATATGACAGTTTGGTTAATTATGAGCGCTGCACCCATTGATGGAAAAGCTTTCGCCCTCACCCTCCGCCATCAGGTGGCCAATGGGGTGGCGGTGGTGCAGGCATCGCATGGGCTCATTCCCGGTCTCGCCGTGGTGCTTGTGGGCGACGACGCCGCCAGCCATGTCTATGTAAACGCTAAGAAAAAAGCCTGCGCCGAAGCTGGCATCGCCTCGTTCGAAACGCTGTTTCCCAGCGCCGTGACCGAGCAGGAACTGCTCGCCGAAATTGCGCGGCTGAACGCTGACACCACCGTGCATGGCATTTTGGTGCAGCTGCCCCTGCCCGCGCATATCGACACGCAGGCCGTCATCAACGCCATTTCCCCCACCAAGGACGTCGATGGGTTCCATGTGGTGAATGCCGGGAAACTGGCTGTGGGACAAGATGGGCTGGTGCCCTGCACGCCGCTAGGCTGTATTTTGCTGCTAAAACACCAATTGGGCGACCTCAGCGGCAAACATGCAGTGGTGCTGGGCCGCAGCAACATCGTGGGCAAACCGATGGCGCAGCTGCTGCTGAAGGAAAGCTGCACCGTTACCATCTGCCATTCCAAAACCAAGGATCTGGTGGCCGAAACCCGTCGTGGCGACATTCTCGTCGCCGCCATCGGCAAGCCAGCCTTCGTGAAGGGCGACTGGATCAAACCGGGCGCCACCGTTATCGATGTCGGCATCAACCGCGTCGATGGCAAACTGGTTGGCGATGTGGACTATGCGGCCGCATCTGAGGTCGCCGGGGCCATCACCCCCGTACCCGGCGGTGTCGGGCCGATGACCATCGCCTGCCTGCTGCGCAACACGCTGCAAGCCGCCTGCGCCCTTCATGGCGTGAATTTCCCTCTATAAAATGCCACGCTCGCTGGTCGCCGCACGCTGATGCGCCGCATAACGCTGGGCGTTTTGCAGTGCCGTCATCGGCGTACTAAGCGCTAATTGATGGCCATCACCCACGCCTGCATCGCGCTGCGTCGCATTGTTCATCACATTGATCAGCACTTCGCCCAGCTTGTGGTCGCCATGCAGGAACGTGCGGTAATCATGCGCGACCGGCGTCACGAGGCGTTCGGCTTCCGCCTGGTTCAGCACGCGGCACGCCTCACGCCCATCATGGGTGCGTTCGATCCAGCGAATCTCGTTGTCCGGCAACAGCGCGTTGATGCTGTAGCCGCCCGGCAGCAGATGCCATTTGGGCTTCGGCATCTCATTGCCGCTTCGTAGCGCGAGGATATCTTGCTTCACCGCTTCGGTCACATTTTTCGTCGGCTCGGTTACGCCCATCCGTCGCATCGCCGTCGCGGCACGGTGGTACCCGCACTGGTCGAGCAGCGCCAGGTAATCCACCCCTTCCGGTTTGTCGCGGTAGATGCTCTGAAGAGCCGAAAGGTCGGTGGATGAGATGAAATGGAACTGGGTGAAGCTCGGTGGCCCATAATCGTTGCGCCCCACTCCCGCGACCGACACCGACACGATCTCTTTCATCGTATCTGCAATGTCCTGCGGTGCCCACCCGGCCTGTTTCAGCTCATAGGCCAGCGCGTCGGCCAGATTTTGGGTCGCCACGGCGCCATAGCTATGGCCACATAGGGTGATGCGGCTCATGCGCTGCTTCAGGGTGGCGGGAGAAATGGTTTTCCAATCCTCACCCCTTTTCAGCAACAGCGGTTGCAGCACCTGCCCCAGCGTATTGCGTTGGGCGTGACGGCCATGCGCGTGCGGGTGGAATTCGGGCCGCTCGCGCACCATGGCGTAATGACCCGTTTTTCCATGGCTGCCGTTGCTGCGCATGTCGGTGAAGGTTTCTGGATAGGTGAACAGATACACATCCACCGGCTCGGCCCCGCTACGCATACTGCTGGCCAAGGTTTGTTCCATGTATTTGATGCTGCCGGCCATGGAGGCCTGCCCCCGCGCGTTATGTTCGGAGGTATAGTCGATGCCCGCGCCGGGAAACAAAATCACCCGTCGGCGCGATGGGTCCGGCACCATCTCGCTCTGTGGTACGCGGAGAATGCGGGGCTGCGGCCCGCTGCGGTCGAGTTTGTACAACATGCCGCCATGCTACTCGCGTAGGATGACAGTTTCATGACGCCCGACCCAATAAAAAAAGGGCGTTTCCTTTGCAGGAAACGCCCTTCGTTTTGGCTTAGAGCCGGTGGCTTAGTTGACGATTTCAACTTCCACGCGGCGGTCGCGCCACAGGCAGGCTTTGAGCTCTGCACCGCGAACGGTCGAGCACTCGGATTTCGACGAGGTCTCACCGAGGCCACGAACTTCCGAGTTGCCGGTAACAACGATGCCTTTGGCAGCGAGGTACGAGCTAACCGAAGCAGCGCGGCGTTGCGACAGGTTTACGTTGTAGCCGGTGGTGCCGATTTTATCAGCGAAACCAACGATTTTAACCGACTTAACGCTGTTGCTTTTCAGAGCACCGGAGAGGGTGTCGAGTTTGGCTTTAGCGGCCGGGGTCAGCATCGAGCTGTCGAAGTCGAAGTAAACGGTACGCAGTTCGTAGTCGGCAGCGCCGCACTCGCTAACGCCATCCCATTTGGTGAGAACGCATTCGCCGTTGGTCGAGTGAACTACTTTACCAGCGGTATCGTAAACGACTTCTTTGTTGGTTTGCGCTTGTGCCGAAGCGGCGATTGCCAGCGTGCCTGCGGCTGCCAGAATCGTCGATGTTTTGATCATGTTCATACGGATTTCCCTTAGAGCTGATTTTAATGTTATAACGCTACATCCCGACCCGTCTTGCGGACGCGATGCATCGGCACTATCTCTGGCGAAGACAATATAAGGATGCAATGAATGTTTGCCCTCACGCGGGCTGAGCCGAGGAAAGACCGCCTTCTGTTGCAATATTGCATCAGTTCGCGGGCGGCACCAGTAAAAGGAAGAGTCAAATGACCGACAAATTATTGAAAAACAATGATGAATGGCGCAAAGAGCTGCCCGCCGATCTCTACCAAATCGCACGGGAAAAGGGCACCGAACGCCCTTTTACGGGCAAATATAACAGCGATAAGCGCCCCGGCCAGTATCACTGCGCCTGTTGCGGCGAAACGCTGTTCGACGCGAGCAACAAGTACGATTCCGGTTCAGGCTGGCCCAGCTTCTATCAAACCGCTGGGGACGATGCCGTGGCCGAACATACCGACGGCTCGCACGGCATGCAGCGCACCGAAGTGACCTGCCAGAAATGCGGTGCCCATGTGGGGCATGTGTTCCCCGACGGGCCCAAACCCACGGGGTTACGATACTGCATCAACTCGCTGTCCTTGAAGCATGAGCAGGACACATAGAAGCGGGCCGCAAATCGTTACGGTACCGCAATAACCCTTACTTTGCCTTGGCCCTCTGCACACGCTGCACCGCGCGGTAGGCACGTACATTCTCCTCATGCCCCTTCAGCGTGGTCGAGAACCGATGCCCGCCATCGCCCGTCGCCACGAAGTAGATGGCGTCGGTTTTGGCCGGGTTCATCACCGCTTCGAGGGAGGCGCGACCGGGATTGCAGATCGGCCCCGGCGGCAACCCATCGCGCGTGTAGGTGTTGTAACGGTGGTCGCGGCCGAGATCGTTGATGGTCAGCATCCGCGTCATCCCGCCCGGGGCGATGCCGTAGGCCACCGTGGGGTCGGATTGCAACCGCATGGGAATGCGCAGGCGGTTCAGGTACACGCCCGCCACTTGCCCGCGCTCGTGCTCGATGCCGGTTTCCTCCTCGACGATGGACGCAAGCACCAAGGCCTCTTCCGGCGTGGCGATGGGAAGGCCATCCTCGCGCTTCTCCCACGCGGCGGCCAGTTCGTCGCGCATCCGCGCCTGCATGCGCTGGATTACCTTGTCGCGCGTGTCGCCGCGCTGGAACAGCCATGTGTCCGGGAACAACGAGCCCTCGGGAATGTTCGGCGGCAGTTCGCCGACCAGCAGCGGCTCGGCCAGCAGCAAACGCCGCACCTGCGCCACCGTGAACCCCTCCGGCACCGTGACCTTATGAATCACCACCCTGCCCGAAGCAATGATGCCCAACACCTGCTTCGCGCTCATGCCGGGGGCAAAGACGTATTCGCCCGCTTTCAGGCTACGCAGGTTGCCGTGCATCAGGAACGGCAACGCGATGCTCCATGGCGCAGGGGTGAGTTGTTGCTGGTGCAGTTGGCTTAGAATGGCGCGCGTGCCGGTGCCCGGCTCAATGACAAAGGCCGTGTCGGCCGCCACTATGGGCTTATGCCATTGATAGAAGCTGTACCCCACCGCCAGCGCGGCGAGCAGGGTGCAGAACAGGAAAAATCGGATCAGGTGACGCATGCCTTCCCTTGAAGCGCGTTCTCTCTCAAGACGCAAGAGGAAGCCTAACAGAAAGTTCGGACACCCGGAAGCTGGGGATTATTCGGCGAACGCCTTGAACACGAGGCTGGCGTTGGTGCCACCAAAACCGAAGCTGTTGCTAAGGGCCGCCGTGATTTTGCGCTCTTTGGATTTCAGCGGCACGAGGTCCATACCCGCAACGGATTCCGAAGGGTTCTCAAGGTTCAGGGTGGGCGGCAGTTGGCCGGTTTTCACGGCCATGATGCTGAAAATGGCTTCGACCGAACCCGCGCCGCCGAGCAGATGCCCGATGGCCGATTTGGTGGAGCTCATGCTCACATCGGTGTCGCCGAACAGGCGGCGCACCGCACCGGCCTCGATCTCGTCGCCCTTCGGCGTGCTGGTGCCGTGGGCGTTGATGTAGCCAATGTCGGTGGGCTTCAAGCCCGCATCGTCCAACGCCATGCTCATCGAGCGGAAGCCGCCATCGCCATCGTCGGCGGGGCTGGTGATGTGGTAGGCATCGCCCGACAGGCCGTAGCCGCCGTACTCGGCGTAAATTTTGGCGCCACGCGCTTTGGCGTGCTCGTATTCTTCCAGCACCAGAACGCCAGCACCTTCGCCCATGACGAAGCCATCACGGCCTTGGTCCCACGGGCGCGAGCCTTTGGTCGGGGTGTCGTTGTAGCTGGTGGAGAGCGCACGCGCTGCGGCGAACCCAGCGAGGCCGAGGCGGCAGATGGTAGCTTCCGCAGAACCGGCGACCATCACGTCGGCCGAGCCGTACATGATGAGGCGGGCAGCATCGCCGATGGCGTGCGCGCCGGTCGAGCAGGCGGTGACCACGGCGTGGTTCGGGCCCTTGAGGCCATGTTTGATGGAGACCTGGCCCGAGGCGAGGTTGATAAGGCAGGCCGGAATGAAGAACGGCGAAATGCGGCGCGGGCCTTTTTCGTGGAGGATGCCCACGGCTTCTTCGATGGCGGGAAGGCCGCCGATGCCGGAGCCGATCATGACGCCCGCACGCACGCGTTTTTCTTCGGTGCTCAGGTCGATGCCGGAATCCTTGATGGCCATGTCGGCTGCGCCCATGGCGAAATGGATGAACGTATCCATTTTCTTCTGTTCTTTGGGCTCGACGAACGCGTCCACATCGAACTCGCCCTCGCCTTTGCCGCAGGGCACTTGGCCCGCAATTTTATTCGGCAGATCTTCCACGTTGAAGTGGGTGATGGCCTTGATGCCCGACTCGCCTGCAATAATGCGTTTCCATACATGATCTACGCCCACGCCCAGCGGCGAGACGATTCCCATACCAGTAACAACAACGCGGCGGGTCATAGCGGCACTCCTAAAACGACCATGGCGAGGAACGTACGGGTAATCCGACGCAGCTCGCCATGGAATGCATACATAGAACAGGAACTAGTTGCTGTTCGCTTGGATGAAGGTGATCGCGTCCTGAACGGTCGTGATCTTCTCAGCAGCTTCATCGGGGATTTCCACGCCGAATTCTTCTTCGAAGGCCATGACCAGCTCAACGGTGTCGAGCGAATCAGCGCCCAGATCATCGATGAAGTTGGCTTCCGGAGTGACTTTTGCTTCTTCAACGCCGAGATGCTCAACGACGATTTTCTTAACGCGAGCGGCTACATCAGACATGGTATTCCTCATTGGTTAGGTACAGATTTGTTTTGTCTCGTTCCCGGCGGTGCTCCGCTCGGAATGGGCGGGAAGTAGCATAGGCCCCAGCCAAGGGGAAGAAAAAAACACCATAGTGGGGATAAGGACGCCGGTGCAATCACTTAGCAGGCCGTTCTGCGCATGTCGGGGCAGGATTCCACTCGTTTCATCACAAGGATGCCCCCCGCCCAGCCCATCTATAGAGAGAATATCATTATAAATCAACAGCCAAAGAATGGTTTTGTAGGAATCGACCATGACATTTATTGACATTTATTGACATTTATTGATCTCGGGAATGGGGAACAGCAGAGCATCCCCTAGCCTAGACGCGTTTCGCCGTACCGGGAAGCCGCCGGGCTTTAACTCGCCGTTAACTATCTAACGCTATATTGGCTTCATGACCCAACCACAGCAAAGACCCCAAGAAGTCATCACCGTCCATTATCAGGACGACGGCTCCCGCGTATTGACCGACGTGTCGGGCAACCGCATCACGTTGCCCAGCCATCTCTCGGCACGCGACAACCCGCAGCGCGGGATCGGTTTCCAGCGCCCGCTGGCCGACATCGAATTGCAAAACGGCACGCATGTGCGCGTGCCCCAGCATGTGGTCGAGAACGCCATCCTTCACCGCCCGTTGGCCGAGCCCATCCACACGCCCAATCAAATGCGCGAAGCGTTTGCTTCCCTGCCGCGCAGCTTTCAGGAATTAGGGGAGCGCGCCCGCGATACCCTGAGCGCGGTGACGGAAACGATGCGCGACGTCTATATCAATAAGGAACGCGAAATCAGCGCTCCAAGCGGCATCATTGCCCAGCTCGCCCGTACCGGCGGCCGCGAAGGCCGCTAGACCATCAACAAGCCACCATTGATATGCAGCGTCTGGCCGGTGATGTAGCTGGCGGAATCGCTGGCGAGGAACACCACGCCTGCGGCCACGTCTTCCGGCGTGCCGAAACGCTGGGCGGGGATGTTGGCGGTGATGCGGGCGGCTTGTTCTTCGTTCAGCTTGTCGGTCATCGCGGTTTTAATGAAGCCGGGGGCGACGCAGTTCACGGTGATGCCGCGGCTCGACACCTCGGCCGCCAGCGATTTGCTCATGCCGATCATGCCCGCTTTGGACGCGCAGTAATTGGCTTGGCCCGGATTTCCCATCACGGCCACCACCGAGGCGATGTTGATGATGCGGCCCGCGCGCTGTTTCATGAACGGTTTCAGCACCGCGCGGTTGAGGCGGAAGGTGGCGGTGAGGTTGATGTCGATCACCGTCTGCCAGTCCTCGTCCTTCATGCGCATGGCCAGCGTGTCTTTCGTTACGCCTGCGTTGCACACGAGGATATCCAGCCCGCCCATGGCGGCGATGGCTTGCTCCGGCAGCGCCTCGACGGATTTCGGATCGCTCAGGTTGCAAGGCAGGATATGCGCGCCGCCGCCCATCAGGTCGTTCAGCGCATCCAGCGCTTCGATGCGCGTGCCCGAAATGGCCACCGTGGCGCCCGCTTCCTTAAGCGCGCGGGCAATGGAACCGCCGATGCCGCCCGAGGCGCCAGTGATGAGTGCTTTTTTTCCTGCGAGGCTGGTCATGGCAATTCCTTATAAATAAATGATACACCGTCATTATTCTGAAACAATTCGGGGTTAAAGAAAAAACTGCACGCAACCGACATCCTCGAAAGCAGGTTCCCATGCCCCAGACGCCCCCACGCCAACTGCAAACCGACCCGCAGGCCATTTACAATGCGCAGCGTCAGCAGGAATGCCGCGCCGCGAACCACGAGAATATGGAATCGTTGCAACGCGACCTGCGCAGCATGACGCCGTCTCAGCAGCGTCACCATCTGGAAGGCAACTATTCAGAAATCGAGCGCATCGGACAGAGCCTTAGCCGTCGGCTGCGCTTTCAGGTGGAAACCGACGAACAAGCCGTGCAGCGCATGCTGGCCGACACTCGCCGCACGAACGACAGAACCTGCGACGCCATCGGCCGCCGTTAGGCCGCTTTCGCGAAGCCTTCGAGGTCCGCCGGGCCGCTGATGTTCACGGTGACGATGTCGGGCGCGATGCGCTTGATGAGGCCAGCGAGCACGTTGCCGTTGCCGATTTCGACCATGCGGGTGATGCCGTTGGCTTTCATGGCCTCAATCGAATCCACCCAGCGCACGAGGCCGGTCACTTGCTCGACCAGCAGGCCGCGAATGGCTTCCGGGTCGCTCACATATTCCGCCGTGAAATTGGCAACCACCGGCACGCGGGGCGTGCTGACTGTTGCGGCGACCAGCGCCTCGCGCATTTTCTCGGCGGCGGGCGACATCATGCTGCAATGGAACGGCGCCGATACCGGCAGCGGCAGGGCGCGCTTGGCGCCCTTCTCTTTCGCTACCTCGATGGCCAGTTCCATACCGCGCGTGGAACCGGAGATCACGGTTTGATTGGTGGAGTTCTGGTTGGCGATCTCGATGATCTCGCCGATGGCGCGGGCGCGGGCCTCGCGCACAATCTCCTGCACGGCCGCAAAATCCGGCCCGATGATGGCGACCATGCCGCCTTTGCCCTGCGGCACCGCCGCTTGCATCGCTGCGCCACGAATTTTCAGCAATCTGGCGCAATCGGAAACCGTGAACGCCCCCGCCGCCGTCAACGCCGAATACTCGCCAAGCGAATGCCCGGCCACGCACACCGCCGAACCCGGCAGCGTGACGCCCATTTCTTTTTCCATCACCCGGAACGCCGCCAGCGACACAGCCATAATGGCCGGTTGCGCGTTCTCGGTGTTGGTGAGGTCGGCCTCGGGGCCGTTGATGATGATGTCGGACAGTTTGAAGCCCAACGCTTCGTCCACTTCCTGATACACTTCGCGGGCGGCAGGGAATGCGGCGGCGAGTTCTTGGCCCATGCCGACAGCCTGGCTGCCTTGTCCGGGGAATACGAATGCGGTGGTCATACTGTGGCTCCTTTGTTCAAAGCCAAGTAACAACCACCGCTCCGTTTATCAAGCTTTAGCTTAGCGAATACCCGCCAGGCCTTTCGCCGTGTCGATCATTGTATTGATGCGTTCTTGTTCCGGCCGGCTCACCTCACCATCCGCTGCGATGTCTTTCTGCGTGCGGCGGATACCGGCGGCCGTTAGGCCCACGGCGGCGGCTTCCATAGTGATGTATTGGCTAAACTCACGGCCATCACGATATACAGTAAGGAGGACATCTCCTGCACCGGTACCCGTAAGGACCGAGATCGCGTCACCCTGCTTAGATTCCAGCGAGGCGCGTGCGGGCGAGCCGACATTGCCTCCATAACTGTACGTTACCGCTTGCAGGCTGCCGTTTGTGCCCGGCATGCGACGCGTTTCTTCACTTACGCGGTAACCGGTCTCGCCAATAATAACATTTCCCTGCCCATGGTCATTGATAGAAACGCGCTGGGCTTCGGATATGGTTTCGCGTCGGTCGTAGTCGTAACCGCGCGGTGCCGTGTCCAGATTGGACGGAATAGGGGTATTGGGGTTGGTAGTCATATGGTTTGCTCCGTTTTTTGTAGGTTTGGTCTTATCCTCAGAGTGCGCCCTAATGATTAGCAAATGCTTAATATTTGATGACAGTTCCGTGACAATGGGCCATGGCGGCCCATAATACCGCTTGCCTTATCCACAGGTTCGGCCTAAAAGCCCCGCTCCCCGATGGGGAACCTTTAATACACAGGTCCGGCCAGTACGAGCACATGGGGTGCTTTTATCAAGGCGGGCCGTTAAATGGAGAACTGTTATGGCATTCTACGAATGCACTTTCGTCGTTCGCGCCGATATGTCCAAGGCCGACGTACAAAAACTGACCGATACGCTCGCTGAAATCGTGACCAGCCACAAAGACAAAGTGGTGAAGAACGAATATTGGGGCCTGCGTACGCTCGCTTACAAGATCAACAAAATGGGCAAAGGCCACTACACCATGTTCGGCCTCGATTGCGCCCCCGCGACCTTGAAAGAACTCGAGCGCCAAATGGGCATCAACGAGGACATCATCCGTCACCTGACCGTGCGCGTCGATGCGATGGACGAAACTCCGTCGGTCATGATGCAGAGCAAGTCGGGCGACAGCTACGAAACCAACAGCGCCGCTTCGGCGTAAGGGAGATTAGACAATGGCATTTCAACAACGTTCCGAACGCCCCGCAGGCGATCGTCCTCAAGGTGACCGCGCTGGCGCGGGTGCTGGCGCTGGCGCCGGTGGCCCCGGTGGTCGCAAAGTATTCTTCCGTCGTCGCAAATCGTGCCCCCTCTCGGGCCCGAACGCCCCGACCGTTGATTACAAAGACGTGAAACTGCTCGGCCGTTTCATTTCCGAGCGCGGGAAAATTCTCCCGTCGCGCATCACCGCCGTTTCGGCGAAAAAGCAACGCAAACTGTCGCAGGCCATCAAGCGCGCCCGCAACCTCGCGCTGCTGCCTTACGTCGTCCAGAACTAGGAGTAAGAACCATGCAAGTTATCCTGTTAGAACGCATTGCCCGCCTCGGCGCCATCGGTGACACTGTCTCCGTGAAGCCCGGCTTCGCACGCAACTTCCTCCTGCCGCAGAAAAAAGCTCTGCGCGCCACGGCCGAGAACACCAAAGTGTTCGAGACCAAACGCGCTGGCCTCGAGAAGGTGAACAACGACGCCAAAGAAGCTGCTGAGAAGCAAGCAGTTGGCATGAAGGACCTGTCAGTCACCGTGATCCGTCAAGCTTCGGAAGACGGCAAACTGTACGGTTCCGTATCGGTACGCGACATCGCGGAGGCTTTGAAAGAAGCTGGCCACGACATCGAACGCCGCCTGATCGATATGAACAGCGCCATTAAGAACCTCGGCACCTACGACGCGCAGATCAACCTGCACCCGGAAGTCGCTGTGGATCTGAAAGTTCAAGTAGCTCGCAGCGCCGAATCGCTGCTCGCCGCCGAACTGCAAGCCGAAGAGCCGGAAGAGAAGCCCGAGAAATTCGGTGCCGCTGCCGGTCGCAACGACGACGAAGACGAAGACGCCGCGTAGTTTCTGGTTGTTCCCGGTTCGGGCTCCTGCCCTCGCCACGGAACGCCGCTTCGCGAGCTGATGGCTCACTCGGCCATCTGGCCTCGTCCTAATAATAGAAAACCCCGCCCGTTACACGGCGGGGTTTTTTTATGCGGCAAGTTATTCACATCACCTTACACTCGGCAGCCTAGCGCCAGCGCGTAAAAACAGGTATGCTACGAAGGGTGTGGAAAGAACAGTAGGTGGCGTAGCGCCAATTCGTTTCGCACCTATGGTGGCAGCCCACTTACAAAAACATCAGGCGGACATGGCAGCAGAAATTCATTCCCTTCAGAACCCTCCCATCGATGGCGTGTCGCGCGAAGCGCCGCATAACTTGGAAGCGGAGCAGGCGCTGCTTGGGGCCATCCTCGCCAACAACGAAGCACTGAACCATGTGGGCTCGAATTTGGTGGCGGAGGATTTTTACGCCGTCATCCACCAGCGTATTTTCAAAGCCATCCAGCAATTCAACGACAAGGGCCTCATCGCCAACCCGGTGACGCTGAAGCACCATTTCATCGGGCAGGATGGGGTGGAGGATCAGTACCTCGCGCGCCTCGTGGCCGCCGCCATTTCCATCATCAACATCCATGATTACACGCAGATCATCCGCGACCTGGCGCTGAAGCGCCGTCTCATCGCCATCGGCGAGGTCACGGTCAACCGCGCGTTCGATAACGCGATGGAACATAGCGGCATCGAGCAAGTGGAAATGACCGAGCAGGAACTGTTCCGCCTCGCCACCGAAGGCGACGCCGAGGGCGGGTTCAAGCCGCTAAAATTCTCGCTCTCCGACGCACTCATCCGCACCGAAAAAGCCTTTCAGCGCTCCGGCGAAGTGGTGGGCGTAAGCACTGGCCTCGCCGACCTCAACAAAATGTTCGGCGGTCTGCATCCGTCCGATCTGCTCATTCTTGCCGGTCGTCCGTCGATGGGTAAAACGGCGCTGGCCACTAACATCGCGTTCAACGCCGCCAAAGCCCTCGCCTACGAAGACCGCGACGCGCTGGAGAAAGGCGAGAAGCCACGCTCCGTCGGCCTGTTCTCGCTCGAGATGAGCGCCGAGCAGCTGGCCATGCGTATGCTGGCCACCGAAGCGGAAATCAGCTCGCACAAATTACAGCGCGGCGACCTGACGCAGGAAGAATTCCAGCGCCTCATCGAACGCTCGCAGGACATCCAGTCGCTGCCGTTCCATATCGACGACACGCCCGCCCTCAGCATCAGCGCGCTGCGCAGCCGCGCGCGCCGCCTCAAACGCGTGCATAACGTGGCCGTGCTGGTGGTGGATTATTTGCAATTGCTGCGCGCCAGCTCCAACAACAGCCAGATGAACCGCGTGCAGGAAGTGTCGGAAATTACGCAAGGGCTGAAGGCCATCGCCAAGGAACTCGACATTCCCGTCATCGCCCTGTCGCAGCTCAGCCGTGCGGTGGAACAACGCGACGACAAACGCCCGCAACTGTCCGACCTGCGCGAATCAGGATCCATCGAGCAAGACGCCGACATCGTGATGTTCGTCTACCGTGAGGAATATTACCTCGGCCGCACCGAGCCGCGCCCCGACACGCCCGAACATTCGGCATGGATGGAAAAAATGAACGCCGTACACGGCCTCGCCGAAGTCATCGTCGCCAAACACCGTAACGGCCCCATCGGAAACGTGACGCTCCAGTTCAAAGGCGAACACACCAAGTTCAGCGACTACGTGAAGCCCGACCATCTGCCGGAGCAGTATTATTAGCGCGAGGTGATGAGCAGCAGGGTGATGCCGTAGGCGGCAGCCGTGGCGGCACTTGCCAAAAGCAGCGCTAGCCAGAATTGCGCGCCGTGGCGCAGCGCGAAAGGCAGCACCAGAAAGAATGCCAAGGAGGGCAGCACCATCCACGCGATGTCGTGGGAAAGTGTGGCGATTTTTTCCACATCGCGCGTATCGATGTACAGCCACACGAACGCCAACAACGAAGTAAGGGGCAGCGACGCCAGAATCGCCGCCAGCAGGCTGTAGCGCTTGGCGATCTCGGAGATGCCGACGATCAACGCAGCGGTAATGGAAAATTTCAGGAACAGATAGCCCATGCCCTAAGCCTACAGCGACGGCGGCGAATTGCCATCAACATTTCTCTTCCACGCCCGCATGGTTTCGCGTATCGCCTTGGTATGTTCACCGCCCCCACACTCACCGTCGATCTTTCAGCCATCACCGCCAACTGGCTGGCGTTGCGCGCGCGTTTCAGCGGCAAGGAATGCGCGGCGGTGGTGAAGGCCGATGCCTATGGGCTGGGCATGGTGGAGGTGGCGACGGCGCTTGAGGCGGCGGGGTGCCACACATTCTTCGTGGCCACGGCCGATGAAGCGGTGACGCTGCGCGATGCCCTGCCCGACGTGCGCATACTGGTGTTCCATGGCGTGCAGGAGGGCGAGGAATTCGCCTTCGTCGCCAAGCGCATCATTCCGGTGCTGAACTCGGCGCAGCACATTGCGCGCTGGCAACCGTTCGCTGCCGAGCACGTGCATGCGGTGAGCGCGCTGCATATCGACACTGCGATGGGCCGCCTCGGTGTGCAACCGATGGAGTTCAAACGCTTGCCTGAAGGCACGCTGGAATCGGCGCGCGTGGGGCTGCTGCTTTCACACCTCGCCTGTGCAAGCGAACCCGACCATGCGCTGAACGACAGCCAACGCCAACTGTTCGCCGACGCCACGGCTTCTGCCATCGACATCCCGAAATCGCTGTGCAATTCCGGCGGCATTTTCCTCGGCGCGCCGTATCATTTCGACCTCGCCCGCCCCGGCTGCTCGCTCTACGGCATCGCGCCGCAGGCCGGCGCAAAAAACCCGATGCAGCACGTGGCCACATGGGAAGCGCCCATCCTGCAAATCCGCACGCTGGAGCGCGACCAGACCATCGGCTACGGCGCCACCGCCAAAGCGTCCAAAGGCAGCCGCATCGCCACCATCGCCAGCGGCTACGCCGACGGTGTGCTGCGCAGCTTAAGCAATAAAGCCGCCGGTTATATCGGCAAACACCGCGTGCCGCTTATCGGGCGAGTGACCATGGACATGCTGTGCTTCGATGTGAGCGCCGTGCCCGAGCGCGACCTCAACACCGCCACCCACATCGAACTGCTCGGCGACAAGGACGGCATCCGCGTCGACGACGTCGCCAACACCGCAGGCACCATCGGCTACGAAGTGCTCACCCGCATCGGTAGCCGCGTGCGGCGGGTATATACATAATGGCGGCGTACGCCGCGTTGGGGGCTTACCCCCCAAACCCCGCCGCTTCGCGGGTCGGCAGTCGCCTCCCTGTTTCTCTCCAGCAGCACTTGCAGTGCCGCTGCGAACCCGGTATGCCATGCGCATGAATCTTATTCTTCGCCACAACCCCATCGCCGCCATTGGCCATGTGTTCCTGCTTTTCCTGTCGTCCATCGGGCGGCTGGTGCTGTTCACGGGGCATGTCATCGCGGAAGGCGTACGCGGGCCGTATTACTTCCGCCAGTTCGGGCGCATGATCATCGAGATCGGATATTTCTCGCTCCCCGTCATCGGCCTCACCACCCTGTTCACGGGTGCGGCGCTGGCGCTGCAATCCTATTCCGGCTTCAGCGATTACGGCGCCGAAACCGCGATTCCCATCATCGTCGCCCTCGCCATCACGCGTGAGCTTGGCCCCGTTATGGCGGGCCTGATGGTGGCGGGCCGCATCGGCGCGGCCTTCGCCGCCGAGCTGGGCACCATGCGCGTGACCGAACAGATCGACGCGCTGGTAACGCTGTCCACCAACCCCTACAAATACCTGCTCTTCCCCCGCGTGCTGGCCGCCACGCTGATGCTGCCCTGCCTCGTGTTCGTGGGCGACATCATCGGCATTTTCGGTGGCTACGCGGTGAGCGTGAAGGCGCTGGGCTTCGCCCCGATGCCCTACATCAACAACACCTGGGCGTTCCTTGAATGGTACGACGTAATGACCGGGCTGGTGAAAGCCGCCACCTTCGGTTTCATCGTGGCGCTGATGGGCTGCTACCATGGGTTCCATTCCAAAGGCGGCGCACAAGGCGTGGGCGCGGCCACCACCAACGCAGTGGTTTCGGCCAGCATCATGATCCTGCTGGCCAACTACATGCTCACCGAAATGTTCTTCTCGATATGAGTACCGTTCCGAAAATTCGCCTCAAGGGCGTGCATAAACGCTTCGGCAGCAAAGTGGTGCTCGACGGCGTCGATCTCGATGTGATGCCGGGCGAGTCGCTGGTCATCATCGGCGGTTCGGGCTCGGGCAAATCGGTGACGATTAAAACAGTGCTCGGCCTCATTCGCCCCGATGCGGGCACGATTGAAATTGACGGGCAGGACGTGACGCATCTCAGCTTCCGCGAGCGCGAGCCGTTCCTTGCCAAATGCGGCATGCTGTTTCAGGGCGGCGCGTTGTTCGATTCGCTGCCAGTGTGGCGCAACATTACCTTCGCGGTGAGCCAGCGCGGCAACCACAGCAAAAACGGCCTCCACGCCATCGCCATCGACAAACTCGGCCAAGTGGGCCTGCGCCCCGAAGTGGCCGACCTGTTCCCCTCCGAACTCTCGGGCGGCATGGCCAAACGCGTTGGCCTCGCCCGCGCCATCGCGGCCGACCCGGAGATCATTTTCTTCGACGAACCCACGACGGGCCTCGACCCGATTATGTCCGACGTGATCAACGACCTGATCGATGGTTGCGTGAAAAAACTAGGCTCCACCGCCGTGACCATCACCCACGATATGAGCAGCGTGCGCAAGATCGCCTCACGCGTGGCAATGATCTACCAAGGCAAAATTATCTGGACCGGCCCGGTCTCGGACATCGACAAGTCGGGCAATCCCTACGTTGAACAATTCGTGCATGGCCGTGCCGAAGGCCCCATCCAAATCGAAGGCCGCAAGGCTTAGCGGGCGCGTGATTCTTTGATCTGCGCGGCTTTGCTGCTGCTTGTGAGCTTCATTCCCTGCACTTCTTCCATGAGGCCCGGCAGGGAAATATTCTCGCGCATCACGGCTTTGCGTTCGGCCTCGGTGCGGAAGAAACAATCCGGCCCCTGTTTGCCAAAGACGTTCTCGACAAACCCCTCAAAGCTGCGGAATTGCGATTCGCTCTCGGAGGTTTGCGCCACCTCCACCATCTTGCCTTTGCGCGGCTCGTGCAGGGCATGGGGAATGTGGCGGTCGGGTGAGCCGTAGGCCATTTCGGCGGTAAAATCGCTGCCGTTGAAGAAGATGGCATGGCCATGGTGATCGCGTACGAAATTCAGCATCGAGGCGGGTACGTAATCGCGGCCTTGCGGAATATCCTGAATCCACGTCACCGTATCGGCCTGTTCGCCTGAGCGTTTCGAGGATTCTGCCTTGCGGCCCAGCACCGCGAATTTTTCAGTCGGGTGCGCCTTGTTGTGGTTCTTCACCGCCACGTCGAGCGCTTTGCTGACACCGTCGTTCTGCACACGGCCCAGCACAAAATAGGTTTTCTTGGGATCGCAGCTGCGCACCAAAAATTCTACCGAACGCTCGATCTGCTCGCGGTCGAATTTGTCCATATCCTTCCAGCTACTGCCCGAAGCACCGCCAATCAGAATGGGCGTTTTGCCATGGAATTGCTCCGGCAAATAATTGAGCAGCGGGTCGCTCTCCGGGGCCGAAGGCTTGGGCGAACGCGGAATCGCGCTGACTTTCTCTTTGTATTGGGCAAGGAAGCGGTCGAGGCCCGCATCGCCCACACCATACAGTTTCGTGTAGGCCTGAGATTTCAGGATTTCGCGTTCTTTCTGGCGGCCCACATAGCCCTTCTCGAATTGGCGCAACTCTTTCAACTGCTCAAGCGTCCAACCGGAGGCCAACGCCGAATACGCCATCTGCACCGGGCCGACACCCAGCGCCCCGCCACCGTCGCTACCAAGAAAACGCGGTGCGTCGAGAATGGGCGGCTGGTTATGCACCAGCAGCTTGGTGCGGTAGACTTGGTTGGAATCCATGCAGCGCTCGGTGGCGAACAGATCGGGGTTGGCCAACCCGTTCAGGCCCGCCGTAGCGTTCAGTTCGTTCAGGTTGCGCTGCGACTCGGCATCGAGCGTGTAGTTCAAACCATGCCCGACCCGCACTCGCACCTTATGGTCATGCGCGATGCGGATGGCGTCGCGCACGTTTTCGGGGTTCTTGCTGGTCTCGCCCGCATGCACGCGGATGATGAAATCGCGTTGGAAATCCCATCCGTCCTTCTGGTTCAGTTCGGTGTTTTCGCTGGCCTCGGCCCATTGCGCCATATGCGACAGCGCCCAGTGGAAATCACTGGTCTTGTTCGATTCGTACCCCAGCAGATCGACCCCGACGATGGAGGGGTGGCGGGCAAGGAATTTCACCTTCTCCAGATCCACCATCATTTTCTGCGACGACGCATTGCGCGGCAGACCAATCAGAAAACGGAGGATGGGTTTTTTCTTATCCGAACCAACACCGTCGCGCTCGATCTCTTCCAGCGCTTCGGCCATTTGCTTGAACCATTCCGGGTCGAGCATCGAGCCGGTGGAAAGCTCGGCATATTCGACGCCGTTGCGCGCGTATTCCTCGGCAATCTTTTTGATGATCGGTTTGGCGAGGTCGGGATGTTTCACGAATGGGTTGCGGTAGCGGTACATCTCGCGGTCGAAATCGCTGAAGCTCATCGTGCCGTCCGGCGGAATGTCCATTTTGCGAATGATGGCCTCGCGCTGCATTTTGGTCAGCTCGCGCACACGGATGCCTTTGCATTTGGTGCCGCCGCTTTCGCATTTCAGGCCTTCGTCGCGCATCGGGTTGAAATCGCGCCCGACCATATCGACGGGATACTGCTCCACCTCACGCGCACCGTCGGTGGCGGGGTAGACGTTGAGCAGCTTCAGCAGCTCGATCGGATAGGCGATTTCAGTGCCGCTGAGATCCATGTCGATTGCGGTGTTCAGCAGTTCGGCGCCCGAGATCTGCGCGGAATAATGGGTGTGCACGTCGGTGATCGGCGCATGAGTTTTAACATCGAACCCTTGGCGTGCCTCGCGGCTATAGGGCAGCAGGCCCAGCACATTGCGCTCCTTGTTCGGACTGCGGCGCAGTTTGCGCCCGAGTGCCCGCGTTTCGCATCCAGCGAATTGTTTTTCGTGGTGGGTGTTGGCGGGCACCAACTGCCCATGCGCTTCGGCCACCAGCTCGCTCACCGATTGGCCGTTCAGGCTCAAGCGGATGAGCGCGCCTGTTTGCAGCGGAGGCAATGGGAAATGAAGCTTCTTGTCGAAATGCGCACGTTCGATGGTCTGGCTGGTCTGGAGGGGCTGGCCGTTCACTTCCACCGTCAGCAATTCGTGCAGATGGCCGATAAAGAATTTGCGGGTGGCGCGGCTCAGGTCCAACTCAAGCATGGTGCCGCCGTCGGGCGCATCCACGAGCGCAAACGCGAAGTGATTTGCTACGTCGAGGGTCGGGTTTTTCTTTGCCCGTACTTCTTCTGGTGTGTTTGCCATGTGTTCTGGTTGCATCTTACTGGTTTTATAGGCAAAAGGTTACCAAATTATGACAGTTTCCAAACAATCCGTCATGTATGTCTGCCAATCCTGTGGCGCGAGCCACGCGCGGTGGTCGGGAAAATGCGATGCGTGCGGGGCTTGGAACAGCCTGGTGGAAGAAGCCGTTACCGTCACCCCAAAAGGCCTAAAACCCGGAAAAACCAAAGGCTTGTCCATCGCCTCGCTGGCCGATGCGGCGGACCATCCGGCGCGTTCGCTCACTGGCTCCGCCGAGCTCGATCGGGTGCTGGGTGGCGGCCTTGTCGCCGGTTCGGCTATTTTATTGGGCGGCGACCCCGGCATCGGCAAATCGACGCTATTACTTCAGGCCGCTTCGGTGTTGGCCACGCGCGGCACCAACGTGCTGTATGTGTCGGGCGAGGAATCGCTGGCGCAAATTCAATTGCGCAGCCAGCGTTTGGGCCTCAGCAAAGCACCGCTGCAACTGGCCGCCGCCACTTCGGTGCGCGACATCCTCTCCTCCATCGACCGGCCCGACGCGCCGGACGTGGTGGTGATCGATTCCATCCAGACCATGTTCGTCGATTCGCTGGATTCAGCCCCCGGCACGGTGGCGCAGGTGCGCACCTCCAGCCACGAACTCATCCGCGCCGCGAAAAAGCGCGGCTTCGCGCTGCTGCTGGTGGGGCATGTGACCAAGGACGGGCAGATCGCCGGGCCGCGCGTGCTGGAGCATATGGTCGATACCGTGCTTTATTTCGAAGGCGACCGCGGCCAGCATTACCGCATCTTACTCGCCGTGAAGAACCGCTTCGGCGCCACCGACGAGATCGGGGTGTTCGAGATGGGCGATGCAGGCCTGCGCGAAGTGACCAACCCCTCGGCCCTGTTCCTGCACGAGCGCGAGGCCCCGGTCAGCGGCGCCGCTGTGTTCGCCGGCATGGAAGGCACGCGCCCACTGCTTATTGAAATTCAGGCATTGGTGCAGCAATCCACCATGTCCACCCCACGCCGCGCCACGGTGGGGTTCGATTCCAACCGCCTCGCGATGATCCTCGCCGTGCTGGAAACCCGCGCGGGCATGCGTTTCGCCGACAAAGAAGTGTTCCTGAACGTGGCGGGCGGCCTCAAAATCGCCGAGCCCGCCGCTGACGCCGCCGCCTCACTGGCCCTCATTTCCGCGCTGCTCGATAAGCCCCTGCCCCCGCTGCTGGTGGCTTTTGGCGAGATTGGCCTCACGGGCGAAATACGCTCGGTCAGCCGCGCCGACACACGCTTAAAAGAAGCGGCGGCCCTCGGTTTCAAACGCGCCATCGTTCCCGGCAGCGGAAAAGAGAAAAATATCGACGCCCATCGCGTAGGCCATGTGGACGCGCTGGTAAAATTCATGCTAGAGAGCTAGCGAACGCAAAACAAAGCGAGGGAGTTCTTCTTGGTCCACACCACCATCAACCTGCTCGATCTCATTGTCTTTGGCGTGCTGGGGCTTTCGGCCCTGCTCTCCTTCTTCCGCGGTTTCGTGCGCGAAGTGCTGTCGCTCGGCGCTTGGGTCGGCGCTTCCATCGTCACCCTCTACGCCTTCCCCCATGTGGCGGCGATGCTGAAACCCCATGTCGCCAACATCATGGTGGCCAGCGGCTTTGCGGCCATGTTCACCTTCATCGGCGCGCTCATCATTCTTTCGGTGTTCTCCAGCCTGTTCCTGAAATTCGTCAAGAGCGGCTCCGATGTGGGACTGCTCGACAACGCCGTCGGCCTGGTCTTCGGCCTGGCACGCGGCACGCTGCTCATCGCGGTCGGCTGGTTCATTTTCACGCTGGTGGTGATGGAAAAAGATTATCCCGACTGGCTGAAAGGCTCGGTGTCGCTGCCCTACGTGCAGCAGGTCACCAGCTACATCGCCAAAATCGCGCCCGATTACCTCGACGACATCAAGGACAGCGAAACCAAGGAAGAGCTGAAAGAGGCGGTGGACGAAGCGTCCGACAAACCCGTCATCAACAGTGACACCGACTGGCCAAGCATGGACGACCTGAAAAACCGCATGAACAATGTGACGGGTGGGGGCTACTAATGGCGTTCGACAAATTCAACGACGAGTGCGGCGTGTTCGGCATCTTTGGTGCCGTCGATGCATCGGCGCACACTGCGTTGGGTTTGCACGCCCTGCAACATCGTGGACAGGAAGCCGCGGGCGTGGTGAGCTGCCAGATGGGCAAGTTCTTTGCCCACCGCGCGCTCGGCCTCGTCGGCGATAATTTCAACTCCGCCGAGATCATCAGCCGCCTGCCGGGACAAATGGCCATCGGCCATAACCGCTATTCCACCACCGGCGAAACGCTGCTGCGCAATGTGCAGCCCTTTTCGGCCGATCTTTCGTTCGGTAGTTTTGGCCTCGCCCATAACGGCAACCTCACCAACGCCATGACCCTGCGCCGTGAGCTTATCTCGCGCGGCGCGATCTTCTCGTCCAGCTCCGACACTGAAGTCATCGTGCATTTGGTGGCGCTGTCCTCGGCCCCCACGGTCGAAGACCGCATCATCGACGCCTTGACGCAAGTGGAAGGCGCCTATTCGCTGGTCATGCTTTCGCCCACCCAACTTATCGGCGTGCGCGACCCGCACGGCGTGCGTCCGCTGGTGCTGGGGCAGCTTGGTGAAGCGTATATTCTCGCCTCTGAAACCTGCGCGCTCGACATCATCGGCGCCAAATACGTGCGCGACATCCAGCCCGGCGAAATGCTGGTGATCGATGGTTCCGGCATCAAGAGCGTGTTCCCCTTCGCGCCGAAACCCAATCGCCTGTGCATTTTTGAATATGTCTATTTCGCCCGCCCCGATTCCACCGTCGCCGACCGCAACGTCTACGGCGTGCGCAAGCGCATCGGCATGGAACTGGCGCACGAGACCGGCGTCGATGCCGACATGGTGGTGCCCGTGCCGGATTCCGGCGTGCCCGCCGCCATCGGCTACGCCGAGGCTTCCGGCCTGCCGTTCGAGCTGGGCATCATTCGCAACCATTACGTGGGCCGCACCTTCATCGAGCCGTCGGAACATGTGCGCAACCTCGGCGTGAAACTGAAACACAACGCCAACATCGCCGCGCTCAAAGGCAAACGCGTTATTCTCGTCGATGATTCCATCGTGCGTGGCACCACTTCCAAAAAAATCGTCACCATGGTTCGCGAGGCCGGGGCCACCGAAGTGCATATGCGCATCGCCTCTGCTCCCACCACCCACAGCTGCTATTACGGCGTCGATACGCCCGAGCGCAGCCAACTTATGGCGGCGAACCATACGGTGGAAGAAATGGCAAAAATTATCGGCGTTGATTCGCTGGCCTTCCTGTCGCTCGACGGCATGTACCGCGCGGTGGGCGAAGCCAAACGCAACGGCGAAGCGCCGCAATTCTGCGACGCCTGCTTCAGCGGCGAATACCCCATCACGCTCACCGATGTCTCGACTGGCGTCACCGGCAAACAAGCCGACTTGTTCGTAAAAAATGTTGCCTAACCCCATTTCATTTGGCACGGCCATGGCGCGCGGATTCATGAGCCGCTGCCCGCAATGCGGCACCGGAAAAATGTTCCGCAACTTCCTAAAAGTGGCCGACGCCTGCCCGCATTGTGGCGAGGACCTGCACCACCACCGCGCCGACGACATGCCCGCCTACATCCTCATTCTGGTGCTCGGTCATATTCTCGTGCCGCTGATCGTCACGGTCGAGCTGCTCTACCAACCGCCTTATTGGATTTACGCCGCGCTGTGGCTTCCGACGACCATCGTGCTTGCCATCGGCCTATTGCAGCCGATCAAGGGCACCATCGTGGCGCTGCAATGGCGCATGGGCATGCACGGCTTCCACAAGCCGACGAAATAAAAGCCTAATAGGGAGGCGACTGTCGACCCGCGCAGCGGCGGGGTTTGGGGCATAGAGCCCCAACACGGCGTAGCCGAAAAGAAATTTTCTTATTTCCCCTTCACGCGCTTGTCCCTATGCTCCGCCTATGGGAAATTTCGATAAAAAAATCGCATTGGTCACCGGTGCTTCGCGCGGCATCGGTGCCGCCACCGCCAAACGCCTCGCAGCGGAAGGCGCGCATGTCATTCTCACCGGGCGCACCGTGGGCGGGCTGGAAGAAGTGGACGACGCCATTCGCAGCGCCGGAGGCAGCGCCACACTGGTGCCGCTCGACCTGCGCCAGATGGACATGATCGACGCGCTGGGCGCACAAATTTACGAACGTTTCGGAAAACTCGACATCCTGATCGGCAACGCCGCCATGCTGGGTTCGCTGTCGCCGCTGGCCCATGCCAGCCCGACGGAAGTGGAAGATGTGTTCAACGTCAACGCCATCGCTAATTACCGCCTTATCCGCGCCTGCGACCCGTTGCTGCGCCTGTCCGATGCCGGACGCGTGGTGATGCTCAGTTCCGGCGCGGCGGTGGCTTCCATCGCCTATTGGGGGCCGTACGCCGCCAGCAAAGCGGCTTTGGAACACCTCACCTTCACCTACGCGGCGGAAGTGAAATCCACCAACATCCGCGTCAACGTGCTTGATCCCGGCGTGGTGCGCAGCAAAATGCGCGCGCAAGCCTTCCCGGCGGAAGACGCCGCCACCCTTCCCGAGCCCGAATCGGTCACCGATTGGTTCATCACCCTGTGCGGCGCCGATGCGCCGCATGGCAAACGTATGGTCATCCCATGAAAGCAAGACGCTGGATCCAAGATTTTATCGGCCAGGAAACCACCGGAGGCATCGTGATGCTGATGGCCGCGGCTGCCGCGCTCATCCTCGCGAATTCCCCGTTCTACAGCTACTACACCGACTTCGTTCACCTGCCCATGCCCGGCGGCATCGACGCGCATTTCGCCATCAGCGACATTCTAATGCCGGTGTTCTTCCTGTTCGTCGGGTTGGAGCTAAAACATGAAATGCTGCAGGGCGCCCTCGCCACCAACAGCCAGCGCATTCTACCACTGATCGCCGCGCTGGGCGGCATCGCCGCACCCGCGCTCATTTATCTGGCCGTCACCCAAGGACATCCCGGCTTGCAGGACGGCTGGGCCATTCCCACCGCCACCGACATTGCCTTCGCCATCTGCGTGGTGTCCCTAGTGGGGCAGCGCGTGCCGGTGGCCGCAAAAGTGTTCCTGCTGGCCATCGCTATCTACGACGATCTGGCCGCCATCCTCATCATCGCCGTGTTCTATTCCGGTGATCTGGCGATGATGCCGCTGGCCATGGCGGGCACCGTCACGGGCGTTATGGTGCTGCTTAGCCGCTACAGCTCGGCGCGGCCACTGCCGTTCCTTCTGCTCGGCGCGTGGCTGGGCTTCCTGCTGCATCAGGCAGGCATCCACACCACCGTCGCGGGCATGGTCACCGGCCTATGCATCGGGCGGCCGTTCGTGAAAAGCGCGGCGCACCAAATGCACCCATATGTGGCGTTTTTAATTCTACCGTTGTTCGCCTTCGCCAGCGCCGGTGTTCGCTTCTCGGGCATGTCCGCCGCCGACATCATCGAACCCTTGCCGCTGGGCATTGCGCTGGGCCTATTGCTCGGCAAACCGCTCGGCATCGTCGCCGCCACCTTGGGCGCCGTCGCATTGGGCTTCGCCACGCTGCCGGAGCGAACCAACTGGAGAACGGTGGGCGGCATCGCCATCATCGCAGGCATCGGCTTCACCATGAGTCTGTTCATCGGGCAATTAGCATTCCACGATCCGCTGTTGCAGAACGAAATGAAGCTGGGGGTCATGGGCGGTTCGCTGCTCTCCGCCTGCATCGGATGGGCGCTGCTGCGCCACAGCGTGCGCCAATAATATCCTAAAAGAATCTGTCGGGGGAATGGTGGTGGACACAGTCTGCCTTGAACCAGTCTCCGCATCAGATTCGCTGTTTTTCAGGGAAAATACAGGGAATTCTTTAGGTTCTGGGCACAGGCAGATAAAAGTTGGGCACTGAAAGTGGCTTTCTCCCTCAAAATTCTTAGTCAATTCCCTACTCATTCAAACAGGGAATTCTTTTGTCATTACGGGAAATCAAATGCCTGATGAGGAAACAATATTATTAACACTTACAAAGCTTTTAAGTCGGGTTGCGGTAGCGACGCGAGATAAAGTGGAGGGGAACTGGCGAATGAATAGGAAAGCCAGCCAGCTCAATGTTGGGGAAGTAGTGCAAAGTGAAATTAACGATGCGTAACGCATCGGTCCTAACAACTCAGCCCGCATATGGCGATGATAGGAAGCGGCATCTGCATTGACCGCCCTCGATGCGGTGTGAAGGGCAATTGCCATACCGTCTCCGGAAAAAGAGGGAATGACAGCCATCTGGTCACCCAAACGATAAAAATTAGCGGGTGACGTATGGCGATCACGATGAATAAATCCGTATGGGATACCAAAGACGGCAAGCGGCTTTTCCCATAATGGTTGCGCATTTTCCATTTGCCTACACAGCGCAGGGG
>JBBKVX010000033.1:0-15629 GCA_037968615.1 Rickettsiales bacterium
TTTCTGAGTCGAACCCGACCTATTTTGTTCGTCAGGATTCGCCGTCGCAGGACGGCACGAATTGGCGCCCCGGCACCCCGGCGCATGCGCTGGAACTGCTGGCCCGCTCGAACGTGATGTCGCGCGATCCGCGCACGCTTTCGGACTTCTCCGCCAACCACTACGCAATGCGTAACGTTGCGTCCCGCCACGCCGTGGTCGCCCAACGCGATACGGGTGAAATTGGCTACAGCGTCAATGGCAACGAGATGGGCGACCATCTGACCGAAGGCACCTCGACGCTTGGCATTGGCGAAGATTCGCAAAGCCGTAACAACGATAGCGACCGTCGCCGCCGCGCCACCACGGGCCGTGATGGCCTGCTTGGCCAAACCGTGACCGGTATGCGTGGCCGTGGCTACACGAACGGCCATGTGGCTGAGATTATTAATGAAGGCCCTGATTTCGGTACCATGGTGCGTGCCGAAACGATGGGAATTCCCGAGCTGGCCTACCGTAGCTCCGGTGATCCCGGGTATGCCTACAACGTAGGTGGCATTAACGTCATGCTGCCGATTCCGCCGAACATGCCGGTGGGTATGCTCTTCGTATCGCCGCGTCGTCAGGAAGTGTTGCCTGCCGAAACCCGTCGTTGGGGCCTCAGCCAGGCGACTTCGACCCAGGCGATCGTGAACGAAGCGGGCTTCCTGAACGCCTTCCGCGACCAACAGACCACCGTGGGCGGCGTGTTCGAATCGCCGGACCGCATCTACGCTCTGACCAACAAACTGAACGCCGATAACGTGCTGGTGGATTCGTTGCGCAGCTTCGATAATACCGAAGACGCCGCGCAACGCCAAGAATTGGCTACCCGTGCGTTGATTGCTCAGCGCGACCTCAGCAACAACATGCTGGTGCGTCAGATCGATGCGCTTCGTATGCCGATGCAGCAGGACACGAACGCGATCCGTAGCTACTTCCAGTCGCAAGGCGTGGATCTGGCTGCTGCCGATGCGGCGGTCAGCAACGCTCCGCTGCTGCATGTCACCGACATGACGCAGGAAGCGGCCCAGCAACTGCAAGGCTACAACCAACTGCAAAACACCCGTTACCGCAATTGGGATGCAGGCCAAACCAACGCCGCGTACATTTCCGGTGAGCGTTTTGCTTACCAGCAAATGAACAGCTTCGATCAGTCGCATGCGCGTGGTGATTCCCCGACCTTCAACGAAGCAACGGCGATTCAGGCCAGCCGCCAGACAGCCGAGCTTATTCTCGCGGCTCCCGGTGCTGCCGAAGTGTTCGCCAACACGGTGGAATCGAACCCCAACCTGCAGATCCAAATGGTGGGCCTGCTGAACGACATGACCCGCGCTCCGGGCAATTATGGTTTCCGTAATCGCAACGAAGCAGTGGAATATACCCGTCAGTTCAGCACCAACCAAGGCGAGATCCGTGCCGAGATCGAACTTCGTGGCTCGACCACGCCGCTGCCGATCCTTGGCCGTGATGCGCCTTACGCCAACGCCAACCCGCATCTGGTGGCGCCGTACCTTGCTGGCGAAATTCGCCGCAACCCGGCTCTGCTGAACGACCTGCTCGACCGCGCTACGAACCCCGAGCTTGGGGTAGACAGCCGCGGCCGCACGGATGGTCGCCGTTATGGCGTCGGTATTCTGCGCAGCTTCGGTGCGGAACGCATCAACCCGGAACTGGCCGATGGTACGGATCCGGTGGGTTACGCCGCACTTGCTACCGCTCTTGGCGGCAAAGGCAGCGCGAACGAACAGATTGCCTTCCATAATATTCTCGGCCTGGTGAATCTTGGTGAATCGGGGGCCACGGCCACCGACAGCCGCGCCACCCAACTGCTCGATAATGCTTATGTCGCCGCCCAATACGGTGCCGCTGCTGCCAATGGCGCCCAAGTGGGTGTGGTTGGTGGTGCGAACATCGATGAGGATCGCGCCGCGTTGGCCGCCAGCGGTGCCAACGGCACCATCAATGTGTTTAACACCGGTGCAGGGTTGGAAGGCTCGGACATCTTCAACGCTGCTCGTAGCGGCGATGTGCGCGCCACCTTCGGTCAATTGCTGCTCAGCCAGTCGGCCCGCGAAGATGGCCGCCTGACGAATGCTGTCCAAGGCCTCAACGCCGATGGTCTCACGTCGCTGACCCGCGATGCGGTGCTGTTGACGCTGGTGCGTGAACCCGCCGCCCTGAACGCGGTGATTGCCACGCTCGACAGCCGCGATGCTTCGGTGCGCGGTGACAAGTATGGTGAACTGTCCCGTACACTTCGCGACACGAGCCGCCTTGCGGCCCGCTACAATGAATCGGGTGATCCGAAAGACCTTGAAAACGCTGTCCGCCGCTACGGCAGTTATTTCGCTAACCTCGAGGCAAGCCAAGGCCACCGTACTGGCCAAATGCGCGAAACCGCTTGGGATGCGTTCGTCAGCAATATCGGTCGTGATGTGGATGCTTCCGCGTGGGTAGCCGATACGGTTGCCACCGATCCGCAACTTACCACTGGAATGATGCGTGGCATGCCCCGCATCATCGCAGCACTGGACGGCCAGCGCATCGGCCACGATGCCACCCCGACCGGTGACCGCAGCACGCGGACGACTGCAGGTGATGATGCAATCTACAGCAGCCGCTTCTTCCAGCTAGCCACCGACGATCGTGGGCGTGTGATGGGAACCGGTCTGTTCAGCCATCGTCGCAACGCCATTACGGTGGACACCAACACGCTGACCTCCATCATGGCGGGCACAGGTGTTGTGGCTTCGCCTTACAGCAATCAGCCGGCGAACGACGGTGATGTAAATGTTGGCGATGCAGCCCGCGCCCTGATTTCGGGCGGCGTAACCGGCAACGTGAATGTGGCACGCGCCACCAACACCGAGCAGGTGCTTTACACCGGCGTGCTGAATGGCCGCAACGTGGTGGATGTGCTGGCTGCCCAGATCGACGCTTCGGGCCAGCAACTGCCGAACGGCGTAACCAGCCGCGAATGGGCGACCACCTCGCTGCAGACCGGAGTGGTCACGGCGAAAACCACCGGCGACGAGCTGACCGTTACGGTGAACAACCCTAACCTTACCTCGACGCTGAACCAGGACAACAACCTGCCCAGCGCTCCGGGTATCGCTCTTTGGTGGCTCGCCGTGCTGCATAAGAACCCGGACACTCCGGAACAACCGACTAACCAGAATGATTGCATTGGCGGGTGCCCCCAAGTGCCACGCCCGACTACGCCGGTTATGCCTACTGCCGGTAACGGTGGAAACGTCGTAACTCGCGGTTAACGCGGGTTCAACCAACAACGAAGGCGGGGAGTTTCTCCCCGCCTTTTTTGTTGTGCGGATCGTGGCGAATGCGGGTGGTAATGGCGGTCGAGTTCTAAGCTCCGTGCAAGGCAAGGCGCGGACGTGATTGAACCTGTGTCATAAGCGGTTGGTGCTTCTACTGAGCCACAAGAAACAAGCACGCCTCCACATGCGCCGCGCCGCACGCATTAAGGCCCGCCACTGGCTGCGAGCGTTGGGAAGTATGAGGAGAGGGTGCGTGCGGCGAAGCCCCGGACGGGATGGGTATTCCGTGGCTAGTGAGGGGCGCGGGCAGGCGTCAGGTTGCGATTGCCAACATGCGGTGTGCTGGCCGGGGCCGCCACCTCGTTCGCCGCGCCCGGCGTCATGACTTCCGCAAAGGCACGCATATGCTGTTGGTTGCGCGTGAGGATCGGCCACGTGTTGACCTCGATCCACAGGGCCGCATTGTCGAGCGCCGAATTGGGCGTGCGGTCGTTCATTTGACGCAGGATGAAATCGGCACCCCGGCGGTCGGCCAGCACGAGGGCTATGCCCGTGCCATCCGGCTTCTGCCAATGATCGCGCATCACGCGCAGCAGATTGCGTGTTTTGGCATCGAGCTGCGAGCTGTCGAAGCTGTTCATCAACTCGCCAAAGGCCTGACGGTTCTCTTCGACGCTGAAGAACTGCGACAGTTCGGTGGCCGACAGGCTCTTGAACCGCGACATGTCGTTGCCGATCATCATATGGCCCAGAGCGCGCAGCACCTTGGCAGTGCCCGGCGCGTGGCCATTGCTCCAGTTCGGAGCATGGTTGCCGATGCGGCTGGCGAGATCCAACATGGCGGTCATGCTGGCGGGTGTCAGGTGCAGAGGGCGCAGCATGGCGGCAAGCTCTTCAGGCGGCAGTTTGCCCAGTTCTGCACGCAGCGCCGTGCGGTTGGCGCCATGCGTGAGGCTGTTGATGGTCTGGTCGATGTTGAAATGGGTTCGGCCCTGACGATCGGTCGCGTTAAACATACGCTGCACGCGGCTTATATCGACGTTATGCTCCGCCGCAGTCCGCGCCTGCGCCAGCTCCTGAGGCGAAGCGTCGCGCATGGAAATGATTGAGCCGGAGATATTGCTCGGCAGGTGTCCGACATCGGCGGTGGTCGCAAACGTACGGAACGCGGCGACATTAGCGGCATCGAGCGCGAAGCGGCTGATGCCCATCGTTTCGTTGGCACTCATAAGGCGCATGAACTCGGTGGTCTTTTCCGTACCCAGCGTACTCAGCAAAGTGGTGACGGCGGGGGCGTTGAATTTCAACAGCTGCACCATATCGCGTAGGTCTTTTTGAGCTTCGGGAAGGGTGCCGATGCCATTGGCCAGCGTTGAGAGGGCGCCGGGGTTGGCTAGTACTTCGGGCATTAGGATGAAGCTGGTGAGGGCTTGCTGGAATTGCGACGGATCGCTCAACGCCGTGGTGATGAAGCTTCGGAAGGCTTCGGTGGGCACGCCGTCGCGCATGCCGGCGGCGCGCACGAACCCACCCAACGCTTCGGCGGTAACGGGCACGGGGCTGAATTTTGCCACGGCTTCCATGGTGAGTGAGAAGTTCTGGGCGTTCAATAAGGTGTCCAACTGGCCGGGCGTGGCGATCATGGTGCCGAGCGCGGCGGTGATGCGCGCAGTGGTGGCGCTGGGCGTGCCCGTTGTTGTGGGAGCAGGCAGTGCGCGAATGAGGGCGCGGGCCATGTCGGGTTTCTGGGTCAGCAGCGCGAAGATGGTCTTGTCGTTGAGCAGTGTGCTCTCGCTCACGGTTCCGGGAGTGCCGTCGGCATTTTTATTGGCGGTCTTCACCAGCTGCAGGAACCCCTGCCATGTAGCGGCGTCGGCGGTCAGAACTTCGGCCACGCCGGGGGGGACGTCTTTGCCCTCCAGTTGGGTGCGGGCGGCTTCCGGGCTCAGGCCCATCAAGTAGTTCTCGGTTGCGCCGGCCATAAAACCATCAATTCCGGCACCATTTGCCAAACCTTCAAGGCCCGCCGCGATATTGGGGAATTTCTCCTGGATCCATTCGCGCACCGTATCGTTTTTGAGTACGAAGAAAGCGACGCCCGCGAGAATTGCGCCCCAAAAAGCCATGCCGAAGAACCCGCCGAGCGACGGGTTCGGAATCAGGCTGCGCAGAAAGCGCTCTAGCCCGCTTTTTCTTTCCTCTTCAGTTTCAGACATGTGGTGAGACTTCTCCTTAGTGTCATCCTACCGGTATTTCGTGACGGTTTGATGAAGAAACCACAGTTTATGCTGATTTTACCCCGTTTTTTTGCCACTCGGATGCCGACGGTCCATTGAAATACATGATTATTTTTTTGACAAAAAACGAGGGCCACGCCTTACAAAGCCCTAAGCGCCTGTTTCTGGATAATATTGAGGCTTTTTGCGTAAGCGGCGACGCAAGGCCAGCCCGAATGCCTGCAAGAGTGTAGAATCGACGGCTGGAAGCGGGGTGCGGGCCGCGGCGATGCAGCCGGGAATTACGGTGTTGTAATAGGCGGCATAGAGCCGGGGCCAACCGAACTGCACATTCGCATGGCCCCATTTGAATACTTGCTGCGGCACGCGCGCTAAAGCCTCGATGCAGGCGATGGCCTCTTCGGCCTCCGGGTCGGCGCGGCGATACGCATCGGATTCCGGAGCGAGGTTGAAAGCCATGTCGCTGAGATAGGTGGCCAACGCGTCGCCATGCCGCATGCGCGGATGCACGGCAAAACGCAAGTCGATGCCGAGCGCTTTGCTGCGCCGCCCGAAGTGCAGGCGCTGCACTGCCCGCAGGCATTGGCGCAGCAGCCAAGGCAGCGTGAAGCGCATGCGTTTGTCGTAGAACGCCACGGCGGATTCGGCGCGGGTGAGGGCGGCGAGGCCCGCTTCGATTGCCCGTGTTTCCAGATGGGCGATATGCGCCATATCCTCCCGCCGCCCAGCCTTGATGACTGGCGCTGCGCGTAAACTGTGCGCGTTGTTATCGGTGGAATAACGGCCATGGATGCTGCCATCCGGGCCGCGCAACAAATCGGAAAAATGTCCCAGCTCCTGCCCGCCAATCACTATCATTCGCGCCAGCGCCGGGAAGCCGTCGGTGGTGTAGTTTTTATGTTCGCCCGCGAAGAACGGATCACCGCCGCAGGAGATATATACAGCGGTGCCCTCCGGTGCGGTTGCCTGCAAACCGCTCGCTGTGCCATGCGTTTGCCAGTCATGCACCGCCATCAGGTCGGCCACGTTGTGCGAGTAGGAAACATAAACCGCCGTGCCCGAACGCAGCAGCAAATGAATGACCGACGGATGCGCCGATTGCGCCACGATGCGCGCCACGCGCAGTTCCTTATCCGGTGCAATGCCACGCGCTTTTTTCAACTCCACCAGTAAGCGCGCCACCAGCGCATCGAGCGCTTCGGGCCCGGCGGCGGGTGGCACATGCTTGGCCAGTATCTGGCGCGTACGGGCACTTAGCGCGGGGTCAGTCAATTCACGTGCGGTGAAGGTGGCGTCGCTGTCGGCGGTGCCATGGCGCACGTAATTGCGCTCGTGGTCGGCATGGATGCGCAACTGCCCCGAGCGCACGAATTGCTGCGCCAGCGCCTCAAGCGCGGGCGGCATTTCCCATGCCTCGACGGCGGGAATGCGGTGCAGTAAATGGTACTGATTGGTGGCCATACCCCTTTATACATCCTTTAGTCGCGGCCGCTACGCACGCATGGATAATTTAATATGATTGCATGAAACTGTAGGCATTCACATCGCCGTACCGCTCGCTCGGCAAGCAACTGAAAACAGCGGACGCATCAGGAGAATACCATGACCACGAACCAGAAAAAATCCCATAAACGTATCGTCATGCTCGCGCTTGCCAGCGCCAGCCTGCTCACTCCTTTCACGGCAGCGCATGCAGTCGGTGTAAATACCGGATTGAGCGTGGGAGGGGGTAACGGATTGGGCGTCAATGTCGGCGCAGCAGCCGCAAATAGCAATGCCAATGCCGATGTCGGCGTAAAGGTGCCTTCTTCCGCGCGCCAACGCGCCGTTGATGTGAACCATGATGGACGCGCGAATGCGCAGGATAGCCGGGCCGCCGCACGGCTTGACACCAACGCCGACGGCATCGTCGATTCGCGCGATAATAGTAGTGCTAACGGCGTTGATCGTGACACGATTCGCAGCAAGACGAGCGTCAAGGTTCCGTCCACCACCATTAAATCAAACGTCGCCGCCAAACGCTCCGACCGTATGACCCCAATGCGCAGTGACCTCCGCGGTTCGACGACCGGTAAAGTTAAAAGCAGTGGAGTAAGCACCAGCACCACCGGTTCGGTAGACGTTCTGTCCGGCCAATAAAGAAATTACGCGCGCACAACCCTGAAATCAGGCGGCAGTGATGCCGCCTGATTTATGTTTGGGGCATGTCTGCGAGTGAATTATGTAAGAATTACGGCTTCTAGAGCTTCTGTAGTGCGCCGCCACTTGCCCACTAATGGCAAGTTTGTTACTATGCCAGCGACTGACAGCCACACATAAATAAGATGTGGTGCCAACAGGGTAAAGCAACATCATCCCGTCCGATTATAAACCGGTGCGAACACCGGTATGAAAACCTCCGTTTTGCACGATGCGAACGAAAGGGTCGAGGCATGAGTTTTGAGGCAAGTAAGCATCCGACTCCCTTTGGCGGCGCGGCTCCCGCGCTTGCCGAACCACCGCGCGAATTGTTCGCGCTGCTGGCCGATTTTGTACCCCAACTTGTTTGGATAGCCGACCCGACTGGGTACGTCACTTGGTACAACCAACGATGGCACGAATATACGGGCCTGACCTTCGACGAGAGCAAAGGCCGCCGCTGGCAGAAAATAGTCGAGCCCGCCGCCCTAAAAGAAATGATTCCGCGCTGGGAGCATTGCATACGCACAGGCGAAGGCTTCGAAATGGTGGCGCCATTCGCCGATGCGCGGGGCGAATACAGCCCATTTCTGGTGCGCGGCGTGGCGATGCGCGACAATTCAGGTGCCATCACCCATTGGTTTGGCACCTGCACCGATGTGGCCGAGCAGCACTCCAGCGAGGATCGCCTTCGCCGCCGCAACGAACGGCTGCATTTACTGTCGAAAGCCGCCGCCCATGTGCTGACCGCCGAGGATCAGGACCACGTGGTGCGCACGTTGTTCGATCAGGTTTCGGAACATTTGAATCTCGATGTGTATTTTAATTTCATGCTCAACCGCGAAGGCGATGCGCTGGCGCTCGACTCCTCGTGCGGCATCACCGACGAGCAGCGCGCAGGTTTACAGCGGCTTGAATTCGGGCAGGCCGTGTGCGGGTGCGTGGCACAAAAACGTGAGGCGATGGTGGTGACCGAAGTGCAGCAATCGCTGGATCCACGCACCGAACTGATCCGCAGCCTTGGCATCCGCGCCTATGCCTGCAACCCGCTGATGGTGGGCGATCGACTGATCGGTACCCTGTCGTTCGCCAGCCGCTCCCACGACCGTTTCAACGACGACGACCTCGAATTCCTGCGCACCATTTGCCATTACGTGGCCATTGCGAAAGAGCGCATGCGCGTGGAGCAGGAACTGCGCGAGGCGCTCGACCGCTCCGAAGCCGCCAGCATCGCCAAGTCGGAATTCCTCGCCAATATGAGTCACGAGATACGTACCCCGATGAACGCGGTGGTAGGCCTGGCCAACCTGATGCAGACCGACGATTTGCCACTGGCTAAGCAGCGCGAATTCTTGCGGACGCTGCAGCTTTCTTCGCAGCATTTGCTGCAGCTGATCAACGACCTTCTCGACATCTCCAAACTCGAGACCCAGCAGGTAGAATTGGAGCAGACACCGTTCTTCATGAACGATGTAGTGAACGACGTCGTCAACATTCAGGAAATGCACGCGAAGGAAAAAAGCATCGCGCTGGTGGTGCAGCATGCGGATGAGAATGGCGATGGTTTCGTGGGCGATCCCAGCCGCATTCGGCAGGTGCTGATGAACCTGGTGGGCAACGCCATCAAATTCACTTCGCAGGGTAACGTGATCATCAGCGTCACCTATGGTGCGTCGGCGGTCGCAGGCATGGCCACCGCATACATCGACATCACCGATACCGGCATCGGCATCGCGCCGGAGCATACCGCCACCATTTTTAATAAATTCACGCAGGCCGACAGCTCCATAACCCGCAAATTCGGCGGCACCGGACTGGGGCTGTCCATCTGCAAAACACTGGTTGAGCTGATGGACGGCACCATCTCCGTCACCAGCGCACCGGGCAAGGGTTCCTGTTTCAGCCTCGTTCTGCCTCTCAGCCTGCAGGGCCACGCATCCAGCAAGCCGGTGGTGGAGCGTGTGCCCTCGACCGAGGCAGCGCCCAAATCGAAAGTGCAGATTCTGTTGGTGGAGGATTACTGGGCCAATGTGTTGGTGGCCACCGCCATTCTGGACAATCTGGGATACCAGTACGAAATCGCTGAAAATGGCCACGAAGCGGTTAAAAAATATACGGCCGGCCATTTTAATGCCGTGCTGATGGATGTGCAAATGCCGGAAATGGATGGCATCGCCGCCACGCAGGCCATCCGCGAATGGGAGAAAAACGAAGGCGGCGGGCGACACACCCCCATCATCGGCATGACAGCGCACGCGCTTAAGGGCGACCGGGAGCGATGCCTGACCGCGGGCATGGACGATTATCTCAGCAAGCCTTTCCAGCCCAGCGATCTGGAAAAGAAATTGCGCACTTACTGCAAACAACAGACGCAGACCGTCTGATTTATTGCGCGCTGATAATGTCTCCCTCCATCCGTATCGACGGTTAAGCGAAAGCTCAGGATAGTAACCCCTCTACCGAGCATGCGCATCACCACGACAACGACTTAACAGGAGATACTTATGTCGAAACTTCTCACCACGGTGGCCTCGGCCGCCCTTCTGCTGGCTTCGGCTGGCGCATATGCAGGCGAACAGCATTATTCGGGCCAAGATACCCGCTATAATGCTGGCCATAATTCTGCCATCCAAAAAGGTGGCAGCGCCAGCACCAAAGCTTATGGCTACAATAAACAAGGCGACCATTACAGCACCCGCAACGCCCACCGCGATTCCTGGAACGATAGCAATCACCAGAGCTATCCCGGCACAGCCTCGGCCTATGGCGCTCGTGAAGGTGTCGTCATCCGCAAAGGCGGCAGCGGCATTTCCGATTCCTCCACGGCAGCCAGCACCCGCCAGTACGGCACCTACTGGAACTAACGTAGCCGCACACACCCAGGAAGCCACCGCAGCCATTGCGGTGGCTTTTTGCGTTTTGGAAAGATGCTTTGACAGAAATCAAACATGCAGCGGACAATCATCCATTGTCGCTGCCCTAGGCCCGATGCTGCCAGAAACGGAAAGGTTCATCGACGCACGAACTGACGCTGTAACGAATCGTGCCCCGTCACCCTTGCCATTGCGGGTCGTCATAAGTCGGATGCTCGCGGGTTTGTTATCTGCTTACTGAATCACCAGCCCGCATCTCGGATTAGAATGCATTACCGAACCCCAGCCCACAGGCAATACTGGTGCTATCGAGTTTATACGTTGTCGTCGTGTCGGTAAAAGCAGCAGCATTGGTGCAACTACTCCAAGTGGTCGCATAGACTTTACCAGTGCCGGGTTTGCCGTCATCCATTTTGGTGTCGATGTTCCAAGCCTCTTCCGGCCGCAGCACAGGGCTTGCGGGAAATTCATTCGATGCCTGAGTGGCAATTTCAAGGCTGTTGCCGTAACTTCCCTTAAAGTAGGTGGAATCGCCGCCATAGGTTCCTAGGTTGTCCGTGGTCCAGCCCGCACGCGACAACTTTGATCGTGGCAACGCCGTACCGATGACGCCGGACCAACCCTGGGCCAGCACCGCCGGGAGTCCGCTGTACGTTCCCTCAATCAAACCCGCTAGGGCGAGTTGCCGCCAGTATTGTTGGGGTTCATAATTGGAACCGTTATGCCCACCGCTGCCATTGCCATCGCAGGCACCCGGGGTGGTTACAATTGCTGAGGAATTGGTTACGCAATCCGTGCTGTTATCAAGACGCCCCCAGAAGCGCGTCGCGTCACGGAAATCACCAGGAATAGCGAAATACTTGTCCCGGAAAGCGGCGGTTGCCGTGATGTAGCGCTGCGACTCGGTCGTTACATTGCGCAATTCCGCCGCACGTATCAGCGACTGACCCGCCAGAATCCCGCCGACCAGCAGGCCGAGAATGACCAATACAATGGATAGCTCAACTAAACTAAAAGCGCCTTGGTGGCGATGTTCTCTCATGCCGTGAGATTAGCATTCTGGCCGTGGGGTGTCATTATATATATAAGAGAAATGACGCAGCATCGGGGATGAGGATGGGCACTGGGAGATAGTTTTATTCATGCCTAAATGATTAGAAATTTAGCATGTCATGCTTGGTAATGACGGGGGCGGAAGTTCGATTCTTCTCAGCAGCACCAGTTTTATGGGGGTTTTTGGCCGAGGGTCAACGTCTGGTCCAGCCAGATTTCAAAAAAGTACGGTATAAGTGCGGGTTTCTGAAGTGGCTAAGCATTCATGCCAGTCATGGCCATTGATGACCAGCACGATGGAGATTACGTCTAGAGAGAATACGGAATATATTTCATAAAACGAATCTATAAAGGTAGATGATATGTCATTATACCTCGTTATCGGGGGAAGGCGTTGCAGCTTTAAAAAACTGCGCGAGCGCATCGTTGCGCTCCTTATACTGCTCACCGCCGATAAGGGCACCGATGCGATGGCTTACTTAGTTCAGCCTGAAAGCCATGCCGCACGCGGTGCTGGCCGTTGTTAACGAATAAGTGGTGCTTGGCCCGGCCCCGCTGGTGCAGGAAATGAGGCCAACAAGATAAAGATCATAGCCTGTACCAGCAACGACACTGCCTGTAGCAGGCCTGCCGTCGTCGCTTTTTGTATCGATATTCCATGCTTCTTCGGGTTTGATTGCCGCATTGATCGACTGGTTGGTCGCATAATAGGATCCCAGAACTATCCAGTTGGCTGTCTCGCTGTTGCGCCATCCTAACCAGGCAGATAAGCTGTAGGGCCATAGCCCCCAGGCGCCGTTGTTAAGTTTGGAATTGGGAACATTGGTGCCAGCAACCGCCGTGCCACCCGTAGCAGTACCCGTGTAACTTCCTTCGATCAAGCCCGCCAGAGCAAGATGCTGCCAGGTCCTGAAAACTTCATTCCATTGTCCGTTGCCATCTCCGTTGCAGGTGCCCGGTGTACCGTTAGTAATCGCGGGATCTGGACAGTTGGTATTATCATCGCCCCAGAAACGTGTTGCGTTCGTCATATCCCCCGGCAACGCAAAATATTTGTCACGGAACGCAAACATAGCGGTGCGGTAACGGTCTGATTCAGTAGTAACGCTCCGCAGCTCACTGGCACGTATCAGCGACTGTCCGGCCAATATGCCGCCGACCAAGAGACCTAGTATGACCAGCACGATGGAAAGTTCAACTAAGCTAAAGCCACGCGATTTATCATGATGCGCCATGCGTCATGTATACCAAGTCACCCATAGGCTGTCATTAACTAACGTAGGAGGAGCGTGGCGCGCCCAGCAGGATTCGAACCTGCAACCGCTCGCTTAGAAGGCGAGTGCTCTATCCAGTTGAGCTATGGGCGCATAAGGTGTGTTTAATGGAAAACCGCCAGCGATTGCCAGAGTAAAAACAGGGCGGCCACCAGCATCACCGCATAGGTGCTGATCATGCCGACCGAGCGCCAGCGAAATGTCTGATAACGCGATTCGGCGATTAAGATGCTGTAGGCGTGGGAAATGCGGCCAATGGTCAGCAGTGCGCCGAGCACGATCACCAGCGGGCCGGAGCCGCCAAGCAGCGCCACCAACGCCACAAGCAGCAAGGCCATGGGCGTGTTCTCGGTGAAGTTGGCATGGGCACGTACGGCGCGCACCATGTCCTTGTCCTCATGCACGCCCAGGAGAAGCTTATGTTTCCAACGGTAACGCACAACGTTTATGGAGAGCCCCATGCATAGCAGGGCAAGTAGTGCCGCGAACGGCGCAAGATGGATCAGGCTGGACAATGCGGCCTCCTCGTAGGGATGAAGGGGGATCCTAGCCCCCGCAGCAAAACTTGACCAGATTTAATCATTTGACCGCCCTCAGGCACTTGCGAAAACGGGTGGCAGATGTTACATGCGCGCTATGAGCAAGAAATTCACCGTTGGCATCATCCAGATGTCCATGCAGCCCTCTCCCGAAGCGAACATGAAGCGCGCGGAGGAATTGCTGCGCGAGGCGAAAGCCAAGGGCGTGAACGTGGCGTGCCTGCCCGAACTGTTCCGCAGCTATTATTTCTGCCAAAGTGAGAACCACGATTACTTCAACCTCGCCGAAACCATTCCCGGCCCCACCACGCATTTCTTCAGCGCGCTGGCCAAGGAATTGGAGATGGTCATCGTCGCCTCGCTGTTCGAGCGCCGCACGGCGGGCATGTACCACAACACCACCGTAGTGTTCGACGCCGACGGCGCCGACCTCGGCATGTACCGCAAAATGCACATTCCTGATGACCCGCGTTTCTATGAGAAGTTTTACTTCACGCCCGGCGATCTCGGCTTCAAGAACTTCGACACGAAATTCGGCCGCATCGGCGTGCTGATCTGCTGGGATCAGTGGTTCCCCGAGGCCGCGCGCTTGGTGGCGATGCAGGGCGCGAACGTTATTTTCTACCCCACCGCCATCGGCTGGCACCCCGACGAGAAAGCCGAATACGGCGACGAGCAATGGAACAAATGGCAGACCGTCATGCGCGGTCATGCCGTGGCCAACAACGTGTTCATCGCCGCGCCGAACCGTGTGGGCATTGAAAAAGAAACCGACGGCGGTGCGCTGGAATTCTTCGGCCACAGTTTCATCTGCGACACGTCGGGCCGCTACATCGAACATGCCGACGAGAAATTCGAAGGCGTACTGACGGCGGTGGTCGACCCCGCGAAAGTGGAGAAGCAACGCCAGTACTGGCCGTTCTTCCGCGACCGCCGCATCGACGCTTACGGCAAAATCCTCAACCATCCGGACGCCAACTGATGCTGATGCCCGCCGAATGGGCGCTGCAAAAGCGCGTCTGGTTGGCTTGGCCGCACCAGAAGGCCGACTGGCCCGGCAAGTTCGAGCCGATTCCCTACGTGTTCGCCGAGATAGTGCGCCATATTTCTGCCTCGCAAAAAGTCGGTTTGCTGGTGAAAAATGCTGCAGAAAAACGTGCAGCAAACAAGGTGCTGAAACAGTCGCACGCAAACCTGAAAAACGTCGAGTTCCTCGTGGTGCCGACCGACCGCGGATGGATGCGCGATTGCGGTGCCATCTGGGTGGAGGAGGACGGCCAGTTGATTGGCCTCGATTGGGGTTTCACCGGCTGGGCGAAATATCCGAACCACAAAGCCGACAATAAACTGCCGCTGCACATGCTGGAAATGAGCGGCCATGCGGGCCTAACGCCCATGCATAAAGGCAAGCCCATCGTGCTTGAAGGCGGCGGCATCGAGGTGGATGGCGAAGGAAGCATCATCGTTACCGAGGAATGGCTGCTCAGCAAAAAACAGGTACGCAATAAAAGCTTCAGCAAAACCGATTACGAAGCCGTGTTCGCAAAATACCTTGGCGCCACCAACACCATCTGGCTGGAAGCGGGCATCGTGGGTGACGACACGCACGGTCATGTCGACGACATCACCCGCTTCGTCGCCCCCGGCAAAATAGTGACGGTGGTGGAACACGACAAGAAAGACGCGAACTACAAACTGCTTCAGGAAAACCTGAAGCGCCTGAAAAGAGCCAAGGACGCCAACGGAAAAAAGTTCGAGATCATCGAACTCCCCATGCCGCGCCCGGTGATGTTCGACGGCGAACGCCTGCCCGCCAGCTACGCCAACTTCCTTATTTGCAACGATGTGGTGCTGGTGCCCACCTTCAACGATGTGGCTGACCGCGAAGCGTTAAGCACGCTGCAAGCCTGCTTCCCCACTCGCCAAGTCGTGGGCATCTTCGCCCGCGATCTCGTCTGGGGCCTCGGCACCATCCACTGCCTCACGCAGCAGGAACCAGCTTAGGTTAGTTGCACATCCACGCCTTGCGCATTCAATAGATATTGCAGCGTCGCCAGCAGGCGGCGCGTGGCTTCGGGGGAATGGCCTTCGGCGCGGGCGACGATGGCGGCTTGGGTGTTGCTGGCGCGCAGCAGCCACCAGCCATCGGGGGTAGAGACGCGCACACCATCAAGCA
>JBBKVX010000034.1:0-11641 GCA_037968615.1 Rickettsiales bacterium
CTGTCGATGGACGCGGTGGAGAAGGCGAAGTAGGGGCATCCGGGTATGCCGATGGGCATGGCCGAAGTGGCGACGGAGCTGTTCACCGAATTTTTGAACTACGACCCGCAGCATCCCGAATGGCCCGATCGCGATCGGTTCGTGCTGTCGGCAGGCCATGGCAGCATGCTGCAATACGCGCTGCTGCGTCTCCCTGGCTATCCCGACATGACGCTGGAGGAGTTGAAGAACTTCCGCCAATGGGGCGCGAAAACGGCGGGGCATCCCGAGTTCGGCGATGCGCTGGTGAACCATTACACCTACACTATCGCGGGCGATGGGTGCTTGATGGAAGGCATTTCGCACGAGGCTGCGTCGATGGCGGGGCATATGAAGCTGAACAAGCTGATCGTGCTGTGGGACGATAATTTGATTTGCATCGACGGGCCGACCTCGATGACGGTTTCGGACGACCAGTCGAAGCGCTTTGAAGCGCTGGGCTGGGCATGCCAAGAAGTGGATGGGCACGACGCAAAAGCGATTTCCGCCGCGATTAAAAAAGCGCAGAGCAGCGACAAGCCGAGCTTCATTGCCTGCCGCACGGTGATCGCCAAACACGCGCCGACCAAAGCGGGGAAAAACTCCAGCCACGGCTCGCCGCTGGGTGCGGAAGAAATTGCCGGTTCACGCAAGAATATGGATTGGGCGCACGAACCGTTCGAGATTCCGGCGGACGTGCTGGAAGCGTGGCGCGACGCAGGGTTGGCGCGCGCGGAAGGGTATGCGGCGTGGGAAAAACGCTTGGGCGCGGCCAGCAATGGCGATGCGTTCGCGCAGCGTATGAGCGGCGATTTGGGTGCGGGATGGACGGACGCCATTACCGCAATGAAGAAAGATTTGGCGGCGAAGAACCCGAAGGAAGCGACGCGCGTTTCGTCGCAGAACCTGCTGGAGACCATCGCGCCGACGCTGCCGCAATTGTTCGGCGGTTCGGCGGATCTGACCGGCTCGAACAACACCAAAACCAAGCTGATGAAAGGCTTCACGCCCGAGAGCTACGACGGGCGCTATGTGTATTACGGCGTGCGCGAGCATGGCATGGCGGCGGCGATGAACGGCATCGCGCTGCATGGTGGTTTCGTGCCCTATGGCGGCACGTTCCTCGTGTTCACCGATTACTGCCGCCCGAGCATTCGTTTGGCGGCGCTGATGGGCCAGCGCGTGATTTACGTGATGACGCATGATTCGATTGGCCTCGGCGAAGATGGCCCGACGCACCAGCCGGTGGAGCATCTGGCGGCGCTGCGGGTGATCCCGAACCTCAACGTGTTCCGCCCCTGCGACGCGACGGAGACGGCGGAATGCTGGCAGCTGGCGATTGCGATGACCGACAAACCGAGCGTGCTGGCGCTGACGCGCCAAGCCCTGCCGCATCTGCGCACGGAATACAGCGCCGAGAATAAATGCGCGCTGGGTGCGTATGTGCTGCGCGAAGCGAGCAGCGAGGCCAAGGTGGTAATTATGGCGACTGGTTCGGAAGTGATGCTGGCCGTGGAAGCGCAGCAGCAGTTGGAAGCCAAAGGCATCGCCACGCGCGTGGTGAGTGTGCCGAGCATGGAATTGTTCGCGGCGCAACCCGCGAGCTATCGCAAGAGCGTGCTGGGCACGGGCACGAAACGCATCGCCATTGAAGCCGCCGTGAAAACGGGTTGGGAACAGTGGATGGGTGACGAGGGCACGTTCATCGGCATGAAATCGTTCGGCGCGTCCGCCCCGGCGGAGGAACTGTACAAACGCTTCGGCATCACCACGGATGCGATTGTGGCGGCCGCATCATGAGCTGGAAATCGGAAAAGAAAAAGCAATTCATCCGCTGGTATTACGGGCATTTCAATTATGACCGATACGACGATGTGTACAGCTTTGGCGCGGTGCGCTCCCGCGGGGCGCAGCGGCTGAGCCGTGTGCTTACAGCGCTGGGGCTTACGAAGTTTTTGAAGCCTTAGCGGGCGGGCGATGGGCCTTCGTCGCCACGCGTGGCGTAGCGGCGCACCATATCGAGTTTGGGTGACAGGTCGTTCAGGCGGCCCAGCAATTTTCGGCGTTCGGTTTTTTCAGTGTCCGGTGATTCGATGGCGCGTATCCAGAGCTGCACGTCGTTCTCGAGTTTGGTGCAGCAGCCCGCAACGGCGGCCACGGTGGCGGTTTGGATATGTTTCATGACCGCGCCGCGATCGGATTTTTTTACCAGTTTTGAAAGTGCGATGGCTTCTTCGGATACGGGCGGTGGGGTGTATGCCATCGGTTTCAGCGGTGCCATGGGCGCAAAGCTGGGTGCGGGCGCGCCCACCGGGGCGTCGGGGTTCCATGAACGCTGGCCTTGGGGCAGGCGGTTTATTTCGGCGGCTTCTTCGGGCGTGTAGGTGAGGCCGAAATCGGCTTCGCGGTGGCAGGCATTATGCATCGGCGTGAGATTGTCGGGGGCGTTCAGCAAGGCCCGGAGGTAGGTTTGTTGTGCTTCGGGAGCGTCGTTCGCGTGGGCCGCCTGCTCCTCGGGCGGTATGCCGAGTTTGCGGGCGAGGGTGGCGAAACTGTCTTCGTTCAGGCTGCGGCGCGGCACGATGTGCTGGATGGTGAGGAGCTGGTCGTCGGCGATGCGGTGGGTGCAATGGCCGCAGCACACATGGCCTTCCGCGTTGCGCGCGCGGTCGAGCACGGCGGCGAAATTGTCGGGGGCGATGTGGCGTTTGGCTTTGGACATACCCATGTTCTAGCGCGCTTGCATGACAGGATGATGACGGTTTTACACTTGTATGGCGGTCTGTTAGGGCTATATACCGCGCATAACGAGGTAGCATCATGACAGTGAAAATCGGGATTAACGGGCTTGGCCGCATTGGGCGCTGCGTAGCGCGCGCGCTGGTGGCGGAGAATTACGAAGGCATCCAGCTGGTGGCCGCCAATGGCTCGGCCAGCAACGAGAACCACGCGCATTTGCTGCAGTTCGATTCGGTGCATGGGCGGTTCCAGAATACGATCACGTTCGATGATGACGGCATCGATATGGGCCGTGGCCACATTAAGATTACGCATGAGCGCGACCCCGCCAAACTGGATTGGGCGGCGCTGGGCGTGGACATCGTGCTGGAATGCACGGGGGCGTTCAACTCGAAAGAGGCGGCCAGCATTCACCTGAACAGTGGCGCGAAAAAAGTGCTGATCTCGGCGCCTGCGGGCGACGATTGCCCGACCTTTGTGTACGGCGTGAACTGTGCGAAACTGACGAAAGAACACACGGTGTTCTCGGTGGGCAGCTGCACCACCAATGCGCTGGCGCCAGTAGCGAAAGTGCTGAACGACGCGTTCGGCATCGAAAGCGGATTCATGACGACCATCCATGCTTACACGGGCGACCAGAACCTGGTGGATGGCTCGCACAAAGACCCGCGCCGTGCGCGGGCGGCGGCGCTTTCCATGGTGCCCAGCAAAACGGGGGCGGCCAAGGCGCTGGGCCTGGTGCTGCCGGAGCTGGCGGGGCGCATGGATGGCGTTTCCGTGCGCGTGCCGGTGGCGAATGTGAGCATGGTGGATTTGACCGCTGTGGTGAAAAAAACGGTGACCAAAGAGCAAGTGAACGAAGCGCTGAAAGCGGCCTCGGCCAAAATGCTGAAGAACGTGTTGAAGGTGGACGAGCGCCCGCTGGTATCGACCGATTACACTGGCGATAATGGCAGCAGCATCGTGGATCTGACGGGCACGAAAGTGGTCGGCGGTACGCTGGTGCGTGTGGCGAGCTGGTATGACAACGAATGGGGTTTCAGTTGCCGCATGCTTGATCTCGCCAAAAAAGCTTCGACGCTTTAAATTCTGCCCAATTTGACCGGAACCGCTATCGCGGGAAGTAAAAACTTCAGAGAGATGCACGCTTAGCGTTCGTGGTGGCCGAAGCCTAGGCGACGCGTTTGCTGGAGGTGCTTTTCGTGGCCCGTGCGTTGCATCTCCTGCCCTTCGCGGCGGCCGAGATTATGCAGGTGCAGGTCCCGTGCGAGGGTGCGTTCGCGGTTGCGGTGGGTGAAGTCTTCGCGGTCATCGTTCATACCGTATTGTACAAAAAACCTGAGCGGGATGATGTGACGGTTTCGTGAAGCTTAACGGCCGGGGAAGACCGCATCGAGCGGTGTTTCGGCGTCGAGTTCGCGTTCGCATTCGCGGCGTTGCCAGTGGCGGTTGGCGTCGCGGTCGCTGCCGGGTTGTTCGTTGGTGCGCTGAACGCGGCTGGGCGAGGGGGCGCTGGTGTAATGGCCCGAGAAACTGTCGTCCGTCGGGTTTTCGTGACGCGCGGCCCGGGGCTTGCCTTTGACGCGGACGCCGTAGCTGATGATTTCTTCGACCGGGTCGAGAGTGCCGGAGGTGGTGACGCCGAAGCCGTCGGGCACGCTGTCGAACAACGGCTCGGTCTGTGCCTGGTAGTCGTGCTTATGGTTCACGCGCATGCGGTAACGCGCTTTGCTGGCTTTGCTTTTGGACATGCTAGCGTTCCCAGCCGGATGGGGGCGTCTCGGTGGTGTCGCGGGGCTCGACGGGCCGGCGTTGCAGCTCTGCGCGTGGGCGTTTGGGGGCGTTGGTCAGCATATCGAGGTAGCGCTGCTTCTCCGCTTCCGAAAGCTCGCTGACGGGGATGGTGATTCCCGGTTGGCGATGGGGATCGCTCTCCTTCAAGGTGCGGATGAGCGCTTCGTCGCTACGGATGCTGTGTTTGTTGAAGCGTCGCACAGATCAGCGGCCTTTGGACGCGCTGGATTTTTCTGCGTCTGCGGGCGGTTTGTCGATGGTGCGTGTCCAGGCGCTGCGCGAGTCGGGGATTTTGGCAAAGAGATCGGCGATTCGCTGCTCTTCCGCCGCTTGCTCGCCTTCCATCGGGCGCGTTGGGTTTTTGCGCCGTGTGAGAAAAGTTCGGTTGGAAGCGACGGCGGAGCGGTATTCGCTGGGGCTGGTGTCTGACATGGGGTTCCTTGATTGCTTGATTCGTTTGGAAACTGCAGTATAGCTGAGGGGAACCCTTTGTTTTGTTAAGGTTTGATGAAAATGAGCGCGGCGCTTCCTACCCTTGAATCCCTCGACGTGACTGGCAAAACGGTGCTGGTGCGGCTGGATCTGAACGTGCCGATGCAGGCCGGGCGGGTGACGGACGCGACGCGCATCACGCGCGTGGTGCCAACGCTGCAATATCTGATGGAGCGCAACGCGAAGGTGGTGATTCTGTCGCATTTGGGGCGGCCGCAGGGGTTCGACCCCTCGCAATCGCTGGCACCGCTGGTGGATAAATTATCGGCGGCGATGTGGGACCGGCCCGTGCGGTTCTCGCCGGATTGTGTGGGCCCCTCGGCGCGCCGCGCCGTGGAAGGCGCGCATGCGGGCGATGTGGTGCTGATGGAAAACCTGCGCTTCCACGCGGAGGAAAAAGCCAACGACCCGGAATTTGCCAAGGCGCTGGCGGGTTTGGGCGATTGCTATGTGAACGACGCGTTCTCGTGCTCGCACCGGGCACATGCCAGCATCGTGGGGCTGAACCCCTACATGCCCGCTGCAGCAGGCCGCTTGATGCAGGAAGAAGTGGCGGCGCTGGAGGGTTTAAGCAACCCGGCGCGGCCGATGACGGCGATCGTGGGCGGCTCGAAAGTGAGCACGAAACTGGAGCTGCTGGGCAATCTGGTGGCCAAGGTGGATAATTTAGTAATCGGTGGCGCGATGGCCAACACGTTCCTCTCGGCGCAGGGCGTGGCAGTGGGCACTTCGCTGTGCGAGACCAACATGGCGCAAACCGCGCGCGACATTCTGGCGGCGGCGATGACGGCTGGCTGCCGCATTATTCTGCCGACCGATGTGGTGGTGGCCAAACGCTTCAAAGCGCATGCCGATAACGTGGTGTGCGGTGTCGATGAAATTCCCGCCGACGGCATGATATTGGATGTGGGGCCGCAAAGTTTGCTGGCGCTGCAGGAAGTGATTTCGGCCAGCCGCACGCTGGTGTGGAACGGCCCGGTGGGCGCGTTCGAGACCGCGCCGTTCGACGCGACGACGGTGCAGATCGCGCGGATGATCGCGCAGGCTTCGCGCAGCGGGCAATTGCACTCGGTGGCCGGTGGCGGCGACACGGTGGCGGCGCTGGCCCATGCGGGCGTAAGCGCGCAACTGAGTTATCTCTCCACGGCGGGCGGCGCGTTCCTCGAATGGCTTGAGGGCAAAGAACTGCCCGGCATCGCCGCACTGATGACGCAAGCAGCAGCGCGCAAACGCGCGTAGTTTTTTAAATGGATTGCGAATGACACTGGAAGTGAATGGGCTTGAGGAAGCGCGGCGGGCACTGAAGGGTGGCGCGGCGGAACTGCGCTCGCCGCCATTCGCGGCGTGCCATGCCGGAGTGGGCTATTACACGGCGCTGTTGAGGCAGTTGAAAACGGAATTCCCCGACATCCCCTTCACGTTCGTGCTGTGCTGCGGCGACGACCCGGCGATGGCGCATGAAGCGCTGCGGCAGGGCATGCGCGATGTGCGCTGCGCGGTGCCGAGCACGATGGCCACGAAATTACAGGCCCTCGCCGATGGTCTGGGCGCCCGGTTTTACCAAGGCTAGGGGCGCGGACGCGGGCTCGGCGTGCGACGGCGTCCAGCTGGGCGGGTCGGAGGCGGGGAAGGAATCGTCGAGGGTGCTGTCGATCATTTCCTCGCGGTGCGCCACTTCGCGCTTCTGGCTGAACAGTTTGTAGCCGATCCACGCGGCAGCACCGGTGGCAAGTAGCAGGATCCATCGCATAACAACTCCCTTTTTGATTTGTTTTCGTAGGAAGTGAGCGTTTCGCTCGCGCGAACAACTCACAACGCCCTCCAAGATGGTTGGACAAACATCAAATGTCTGTTGTAACAGGGGGGAATAGATAAGCCGTGAATCAATGAGGATGCCATGCAGCTGACACCCAAAGTAAAAGAAATACTGAACTGGTACGAATCGGACAGCGCCGCGACCAAGCAGAATCTGGGGCGCATGCTGATGCAGGGCACGCTGGGCGGCACGGGTAAAATGGTGATCCTGCCGGTCGATCAGGGGTTTGAACATGGCCCGGCGCGCAGCTTCGCGTCGAACCCGGACGCGTACAATCCGCATTACCATTTCCAACTGGCGCTCGATGCCGGGCTGAACGCTTACGCCGCCCCGCTGGGCATGCTGGAGGCGGGCGTGGAAACGTTCAAAGGCAAAATGCCGCTGATCCTGAAAGTGAACAGCAGCAACTCGTTGGCCCCCGGCGATGCCGCACCCGACCAGGCGCTGACCGGCAGTGTCGAGGACGCGGTGCGCCTGAGCTGCGCGGCGGTGGGTTACACCATCTATCCCGGCAGCCACAATGTGAATGATATGATCAAGCAACTGCGCGACATTACGCGTGAGGCGAAAAAAGCGGGCTTGGCGGTGGTGGTGTGGAGCTATCCGCGCGGGGCGTCGTTAAGCAAAGCGGGCGAGACCGCCATCGATGTGACGGCCTACGCGGCGCATATCGCGGCGCTGCTGGGCGCGCACATCATTAAGGTGAAGCCGCCGACGGCGCATATCGAGCAGGCGGAAGCCAAAAAAGTGTACGAGAAAGAAGCCATCAAGGTCGGCACGCTGACCGAGCGCATCGCGCATATCAAGCAGACGACCTTTGGTGGCCGACGCATCGTGATCTTCTCGGGCGGCGGGGCCAAGAGCAACGAGGAAGTGCTGCAGGAAGTGCGCGAGATCGCAGCGGGTGGCGGCGACGGCTCCATCATGGGCCGCAACGCGTTCCAGCGTCCGAAGCCGGAAGCGCTGGCGTTGCTGAACGATATCGTGGGCATTTACCAAGGCATTTAGCTGGCTTTGCGGCGGTCCCAGAACAGGCTTTTCAACGGGTGACGGCTGATGTAGCGACGGTCGCGGTAAAGGCTGATGCCTTTGCCGATGAGGAAGCCCGAAGCGATCGGGAAAATGAGTTTACGTAACATGGCATGCTCCTGTGGTTGAGGGATGACTGTGGCGCTCCGCGCGTTAAAAGGATGCGCGGAGGGCGGGAGAATCCATAAGCGGCAAATAAATAGGGTTCGGTCATCAAACCGTCATGCAACTGGGCTATCAGCAGTGTATGAACGCGAAAATATACCAGTTCCCGGATTACGCGGTGAAGGATGTGCAGGCCGCGCGCCTTGGGCGTGAGCCGACGGCGCTGCTGGATGCGCAGGTGGCGCGGTTGCATCCGCAACGCGAACTCTCGCCGCATACCTCGCTGGTGGAAGTGCCGAAAACCGCGCAGCACGTGTCGGAGCGTCTGGGCTCGCCCACTGCGCGCTGGCTGGAAGCGCAGCAGGAGAGTCAGGATATTTTTGGATTTTACGGACTGACGGCCGAAGAGTTGCGCGGTTATGAGGCTGGGCTGCTTCTGCCCGAGAAATACCCGCGCATCGAGCGCATTATGGATGAGAACGCGGAGGTGAAAAAGCTAAGCGCACTTTTGCACAAGGCAGAATGGATCGATGCCGCACATATCATGGCCTGCGCGGCAGAGCAGCTTTCGCCCGGTCTGCCGACGCGTTCGCACCGCGCGCATGCAGCGTATCAGCTAGGCATTTTCTGCACCAAGGAGCTGGCGATGCCGCTGGAGAAAATGGAAGCGATGCTGCGTAGACAGAAAAACGCGGTGACGGACATACTTGCCGGGCCCGACCGAGGGAGCATGGCGCGATGAGTGGTTCCGACAACATTCTGTCGTTTGCAGTACGTGCCGAGCGTTTGCGCAAAGCACGCCCCCGCGAAGTGCGCGCCCCTGCGGAGCCGGAACAGCCGCCCACGGCGCCGCTGGAGCCGGAAGCGCTGGTGCAAAAGGTGCTTACGCGCACGGGGCATCCGCTTTTATGCTGGCTTGCCAATCGGCCCTCCTACCTGAGCGCGGTAAGGGGCTATGGGTTCGATAGCGACGATCTGATGGCCTACAAAGACCCCGTCTTGGGCAAGAAGCTTGGTTGCACAGTCACCGATTATGGGCGCGCGGAATTCGCCAAACTGTTGGAAGAACGGCCGGACATTAGCCGCTTTGGCGACATGCTGGTGGAATGCTGGCGCGCCGATACCGGCTACGCCCATGCCCGCGTGATGCAGCGGCTGGAGCCGGAAGTGGCGGCGCATACGCACGACCGGGAGCAGGCGAAAAAAGCGACGGTCGATTTCCTGCATGGTAAAGCGGCGATGGGCGATTTCGAGATGAAAGAGTTTTTGCGCCTACGCGACGACGCCATCGAGGATGCGTTGGCGCTGTATCACGGCAAGCAAAGACAGTAGCGCATCACGGGTGGACGCTTGCGCCGCGCCACGCTATATAGGGTGCATGAGCACTGATACGTATTTATGCCGATTGTATCTCATCTCGCCGCCGACGGTGGATGAGGGCTTTCCGGCGTTGCTTGACGCGGCGTTCGCGGCGGGCGATGTGGGCGCGTTCCAACTGCGGTTGAAGGACGCGACCGATGCGCAGACGCTGGAGGCCGCCCGGGCCATCATGCCGGTGTGCAAAAAACATGAGGTGGCGTTCTTGATAAACGACCGCGTGGACCTGGTGATCGAGGTGGGTGCCGACGGCGTGCATCTGGGACAGGACGACATGCCGTTTGCACAGGCCCGCGCGATCTTAGGCAATGACCGCATCATCGGTGTGAGCTGTCACGATTCGGGCCATATGGCGATGGAAGCGGGCGAGGCGGGGGCCGATTACGTGGCGTTCGGCGCGTTCCACGCCACGCAGAGCAAATCGCCGGAAAAACTGGCGAAATACGGCACGCCGACGGGCGAGATCATTCATTGGTGGAGCACCTACACCACGGTGCCTTGCGTCGCCATTGGCGGCATGACGCCGGAAAATTGCGTGGAACTGGTGAAGAACGGCGCCGATTTCGTGGCCGCCATCACGGCGGTATGGAGCAATCCGGCGGGGCCCGAACAGGCAGTGCGCGACTTTAATGCCGCCATCAAGCTGGGGCTGAAGCAACGCGGCGGCAACGCTTAAGCTTGCATCTTGCCCGCCGCCTTGCTACATGCGGGCCAACGAATTCCCTCAGGAGAAGAATATGCGCGTGGATGGTGGACAGGTTCGGGCCGGTATGGTGCTCGATTTTGAAGGCAAACTCTGGATGGTGACGGGCCACGAGATCCGTACGCCGGGCAACCTGCGCAGCTTCAACCAGATCGAGATGAAAGACATCAAAGGCGGCATCAAAAAGAACATGCGCCTGCGCCCGGATGAAGGCATGGAGCGCGTGCAGCTCGACCAACGCAAATTCCAGTTCCTGTTCGCCGACGGCGACACACTGACCTTCATGGACGAAGAGAACTACGAGCAGATCACCATGGAACGCGACTTCCTCGGCGACCGCGCAGCCTTCCTGCAGGACGGCATGGTGGTGCAAGTGGAACTGCATGAAAGCACCCCCATCGGCGTGAAACTGCCTGACCAGGTGACGCTGGAAATCGTTGAGGCTGACCCGGTGGTGAAGGGCCAGACCGCTTCGTCGAGCTACAAGCCCGCGAAACTGGAAAACGGCGTGCGCGTGATGGTGCCCCCGTTCATCGGCACGGGTGATCGTATTGTCGTCAACACCAACGAACTCACCTACATCGAGCGCGCCAAATAAGCGGCCTTATAACGGCCCATCTGCGTCGTCCTGTCGCACGTCGAGTCTCCTCACGTAGCGAGGGCTACGCTGCGGTACTCGCCGCACGCCACTCCTAGCATCTGGCCCATTCTAAGGCCGCACGCTGCGCGTATTAAAAATAGAAAAGAGTTAGGATTAAGCAGCCTTCACCGGGGCGGCCAGCAGCTTTTGCATGGTGCCGTGGATTTTGCCGTTGGTGGCGAGCATGGAGCCGCGGTCGTCGGCGACGACTGGGGTGCCGTCGATGGCGGTGACTTTGCCGCCGGCTTCGGTGACCATGAGGTTGCCGGCGCACATGTCCCAGATATTGAGGCGGTGGTACCAGGTGCCGTCGAGGCGGCCCGCGGCGACGTAGGCCAGATCAAGCGCGGCGGAGCCGGAGCAGCGGATGGTGGCGCCGTGATCGACCACGCGCTCGAATGCTTTCAGGGTGGCGTCGTAGCCGTCGCGCCATTTGCGCGGGCTGGAGGTGCTGAGCAGCAGCTCTTCGTCGCGCATCGAGGTTTTGAGGCGCATGTTGTTGCAGAACGCACCGCCGTTTTTCTCGGCGTGGAACATGTCGTCGTGGATGGGGTCGTAGATAACGCCCGCGGTGGTTTCCCAGACATCGCCTTTTTTCACCTGCACGCCGATCGAGATCGAGATGTAGGGGATGGCGTGGATGAAGTTGGTGGTGCCGTCGATCGGGTCGATGACGAAGCGGGTGTTTTTATCGGGGCCGACGATGATGCCGGTCTCTTCCGTGAGGAAGCTGAATTTGGGACGGGCCTTGCCCAGCTCTTCGATCAGCGTTTTTTCGGTGCGCAGGTCGGCGCTGGTGACGAAGTTGGAGATGCCCTTGCGGGACACTTGCAGCTTGTCGATCTCGCCAAAGTCGCGTTGCACGCCTTTGCCCGCCTTTTGGGCGGCGCGGATGATCATAGTAATGATTGCGGATTGGGCCATGGGC
>JBBKVX010000035.1:0-28579 GCA_037968615.1 Rickettsiales bacterium
TCCTTACACAGCTTGCGATTGCCGCCACAGGATGAAGATAACCGGAATGTTCGCGAGCGCGAACGCCAGCAGCACATCGCACACTTCCCAGCTCACTGCATACAGCCCCGCCGCAATAAGCGACGCAGCGGCGATGAACAACGCGTTCACCACATTGTTGCTGGCCACAGCGCGGGCGCGTTGCGCTTCGCCGCTGGCGGTGAGTAGCTGTGTGTAGAGCGGGATAGTGAAGATGCCGCCGCACATGGCCATCAGGAAAAGATCGAACGTGACACGCACGTGATCGAAACTTTGCAGGTAAGCGAACACCCCGACCAGCTCACCCTCCGGCTGCATGTGATAGCCCACCCACACCAGATCGAGTCCGAACAGGCACACGCCCAACAGCGACCATGACGCGATATGCGCCGGGTGGAAATGTTTAACGATCCACTGGCACAGCAGCGACCCAGCCGCGATGCCGATGGAAAACAGCGACAGGAAGAGGGTGACCAATTGCGCATCGCCGCCCACCACATTTTTGGTGAACACCGGAATTTGCGTGAGATACACTGCGCCAATGGCCCAGAACCACGAGATGCCGATGATCGGGCGCAGCACAGCGGGGCGCTGCCACACCGCGCACACCATGCTCCATAGGCTGGCGAACGGGTTGTAAGGAATTTTCAGCTCTGGCGAAGCGGCCACCGTCACCGGAATGCGCCATCCGGTGAACACGCCCAGCAGGCTGACGCCGATCATGCTTGTGCCTACGATCAACGTACCATGCGGTTGCAGAATAAGCAGCCCGCCCAAAATTGTGCCGAGCAGAATGGACACGAACGTGCCCGCTTCGATGAACCCGTTGGCGGCGAGCAGTTCCTTCGGTTTCACCAGCTCTGGCAAAATGGCGTATTTCGGCGGGCCGAAGAACGCCGATTGTGCCCCGAGAAGGAACAGCAATACATACAGGCCGCTGGCGTGGTGCGAGGTGAGGGCGAAGCAGGCGGCGATGACAATGACCAGTTCCGTGAGTTTCAGCGCGCGCACGATTTGGTGTTTGGGAAATTTATCGGCCAGCATGCCCGCGAAGCCCGAGAACAGGAAGAACGGCAGGATGAAACAGGCAGCGGCCACGCTGATCATCACCTCGGCCTGCAGCTTCATTTGCGCCGCAAGTACATAGGTGACGAGAATGATGAGGGCGTTCTTGTAGTAATTGTCGTTGAAAGCGCCGAGCGCCATCGTCGAGAAAATCCACACAAAGCGACGGCTGGTCAGGAGTGATTGCATCGCCACCGTTTACGGCCGCAGGCACCAAAAGTCCATCCGTCATTGTGCGAACCTGAATGATGGAACGCCCGGGAGGCGACCGCCGACCCGCGACCTATCTCTCGAAGCCTTGGCGTAGGGAGAAGCGGCGGCTTAACCATGACGTTTAGTCATGGTTAAGTGGGGCGAAGGGCCCCATTCCGCGCGAAGCGCTTATAAAACCCCTCTTACGCCGCCATGCTTTGGCGCAGCGTGTAGATCACCGCTTCCGCCGTGGGGATGGAGGAGGCGGGGTTCTGCCCGGTCACCAGTTGGCGATCCACCACCACGTTGGGATGGAAAGGCGCAAGCTGCACCGGTTTGCCGCCTTGCTCAGCCAGTGTCGTTTCCAACAGGAACGGCACATAGCTGTCGGCGCCAATGGCTTTTTCTTCGGCGTCGCTGAAGCAGGTGAAGCGATGGTTCTTGATCACCGGGTCGCCGTGGCGGTTGGTAGCGCCCACTAAGCAGGCCGGGCCGTGGCACACGCTGGCCACCGGTTTGCCGTTGCGGTAGAACGCTTCCACCGTGGAAATCACGCTCGCATCGGTGGGGAAATCCGTCATCGTGCCGTGGCCGCCAGCGAAGAATACGGCGTCGTAATTCGCGGGGTCGAGCGCGGAAAGTTTCAACGTATGGGCAAGCGCATGCTGGGCTTTGATGTCGGCATCGAACCGGCGGGTGGAGCCGGTTTGGTTTTCTGCCTTCACGCTGGTGGGGTCGATGGGCGGCTGGCCGCCGAGCGGCGAAGCGATGGTGACTTCGCAGCGCGCATCGCGGAAGGTGTAATAAGGGGCGGCGATTTCCTCGAGCCAGACACCGGTCGGTTCCAGTGCTTTGCCGATGCGATCGGACGAGGTGACAACGAGTAGAATGCGGTTGGTTTGCATGGGATGCTCCTTGCGTTGGGGACGGGATACAACGGGTGGTCACATACGGGCGAGGCAAACAATTTTGTTGGGCCGAACATAGTCGCAAACAGGCCATGATTCTAGCATTTTTTGTACTTTAGTACAACGCCATCGGGGGCATGCCGACCCAGCCGTAAAGCGCCAATCCGCCCGGCACCAAAATCAGGAAAATCAGTACACAGAACAACCACTTCTTGCGGCGCGGCAAACTGGGATGGCGGGCGAGGGGAGCCAGCACCAAGGTGGTAAGAATCAGCAAAAACACCAAACAAAAAATTAGCCAGAGGATCATGAAACGCTCCGCGCACGGGTGAATCGCCACAGCAATAACCCGCCACCCAGCAGGAACAAAACAGGTGCCAACCAAAGCAGCGCCGTGTTGCGTTCCATGGGGGGCGTGAGCAGGATGCCCACGCCGTAGCGACTGCGGAAAAAGGTGAGGATATCCTGTTCGCTGCTGCCTTCGCCCGCCATGCGGCGAATTTCGCTGCGCATTTCGCGGGCGAAAGTGGCGTCGGAATCGGCGAGGGCTTGCCCTTCACACACCACGCAATTCAGTTGGCGAATGGCGCGCTGCGCGGTTTCTTCCTGCGCGTGGTCGGGCAGTTTTTTCTCGATCGTCACCGCCTGCGCCGGAAGGCACAGCAGCATCAGCAGCACGGCGATGCTAACGCGCACTGGAAATCTCGTGCTGCAGCAGGTCGATCAGCGGTTGCAATTCTTTCTCGCGCACATTTTTGGTGAGCGGGCCGCTGAGCTGGTAACGCACCACGCCTTCGCCATCCACCACATAGGTTTCGGGAATGCCGCGCACGCCCAGTGAAATCGCCGCGCGGCCTTTGGGGTCGTAGAGGGTGGTGTCGAACGGGTTGCCATGTTCGGCCAGCCACGGCTCGATCCGCGCCGGAGCGTCGTTCCACGCCACGCCGATGAATTCCATCCCGGTCATTTCTTTTTTCAGCGCCACCAGCTCGCCCATTTCCGCCTCGCACGGGGCGCACCAACTGGCGAGGAAATTGATGAGTGTGACGCGGCCTTGGAAATCCTTGGGCTCCAGCGGTGCGTCGCTGTTCTCGGCGTTCATGAGTGGCAGCGATTTCATCGGTTGGTCGATGCGTAAGCCTGTTTGTTTTTGCGGGTTGCCGGGTTGCTGACGCATCAGCGCGCTGAACAGCACCAGCGCCAGCAGCGCGAAAATTAGAATCGGAATCATACGGATCATAACTGCTCCTTGCGTTGTCCCATGAGTGTGCCGAGCAGCGACAGGCTGCCGCCCAAAGCCGCCATAACGAAGCCGAACCAAATCAATTGCTGCCCAGGCGTCACGTACATGCGTACGCCGAGCGTGGTGCCTTTCGTGTCTGGCGTTTCGCCGAGCACGAGGTAGATGTCGCGCCATGGGGTGGAATGCAGCGCCGCTTCGGTGGTCTGCATGCTGCGCACGGGGTAATCGCGCAGCTCCGGCGCAAGCCGCGTCAACGCCGTGCCATTTTCAAAAACAGTGAACCGCGCACGGCGTACCATGTAGTTGTGTTCCGGGCGCTTCATCACCTCGTCGAGCTGCAGGGTGAAGCTGCCGAATTGCAGCGGCTTGTTACGCTCGATGGGCGCTTCGTAGGTTTCTTTCAACAGCGCGCTGAGGGTGATGCCGAGCACCAGCACGGCCAAACCCAAATGCGCCGTGAAGCTGCCCAGTTGCCGCAGCCGCACCCGGCGCGTGCGCATCTGCCGATGCAGGTAGCGCAAGCTGCCCCAACCCAGCCAGAAGCTCAGTGCAGCGCCGCCCATCACCATCAGCATCGAGGGCGAACCAATGGCGAGGCCGATGATGGCGGCGACCATAAGCGCCGGGGCCAGCGCTTTCGCATGCGCCATCACTTGCGAAGGCAGCGCGCGATCCCACGGCAACAGCGGCGCGATGGCGGCCAATACCAGCAGCGGTGCAGCGATGGGCAGGAATGTGGCGTTGAAATAATCTGGCCCGACGGACACGGATTGCTGTCCCAGCAATTGCAGCCCGAGCGGATACAGAATCGCCAGTAGCACCGTGGCCGCTGCGGCGAGCAACAACAGGTTGTTGATGAGAATCAGCCCGCTGCGCGACAGCAGACGCACCGTGCCTGAATCGCCAAAACGGCAGCGCGCGTAGATGGCGAGTGCGATGCCTGTGACCAGCACGATGTAGCCGAGAATGAACACGCCGCGTGTGGGGTCGGAAGCGAACGCATGCACCGAAGTGATGAGCCCCGAACGCACGATGAACGTGCCGATCAGCGACAGCGAAAAGGTGAGGATGGACAGCAGTGCTACCCAGCGTCCCAGCGTGCCGCGCCGCTCCAGCACCATGTTGGAATGCAGCAGCGCGGTGCCCGCCAACCACGGTAGCAGCGACACGTTTTCCACCGGGTCCCAGAACCACCAGCCGCCCCAGCCCAGCTCGCGGTAGGCCCACCATGCGCCTGCGCCGATGCCGAGAGTGAGGGCGCTCCACGGGAACAATATCCACGGCTGCACCTGCTTCGCCCAGTCGCGGTCGATGCGGTTGGCGAGCATGCCCGCGATGGCGTACGCGAACACCACGCCGAACCCGACATAGCCGATGTAAAGGGTAGGCGGATGGAACGCTAAGCCGATGTCCTGCAGCAGCGGGTTCAAATCTTCACCGTTCGCCGGAATCGGCCAGACGCGCAGGAACGGGTTGGAGGTAAAAACTATGAACGCAAGGAAACCGGCGCTGATGGCGCCAAGCACAGCGAGGGTGGTGTGCTGCAGCTCGCGGTTGGGTGTGCGTGCGTAGGCCACCACGAACCCGCACGTCGCCAGCACCAGCATCCATAGCAGCATCGAGCCCTCATGGTTGCCCCAACTGCCGACGATTTTGTACAGCATCGGCTTGGCGGTATGCGAGTTCAGCACCACGTTCAGCACGCTGAAATCGGAGAAAGCATAAGCATGCACCAGCGCCGCGAACGCGGTGGCCACCAGCATGAAGCAAAGGGTCGCCAACGGCCGTGTGAGGGCGCTTACACGATGCATACCCGCGATTTTTTGCAGCAGCGGCACGCCGCCCTGAAGCACGCTGAGCAGCAGCGCCATCACCAAACAAAGCTGTCCGAGTTCAGGGATCATCAGCGTTGCCACCGGCCGGACTTCTTCAGCGCATCCACCACTTCCTGCGGCATGTAATTCTCGTCGTGCTTAGCGAGGATGGTGGCGGCGTTCAATTCGCCGATGCTGCTGAACGTGCCTTGCGCCACCACGCCCTGGCCTTCGCGGAACAAGGCAGGCAGCATGCCTTTGTACGACGCGTGGATTTCGTGGCTGAGATCGGTGATGACGAAGCCGGTGCGGCCCGTTTTGGTGGTGAAGATGCTTCCTTCTTTCACCAGCCCCCCCACGCGGATGTCGCGTGCACGGTCGAACGTGCCGGTGGCCAGTGCCTCGTGCAGGTCGGTCGGCGTGTAGAAGAAGATGAGCTGCTGGCGGAAGCTGCTTAGAATGCCGCCGAGCGCGATGCCCATGATGGCCATTACGAAAACAACGGTCAGCAGGCGCTTATGTTTTGGTTTCATGGACGATCCGTAAGCTTCAGGGCCCTTGCCGCGCGGCGCGCTTGAGCCCATGTATGCAGGATGAGCCCGCCGAGAAGAACGGCAGTGAATCCGTAGGCGGGCAAGATGTAGGACGCATAATCCATCGGAGGCGACTCCATAAGGCAAGTGGCTGCAAAGTGGTAGTAAAAAAGCCGCTATTTCTGCCATCCACAGGCGATGGCACGGGATTTGCGAAAGTAAGAAGTTATTTACTTGCGGCGACTGCGGAACTTTGCTGCAATAAATGAAAGAAAAACAAGCGTTCGCGCAAAATCAATGCGCGGCGCCCAAGGCGTTGCACAAGGGGAGTCATCACGCGTTATGGAACCCACGGACCAGGAAGGCGATTTCCTATCCGGCCCAGCCCGCACAGCGGTGCCGGAGGTGGAGCCTGTTGCGGCGGGTGAGTTGGGTGCGCCGGGCGAAAGCGGTCTGGGCAAAAAACCTGACGATAAAAAAGCCATGCGCATCGGCGAGAAGCTGATCGCGCTGGGGTTGATCTCGAAAGATCAGCTGGAAATCGGCCTGCGCGAGCAGATGAAATCCAAAAAGCTGCTCGGCAATGTGCTGGTGACGATGAACTTCATCACCGAGTCGGCGCTCGGTGAAGTGTTGGCCGAAAGCACTGGCACCGAGCGGTTCGATGTCAAAACCAGCATGCTCGACCCCAGCATCGTGGCCATGGTGCCGCGCGATGTGTGCCTGCGCAACCGCGTCATTCCCATTCAGATGGAAGAGGGCGGCCTGAAAGTGGCGATGGTCGATGTGTTCAACGTGCTCGCCATCGACCAGATCCGTCGCCATTTTGACAAGAGCGTCAAGATCCTCCCGGTCTACGCCACCGAAACCGAGATCATAGAATTGATCGAGCGGAACTACGATTATGACATGTCGATCGACGGCATCCTGCGCGAGATCGAGACCGGCATCCGCGAGAAAACTCAGCTTGATGGCCGTGAAGAAGGCTACGTGAACCCCACCGTGCGCCTTGTCAATGCGCTGCTGATCGATGCGATCAAGCAGGGCTGCTCCGACATTCACTTCGAGCCCGAAGGCACGTTCTTGCGCCTGCGCTATCGCATCGACGGTTCGCTTCAGCAGATCCGTTCCTTCCACCGCGATTATTGGCCGGCCATGCTGGTGCGCATGAAAATTCTTTCCGGCATGAACATCGCCGAAACAAGGAACGCGCAGGATGGCCGCATCAACCTCGTCGCCCTCGGCCGAGAGATCGATTTCCGTGTCGCCACCCAGCCGACCGTGCATGGCGAGAATGTGGTGCTGCGTATCCTCGACAAATCCAAATCGCTGGTACCCATCGATGCGCTAGGTTTTTCAGAGCATAATCTCGGTGTCCTCAAGCGTTGCTTGAAGCGCCCCGAGGGCATCATTGTGGTCACTGGTCCGACCGGTTCGGGTAAGACCACCACGCTTTATTCCGTGCTCAGTTTCATCAACTCCATCGATGTGAACATCATGACGCTGGAGGATCCGGTGGAGTACCAACTGCCGCTGATTCGCCAGACACAGGTGCGTGAGGGTGTCATCGATTTCCAGTCCGGCATCAAATCGCTGATGCGTCAGGATCCGGACATCATCTTCCTCGGCGAGGTGCGCGACGAAGAGACCGCGATCATGGCCGTGCGTGCGGCGCTTACCGGGCACCAAGTGTTCACCACCCTGCACACCAACGATGCGCTGGGCACCATTCCGCGCCTCGGTGATATCGGCGTGCCGCCGCATTTGCTGGCCGGGTCGCTCATCTGCACCATGGCGCAGCGCTTGGCTCGCCGCCTGTGCAACAGTTGCAAAAAACCGCGTCAGGCGACGTTGGAAGAATGCACCTTGCTGAAACTCGACCTCGAAAACCCGCCGACCGTGCATGATGCGGTGGGCTGCGAGGCCTGCGCGTACAAGGGCTACAAAGGCCGGATGGGCGTCCACGAGATCCTGCGGATCGATGAGGGGCTGGACGAACTGATCGCCACCAAAGCCACCCGAAACCACATGCTGGAATACGCGCTTGAGAACGGCTTTGTGCCGATGGTGCAGGATGGCATCTATAAAGTGCTGTCGGGGCACATAGATATCCCCGAACTCATATCTACGGTAGACCTCACTGCACGACTATAATACATTCCGAGCGCTCGGCAGGTGCACCTGTGGTAAAAAACAACAAAACGCCACGTAATCGGAGCCTGCATGCCTGCCTATAATTACACGACCATCAACGAACGAGGCCGCACCATTCGCGGCTCGATGGTGGCTGAAAACGAGATCGACCTTGAGACCCGCCTGAAAGAGGTGGGGCTGGATCTCGTGAATTACCGTATCATGAAAAGCAAGACCGGCGGCAAGGCCAAGATCAAACTGAAAGATATGATCATCCTGTGCCTGCATCTGGAGCAGTTGAGCCGTGCGGGCGTTCCCATCCACGAGGCGCTGGCCGATGTGCGTGATTCCACCGAATCGCGCAAACTGCGCGACATCATGACCGACGTACTCGAAAAAGTGAAAACCGGCAGTGCGCTTTCAGAGGCGCTTTCCGGCTATCCGCGTGTGTTCAACGAAGTGTTCTGCGGCCTCATTGCTGCGGGCGAGAAGAACGGCAACCTGACCGATTCTTTCATCCATATGTCCGACCATTTGAAATGGACCAACGATCTGCGGCGCAAGGTAAAAAAAGCGGTGTCCTATCCCATCGTGCTGCTTGTGGTGATGTCGGGCGTGATCACCATCCTGATGCTGTTCGTGGTGCCGAAGCTCATCAAGTTCATTGTCGATCAGGGCTTCACTATTCCCATCCATACCCGCGCGCTGATCGCCACTTCGGCGGCGTTCGAGAATTACTGGTACATTATATTCGGCGTGCCGGTCAGCCTGTTCATGGTGCATGTGGCGTTATATCGCACCAACGAACGCTACGCCTACAAGGCCGATGCCGTGATGCTGCGCCTGCCCGTGCTGGGCACCACCATTCGCAAGATCAACCTTGCGCGGTTCACCCACTTCTTCTCGGTGATGTTCAAATCAGGCATCGACATCCCCGACGCGCTGATCGCCGCCAAGAACGTGGTCGCCAATCGCGTCATCAAAGAATCGGTGGATGTGGTCTACCGCGCCATTGTCGAGGGCAATAGCCTTACAGCCGGGCTGCGCATGTCCAGTCAGTTTCCCACGCTCGTCATCCGCATGTTCAAGGTAGGCGAGGATTCGGGCAACATGAACGACGCGCTCACTAACATCAAATTCTTCTACGACCGCGAAGTGACCGACGCGGTGGACGGAATGATCGGCCTTATTCAGCCCGCCCTGACGCTGGTGATGGGCGGATTGATCTTCTGGGTGATTGCGGCGGTATTCGGTCCGCTCTATCAATCCTTCTCGAACATGAAATTCTAGGGGCCGCAGCGCAGTATGAAATTCATCAAAAAACAACCCGCCATCCCCGCCGCGCCCCGGGCTCCTAAGCCGCCAAAGGCGCGCAAGTCCGGCAAAAAATCGAAGCCGGGCGACCTGTCGCAGAAGGGGGGCGGTAAATCCAAATTCGTTCTGCTTATCGGCGACGAGGGCAGTATCCTTGTTTACATCCAGGGCACGAAAGTGATTCGCCGTCTGTTCGCCCTGTCACCGCAACTCGATCACACCAGCGCCATCCGCGACCTACTTAGCGCTCATCCAAGCGTGCCGCTTTACATTCTGGCCGATGTGATCGACCAGCAATACATACGCCATAATTTCCCGCCAGTCAGCGCCATCAGCGTCAGCAAACTGGTGAAACGCCGCATCGAGCGCGACTTCCAGCCCGAGGACATCACTGGTTTCATGCGCCTTGGCCGCGACAGTACCGGCCGCAAGGAATGGCAGTATTTGTTGATCGCATTGGGCAATACGCCGCTGATTCAGCAATGGGTCGACCTGCTGGTGGAATTGCCCAATGAGCTGAAAGGCATTTTCCTGTCGCCTGTCGAAGCACAAAGTTACATCCCACAATTGCATGCGGCGGTGACGGACGAGAAACCCTTGCCATGGCAATTGCTGGTGTCGCACCATAAGGTCAGCGGCTTCCGCCAGATCGTGCTGAAGAACGGCAAGCTCGTCTTCACCCGCGTCACCCAGGCCATCGACGATTCGGTGTCGGCGGTGATCGCCGGGAACATCGAGCAGGAAATCATCAACACGTTGGAATATCTCCGCCGCCTTGGCTTCAACGAGAACAACAGCATCGAAATGCTGGTCATCGCATCGCAGGACGTGAAAGAAACACTCGACCTGCGCCGTTTCTCGGCGGGGCAAAGCTACGTCTTGACCCCGCTCGAAATTTCCGATGCGCTCGGGTTCGAGCAGGCCGCCTTATCCGCCGACCGTTTCGGCGATGTGGTCATGGCTGCGGCGTTCGCTCATTCGAAAAAACAGCATTTGAAGCTCCATACCGCCTACAGCAGCAAGCTGGCGCAGCTTTACAGTGCGCGTGTGGCAGTGAAGGCGATAGGTGCATTGGTGGCGCTTGGGCTGTTGGGCATGTGCGCCATGAACCTGTTGGACACATTCAGTGCGCGTTCTGAAGCCGCCAAGAGCGACGAGCAGCGCCGTCCGATTCAGGCTCAGTTGACATCCGTGCGCAAGGCGCTCTCGAGCATGAACAACGATGTCGCGTTTAAATCCGCCGTCATGCTGACCTACGATGCCTATATGAAAAACAAACGCATGCCGATCGAGTTTATCAATGAGCTGGCGCCCTATCTCAGCTCACAAACGCGGGTGACGAAATTCACCTGGGGCAACCCCGCCGATGTGCAAGCCTCCGGAACTGCAGGCGGGGCATCAACGGCAGCGGCACCTGCAGTGGCGAGCGCGCCTGAAGGTGAATTGGAAATGCGCGTGGAAATGGAAATCACCGGCGCGTTCAGCGATACCGACGCCATGGCAGTGTATGTCGATAATTACGTGGCAAACCTCAAGCAAGTGCTGACAAATTACGACATCAGCAATCTGCCCTACCCGTGGGAAAACAGCACGCCGTCCAATCTGGAAATTTCCTTCAACCAAACCGCCGTTGCCGAAGAAGCCATGAAGGAGGGTGATAATCGCATTACCCTCGTCTTCCGGGGCCCCAAGACCGCGACTGCAAGACAGGTAGCTCCTGCTGAAAGTGGCTTGCCTATGCGCATGCCCATGAGCATGCCGGGAGGGACGCCATGAATAAAATGAAAGCACTGAACAAGCGATTGGTGAAAGACGCCGTCGTGGTCGTGATTATTCTTGCAGTCATTACGGGGGTGATGCTGTTCACTTCTACCTTGGTCACCAAAGCCGAAGAGAAAAAAACGCAGGCAGCGGCGGCTCAAGCTCAGGATGCTTCGCAGCTGGCCGCTATCCGCTCGCAACTGGATCGCTCGGGCGAGGCGGAGAAACGCTTCCTGGAAATTCAGCTGATGCGTAACAACGTCGATTTTTCGAGCTCGACGGACGCATTAAAAACCTGGGCGCGCGACGCCAAGCAACGCTACCGCTTCGCGAATAACTTTAAGCTCAGCCTGCCGCCGGAGAAACCCACCGATAAGCAGGAACTCATCGGCATCGAATACGATATTACCGTGCGCGAAGGCATCAGCATGGAGCTGGAAGCCATCTCCGATGTGCATGTTTATTCCTTCATCGAGGAATTGGAAAGAACCCCGCCGGGCCTCGTGCGTCTGAGCTACCTGCAACTGGAGCGCAAAGGGGATATGTCGGCGCAGACCTACGCCCAAATGGTGGGGGGTGTTGCCCCGCCGCTGGTATCGGCGACAATGCAATTCAACTGGATCGGCATCAATCCCAAACGCGTGGTGCCCGGTGCAGCACAACTCACACCTGCCGCTCCGGCACCAGCGAGCATGCCATGATGACACGCTATCGCATCGCCAGCTTTGCTGTGGCTTTTCTGGCCAGCAGCGTTTGCGCCCAAATGCCGGGGGATTCTCCGATGCTGCCGCCGGGCGCGGCGCCGGCGAACGACATGCCCGCAACGGCCGGCGCGGCGGCGGCTTCGCTCATGGGTGGTGCAGCGCCTATTGGCAGCCTGCCCTCGGTCACGGACGCAGCGACCGAGGAAGTGGTGACGGATACTCCTACATTGCCTCTCGCGCCTGTATTCTCTTACGGAAACGTTGAGAACAGTCTTCTGTTCACTTCCGTGCAGATACGCAACATGAAGCAATCCCTGAAGGCCTACGAATCGATCCGCCGCGATGCGATGCCTCTCGCGCCTGAGGAAGAAATATTCACCATGGAAGCGCCTGTTGAGGTCCCCACCATCAACGAACCGACAACCTATCCTGTCTTCTTCCTCTCCAGTATTGTTTACAAAAATTCAAGCGATTGGGCGGTCTGGATTAATGGTAGCCGCATTACGCCCCGCACCAATAAGGGTGAGGTGCGTGTGATGTCGGTGCGGCCTGACCGCGCATGGTTTAGCTGGTCGCCGGAATACCTGCCCGCTGTTATCGACCGGGTAGCCCAGAAGAATTTTGCCAACAGCGATGCGGTGAAACATCGCATGAGCCGGAAAAATACTGCCGCTTACGACCGCCAAAGCAACAGCATCCAGTTCTCGTTGCGGCCGAATCAATCGTTCGCGCCCGGCTATTTCGAAGTGTTCGAAGGCAAAATAAATGCACCCATCATGCAAACCACAGCGGCCGGGGCCGATGGCGAGGCGGCGCCCATGTCGCCCGAAGCCGCACAGGCCATCAACGGCCTGCTGGGCGACTCTTCCGCTCCGGTAAGCTCCGAACGCTCCTTAATGGACCAGATGATTGAAAACCAGACAATGACGCCAAACGCTTTGCCGCAACCCACCGCTCCTTAAACCATCTAAGCCCCTAACCTGTGAGACCGACCATGACCGACTCGATCATACCTTTGAACGTTGAAGCCATCAGCAAAACCTACGGCAGCCAATTGGTGCTGGATGGGATTTCCTTCGACCTGAAGCCAGGCGAGATCTTCGGGTTGGTGGGGCTGAACGGTGCGGGCAAGACCACACTCATCAAGATTCTTCTCGATCTGGCCGATGCCAAAAGCGGCAAAGCTAAAATCTTTGGCGAGCCATGCGACACGGTGAAAGCGCGCGAGCGCATTTCCTACCTGCCCGAGAAATTCTCCCCCTCGCGCTATCTGAAAGGCGACGAGTACCTCTCGCTTGCGCTTTCCTATTACGGGAAAAAACTGGATAAGGACGCCGCACGGAAACTAGCAGCCGACCTCGATCTCAACCCCGAGGTGCTGGGCAGCAAAGTGGGGGGTTACTCCAAAGGCATGGGCCAGAAGCTTGGTCTCATCGGTGCGTTTATGGTCGACCAGCCCTTCATGATTCTCGATGAGCCGATGAGCGGTCTCGATCCGCGTGCTCGCATTGCCTTGAAAGAAGTGATGCTGCGTGCGCGCGGCGAAGGCAAGACCTTGTTCTTCAGCTCACACATCCTGTCCGATATCGACGAGATCTGCGATCGCATCGGCATCATTCATAATTCCAAGCTGGTCTATCTTGGCACAGCAGCGGAGTTCAAGCCCACCTTTGGCGAGGCCACGCTGGAACGCGCGTTCTTGAAAGCCATCGGCGAGGACGCCAGCCGTCTGGAAAGCAAGGCCGTCGCTTAGAATTCGGATTTTTTAGCGCCCGGCGTCATCGAATCGGCGGAGGACCGCAGGGTCATTTCACGCGTTACGCGGGCCGAGCCACGTTCGTTGGTCAGCTTCATGCGGAAGTTGGACGGGTTGTCGGACTCCGCCAGCGCCACTTCTTCGGTGATCTGGCCGCTCTTTAATAGCGCGTGCAAATGCTGGTCGAAGGTCTGCATACCTTCGAGCCCGCCTTTTTCCACCATCTCGCGTATCTGGCGGATTTTGTTTTCCTCGATCAACTGGCGAATCAGGCCGTTGTTAAACATAATCTCCAGTGCCAGCGTGCGCGTGTCATGCACGTTGGGAACCAATCGCTGCGAAAGCACGGCCCGCAGGTTCAGCGCCAAGTTCAGCAGCACCTGCTGGTGGCGTTCTTCTGGGAAGAAATTCAGAACACGTTCAATGGCTTGGCTTGAATTGTTCGCGTGAAGCGTTGCGATGCATAGATGCCCCGTCTCGGCGAAATAGATGGCTTGTTCCATCACTTCACGGTCGCGCACTTCGCCGATGACCACAAGGTCGGGGCGCTGGCGCAGCGCATTCTTTAGCGCGATGGCGTAGGAATAGGTATCGAGCCCGACATCACGCTGCGTGATGATGCATTGCTTGTGGTTATGTACGAACTCGATTGGATCCTCGATGGTGACCACATGCCCGCTGCCATGCGTGTTGCGATGCCCAACCATAGCGGCAAGCGAGGTGGTCTTGCCAGAGCCCGTCTGCCCGACGATCAGCACTAAGCCGCGTTTCATTTTCACCAGATCGCCGTAGAGCGGTGGCAGCGCAAGCTCTTCCAGCGTTGGGATTTCCATTTGGATACGGCGAATCACAATACCAATATGGCCTTGTTGGCGCATGACATTGACGCGGAAACGCGACGCATCTTTCCAGTTCAGCGCCGTGTTCAGTTCCAGCGTACTGGCATATTCATCGCGCTGGTAGGGGCTGGTGACGTTGGAAAGCAGCTCTTCGAGCATCGCATCGTCAAGCGGCGGCCGGTCGAGCGGCAGGATGCGGTCGGCAACGCGCAGGGCAGGGGCGCAGTTATGCGAAAGATAGAGGTCGGACGCCTTGCGTCGGACCATTTCGTTGAGCAGGTAGTCGATGGGCAGTTCGTCGGTCATGGCCATCCTTTAGAAGGATTCGCGGTTTGTCTGCTTCTTCGGTACGCTCACATCCTTGCCTTCTTCGGTCTCGCTGGTGCCAGTGGCAATGGATTCGCGCAACGTTTCGGAACTGATGATGTTGTCGTTGTACAAACGGTTCAGCGTATCGCGCATGGTGGTCATGCCGATCTTGGCACCCATTTGGATCATTGAGGTGATCTGCGGAATTTTCGCTTCGCGAATAAGGTTTCGGATGGCCGAGGTGCCAAGCATGATTTCATGCGCCGCGACGCGGCCGGTGCCGTCGGCCTTCTTCACCAGCGTTTGCGCAATCACTGCTTCCAGCGATACGGAAAGCATCGCGCGCACCATTTCTTTGTCGTCGGCCGGGAACACGTCGATGATACGGTCGATGGTTTTTGCCGCCGAACTGGTATGCAGCGTGCCCATCACCAAGTGGCCGGTCTCTGCCGCCGTCATGGCGAGCTGAATGGTCTCAAGATCGCGCATCTCGCCGACCAGGATCACATCGGGATCTTCCCGCAGGGCGCTTTTCAACGCCCGGGCGAAGCTGGCGGTCGACGCCCCTACTTCGCGTTGGTTGATGAGCGATTTTTTCGATTTATGCACGAACTCCACCGGGTCTTCCACGGTGAGGATGTGTTTGTTCATGTTCATGTTGATGTAGTTCACCATCGCCGCCAGCGTGGTCGATTTACCGGAGCCGGTCGGGCCGGTCACAAGGATCAGGCCTTTATGCAAGTGGCAAAGGCGCTTGAGTACTTCTGGCGCTTTCAGCTCTTCGAGCGACAGTATTTTGGTGGGAATCGTCCGGAAAACGGCGGCGGCGCCATTGATGGTGTTGAAGCTGTTAACGCGGAAGCGCATCTCTTCGTTGAACGAGATCGAGAAATCGATCTCTAGTTCGCGCTCGTAATCGCTGCGCTGCTGCTCGGTCATGATCGAATAGACCAACTGCTTGATCTGGTCGGCCGACATGGGGGGCATATCGAGCGGCAGCATATCGCCATTCACCCGCATGATGGGCGGGTTGTTGGTGGAGAGGTGCAAGTCGGACGCTTTATTTTTATGCGTCGCCATCAACAGGTCGGTGATTTCCATATCTTCCTCGGGGGCTAGCGGCCGGCGGTGCGTGCCATGTTCATTTCGGTCACGATGTAAGTGAGGCGCTTCTGCATCGACTCCAGCGACGACGGCACGGCTGCACCGCTCAACGACGCTTGGATCAACTGGCGATACAGCGCCGCGGCATTGGCGTATTCACCCCGATGGTCGAGCATGACCGCGAAATTATATTTGTAGGTCATGTTGTCGGGTGCCAGTTCGATGGCGCGCAGCATTTTCTCGCGGCTGGCGTCGGCGTAGCCCATTTTATCCAACACAATGGCGATCTGCGCGGGGATGGGGCTGAAATCCGGATTGCGTTCTTCGAGGCGTTCCAGCTCCGGCAACGCATCCTGCGGCGATTCGTCGCTCACCAGCACGAGGAAGTTGTTCAGCCCCTCGCGGTGGTTGGGGTTCACTTTCAGCAGCATGCCGTAAAGCGGGCGCGCACTGTTCACGTTGCCAAGCCGGTGGTAGGTGGCGGCCAGCCCGAACAAGGCGTCCTCATTGCGCGGCTCTACGCCGAGGATGTTCTTGTAAGTCTCGATTGCTGTCTGCGTATCGCCGCCCATCAGCGAAGTATAGGCGCGGTTCAACTCGTAGTTCGTGTCGAGGCCAGGACGGCGTACCTTGATGGACAGGCCCACGGCTTCGTAGCTTTCCTCCTGGGCCTTCTCGCCCAGCAGCGCTTTGATTTCCGGATCCACGCGGTCCATCGTGATGACGGCGGTGGATTTTACTTTTTTGGGCGTATCCAACGCGGCGGGCACACGGCTCAGAATGGTGCGCGTTTCATCGCTCAGTTCCGCCGTCGGTGCGTTTACCATGCTGGGTGGCAAGGCAGCCTGCGCCATGGGGGCAGGCTGCACGTAGACAGGTGCCGCAGCCACCACGGGGGCAGGCGCATAATAGATGGGCGCCGCGGCTACTGCCGGAGCAGCCGGAACAGGTGCGGCCGCCACTGCGGGGGGCGTGTAAACTGGCGTCGCTACAGCGACGGGGGCAGGTTCAGCTACGGGCGCAACCGCAAATACGGGAGCCGGAGCGACAAAACCAGTGGCCGACGCAGCCGCCACGGGCTGGGCCATGGGCATCGAAGCCGCCACGGGCACCGCAGCGTTTTCTGCCGCGAGGATGGCTTGGGCGCGCGCCGCCACGGCGGGGTCAACGGGCGGCAAATGAGGAACGGCCGACATGGTTGCCGCCGGTGCGGCCATCGGCGAGCTTACAGGAACCACGGCAACAACGGGTTGCGGCGCATAGGCTTGAACCGGCACCGCCCCTGTACGTGTGGGATATAACGGTGCGGCCGGCATGGCCACGGGCGACAGCGGCGAAATATAGCCGGGCGCGCTGGGGGTGATGGTGCCGGGGGCGTAAAGCGGGGTCTGGCCAGCCTGCGACACCAGCATTGGGTCGGGGAGGCGTTTTGCGGTGCGGGTAGTGGTCAGCGCGCCATCGTCGGGGTTGAAGGCCAGCGCAGGGGTGGCGCAGGCCAGGAAAGTGAGGAGAACGGCGCTGCTGGAGATAAGATACCGGCGCTGCGCGGACATGGGACGGTGCATAGGCTCTGACATCCGGTGAAGGTGTTAATTAAGTCGCTAGATGACAAGATATGGCGTGTTGAGTAAATAAATTTACCATAAATGGTGGTATGTGCGGATAAATTATCCAATAACTGCGACTAATACATCGCAGCTGATTTCTGCTGGTGCTTCAATAGCTCCGGAAACTGGCACGGGTATTGCAAAACCGGGGTTTATGAAACAGTTCGCCGTCCGTCTTTCCAGTTGCTTGTTCGCCGTCGGTTGTGCCGTGGCCAGCCTGCCTGCGCACGCGGCGGAAGAATCGTTCGTCGTCGCCTCGGCCGACCGCAGCGGCCACCATTTCATGCCGCTCCAGCCCGTGCGCGATGGGGTCATTCGCGTCGACAACGCTTTGAAGCGCGCACCGCTGCGCTCCGACCGCGCCGCGCTCGATAACGGCTTCATGCGCATCGACCGCGCACAACTCCGGCCGGTGCAAACCTTCCGCAACGCCAGCGCTTCCACCAGCAAGCCCGTCACGGTGCTTCGTGGTGCCTCCGCCCCCAGCAGCGACGACAGCGACATCACCGACCTGTTCGCCTCCGCGCCCTCCGCCACCAGTTTCCGCGACACGATGGGCGGCCGCAGCGCCATCGGTAGCCGCACGCGCCATGCATGGCCGGTGGCTGCCAGTGTTAGCCAAAAACTTAGCTCCGCCTACGGCATGCGCCGCGATCCGTTCCATGGCCGTCAAGCCTTCCATGGCGGCATCGACATCGCCGCCGCCAGCGGCACCCCGATTCTCGCTTCCGCCGAAGGCACCGTCAGCAAAGTGGAGCAGGGCAAAGGCCTTGGCAAATATGTGTCGGTACTTCACCGCGACGGCACCGAAAGCTTCTATGGCCACCTCAGTGCGCAAAGCGTGCGCCCCGGCCAACGCGTCATGCAGGGCCAGAAGGTCGGCGAGCTCGGCTCCACCGGCCGCTCCACTGGCCCACATCTCGATTACCGCATCAAGAAAAACGGCGAGACCTTCAACCCCATGACCGTTCTTGTAGCCCCCCGCGCCGTCGTCGCTTCGCGCTAATTCTTGCGCCCATGCGGCGGGATGCTATAGCTCGCGCATGTCTTGTTACAAAAAACTTCGCCCCGCCTTGTTCCTGCTGCCGCCCGAGAAGGCGCATCGCGCGGCCATCCGCGCATTGCATATGGGCGTGGCACCAAAATCCACGTTCACGCACCCATCGCTCGCCACCGACATTGGGGGCCTGAAACTGCCGAACCCCGTCGGCCTTGCCGCCGGGTTTGACAAGAACGCCGAGGCCTATGCGGGTTCGCTCGCCGCCGGGTTCGGGTTCGTCGAGATCGGCACCGTCACTCCACGCGCGCAGCCCGGCAATCCGCAGCCGCGGTTGTTCCGCTTGGTGGAAGAAGAAGCCGTCATCAATCGCCTAGGGTTCAATAACGAAGGCGTCGATGCGGCGGTAGCGCGCCTGCGCATACGCGGCCACGGCATCGTCGGCGGCAATATCGGTAAGAACAAAGAAACGACCGACGCCATCGCCGATTACGTGCTCGCCATGCGCGCCATCTACCCGCATGTCGATTACATCACCATCAATATCAGCTCGCCCAACACGCCCGGCCTGCGCGCCCTGCAAGCAGGCGACGAATTGCGCGCGCTGGTAAAAGCAGTGCAGGAACTGCGCGCCGAATTCCCCACGCGCAAACCCATCTTCGTAAAAATTGCGCCCGATAACGACGACGCTGCGCTCGAAGCCATCGCCCAAGTGGCGCTGGAAGAAAAACTCGACGCGCTCATCGTCAGCAACACCACCATCGCGCGCGACGGCGTGCGCAGCACGGAAGCCGGTGGCCTCAGCGGCAAACCGCTGTTCGCCCGCAGCACCGAAACTTTGCGCAGCATGTATAAACTCACTGCTGGAAACATCCCCCTCATCGGCGTAGGCGGCATCAGTAGTGCCGAGGACGCCTACGAAAAAATCCGCGCGGGGGCATCCGCCGTGCAGCTCTACACCGCGCTCATCTATCAAGGGTTCGGATTGGTCGAGCAGATCAACGAGGGACTTGCTGGTTTATTGGCGCGCGATGGGTTCGCCCATGTGTCGGATGCCGTGGGAACGGCGCGCTAAGCCACGCCGAACTGCAATTGCAAAAACTCGATCGCGATCTCAATGCCCTCGGGGTCGATGCTGTGGGGCAGGCGGGGGCGGGCGTAGGTTTCGACGTCGAGCCCGGCTTCTTTCAGCGTCATCTGCGCCATGGCCATCGCGGCGAACGGCACCACATCGTCCATCTCGCCATGAATCAGGCAGATTTCCGGTTTGGAGCGAATGCCCTCGATGCCACCGGAAAGCATTCCCGAAAAACCCACAATACCAGCGAGCCGATGCTCGCGGCGCGGGCCGACATGCAGTGCCATCATGGTGCCCTGGCTGAAACCGATGAGGGCGATGTCGGCGTCCGTAAGCCCGAAACGGTCGCGCTGTTCGCTGATGTAGGCATCCAGAATCGGCGCTGCCTCCAGCGTACCTTGCAAGCGCGCGGGGGCGGAGCGGTCCATCAGTTGGAACCATTCGTAACCCGGACCGCCCATGCCGCAAGGGGCAGGAGCGTTGGGCGACAGGAACATCGTGTCGGGCAGTCCGTCCTCCATCAGCGGCGCAAGGCCGATCAGGTCGTCACCATTGCTGCCATACCCATGTAGGAAAATGACGAGTTTTTTCACGTCGCCACTGGCGGGCGCGAGTTCGGGGCCGGAAAGTTTTGTGATGTTCATAAGACTGCCTCTTTGCTTCCGTGTATGGGAACAGCCGCTATAAAGGCAAGCATGAACGCTCAAGCCGCCACCACCGAAACACTTCCCGCCGATGCCGCACGCCTTATTCTGGTCGATGCCTCGGCCTATATCTTCCGCGCCTACCATGCGCTGCCACCGATGACGAATGCGCAGGGCCAGCCGGTGAATGCGGTGCTGGGCTACACCAACATGCTGATGAAACTGCGTGAGCAATTCGCCAGCGATTGCTTGTGTGTGGTGAACGATGCGGGGCGTAACACCTTCCGCAATAAAATCTACACCGAATACAAAGCCCATCGCCCGCCCGCGCCCGACGATCTGGTGCCGCAATTTGCGCTGGTGCGTGAAGCCACGAAGGCGCTCAACATTCAAGCCGTGGAGCTGGATGGGTATGAAGCCGATGATTTGATTGCGACCTACGCCGTTGAGGGGCGCAAAGCAAACCTTGAAGTGGTCATCGTGTCGTCCGACAAAGACCTCATGCAGCTCGTCGGCCCCGGCGTCTGCATGATGGACCCGATGAAGCAAAAATACATCAACGCCAAAGAAGTCGAAGAGAAATTCGGCGTGCCGCCCGACAAGGTGGTGGAGGTGCAAGCCCTCATCGGCGACCCGACCGACAACGTGCCCGGCGTGCCGAGCATCGGCCCCAAAACGGCGGCGGAACTTATTTTGCAGTTCGGCTCGCTGGAAGGTGTGCTCGCCAACCTCGACCAGATCAAACAACCCAAACGCCGCGAAGTGCTGACGCAGCACGCCGACGCCGCGCGCATCTCGCGCCAGCTCGTGCAGCTCACCTGCGACGCGCCGATGCCGCTTTCCATCGCCGAACTCGACATTCAACCCATCGACAACGCAGTGCTGCAACCCTTCCTCGAAGCGATGGGGTTCCATTCGATTTTAAAACGTCTGGGTATGAAAGGCAGCTCGCCCAAAACCGCGCCCAAAGCAAACGCCTCCCTTCACACCGCCGTGTCTGCCTCCACATTGCCGGTGCCGGAGCCGGTGACGGCGCAGTACGAAACCATCCGCGACGAAGCGACGCTGGCGCGTTGGGTGCGCGAGGCGATGGTATGCAGCGCCGTGGCGTTCGATACGGAAACCACCTCGCTCAACGCGGTGGAGGCGCAGCTCGTCGGTATTTCGCTCAGCCTCGCGCCGGGCAAGGCCTGCTACATTCCCATCGCGCATGTGGTGGAAACGGAAGGCACCGCAGCGGGCCAAGCCACGCTGTTCGATGCCGCGCCGACCACCATGGTGAAAACACTCGCCCCCGAGCAAATCCCCATGGCGCGGGTGTTCGAGCTGCTGCAACCGCTGCTCACGCATCCCTCCGTGCTCAAGGTTGGCCATAACTTGAAATACGACCTCGTAGTGCTGGCGAAATACGGCGTCGCCATCGCCCCCATCGGCGACACGATGCTGATGTCCTACTGCCTCAATGGCGGCCTGCACGCGCAAGGGCTGGATTTCCTCGCCGAACAGTATCTCGGCCATAAAATGATTTCGTTCGCTTCGGTCGTCGGCACCGGCAAGTCGCAAAAACTTTTCTCCGACATCGACATCGACACGGCCAGTGCCTACGCGGCGGAAGACGCCGATTACACCTTCCGCCTCTACGAACTGTTCCGTAGCGAACTGCCGCGCCAGCACGTGGCGGGCGTGTACGAAACCATCGAACGCCCGCTCATCCCCGTCATCGCGGCCATCGAGCTGGCGGGCATCATGGTGGACACCAAAACGTTGGAAGGCCTCTCCGCCGAATTCGCCGTGAAACTGGCGACGCTGGAAAAAGAAGTGATGGCGCTGGCCGGGCATGATTTTGCCATCGGCTCGCCCAAACAACTCGGCGAAGTGTTGTTCGACAAAATGGGCATCAGCGGCGGCAAAAAATCCGCCAAGTCGGGGGCGTACAGCACCGACGCCGAAACGCTCGAATCCATCGACCACCCCATCGCCGCCAAGGTGATGGAATGGCGGCAATTCGCCAAACTGAAATCCACCTACACCGACACGCTGGCGGGCAATATCAGCCCCAGCGATGGCCGGGTGCATACCTGCTTCTCCATGGCCACCACCACCACGGGCCGCCTGTCTTCGTCCGATCCGAATTTGCAGAACATCCCGATCCGTTCCGAGGAGGGCAAACGCATCCGCACCGCGTTCGTGGCCAAACCCGGCTACCAACTCATCTCGGCGGATTATTCGCAAATCGAACTGCGGCTGCTGGCACATATGGCCGACATCCCGGTGCTGCGCGAGGCGTTCCGCCAAGGCACCGACATCCACGCCGTCACCGCCAGCCAAATGTTCGGCGTGCCGCTTGCGGAAGTTTCCGGCGAACTGCGCCGCCGCGCGAAAATGATTAACTTCGGTATTATCTACGGCATCAGCGCGCATGGGCTTGCCACACGTCTTGGGATTGGCCGCCCGGAGGCGGCGGATTACATCAACGCTTATTTCCTGCAATATCCCGGCATTCGCGAATACATGGACCGCACCATCGAATTCGCCCGCGCGCACGGCTATGTCGAAACGCTTTATGGCCGCAAAGTGCATGTGAAGGACATCAACAACAAGAACGGAGCTTTCCGCCAATTCTCCGAGCGCGCGGCCATCAACGCGCCGCTGCAAGGCACGGCGGCCGATATCATCAAACGCGCCATGATCTCGGTGGCCGAGCTGCTGCAAGGCACCAACGCCACCATGCTGCTGCAAGTGCACGATGAATTGCTCATCGAAGCCCCCACCGAAGAAGCAGCCGCGCTGGCCCCGCGCATCAAACGCGCCATGGAGCAGGTGGCCGCCCTTTCCATTCCGCTCACCGTCGAGGCGGGTGTCGGCGCCCATTGGGGTGAGATTCACTAACACTAATTCCCTTGGCACACGCACCATTTCGCCCTATAAAGCCCGCTTTGTGACCTAGAGTATTTTGTATGACTGCATTAGCCACCGCTGAATTCGCCCGCAAACTGAAACCCGTGATGGTTTCCGGCCGGGAAGTATTGCCAATCATCGAAGGTGGGAAAGGCGTGGGCGCTAGCAATGGCATCAGCGCTGGCCACTTCGCCGCCGCCGGGGCCGTGGGCACCATTTCGGGCGTCAACCAACTGGAATTCACCGACGAGGGCCGCCAAGTGCCGCTGGTCTATACCGGCAGCACCCGCCGCGAAAGGCACGAAGAGCTGGTCGATAACGGCATCCGTGCGGGCATCAAACACGCGCAATGGGCGCATGAAATTTCCAACGGCCAGGGCCGCATCCACATGAACGTGTTGTGGGAAATGGGCGGCTGCGAGCGCGTGATGCGCGGCGTGCTGGAAGGCGCGCCCGGCCTCATCCACGGCATCACCTGCGGCGCGGGCATGCCCTACAAACTTTCCGAGATCTGCGCGGAGTATAACGTCTACTACCACCCCATCGTTTCCTCCATGCGCGCCTTCCGCGCGCTGTGGAAACGCTCCTACAGCAAATACGTCGAGCTGCTGGGCAGCGTGGTGTACGAGGATCCGTGGTTGGCCGGTGGCCATAACGGCCTCAGCAACAGCGAAGACCCCAACCGCCCGGAGGACCCGTTCCCCCGCGTGGCCGAGCTGCGCAAATTCATGAACGAAGTGGGTCTGCACCACGTGCCCATCATCATGGCCGGCGGCGCATGGCATTTGAAGGATTGGGAGCATTGGCTCGACAATCCCGAGATCGGCCCCATCGCGTTCCAGTTCGGCACCCGCCCGCTGCTGACCACGGAAAGCCCCATCCCGCAAGGCTGGAAAGACAAGCTCACCCAGCTCAGCAAAGGCGACGTGTTCCTCAATAAATTCTCGCCGACCGGCTTCTATTCTTCCGCCGTGAACAACAGCTTCATCAAAGACCTCCGCGCCCGTTCCGACCGCCAGGTGGCGTTCAGCACCGAGCCGGAAGGCTACATGACGGAAGCGTACGGTTTCGGCCCGCGTAAGCGCCCGCATTACGTCACTTCGGAAGACCTCGACAAGATCAACCAATGGATCGGCCTCGGCTTCACCGAAGCCATGAAAACGCCCGACGACACGCTCATTTTTGTGACCCCCGATTCGGGCGCCGAGATCCATCAGGACCAGGTCGATTGCATGGGCTGCCTCAGCCATTGCGCCTTCAGCAACTGGAAGGACCACGACGATTTCACCACCGGCAAAAAAGCCGATCCGCGCAGCTTCTGCATCCAGAAAACGCTGCAGGACATCGTGCGCGGTGGCGACATCGACCACAACCTCATGTTCTCCGGCCACAACGCCTACAAATTCGCGCAAGACCCGTTCTACTCGAACGGTTTCGTACCCAGCGTGAAGCAGTTGGTCGAGCGGATCATGACGGGCTACTAGCCTTCATCCAGACTTATAAACAAAACCCCGGCAGGGATACCTGACCGGGGTTTTTTATGTCTTGCGAGTATGGCGGGAGTTAATCCTCGAACACTTCTTCGCGGCTTACGCCCCAGATGTCGGCTTTGCGGATCCAGCCGTCGCGCTGGGTGATTTCCATGAGGCACCAATCGGGCAGGCAGGCGCGTAAATGGCCGATGACGGTGGCCTCCGCCCGCATCACTGGCTGGTCGGACACTTCGGGGCGGCTGTAGAGGTTCTGCAGCTTGTCCATGATCATGGCGGTGCGGTCGCCGCTCACCATGCCCTTATGCACCCAGCCGCTGGCGCCCTCGAAATCCTTGATCTTGCGCCAATGCGCGAACTCTTCGATGATCTGCACCGGCAGCCCCGCGCGCTTATACACGTAGCGGATGGGGTAGCGTTTCCCCGGCCCCACGCGCACATTCACCTCGCCGGATTTCAGCGACACGTAGCGCGGAATCGTCAGCCCCGAGGGATTCAGGATCGACGCATCCTCCGCCATCGCGGGGCTCGCGAGCAGCAAACAGAGCAGGGCGGCAGTGCAGGTGCGAAGCATCACGTTGCGTTTCTCCATGGGCGCATTTATACCAGTCGTGTATAGGATGTCTATGACCCGTGTTTGCCTCACCCGCCATCTGCCCGAACCGATCATGCGCCGCATGGGCGAGCTGTTCGAGCTGGTCATCCCCAAAACCGACGCGCGCCCACTCACCGCCGCCGAACTAAAAGCGCTGGCGCACGACGCCGAAGTGCTGGTTCCCTCGCTGAACGACGCCATCACCGCCGAGGTGATGGATGCGATTCCCGGCCTCAAACTCATCGCCAATTTCGGCGCGGGCGTCGATCACATCGACCTCGCGCACGCCGCCCTCAAAAATATTGTTGTGAGCAACACCCCCAGCGTGCTGACGGAAGACACGGCCGATGTGGCCTTCGCGCTCATACTCGCCGTGCCGCGCCGCCTCAGCGAAGCCGCGCAGGAAATTCGCAACCAAAGCTGGACGGGCTGGAGCCCCATGCATTTGCTCGGCCACCGCGTGCATGGCAAAGCGATTGGCATTGTCGGTATGGGTCGCATCGGGCAAGCCGTGGCACGCCGCGCCAAAGGGTTCGGCCTTGCCGTGCATTACCACCAGCGCACGCAGTTGCATGAAAGCGTTGAGAAGAAATTTGGGGCCACGTACCACAGCAGCCTCGCGTCGCTGCTTAAGCAGGCTGACATCGTCAGCATTCATTGCCCGCACACGCTGGAAACGCACCATTTGTTCGGCCCCGAGCAGTTCGCGTTCATGAAACCGACGGCTTATCTCATCAACACCGCGCGCGGTGCAATTGTCAGTGAGCCCGCACTCATCCACGCGCTTAGCTCCGGCATCATCGCGGGGGCGGGGCTCGATGTGTACGAGCACGCGCCGCGCATCAGCGCCGAACTGCGCGCGCTGCCCAACACCGTGCTGCTTCCGCATGTCAGCAGCGCCACCATCGAATCGCGCACCGAAATGGGTGAAAAAGTGCTTATCAATATCCGCAGTTTCATCGACGGGAACACCCCGCCCGATGTGGTGCTCGCCGACTAACCGAGCGCCACGAGGCGCTGCTGCTGCGTCAACCCATCCACCACCATCAGCTTGCCCACGAGGGCAGGGAACCCCAGAATTACCCGCACCACTTCCAACGCCTGCGCCGTGCCCATCATCCCCGCCAGCGGCGCGATGATGCCGGATTCGGTGCAGGTGTTTGCATCGGGCGCTTCCGGATGCACCAACGAACGGTAATTCGGCGAGCCATCCATGATGGTCATGAGCTGGCCCTGAAAGCCACTGATAGCGGCGCTGACCAACGGTTTTTTCAGTGCGACGCAGGTGTCGTTCACCAGGAAACGTGTCGCAAAATTATCCGTGCCGTCGGCCACCGCATCGTAGGTGGCGATGATGTCGGCGGCATTTTCCATCGTCAGTTCGTGCGGGTAAATCGTCACTTTGCATTCGGGGTTCAGCTCCGCCACGCGGTCGCTGGCAGCATCCACTTTCAGGCGTCCAATGTCGCCGTTCTCAAAAATCGTCTGGCGCGGCAGGTTGGAAAGTTCCACCCGGTCGCCATCGATGATGCCGAGATGCCCGACGCCGCACGAGGCCAGATACGTAATAAGGGGCGAACCTAGCCCGCCCGCGCCCACGATGAGCACGCGCGCATCGAGCAGCTTCTGCTGCCCGGCATCGCCCACTTCGGGCAGCATCGTCTGGCGAATATAGCGGCGTTGTTGGTCGGGGTTCATCTAGAGTTCGGCGAACAGATCCGTCGAGATGTAACGCTCCGCCGTCGACGCGACGATGGTGACGATCACCTTGCCCGCCATTTCCGGGCGCTTGGCCACTTCGAGCGCCGCCGCGATGGTGGCACCGGAAGAAATGCCCGCCGGAATGCCGTCGAGCTTCGCCACATCGCGCGCTACTTGGAACGAGGTGGCGTTGCTGATGGTGATGATCTCGTCGACCACCGAACTATCCAGCACCTCCGGCACGAAACCCGCGCCGATGCCCTGGATTTTATGCGGGCCGGGGTTGCCGCCGGTAAGCACCGGGCTGTCCTCCGGCTCGATGGCGATGATTTTTACGCCGGGTTTTTTCTCTTTCAGGAACCGGCCCACGCCGGTCACCGTGCCGCCCGTGCCCACACCGGCAATGAACACATCCACCGTGCCCGCCGTATCGGCCCAGATTTCTTCCGCCGTGGTTTTGACATGGATGGCCGGGTTCGCTGGGTTCTTGAACTGTTGCAGCATCATGGCGTTGCTGTTCGAGGCCACGATTTCTTCCGCTTTCTCAATCGCGCCGCGCATGCCTTTGCTGGCGGGCGTCAGTTCCAGTTGCGCGCCCAACAGCTTCAGCATTTTGCGCCGCTCCAGCGACATCGATTCCGGCATGGTGAGAATGAGCTGATAGCCCTTCGCCGCGCACACGAACGCCAGCGCAATGCCAGTATTGCCCGAAGTCGGCTCCACCAGAATATCGCCGGGTTTGATTTTGCCTTCGCGCTCGGCGGCTTCGATCATGCCGAGGGCGATGCGGTCTTTCACCGAGCTGAGCGGGTTGAAGAATTCCAGCTTGGCGTAAATCGTCGCCAACGCGCCTGCTTCAGCCGCGATGCGGTTCAGGCGCACCAGCGGCGTGTGGCCAATGGTTTCCACGATGCTATCGTAGGTGCGGCCACGCGGGGCATCGAGATGGTCGGAAGCGGTGCGGGTCATAAGCGTTCCTCTAGATGGTAAAGTCTTGCGGTTGTTCAAAGGCCGGTACGATGTTCTGTTGTGCCGCGCGTTCGCATAAGTTGGCGATGTTTATTTCCGCCAGCTGAGTCTGCCACAGGCTTTGCGCTTCGTCCATCACCGGGCGCAAAACCTGCTCGCCCAAGCTCAGATGCGAGGCGGGCAGGGTGTTCTCTTCGGCCAGCACATCGCAAATATCTTTCAACGTAATGCGGCGGCGTTCGCGGCCCAGCTCGTAGCCGCCCTGCGGCCCGCGCACCGAGCGCAGAATGCCCGCGCGCACCAGCTTCTGCAGTATCGGCTCGAGGTAGCGCGCCGGAAGCTGCTGCCGTTCCGAAATATCGCGGCTGGCGATGGCGCCTGCCTTGGCGTTGTAGGCGATGAACAGCACCGCTTCCAGCGCATAGAAAATCCGTTTGGAGGGAACCAGCATTAACCGTGTGTCCCTGTCGAGCCGAACCCGCCTGCGCCTCGTTCGCTGGTGGGGAGTTCCGCCATTTCCGTGAAGACTGCGCGGCTGTAGGGCGCGATGACCATTTGCGCGATGCGCATGCCGCGCTCCACCGTGAACGGCTCCCAGCCGAAATTGATGACGATGACGCCGATCTCGCCACGGTAATCCGCATCGATGGTGCCGGGCGAATTCACCAGCGTCACGCCGTTCTTCAGCGCAAGGCCCGAGCGCGGGCGAATCTGCGCTTCGTAGCCATCGGGCAGCGCAATACTGAGGCCGGTGGGAATGAGGCAGCGTTCGCCGGTTTCCAGTATCACGGGTTCCTTCACGGCAGCCAACAGGTCGAGCCCAGCGCTTTGTTCGGTGGCGTAAGCGGGCAGCGCCAAATCCTGCGCGTGCGGCAGACGGGTGACGGAAATGGTAACGGGCGAGCTC
>JBBKVX010000036.1:0-13647 GCA_037968615.1 Rickettsiales bacterium
ATCCCCAAACTCACCGAAGATCTGCAAGTGGCGCTGTTGCCGAAGGACGAGGCCGACGCCAAAAACGCCATCATGGAAGTGCGCGCCGGTACCGGTGGCGACGAGGCGGCGCTGTTCGCGGCCGAACTGTTCCGCATGTATCAGCGCTTCGCCGAATTGCAGGGCTGGAAATTTGAAGTGCTGTCGCTGGGCGAGAACGCATTGGGCGGCTACAAGGATGCATCCGCCAGCATCTCGGGCAAGAATGTGTTCCAGAAACTGAAATGGGAATCGGGCGTGCATCGCGTGCAGCGCGTGCCCACCACCGAAACGCAGGGCCGCATCCACACCTCGGCGGCTACCGTGGCCGTGCTTCCCGAAGCGGAAGAAGTGGATATCATCATTAACGACAACGACCTGCGCATCGATGTTTTCCGCAGCTCCGGCCCCGGCGGGCAGTCGGTGAACACCACCGATTCGGCGGTGCGCATCGTGCATATCCCGACCGGCGTGACCGTGCAGTGCCAGGATGAGAAATCGCAGCATAAGAACAAAGCCAAGGCGCTGAAAATTTTGCGTGCGCGCATTTACGACGCCGAGTACCAGAAGCGCGAGGCCGAGCGTTCGGCGGCGCGTAAGGGCCAAGTGGGTTCGGGCGATCGTTCCGAGCGCATCCGCACCTACAATTTCCCGCAGGGTCGTGTGACCGACCACCGCATCAACATGACCTCGTACAACCTCGATGCGGTCATTGAAGGCTCCGGCCTCGCGGCGTTTGCCGATGCGCTGATCTCGAACGATCAAGCAGAAAAACTCTCGAGCCTGAAGGAATAGATGGCCACGGTTTCACAGCAACTGCAAATCACGCGCGAGCAATTGGCGCCCGTCGCGGGCGACATGGCCGCGTTGGAAGCGCGGCTGCTGGCGCAGCATGCATGGGGCGTGAAGCACGAGGATATTTTGCGCGATTGGGACAAGCCAGTGGCCGAAAATGCTGCGCAGCAATTGCAAGGCATGACCGCGCGCCGCATGCAGCACGAACCCATGTCGCAGATCATGGGCGAGAAAGGTTTCTGGAAAGATACATTCCTCGTCACTCCCGATGTGCTGACGCCGCGCGCCGATTCGGAAACGCTGATTGAAGCGATGCTGCGTCTGCGCCCGAATATGAGCGCGCCGTTGGCGATGCTGGAACTGGGCGTAGGTTCGGGAGCGTTGCTGCTTTCCGCGTTGCGTGAATACTCGAACGCTCATGGAATCGCGGTCGATGTGTCACCCGCTGCTTTGGCAGTGGCGAAAGAGAATGCGATGCGTCTTGGATTGGCTTCCTGCACGGCTTTCCGCGAAGGCGACTGGTGCAATCCATTGGACAGCGCCGATAAATTCGATATAATCATTACCAACCCGCCTTATATCGCCCGCGCAGACATTGCTGCGCTGGATAAGGATGTGAAAGGCTACGAGCCCCACCTTGCGCTCGATGGCGGGGTTGACGGTCTCGATTGCTACCGCAGCATTTTCTCCACCATTGCGCCGCATATGAACGCAGGCGCGCTGATGTTGGTGGAGGTCGGGCAAGGCCAATCATTGGATGTCGCCGCATTGGGCACGCGTGCCGGGCTTCATCATACAGAAACATGCAACGACCTTGCGGGCATCGCACGGATCGTCTGCTTCACCCAATAACGAAGGAAGTTTTATGAACAACATGATGCGCAAGAAGAGCAACAACATGCGACGTGGCGGCGGTGGCGGCGGCGGGCATAGTGGCGGCCAGCGCCGTTATAACAACAATGGTGGTGGCGGCGGTGGTAACCGTGGCGGCAACGATTCGGGCAACATTCAGCGCCAGAAGCACCACGCGACGCAGATGCGCGAGAAATACAGCAACATGGCGCGTGACGCCCAGAATAACGGCGACCGCGTGGATGTGGAATATTACCTGCAGCATGTCGATCATTACACCCGCGTGCTGAACGACATTGCCGCTGTTGAAGCTGAGCGTTTTGCCGCGCAGCCCCCGCGCCAGCACGAATCGCAGCCGCAGCAGAACAATGACCAGAACAATCAGGGTGGCGATGCCGCGCAGGCCGCTTCGGGCGAATCCTCGGGCGACCAAGGCAACAGCAACGAGCCCATCGTGCAGAGCAATCAGCCGCGTATGAGCCGCAGCCCGCGCCACTCATCGCCGAAGCCGCAAGCCGAGCAAAAAGAAGCCCCGCAGGATTCCAGCGGCAACGACGATATCCCATTGCCGGGTGGTGTGATTGGCGCAGTGTAAGGCTACAAGCCGATGGCTTTAAGCGAGGCTTCAAGGCCAAGGCGGCAAGCGTCGACGCGTGCAGGTTCGGCGTAGGTAGCCAAGGGCTCCCATTTCGTCAGGTCGGGTGCCACAAGCGGAACTAATAACGGCGTAATGTCGGAACGTCCTACGCTTGAGAAGTAATCCAGGAACTTCCAATCGCCACCGAAAACGGAACTGCTTACGCGAATCCAAATGTTAGGGATGCCCAGCGCATCTGCTGCGATCAGCCCATGGAGACTGGACGAAATAATAAAATCGCATGATTGAATGGCGACGATGGTCGCTATGATATCGGGATCGGCCAGATCGATGATGCAGCTGCGCGATGTAGCGGCATGCAATGCGGCGATGGCATGTTCCTGGCGGTCGGACACATGGGGAATAATACCCCAGCGGAAGCGTTTTTCAGCACGAGTGCCAAAACGGTCGATCAATAGACCAGGGTCTCCCAATGGCAAACCGTGAGGTATTTTCAGCGCCTCGCGCGTGAGTACGCCTCGCACCGCGTGTACCTTCAATCCCAGTGTGCTGCCGATTTTCTCTACTCCGAAAGAGCCCGCACCCCATACATGTACCGGCGTTAGGCGTCCTTGTAATAATCGTTTGATTTTCTTGGCTTGCACTTTCTGCAGGATGCTGCCGATGGCTGCGAGGTCACAGCGGCTTGGGTCCGCATAAACAACCTTTTTTCCTAAGAGCATTTCCACCAATAGGGGCGATAATGTGTCACCGAAGTTAATCTCGTTACGGCTGCCCCCTGACCAATGCAAACGAATACTCATTTCGTGGTCTCATGCGAAGTCGGCCAGTCATAATCTTGGCTGAGCGGTTGTTGGAACAGGCGTTCCAATACATACTTCATCACGGTGATGCTGTTGAAAGCGCCCTGAGCTTTTTTCCAACCGGCGGCGCCAATGGCTTTGCGGGCTTCCGTATGGGTGCGGTAATAAGCCACTTTCTCAATCAAGTCCGGCAGTTCATCGAAGAACACGGCTTCATTCGGTGCATATAATTGCTGTAGCATGAAGCTGTTGTCGATCAGTGCCACGGAGCCGTTGCCCATGATGTGGCCTAGGCGGTCGGAGGAATACATATGGCGCGTTTCAGGAGTTGAGCCGACACCGCCACAGCTTTTCCGGCTTAGGCTCAAACCCATCGCCGACTGTCCCAATGCTTCGATGTAATCGTAGCCGTAGATGCCCGGTGCACCGTTGAAGCCTCGATAGAGCATCCGCAACGATGGCAAAGCATTTGCCACGCCATTGGCCAATGCAAGCCGCTCCAGATGGTCCATGGAGGCGTCGGTATCGCCATGCATGAAACAGGAGAGGTCGTAGGCGGGTGCATCGAGCAGATGCGCGTGTCCGTCATCGATGCTGGGGTCGCTGATGTTCGGCAGGAAATAAAATGGATTGCCCGATGCGGAGAGTTTGGTCAGAAGATCGCCGCCGACGGAAATGAACCCGGCATCCAGATAGCGCTGGCGATCGAGGATCCCTTGCTGGTTCTTGTTGCTGTACAGCGCGTCTACGTTCATCTGCCCCATGCGTAATTCGGGGTACTGCTCCTTCACGGCTTTCAGCGTTTCGCTGGTGATGTAGCGTGTATGGGTCAGGATCAGCGCGTCAGGGCGGAAATGGCGGATGGTGGCGAGCAGATTCTTTTGCACGCGACGCGGTGCATGGCATTTCAAGCTAAGAGGATGCGGATGGCCCTCGTTACGGTCGCAGAAGAAATGCACCGCATGGCCATTACGGATCAGGCCATAGCAAATACGCTGGTCGTACAGGTAAAAGCGCTGCCCAAGAAACTTCCGATTCGTATTACCAATAAGTAGAACGCGCATACATCTCCAATGAAGCTGGGCAAGCTTAACGGAGGTTTGGGAGAAAACGAGTGAAAAGTACAGTGCCTTATTTGGCTGTGGAAATTTCTACCAATGTCGCCCGCACGGTGGCGTAGGATAGGCCGAGCGTCACCTGCAGCGGCATAAGCCGTTCGTCGGCGCTGAAATACACATGGATGACGGGGTCACCTTCCTTGTATTTTTTCAGTTCTTTGGGCGTGTAGCCATCGATCGGTTCGCGGGTGACTACGGCGTTGATGGCGTCCACATACTTCCCTTGGATCTCGATTTTTGCGCGGCTCACTACCTTGAGGGTCATGCGGGCGAGGCGGGCGCCATCGTAGGTCAGGGTGCTGGCTTCGCGTTGTTCCTGCGCCATGGCGTTGCGCAGCGTCTGGCGCAACACCATGAAGCCGGTCATGGGATCCTTGGCTTCGTTGGCTTTTTCAAGCGGCACTTCCGGGCGCCATCCGGTTTGGTCGGGCACCCGCATTTGGGTGAGGATGTTGCCGGCCGGATCGTACGTCACTTCGACGCGGCGGTTTTTGTCCTTGCCGTCCTTTTTGGCGAGGGATGTGTAGGTGCGCGCACGGTGCTCGCCATTGATCACGCTTCCGGCGACGCGCGCGATGGATTCCAGCGGCGCGAAGAAATTGACCAAACCGCTTGTTTTGGTATCGACGCTCATGCGGTAGCTGAACGTATCCTCATGCGTATTGATGCGGATGCGGCCAATGGTGATGCCGCCCACGGTCACGTCATAACGGGTCGTGTAATTAAGTGGGGTGAGTTCGGGCACGGCAGCGTTGGCGCTGAACGGTGCAAAAGTTAGAAAAAGCAAAGGGTAAATCAGCTTCTTGTAACGGCGCATGGCGGTTCCCATATAAGTCATGTCATGCTTATGGTAGCATAGTCGGCACGAGGTTAGAATGGAATTAGAACAGTTTACTGAAAAATCCCGCAAAGCGCTGCAAGCGGCGCAATCGTTGGCGCTACGCTCCAACCACCAGCGTTTCAGTCCCGAGCATATATTGCTGTCGCTGCTCGATGAGGACGCTGTCGTTGGGCGGTTGCTGGATTCCGTGGGAGCCGACACGCAGGCACTGACCCTGCGCTTGAAAACCGAACTCGCCAAATTGCCACAAGTGCAGGGCGGCGGGGCCGGGCAGCTTTACCTCGCCCCCGAGACTGCACGCGTGCTGGAGGCCGCCAAGGAACTGGCCAAGAAAGCGGGCGACCAGTTCGTTACCACCGAGCGCCTGTTGCAGGCGCTGAGCATGGCCAGCGACAGCATCGCCGGGAAAATCCTGAGCGAATCGGGAGCCACGCCGCAGGCGCTGAACAGTGCGATCAACGAGGTGCGCAAAGGCCGTACCGCCACCTCCGAACATGCGGAAGACCAGTTCGAGGCCCTGAAAAAATACAGCCGCGACCTGACCGAGTTGGCGGCGAGTGGCAAGCTCGATCCCGTCATCGGCCGCGACGAAGAGATCCGCCGCACCATTCAGGTGTTGGCCCGCCGCACCAAGAACAATCCGGTGCTGATTGGTGAGCCTGGCGTGGGCAAAACGGCCATCATCGAAGGACTGGCGCAGCGCATCATCAACGGCGATGTGCCGGAGGCGCTGAAGAATAAAAAACTGCTTTCGCTCGATCTCGGCGCATTGATTGCCGGGGCGAAGTTCCGGGGCGAATTCGAGGAGCGGCTGAAAGCCGTGCTCAATGAGATCGACGCGGCGGCGGGCGAGGTAATTTTGTTCATCGATGAGCTGCATACGTTGGTCGGGGCCGGAGCCGCCGAAGGCTCGATGGACGCTTCGAACTTGCTGAAGCCCGCTCTAGCGCGCGGTTCGCTGCATTGCGTGGGCGCAACAACGCTGAACGAATATCGCAAATACATCGAGAAGGACGCGGCGCTGGCGCGGCGTTTCCAAGCCGTGTTCGTGAGCGAGCCGACGGTGGAAGATACCGTCAGCATCCTGCGTGGCTTGAAGGAAAAATACGAGATGCATCACGGCATCACCATCGCCGATGCGGCGTTGGTGGCGGCTGCCACCTTATCTAACCGCTACATCACCGACCGATTCCTGCCTGACAAAGCCATCGATCTGATGGATGAGGCGGCCAGCCGCCTGCGCATGCAGGTGGATTCCAAGCCCGAAGCACTTGACGAGGTGGACCGCAAGCTTATCCGTTCGCGCATCGAGCGTGAGGCGCTGAAAAAAGAGACGGACAGCGCCAGCCGCGACCGGCTTTCCAATCTTGAGGACGAGATCTCGGAGTTCGAGGCCGAATCAGCCGCCTTGACCAAGTCGTGGCAGAGCGAGAAATCGCGCCTGAACGACGCCAAAGGCACCAAGGAAAAACTGGAAGCCGCCCGCAACGAGTTGGACGCCGCTCAGCGCCGTGGCGACTGGAGCCGCGCCGGGGAGCTGACTTACGGCACCATTCCCGAGCTTGAAAAACAACTCGCCACCGCCGACAGCAAAGAAGGTTCCGGCCCCACGGGCGAAGTGGTGCGCGAGAGCGACATCGCCGCCATCGTGAGCCGCTGGACGGGCGTACCCGTCGAAAAAATGCTGGAAGGCGAACGCGAGAAATTGCTGGCGATGGAAGAGTCCATCGGTAAACGCGTCATCGGGCAGGAGGAGGCGGTGAAAGCCGTGTCCGCCGCCGTGCGCCGTGCTCGCGCCGGGCTGAAAGACCCGGGCCGGCCCATCGGTTCGTTCCTGTTCCTTGGCCCCACGGGCGTCGGAAAAACGGAACTCACCAAGGCGCTCGCGGGCTATCTGTTCGACGACGACAGCGCCATTATCCGCATGGATATGAGCGAGTATATGGAGAAGCACTCCGTATCGCGCCTCATCGGCTCACCTCCCGGTTATGTCGGCTACGATCAGGGCGGGGCGCTCACCGAAGCGGTGCGCCGCCGGCCCTATCAAGTCATCCTGTTCGATGAGGTCGAGAAGGCCCACCCGGATGTATTCAACGTGCTTTTGCAGGTGCTTGATGACGGGCGACTCACCGACGGCCAAGGCCGCACAGTGGATTTCCGCAACACCATCATCGTGCTTACTTCCAACCTTGGCGCCCAGCACCTTGTTGAACTGCCGGACAATAAGCCTGTGGAAACTGTGCGCGATAAGGTCATGGACGCGGTGCGCGCTGCGTTCCGCCCCGAGTTCCTGAACCGGCTCGACGAAATCATCCTGTTCCACCGCCTTGGCCGCGCGCAAATGGGGGCCATCGTCGATATCCAGATCAAACATTTGGAGAAACTGCTGGCCGACCGCCAGATTACCCTGACGCTCGACGACACCGCCCGCGAATGGCTGGGCAATCAAGGCTACGACCCCATTTACGGCGCTCGCCCGCTCAAACGCGTCATCCAGAAACAGGTGCAGGATAGGCTTGCCACTATGATTCTGGAAGGCGCTGTTGCCGATGGCAGCCACATCACCATCAGCGGCAGCGATCTGGGGCTTTATATTGCTGTGGGCGAAGCCTCGACACCCGCGCCGAAAGCGGCGAAGCGCAAAAAATCGTAGCCTCTCGTTACTCGTGAACCGGGGCGTGGGATTCGTCCGTCAGGCGGAACATGGGCGTGCAGGTGAGGCCGGGTTTGCTGGTCTGGTACTGGGCCACTTTGGCGAATTCGTCGCAATCTTGCGTGGGCTCGTTGCCGCTTGCGTCCACCATGCAGCCGCTTTGATAAAGCTGGCAACCCATGGCCATCAGCTTCCCGCTGGCGGGTTTGCCGTCGTCCTGTTTCGTATCTAAGTCGGCTTGTTCTTTGGCGCTCAGCACGGGCATGAACGGCCATGACAGGCCATCGGTGGGTTGCCCGATCACCAGCCAGTTGCCGGTGCCGGTGGTGCCGGTGCCCCACCAGCCATTACGGCCAGTATCGGCCCAGTTAAATTCGCTGGGGATGGCGGTGGCGCCACGCGCGGGCAGGGCAGGGCAGTTCTCGCCGGGAATGCATTGCGCGTAGTTGCTTCCGGTGAGGCCGGTGTAATTTCCCTCAATCATCCCGGCCAGCGCCATATGCCGCCAGAACTGGAAGAATTCGCTGGTGGTGGTAGGCATCATGGCGGTGCTCTCGATGCGGCCGTTGCCGTCGCCGTTGCAGGTGCCGGGGGTGAAAGCGGGGCCCATGTTGCCCTCGGCCTCCGGGCAGCGCTCGTCGCGGCCCCAGACCACGATGGCGCTGTCATAATCGCCGGGCAGTTGGCCGTATTTGCTGCGGAACTGGCCCATGGCGGCCATGGTTTTTTCCGTTTCGGCCATCAGCGTGCGCACTTCCGCGTGCTGTTGCATGGATTGTTTTATTGCCAGCCCGCCAACAACCAGCCCGGCCACAGCAAGGACAAAGAACAGGCGAAAGAGGGTGAAGCCGTAGCGTTTCATGCGGCGAGAGTAAGCACAGGCGCGGCAGGCAGTCACGCGTAAAACGCGGTGACGCTAGCGACTGGCCAGTTTGACGCCGCCACCGTTGCGTTTGTTAGCGGCCAGTTCCTGCGTGACGCTGGATTTGGCGGCATTGAATTTGGCAAGCTGGCTGCCAGTGAGACCGTTGGCGAGGTTGAACTGGCGGGCAGCCGGGTTCACTTGCTGGCCGTTGGCGCGCACTTCGTAATGCAGGTGCGGGCCGGTGGCGCGGCCTGTAGCGCCGACGTAACCGATGACCTGACCTTGTTTAACGCGGCCACCCTGCTTGATGTTGCCGAAGCGGCTCATATGGCCGTAGGCGGTGGCGTAGGTGCCGTTATGCTGGATCATCACGAAGTTGCCGTAGCCGTTCTGCCAAGCTTTCACTTTCACAATACCATCGCCTGCCGCCATGATGGGGGTGCCGGTGGAGGCGCCAAAATCGGTGCCTTTATGCATTTTCGAGTAGCCGAGGATCGGGTGCTTGCGCATGCCGAAACCGGAGGTGATGCGCGCCGCGTTGATGGGCGTGCGCAGCAGCGATTTCTTCACCGAGTTGCCCTTGGCGTCGTACCAGGCCACGCCGTAGCTGTCCTTGAAGCGGAAGATCTCGTGTTTCTTGCCGTTGAGGGTGAGCGCGGCGTAGCGCACATTGCCGTAGCCGCCCACTTTGCCCTCGGCGGTTTCTTTGCGGTCGAGCAGCACTTCGATCGTATCGCCGGGATGGATGTCGCGTTGGAAATCCACGTCGTAGCTGAAGGCCTGCACCACTTCGCCCATCGCGCCGCCGGGAATGCCCGCATCGTAGCCGGCCTGGAACAGCGAGCTCTTCACTTTACCGTAGCCGTGATAGGCCTTGTCTTTCAACTCAGCCTTGATCGCGGCCACGCTGAACGTGTCACCGGCGGCTTTGAGCTCGACGGTGGAGAGGTTCGGCAGTTTGATGGCGAGGTCCTTCACCGCCGCCGCATCGGCCAGCGTTTCGTGGCGGGCGAGGGTGAGGGAAATCTTCTGGCCCACTTTGAGCGAGCGCGGGTTGAACTCGGATTTCAGCACCGCGACTATGTTATGGGCTTCGTTGCCGGGCACCTTATTGCGCAGCAGCATGCCCACGAGCGTATCGCCGTTTTCCACCTTCAGCGTTACTTCACGAGGATAGGTAGGGGCGACGGGGGCATTGGCGGCCACCACCATGGCCGGCGGCGTGGCGGGGGCAGCGATGCGTGAGTTCACCGTTTTGGATTTACCGTTCTCTGCAAAGCTGAACTCGCCGCGTTGACGCCCCATAACCGATTCATATTGCGGAACAATAACGGCGGATACAAAGAAATTCATGAAGAACGATACGCCGACACCGAACACCGAGCCGACCATGAACCAGTTGACGCGCAGGCGGTGGATGCGTTTGTGGGTCATCGGGCGCGCAATGCCGTCCGTGCTCATCGCCGGAATCGGACTGATCGTCTTGATGGGTTTCACTATCGCACGTTTTTTTGTCATCACACCCGAACTGCTCTACTATATATGGGAAAGGCAGATTTCGGTTAATCTACGTAAAAGCAACGCGATTGCAACGATAATCCACAATAAAATCGATATGATGAAGAGGTCTTGTTTCTATATGTAGTGGGTAAAGCACAGGCCCGCCCTCTATATAGAATAGAACACGGCGATACGACGCCGCTGCGCACGCTCAAGAAAGGCGCGGCAAGCCGCCCGTGAACGCGGGGTTGGGGCGGGTGCAAAAAATCTATCAATTGGCGCTTGACGTTGTGGCGAAACCCTTTATAACACGCGCTCCCAGCACGGGAAAAAGCAATAAAAACGACCGGCAAAGCCTCAGTTTTCCTAGAGTTTTTACAGATTTTTCCACTGGGTTGGTTAAACATTATCGTGGCATCGGTGCAGTGACCGGTACAACCACGGATAAGAAAGAGGTACGCAACAATGCCAACAATCAATCAGTTGGTCCGCAAAGGACGTCAACCGCAAGTCGTGCGTGACAAAGTGCCTGCGATGGAAGAATGCCCCCAGAAGCGTGGTGTTTGCACCCGCGTCTACACCACGACCCCCAAAAAACCGAACTCCGCTCTTCGTAAAGTGGCTAAAATCCGCCTGACGAATGGCTTTGAAGTCATCGGATACATTCCCGGCGAAGGCCACAACCTGCAGGAGCACAGCGTTGTGCTGATCCGCGGTGGCCGTGTAAAAGATTTGCCCGGCGTTCGTTACCACATCATCCGCGGCACCCTTGATACCCAAGGTGTTGCCAAACGTAAAAAGCGCCGTTCGCATTACGGCTCGAAACGTCCGAAATAGTAGAGGTTATTTATGTCACGTCGTCACGCCGCCAAAGAACGCGTCACCCTGCCGGATCCCAAGTACGGTTCGTTCGTACTGGGTAAATTCATGAACACCCTCATGTATGATGGCAAAAAAGGTGCTGCTGAGCAGATCATCTATGGCGCTCTGGATATCATTCAGACCAAGCTGAACAAGGACCCGATCGCTGTCTTCCAAGAAGCGGTCGACAATGTGAAGCCGACCGTAGAAGTGCGTTCGCGCCGCGTTGGTGGTGCTACCTATCAGGTGCCGACCGAAGTTCGCAACAAGCGCCAACAGGCCCTCGCCATTCGTTGGCTCATCATTGCGCTGCGCGCACGTGGTGAAAAAACGACCCGCCAGAAAATGGCTGGTGAGATCATGGATGCCGCTGCAGGCCGCGGCAACGCTATCAAGAAACGCGAAGACACCCACCGTATGGCCGAGGCAAACAAAGCCTTCAGCCATTACCGCTGGTAGTTTTCAACATTTAAGAATCAGAGTAAGAGATTATGTCACGTACTACGCCCCTTCAGGACTATCGCAACATCGGAATCTGCGCGCATATTGATGCAGGCAAGACCACGACCACCGAGCGGATCCTTTATTACACCGGCAAATCGCACAAGATCGGCGACGTGCACGAAGGTGCTGCCACCATGGATTGGATGGAGCAGGAGCAAGAGCGCGGCATTACTATTACTTCGGCGGCGACCACCTGCTACTGGGTGAAAGAAGAGAAGCCGTTCCGCATCAACATCATCGATACCCCCGGCCACGTAGATTTCACCATTGAAGTTGAGCGCTCGATGCGCGTACTCGATGGCGCCGTGACGGTGTTCGATTCCGTTGCTGGTGTGGAGCCGCAATCCGAAACCGTATGGCGTCAGGCCGACAAATACGGCGTGCCGCGTATCTGTTACGTGAACAAAATGGACCGTACCGGTGCCGATTTCTACCGCTGCGTGGACATGATCGTGGATCGCCTTGGTGCGAACCCGCTGGTCATCCAGCTGCCGATCGGCGCGGAAGAGCATTTCCAGGGCATGATCGACCTCGTGAAAATGAAAGCCCTTGTTTGGGGTGGCGAAGAGCTTGGTGCGAAATTTGAAGAGCTCGAAATTCCCGCCGAATACGCCGAAAAGGCCAAGGAATACCGCACCCGTCTCGTAGAGATGGCTGTTGAGCAGGACGATGCGATTCTTCAGAAATACCTCGACGGCACCGAGCCGACGGTGGAAGAGCTGAAGAAATGCATCCGTATCGGCACCGTGAAATTTGCTTTCGTGCCGGTTCTCTGTGGCTCGTCGTTCAAGAACAAAGGCGTTCAGCCGATGCTTGACGCTGTGGTCGACTTCCTGCCGTCGCCGCTCGATCGTGGCGCGATGGACGGCATCGACCCGAACGCGAAAGAAGAGCTGTCGGACGAAGAAAAAACCATCACCCGCATGCCGAACGACACCGATCCGCTGTCGCTCCTCGCGTTCAAGATCATGGACGATCCGTTCGTTGGCTCCATCACCTTCTGCCGCCTGTACTCGGGCAAGCTGGAGTCGGGTTCCTCGGTGCTCAACTCCTCGCGTGACCGTAAAGAGCGCGTGGGCCGTATGTTGCTGATGCATGCAAACAGCCGCGAAGACGTGAAAATTGCTTACGCTGGCGACATCGTTGCTCTTGCTGGCCTCAAAGAGACCCGCACCGGCGACACGCTCTGCGATTCCGCGAAGCCGATCATCCTCGAGAAAATGGACTTCCCTGAGCCCGTGATCGAGCTGGCGATCGAGCCCAAATCGAAGGCTGATCAAGAGAAGCTGGGCGTTGCGCTCGCGAAACTCGCGTCGGAGGATCCCTCCTTCCGCGTGTCCACCAACCACGAGACCGGTCAGACCGTTCTCAAGGGCATGGGCGAGCTTCACCTCGACATTAAAGTCGACATCCTTCGTCGTACCTACAAAGTGGACGCCAACGTGGGCGCTCCGCAAGTAGCGTACCGCGAGACGATTTCGAAGAAATACACCGAAGACTATACCCACAAAAAGCAATCGGGTGGTTCGGGCCAGTTCGCTCGCGTCATCATCGAGTTCGAGCCGGGCGAGCCGGGTTCGGGCTTTGTGTTCGAGAGCAAAACAGTGGGCGGTTCGGTGCCGAAAGAATTCGTACCGGGTGTTGAAAAAGGCCTCGAGTCGATGCTGGGTTCGGGCGTTCTCGCCGGCTTCCCCGTGATCGATTTCAAAGCCACGCTGATCGACGGTGCATACCACGACGTGGATTCGAGCGTCATGGCGTTCGAGATCGCTGCTCGCGCGGCGTTCCGTGAAGGCATGGCGAAAGCTGGTCCCAAGCTGCTCGAGCCGATCATGAAAGTCGAAGTCGTCACCCCGGAAGATTACATGGGTGATGTCATCGGCGATCTCAGCTCGCGCCGTGGTACCGTTCAGGGCATGGACCAACGTGGTAACGCTCGCGTCGTGAACGCGCAGGTGCCGCTGGGTTCGATGTTCGGATACGTAAACAATCTTCGTGGCATGTCGCAAGGTCGCGCCAGCTACAGCATGGTGTTCGGTCACTACTTCGAAGTGCCGAGCAACGTTGCCGACGAAATCAAGAAAAAAGCAGCCGCTTAATTAGAGATATAGGAGTTTAAAATGGCTAAGGAAAAATTCAACCGCAGCAAGCCGCACTGCAACATCGGGACCATCGGTCACGTGGATCATGGCAAAACATCGCTGACCGCAGCGATCACGAAAATTTTGGCTGAGACCGG
>JBBKVX010000037.1:0-2531 GCA_037968615.1 Rickettsiales bacterium
TTATTGCGGCGGGGCTGTATGCAGTGAGCTGGGAAGTGTGCGATGTGCTGCTGGCGTTCGCGCTCGCGAACATTCCGGTTATCTTCATCCTGTGGCGGCAATCGCAAGCTGTGTAAGGATAACGCTGGGGCGAATGACGGGGGTCGAACCCGCAACCTCCGGTACCACAAACCGGCGCTCTAACCAGTTGAGCTACATCCGCCACACAGCGAGGCGCCTTTAAACGCGATGACCGGGGAAAAATCAAGCCCCATTGCACAGGGTGTCTCGCGCCAACTCGAGAGTTGTCCCTACCCGGCACATATGCCATAAGCCCGTAGATGGATTTTCGCCGCGACATGAATGGATTACGCGCCTACGCCGTGTTGGCGGTGCTGCTGTTCCATTTCGGTGTACCCGGCTTCGGTGGCGGGTTTTCGGGCGTAGACGTGTTCTTCGTACTCTCCGGCTACCTGATGACGGGCATTATCGCGGGTGGCCTGTATGCGGGCCGCTTCTCATTGACCGATTTTTACCTGTCGCGCGCCCGGCGCATTCTGCCTGCATTAGCAGTATTGTGCGTCGTGCTGCTGGCCGCGGGCTGGTTCTGGCTCTCGCCCGCCGATTATGAGCTGTTGGGTAAACACGCCGCGGCCTCCATTAATTTCACCTCGAACTTCACGTATAAGGACGAGGAAGGCTATTTCGACGTGCCCTCGCAAACGAAATGGCTGCTGCATAGCTGGTCGCTGTCGCTCGAATGGCAGTTCTACCTGCTTTATCCGCTGCTGCTGGTGGCGGCGGTAAAACTGTTCGACCCGAACAAGCGCACGCTTATTTGGACGAACGCAGGCCTCGGCGCGCTGTCTTTACTCGCCGCATGGACACTGAGCAAACTTGCACCGGTGGATGCCTTCTACCTGCTGCATACACGGGCATGGGAAATGTGCGCCGGGGGGCTCGTGTTCCTGTGCGCCGCGCAACGTAAACCCAATCCTTGGCTGGAAATCTCTGGATTACTTGCAGTGCTCGCCTCGTGCCTTATTTTCGATGCTTCAATGCCTTGGCCAGGGTTCGCCGCGTTGCTTCCGGTGGGTGGCGCGGTGTTGGTGCTGCTCGCCAACCGGCAGAGTTCATGGCTCACCAACAATCGGCCCGCCCAGATACTAGGGCGTTGGTCCTACTCCGTCTATCTCTGGCATTGGCCGTTGGTGGTGGTGCTAAGCTATTGTAATCTGCGCGGCGATGCGCGCTGGGTGGCTGCCGCGATGCTTGGTTCTCTGCTGCTGGGCGCGGCATCCTATTACGTGATCGAGCAACCAGTGCGCCGCTCGGCGTGGCTGCGGCGTCGCGCCATCGCCATTCCGACAGCGCTCGGCATGATGATTGCGCTGACAGTGCTCGGCACCTTTATTTACAAACATCATGGCCTGCCCAGCCGCGTACCGCCGGAAGTGCTACGCATCGACGCCGAGGCAGAGAAGCGCTACCCGATGCCCAAAAGCTGCCAGAAATTCAGCCATGATACAATCGCCCCCTGCCACATCGATGCCGAGCAAAGCGTTCGCTGGGTTGTGATGGGCGATTCCCACGCCACCTCCATACTCGGCGCGGTGAGCGACGCCCTGCCTGGCGGCATCCACTTCTACACTCGCCAATGCGCTACTTTGCAAGATACGGAGTTGCTGTCGAAAGGCATTCTGAACAATTGCACGCAGTACATACGCACCGTCACCGCGCAGATCGACGCTCTGCCACCAGACGTCACCCTCATCATCATCAACCGCTACGCGGCCAATCTTGTGGGGCCGAATGAAGCCAGCGGGCAACGATACGGCTTCCACTACACCGACATCGGCGAGGAGCAAGAAACACAGGACCCGTCGGTACTTTATCACCAGCGCCTCGTGAAAACCCTTTGTCATTTCGCCAAAAAACGCAAGGTGATCGCAGTGCGGCCAATCCCCGAACTTGGCGTAGACGTGCCTCGCTTGCTGGCGCGCGGACTGATGACCGGTCGCCCCTTGCAGGACATCTCCGTGACGCGCGCCGAGTATGATGCACGCAACAAGGTGCCGCTCGAAGCGCTGGAACAGGCATCGCGGCAATGCGGTGTCCAACTGATCGATCCGACAGAAGTTCTATGCGACGCGGGGCAATGTTATGGTGCTAAGCAAGGCAGAACTTATTACTTCGACGACGACCATCTCAGCGAATCCGGCAACGACATTCTGGTGCCGCTTTTCCGTCCTCTGGCGCGTTAGGCGCCTTATTTTTAAACCCAACCTGTGCATTTTTTAAGCAATGCGCAGCTTTCTATAGCACCGGCATGGCTGCGCCATCGAAACCTTTGGTTAAGCAAAGCCTCAAAAGACACTGATTTAAATTAATAACACCCATGGTTTTTGCAACTGGCACAGCCATTGCTCACTGATGCGGACTCAAACCAAAGGTGTTCCCGTCCCATGAAAAAGATCGAAGCAATCATCAAGCCCTTCAAACTCGACGACGTGAAGGAAGCGCTTCAGGAAATCGGCCTGCAGGGCATTACT
>JBBKVX010000038.1:0-23088 GCA_037968615.1 Rickettsiales bacterium
GTCACCTACGGCGAGACCGTAGTACTCGTAGCGGTCACCGCTGCCAAAGCACCGAAGCCGGATATCGACTTCTTCCCGCTGACGGTGAACTACATTGAAAAAACCTACTCGACCGGCAAGATCCCGGGTGGCTTCTTCAAGCGTGAAGGCCGCCAGAGCGAGAAAGAAGTGCTCATCTCGCGCCTGATCGATCGCCCGATCCGCCCGATGTTCGCTGAAGGTTTCTACAACGAAGTGCAAATCGTTGCCACCGTGGTCAGCCACGATCTCGAGAACGATTCCGACATCCCCGCGATGATCGGTACCTCGGCAGCCCTCGCCATTTCCGGCGTTCCCTTCATGGGCCCGGTGGGCGGCGCTAAAGTCGGCTTCATCGATGGCCAATACGTGCTGAACCCCATGAAATCGCAAATGGCCGACAGCAAGCTCGACCTCATCGTTGCTGGTACCAAGACCTCGGTACTGATGGTGGAGTCGCAAGCCGAAGAGCTGAGCGAAGAACAAATGCTGAACGGCGTAATGTTCGCCCTCTCTGGCTTCCAGCCGGTGATCGACCTCATCGTTTCCTTCGCCGAAGAAGCGGCGAAAGACGCATGGGACTTCAAGTCGCCGGAATTCCCGGCCGATCTGGTTGCGGGCGTGAAAGCCGCTTCGGAAGCGAAGCTGCGCGAAGCCTACGGCAAGACCGCCAAACAAGAACGCGTTGCTGCTCTCAGCGAAGCCAAGAAAGCCGCCACCGAGAAATTCGTGGGTTCGGCTGACGAAGGCAAATACGGTGAGAAATACGTTGGCACCGTGCTGAAGAAAATCGAACAGGACATCGTTCGTTCGGCAATCGCCAAAGACAAAAAACGCATCGATGGTCGTAACCCCGATCAGATCCGTCCCATCAAGTGCGAAGTTGGCGTTCTGCCGCGCACCCACGGTTCGGCCCTGTTCACCCGTGGCGAAACCCAGGCGCTGGTAGTCACCACGCTCGGCACCTCGCAGGACGAGCAGCTGATCGACGCCATCGAAGGTTCGTACGATGAGCACTTCATGCTCCATTACAACTTCCCTCCTTACTCGGTAGGTGAGGCTTACCCGCTGCGCGCCCCGGGCCGTCGTGAGCAAGGCCATGGCAAACTCGCCTGGCGTGCTGCGCGTCCGCTGCTGCCGACGAAAGAAGCATTCCCCTACACCATCCGCGTTGTTTCGGAGATCACCGAATCCAACGGTTCGTCGTCGATGGCCACCGTGTGCGGTGCGTCGCTGGCGATGATGGATGCGGGCGTTCCGCTGAAAGAGCCGGTGGCTGGTATCGCCATGGGCCTCGTGCTGGAAGGTTCGGACTTCACCGTCCTCTCCGACATCATGGGCGACGAAGATCACTTGGGCGACATGGACTTCAAAGTAGCGGGTACCACCAATGGTGTGACCGCGCTGCAGATGGACATCAAAATCCAAGGCATCACCGAAGAGATCATGAAGATCGCGCTGACCCAGGCGAAAGCTGGCCGTCTGCACATCCTCAACGAGATGAGCCTCGCGCTTACCGCTGCTCGCCCTGAGCTGTCGGGCAACGCGCCGCGCATCACCTCGCTGAAGATCCCGACCGACAAGATCCGTGAAGTGATCGGCTCCGGCGGTAAAGTGATCCGTGAGATCACCGAAACCACCGGCACCAAGATCGACATCCTGGAAGACGGCACCATCAACATCTTCGCGACCTCCGAAGAGTCGGCAGCTGCCGCTCGTAAGTGGATCGAAGGCATCACGGCGGTTCCGGAAATCGGCAAGATCTACGACGGTAAAGTCGTACGCATCGTTGATTTCGGCGCGTTCGTGAACTTCCTCGGCGGCCTCGACGGCCTCGTGCACATTTCGGAAATGGCTGACCACCGCGTCAACACCGTGACCGACGTGATTCAGGAAGGCCAAGCCGTGAAGGTTAAAGTTCTCGAGATCGACGGCCGTGGCAAAGTTCGCCTCAGCATGAAAGTCGTGGACCAAGCCACCGGCGAAGACCAATCCGACCAATACGAAATGGCCGGCAAATCGATGCGCCGCAAACGCGCTGGCGGCGAAGCTCAAGAAGCTTAGTCCTAGCCGATAGCAAACAGAAACCCCGCGCCGGGAAACCAGCGCGGGGTTTTTTGTCTTTTGGCTCATGTCATTCCCGCGCAGGCGGGAATCCATACCATGCAGCGTGCGAACTCAATGGATAGATAGCTCCTGCAGCTCGACATGGATCCCCGCCTACGCGGGGATGACACTCATTAACAATAAAATGTATCATACGCGCGGAGGCGAGCCGAGCACGAATGAGCCGTTGCCGTAGCTGCGAACCTGTTCGCAGCTAGACGGAGGCATAAAAAAAGGCCCGCTTGCGCGGGCCTTTTCGAATCAGTCCGTTGTAAAAGACTACAAACCACCGAGGATCGGCAGAAGCGGCTTTTTAGCAGCGGGTTTTTTCTTAGCAGCAGCCTTTTTCTTCGGGGCTGCTTTCTTCGTAGCTTTTTTAGCCGGGGCTTTCTTAGCTACCGTCTTCTTGGCAGCCTTTTTCGCTACCGTCTTCTTGGTAGCTTTCTTAGCTGCCGATTTCTTGGCAACTTTTTTCACCGGCTTTTTAGCAACTGCTTTTTTAGCAGCTACTTTTTTACTTTTTTTTTGACAGCTTTCGACGGAGCTTTTTTAGCTACGGTCTTTTTAGCAGCGGGCTTTTTAGCTACTGCTTTTTTAGCAGCAGGTTTTTTAGCTACTGCTTTTTTAGCGGCAGGTTTTTTAGCAACGGTCTTCTTTTTGGCTACAGCCATGATAGTCTCCTAAACAAAGTTAACAACACAACCGTTATGCCCACAGACATGCGTGTGATTCCACGATCACGTGATTGAAACATGCAAACAGCGTTTATTTTTTTTCGCTGATTTTATTTTTGTTGCTCGCGCGCAACAAAGTGCAGTGCGAAATTTTTTCGCGCACAAAATATTTTTTGAAAAATTTTTTCTGAAAAGAAAAAATGCGTCAGCGTTTTTTCAGAAGTTCCGCGATGAGGAATGCGAGTTCCAACGACTGCGATGCGTTGAGGCGCGGATCGCAATGCGTATGATAACGGTTGGAGAGATCCAATTCCGAAATCGCCTGCGCACCGCCCAGGCACTCTGTTACATCCTGCCCGGTCATTTCAAAGTGCACGCCGCCACCTTGCGCGCCTTCGGCAGAACAGATGAGGAAGAACTTGCGCACCTCGGCGAGGATGTCGGTGAACTTGCGCGTCTTGTATCCGTTCGGCGACTTGATGGTGTTGCCATGCATCGGGTCGCAGCTCCACACCACGTTGCGTCCTTCGTCGGCCAGAAGTTTTACCAGCGGCGGCAAGAACTCATCCACTTTGCCCGCGCCCATGCGCGAAATAAGTGTGAGGCGTCCCGCATCGTTGTTCGGGTTCAGCACATCGCACAGCGCGAGAAGATCGTCGCGCGTCATGCTCGGCCCTACTTTGCAGCCGATGGGGTTTGATACGCCGCGCAGGAATTCGACATGCGCCTCTTGCGGATTGCGCGTGCGGTCGCCGATCCACAACATGTGCGCGGAGCCGACATAATGCTCGCCTGTTTCTTGATCGCGGCGGGTGAGGGCGGCGTCGTAATTCAGCAGCAGCGATTCGTGCGAGGTGTAGAAACGCGCTTCGGCCAATTCTTCTTCACGCTCGGCATTGAGGCCGGTGGCGTTCATGAAGGCGAGGCAGTCGTTGATGCGTTGCACGATCTCGGAGAAATGTTTTCCCTGCGGCGAGGTGCCGACGAAATCCATGTTCCAACTCGCCACGCGCGGCAAGGCGGCGTAGCCCGAACGCGCGAGCGAACGCAGGAAGTTCAGCGTCGCGGAGGATTGGTAGTAGCCTTGCAGCAAACGATCGGGGTCGGGCACGCGTTGCGCGGCATTGAACTCCATGCCGTTCACCATGTCGCCGCGGTAGCTTGGCAGTTCGACGCCGTTCACGGTTTCCATGCCATCGGAACGCGGCTTGGCGAACTGCCCGGCGATGCGCCCAACTTTTACTACCGGTGTGCCCGCGCCGTACATCAGCGCGATGGTCATTTGAATGAGCACTTTAAAGAAGCGCTGCAGGTTGGCTTCCGAGAACTCGGCAAAGCTTTCGGCGCAATCGCCACCTTGCAGCAGGAACGCATCGCCCGTCACGGCGCGCGATAATTCTTTTTTCAGCTGACGGATTTCCTCCGGCGACACGAGCGGCGGCACCTGGGTAAGCGTCTTTTCCACCGCGCTCAGTTTCCCGGCATCGGGATAGACGGGCTGCTGCTTGATGGTTTTGCCGCGCCAGCTATCGATGTTCCAGTTCTCGCTCATAGTATAAAACCTTGCTATTCCCACGGTTTATCCTTAGGAAATCTGCGGTATAGATAAGGATGAGAGCCGCTTATGTCCAGTAGTAATGATGCAGAACACACCATCGCCTTCATGGGCGTGGAGGGCGCGAACGCCGATTTGGCCTGCCGCCAGAACTACCCTTATATGAAGACGTTAGCGCTGAGTTCGTTCGAGGAAGTGTTCGCCGCCGTGGCCGATGGCCGCGCCAAATGCGCGATGATCCCCATCGAGAACTCGCAGGCCGGCCGAGTGGCCGAGATCCATAACCTGCTGCCGCGCACGTCTTTAAGCATCGTGGCCGAGCATATCCAAAAAATCGAGCATCACCTCTACAGCGTGCCCGGCGCGACGGTGGAATCCATCACCGATGTCTATTCGCACCATCAGGGCCTGCTGCAATGCCGTAGCTTTATTACCGAGCACACGCTCGCCACCCATATCCACGACAACACGGCCACTGCCGCGCGCGATGTGGCGGCGTGGAAGGATGCCAGCAAGGGCGCCATCTGTTCAGCGTTGGCGGGCGAACTCTACCAATTGGAACGCGTCGCTGCGAACATCGAGGACGCGGACGATAACGAAACCCTGTTCGTGGTGCTGTCCGCCGAGCCGATCGACCCCGATCCGGCCGAGGGCACGGTGCTGACCAGCGTGTTCTTCACGGTGCGCAACATTCCGGCGGCGCTTTACAAAGCGATGGGCGGGTTCGCCACCAACGGCGTGAACATGCTGAAGCTGGAAAGCTACATTCGCCGCAACAGCAGCGGTTCCGACAGCGCGCAGTTCTTCATGACGTTCGAGGGGCATCCCCGCCAACGCTCGGTGCAGCTTGCATTGGAGGAGCTGGGCTTCTTCACCAACAAGGTAAACCTGCTCGGCGTGTATCTGGCCGACAAGACCCGGCGCTAGTTCGCGCCAGCCCATAAAAAAACCCCGCCTTCTTTGCAGAAGGCGGGGTTTTTCTTTTTAGGCGCGATCTAGAACTTGTAGTTGATCGCGGCGGATACGATGCCAACGCGGCCTTCCGTATCGGCATTCACCACAGCGGCGCCGCCGTTGCGAGTGACGCTGATTTCTTCGTTGCCTACATCGATGTAAGCGGCGGCGAAATCGAACGACATGCGCTCGTTATACTTGTAGGTCGAACCAGCGGTGAACCAGTTACGGTCGCCGTCCGGTGTGCGGGTGGTGCGGAAACCATCCTGCGTCGGGGTGGGATCGTACTGGTAACCAGCGCGGAACGTCCATTGGTCGGTCCAATCGTATTCACCACCCACCGAGAAGGCGAGGGTGTTTTTGTAGTTCTGCGGAGTGTTCGAGAGTGTCGTGCCCGCGTCGTTGACAGCGCGGATGGTCTCGAAGTTGCTCCAGCCGTACCACGACAATTGGCCCATGACGCGCCAATCTTCAGCCACATCCTGGGTAATGCCTAAGGTGGCGATGTCGGGCAGGTTCAGATCGGCGGAGCCGCTTGTCGAGAAATCAGCGCCGGTGCCACCGGTCAGGTTGATGTCGCCATCCAGTGTCTGGTCGATGCCCGAGCGGTAATGCGCGCCGATGCGGGTGCCGTCCATGGGTTTGAAGGTAACACCGAGGTTGTAGCCTACGGACACGTCGTCGCCTTCCAACTCGCTGCTGCCAACGGGGCCGCCCACGGTTGCGCGCGAACGCAGCTTGGCGCGTGCGTACTGAATGTCCACGCCGCCACCGACGGAGAACATGTCGTTCAGTTTATACGCAACGACCGGCGACAGGTTGAGTACGGTCAAAGAAGTTTCTGTCGAATCGAAGCGACCGAAGTAGCTTTGGCCATAATTGTTGGCGAGGCCGAACGGTGCGTTGAAGCCCACACCCGCCCAGAGACGGCTCTCGTCGTCGATCGGGGCAGCGAAGTACAGGTTGGGCACTGGCGTTGCGTCGTAGGGATTCGGGCCGTTGCCGCCGCCAACCGCGCCACCGCCGAAGGTGGAGCCGGTGTCGGTGAGTTCTGATTTAGGCATCAGCAGGTGGATGCCTGCACTTACTTGGCGACCGCTAAGATCGGTCATGCCTGCCGGGTTGAAATACACAGTGGAAGCGTCATCGATCGACGACACGGAGCCCGAGAAGGCCGAACCGAGCGCGGAAACCGAAGACTCTTGAATGTAGAAACCAGCAGCGTGTGCCGAACCCGTGTATAAGAGTGTTGGCAGCAATGCGGCCAATCCATAACGACAACCCTTTGACATAACGCTCATAGAATCTCCCCTGAATGAAAATAACTGGCTCTAATAACCAAGCTAGCCAAACGGACATTATAGTCACGCTGCGCCGCAACATAAGGCTGGAGGCCAATAAAATGCAGCTTCCTTCTGTGGCCAGGATGCCATGATTCAAAAAAACGGGATATGTGAGGGGCTGTGCCCGCCTAATTAGAGGGCCAAAGCCTTCAGCGTTTCCATGTCTTCAGAAATTTTGAGGGTTTCGGCGGCGCGTTTCAGGGCGAGGGCGGAATGCGTATGCGCCAGCTTCCGGCATTCCGCGTCGTTCAGGCGGGATAGGGAACGGTAGGTTTTTTGCAACCGGATGCCCACCTCCACCATCCCCGCCCCATCACGCGCGATGGGGGTGAAGATGTCGTCGAACACATCTTCGAGCTGCATGCCCGGCACGTGAAGGCGCGCATAGAGAACGTCTTTGTCGCTCGTATCGAAACGCACCCACTGCGTGAGCAGGCGTAGCGAGGTGCCGATGATATCGATGGCGGTGCCGGGGTCGTTCACGGCGGGCGATAGCGCGCGCGAGGCGATTTCGCTGAGCACGATTAGCCCGTAACGCGGGTCGTATTCAAACGTGCGGTCGCCACCGATGCTGAACGCATTGCAAATGGCCTCCCTCTTTTCTTCTTCCAGCATGGTGCTGCTGTAGAGGATGGGATGGCAGCTGTCGTTGAACGAGCCGGGCAGGGCGACAAAGAACAATTCGGTTTCAAAACGCTCCGCCAGCTCTTGCAACTGCTGCATGTCGATATGCTGGATATGCCCGATGGTGGCGTGCGTAATGGGGTGGTGGGTGCTTTGGGGAATCGTGTCGCGGAGCTGCACGCCGCCGAGATAGGGATGGGTAAGTCGTTGCGCGATGGCTTTTTGCGCGGCTTTTTCTACCATGTCGATGGTTTTGCCAACGCGGCCAAGCTGCGTCAGGTGGCTGATCCATTGCAATAGCATGGCGGTGATGACGAAAATGACGCCGAGCGTTACTACCAGCAGCACCAAACGGCCGCTATCGCCATACACACCCATTTGCAGCGCGATGATGCCGACAAGGCTGAACAGGAACGAGCCGATGAACGTGGAAAGCGCGTTTTGCGCGGTGCGGTCTTCGAGCAAGAGTTTGGTGGCTCGGGGGGTGGTGCTGGTGCTGGCCGCCGCATAGGCCGCCACCATGGTGCTGAGCGAGAAGGTCGTCACCGCCAGCATGCTGTTGGCGAGGATGTGCAGGATAGTGTCGACCGCTTCCGCACCGACTTTACGTGAAATATCCTCTGGAATGAAATCCTTGATCAGCAGCGCCACGAGTGCCGTGAAAATGCCGATGCCGCAGAACAAGGTGGCGCGCAGCCATAACTGGCTCGTAAACTGCTTCAGCAGCCATGAAAGTTTTGACATCATCGGCGCGCTCCTATGCTTTCTTAGCGATCAGGGAGTGGCAGACAATGCCTCAACGGGCAAGTATGACGTCCATTCTTCGTAGACATTCTGCGTCCTGTTGCCTATAGCGCAGGGTCTGAATGCCTTGTCTTCGCCTGTGCGATGTAAATCCGGCACCCAACGATATTAAGGCGACCCATGAACCTGACACGAATTCGCGCCGAATGGTTCGGCAATATCCGCAACGATCTGCTCTCCGGCTTAGTGGTGGCGCTCGCGCTCATCCCCGAGGCCATTGCCTTCTCCATCATCGCGGGTGTCGACCCCAAAGTCGGGCTGTACGCCTCGTTCTGCATCGCCATGACCATCGCGTTCGTGGGCGGTCGCCCGGGCATGATCTCGGCAGCCACCGGGGCCATGGCGCTGGTGTTGGTGAGCCTCGTGCGTGAACATGGGCTTGAATACATGTTGGCCGCCACGCTGCTGACCGGCGTCATCCAAATGCTGGCGGGCATGTTCCGGCTAGGCGGCTGGATTCGTTTCGTGTCGAAATCCGTCGTCACTGGGTTCGTCAACGCATTGGCCATTCTCATCTTCATGGCGCAATTGCCGCATTTCGTGGGCGCAGGCTGGCACATGTACGCCATGGTCGCCGCGGGGTTGGCCATTATTTACCTGCTGCCACGCATTACCAAAGCCATCCCGTCGCCGCTGGTCACGATTGTGGTGGTCAGCCTCGCCAGCATCGGCTTAGGGCTGGATTTGAAAACCGTGGGCGATATGGGCACGCTGCCCACCAGCCTGCCGATGTTCCTGTTCCCCGACATTCCGCTCACCTGGGAAACGCTGCGCATCATTCTGCCCTATTCGCTGACGTTGGCGGCGGTAGGCCTGCTGGAATCGCTGATGACCGCGCTGATCGTCGACGACATGACCGACACGCCCAGCGCCAAGAACCGTGAATGCACGGGGCAGGGCTTTGCCAACATCGTGGCAGGTATGTTCGGTGGTATGGCCGGGTGCGCCATGATCGGGCAATCGGTCATCAACGTAAAATCCGGTGGGCGTGGGCGTTTGTCTACCTTCTGCTCCGGGCTGTTTCTGCTCATTCTCATCATCGTGCTGGCCGATTATGTGAAGCAAATTCCCATGGCGGCGCTGGTAGCGGTGATGATCATGGTGTCCATCAGCACCTTCAACTGGGCGTCGGTGCGCAATCTTGTGTCGCATCCGCGCCAATCCAGCATCGTGATGCTCTCCACCGTCGCTGTGGTGGTGGCCACGCACGATCTGGCGCGTGGGGTGTTGGTCGGCGTCATTCTCAGCGCCTTGTTCTTTGCCAAGAAAGTATCGCAACTTCTGTCCGTCGAATCCGCGTTGACCGAGGACGGCACGCGCCGCGATTACCATATCTATGGCCAAGTGTTCTTCGCTTCGGCGGGTGAATTCGTGAATCTGTTCGACACAAAGGAAGGCCTCACGCACGTCACCATCAATCTGACCGAGGCGCATTTCTGGGATCTCTCCGCCGTCGGCGCGCTCGACCGCGTGGTGCTGAAATTCCGCGCTGCGGGCACTCAAGTCGAGCTGCTCGGGCTTAACGAGGCCAGCAGCACCATCGTCAGTAAACTCGGCACGCACCACATGCCCGACGCCGAATTGCCCCTGCATTAGTCGTCTTTCTTAGGTTTTTTTCGGCACAAACCTTTACATGTTGCGCCGCAGCAGATAGGGTGCAGTTCTGGAGGACGCTGATGAATTTTACACTCGCGACCGACCTAGACGGCACCTTTTTGGCGCAAGACGCATATTTAGCTGAACCACTTTACGATCAGCTGCGTCGCTCGATGAACAGCACGTTGATCTTTGTCTCCGGTCGATCACTCGAAACCATTCGCCCCTTGGTGGATGACCTATTAATCCCATCGCCCGATTACATCATTGCCGATGTCGGGGCGACGGTGGTGGACGGCCGCAACTTTGCGCATGTTCAGCCGCTGCAAAGCATGCTCGCCCAAAATTGGCCGGGCCCTAACGCCATTCTACTGGCCTTGCCAGAACTGGAAGAGTTCGAGCGCCAGCCTGTGCCACAAGAGCGCCGTATGTCGTTCTACGCGCGCCCCGGACAGGTGACCGAAGAACTGCTCGGAAAAATTCGCAGCATGGGCTGCAACCCCATCTATTCGCATGGCCGCTACCTCGACATCCTGCCGCAGGGCGTCGATAAAGGCACCACGCTGCACCGCTTGCTGGAACTGCTGAAGCTTGACCATAAACAAACTGTGATCGCGGGCGATACGCTGAACGATTACGACATGTTGGCGCTGGGCATCAACGGCATCGTGGTCGGCAATGCCGAGGAGCCGCTGCGCAAAAAACTCGGCGACCGCAGCCACATCTATTACGCCAAGGCCCATGGCCCCGAAGGCGTGCATGAAGGCCTGAAACATTTCGACCTGCTGGTTGACGCACCGCCGCAACACACGGCGCCGGTGGGCGAATCCGATCTGGTGATGGTCTATCACCGCTTGCCCTATCAGGAAATTCGCGCCGAGGACGGCAGCGTCACGCGCGTTTCGCCCAAAAGCCCGAATGGCATTCTGCCGACCCTGCTCAACGTGTTCAAATCCGGCATCAAAGGTGCGTGGGTAGCGTGGACACTGAAAGACGGGCGCGAGCTGACCGAGAGCGACCTACGCGTCTCCGTCGATGCCGAGAACATTCCCGGCCTGCATGCGCGGCTGGTGCCGCTGAGCGCGAAGGACGTAAACATCTTCTACGAGACCTTCTCGAAAGAAGCGTTGTGGCCCATTTTGTTCAACTTCGTCGAACGCGCCACGTTCAACCACGCGCATTGGAAACATTTCCAGAACATCAACCGCCAATTCGCCGAAGCCACGGCGCAGGAAGCGGCGCTGAACGCCACCATCTGGATCCATGATTATAATTTGTGGCTGGTGCCCGCCTATTTGCGCGCTCTTCGTCCCGATCTCACCATCGCCTTCTTCCACCATACCAGCTTCCCGTCGTTCGACGCGTTAAGCGTGTTGCCATGGTGGGGGCAGATTATCAGCAGCCTGCTGCAATGCGATTATGTCGGGTTCCACATCCCGCGCTACATCAATAATTTCGTCGATGCGGTGAACGCGCATTGCGAAACGGTGGTGCATGAAACCACTAAGGCTGCACCGCGCTTTGTGTCCTATGGCAATGCGGTGGCGTCGAGCAGCTACCCGAGCCACATCACCGCTGAGCACCGCTCGCTGCGAATGGGTGCGCATCCGGTCGGCATTCATGTGGAATATATCCGCGAAGTGGTGGCCCGCGAAAGCAGTCAGCGCCGCATCGCCGAGCTGCGCGCCGAGGTGCCACAAGGGCTGGTGCTTTCCGTCGAGCGCATTGATTACGTGAAGGGGCAGTTGGAAAAACTCGCCGCGTTCGAGCGCATGCTTGAACAGCATCCCGAGCATCGCGGCAAGGTTACGCTGGTGAATATCTGCACACCGTCGGCGCCGGGCATGAAAATCTACGAAAGCATTCAGCGCGAGATCGAACGTTCGATCGGCCGTATCAATGGCCGCTTCGCCACCATGCAATGGACGCCGATCCGCTTCTTCTTCCGCAGCCTGCCGTTCGACGAACTGGTCAGCTATTACGCCGCCGCCGATGTGGCATGGATATCGCCGCTGCGCGACGGGCTGAATTTGGTGGCCAAGGAGTACGTGGTCGCCAAAGCTGCCTGTGCGCCGGAAGGCGTGCTGCTGCTTTCCGAATTCGCCGGGGCCGCCGCCGAACTGCATGGTGCCTTGCTCGCCAACCCCTACGACGTGGGCGCGATGAGCGAAAAACTCCATCAGGCACTCACCATGCCCGCGCTTGAGAAAGCCGATCGCATGCGGCGTATGGAGCGTATCATCGAACATCACGACATCCGCGCATGGGCCGACGGCTTTATGGAAGCCGCCGAAAACAGCGCCAGTGAAAAGACGATGGCGGCCTAACATTCTTTCCACCATGCCTTGGCATTAACCCTCATCTGGACGGCTATGTTCAAGAATCTATTTTCCGTCTCCGCGCTGCTCGCCAGTTTTGCTATTCTGTGCTTAGGGCATGGGTTGCAGACCGTGCTGCTGCCCGCACAAGGCGCGGCCTTTGAGCATCCGAACCTGGTTTCTGGCGCCATGATGTCGGCCTATTACGCGGGCTTCATTCTCGGCACATTCATTTGCCCACGGTTGATTTTCCGCGTCGGACATATCCGCACCTTCGCCGCCGCATCGGCCTGCGCTTCGGCGATGATGCTATGCCACGCGCTGCTGCCACAAGCATGGGTGTGGATCGGCCTGCGTTTCGTGTACGGCTTCTGCTTCGTGCATCTCTATACGGTGATGGAAAGCTGGCTTAATAGCATTGGCGACAGCAAGTCGCGCGGCAAGATTCTCTCCGTCTACATGATCATCAACTTCCTCGCCATGAGCGCCGGGCAAATGCTGTTCTTCACCGCCGACTCAAGCGACTTCCAGCTTTACTCCATTTCAGCGATGATGCTGTCGCTGTCGCTTATTCCGCTGATGGTCGGCTATTCCATCCAGCCCACCGAAGTGGCGCAGCCCGAATCGTTCAGCCTACGCCAGCTTATCAAAGCATCGCCGCTGGGCGTGGCCGGGGCGCTGGTGTTCGGCCTGATTGGCGGTGCCTATTGGGGGCTCTCGGCGGTGTTCGTGCTGAAGATGGGCTTCGAACAGAATGCTGTGGCCTGGTTCATGGCTGCCAGCCTGCTGGGCGGGCTGGTGGCGCAATGGCCGCTCGGCGCGCTGTCCGATCGCATCAACCGTCGCTGGGTCATTGTGTTGGCGGCAGTGCTGATCTCCGTTTCATCCGCAATGCTGTTCGTGATATCGCTTTGGGCGGTGCCCGCCGAAACGTTCGGCCTCGGCGTATTGATTATGCTGGGCATCGGGTTCGGCGCTGGGTTCCATCCGCTTTATTCACTGTGCATGGCCCACGCCAACGATTTCGTGGAAGCCAAGGATTTTGTGCGCACCAGCACCGGCCTGCAATCGATGCAAGGGGCAGGGGCCGTCATCGGCCCGTTGCTCGCCGGGTTGCTGATGTATCTGGCTGGCTACATGATGCTGTTCTTTTATATCGGCGCACTGGCGGGTGGGCTCATACTTTACAGCCTGCGCCGCATTGCCGAGAACCGCCCGCTGGCTGCCAGCAAAGCCAGCTTCTCGTTCCGTTCCCACATGCGCAAGGGCATCAAGCTTCAGCAGATTTAAGCCATAAACCGCAGCATAGCTGAGTTTTTAGGCGTATCGCTCGTCATTAAAGAAGAAGTAGAGCGTCACAAGGCCATACGCAGCGATGCAGGCGAGGTAGGTGTCAAGCGGCGCATAGACAAACCCGGCAACGATTCCAGCAACGATAAGAATGGCAAAGGGTGCGGCTCGCTTGGTGATGTAAAGCAAGCGATTGGATGGGGTTTTGACCTGGCTGATCATCAAGGCCGCCAAACCGGTGATGTAGAGGGCGGTATAGAGCGAGGAAATGGCACTTACGTAGCCCTTCAATTCAAGCACCATCGGCAGGAAGATAAGCACGGCCCCGGCAGGGGTAGGCACGCCAATGAAATAGTTGGTGGAAACGTTCTCAGTGCCCTTGGTGTACATCACGTTGAACCGCGCAAGGCGATAGGCGCCGCCCACCAGGAACGCAAGGGTGGCCGCCCATCCAAAGACGTAGAAGTCTTTCAAGTGCCACTCATAGATGATCAGGGCGGGCGTGACGCAGAAGTTGAGGAAATCGGCAAGGGAATCCAGTTGCGCGCCGGTGGGGCTTTCCACTTTCAATTTGCGGGCGACCTTGCCATCGATTCCATCGAGAAAGGCGGCGAGCAGCAGCAGCACGAGTGATAAATAAATGTCTTCCCGAACATAGCTGAAGCGTAGCGCGGTAAGCCCAAGGCACATCGAGGTAAGGGTGATGGCGTTGGGAATGTAGGGGTAGATGCGTTTTAAGATCACTTTTTAAACCATGTGAGTGCGCTGGGTTGGAAATGTTCGGGGTGAATGGCCAGCATCGTTTCGCCACCGACCGCCACGCTACCGACATCCACCAGTAAGTTGTAATGCAGCGGAATGTAGACGTCGCAACGGCTACCAAAGCGAATGATTCCGTAGCGCTCGCCCTGCAAAACCACCTGACCTGGCGTAATTTCGTGAATGATGCGGCGGGCGACGAACCCGGCGATCTGGCAGAAACCAATGGTTTCGCCTTGCTCGTTCGTCAGGGTGCTGACCGTACGCTCATTATCCTCGCTGGCCTTATCAAGCGCCGCGTTGATGAACTTGCCGGGGATATAGATATGTTTGGTGATCGTGCCGCTGGCCGGCAGGCGGTTGACATGCACATTGAATACATTCAGGAAAATCGAGATTTTATGGAACAGCGTTCCATCGCCATTCAATTCTTTAGGCAGGGGAGCTTGCGTGACATGGCTTATAACGCCGTCGCCCGTAGCCAGTACGAACCCAGCGCCTTGGGGCACAACGCGATCCGGATTGCGGAAGAAATACGTGCAGAACAGCAAGCCAACCAGCCCCACCAGCCCCGCATAGCTCGACCACATAAAGAGCAGCAGTGCCAACACCGCGGCAATCAGAATGAACGGTTTTCCTTTGGGATGAATCGGAACGAACAGCACATCCTTGATGGTAGATAACAAATGCATCGCAAGCCTATGGAATGAGGAATAAGGAAAAAGCGCGTAACACGGATTGCCAGTGATCCGTGATGCCTAGTTCGTATGTGCGCTATTTTTTTCATCTGCACAACAGTTTCTAATGCCTATTCTTTTGTTGACTCGTAATTCAATAAGCTTAGGCAGATTTGGCACCATGCTATTCATTTCTGCCACTACAAGAGTCAGGTCGCCCTATGCTTAAAAAGCTTTTCGCCCCAGCAAACATCACAAGCATGCACCTTATCATCCTTGTGGTTGTGTTTTGGATGGTATTTGCGAATTCGGCGTTCTTCTCGGCCTTGCTTGTTGATTACCCGCTCAATGCGAAGAACGCATTTTTCCTCGCCACCCTGGCATTTGGCTTCACGGCGGTGAATGTAATCGTGCTGGCGCTTTTTTGCTTCCGCGGCACCATTAAACCCATCCTGATCGTCTTGCTGATTGCGTCGTCGCTGGCCGCTTATTTCATGGACAGCTACAACATTATCATCGACGACCTGATGATTCGCAACACGCTGGAAACAGATGCGAAAGAAGCGGGCGACCTGCTCAGCGTAAGCATGATGGTGTATCTCTTCTTTTTAGGCATTCTTCCCGCTCTGTTCGTTTATCGCGCCAACATTCGGTTCAAACCCTTTTACCGGGAGCTGTTCTCGCGGGTGAAGTGGATCGGTGCGCTCTTGGCCATCGTATTGGTGCTGCTGTATCTGCAAAGTGCGGCCACGGCATCGTTCTTCCGCGAGCACAAATCGATACGTTACTACGCGAACCCCGGGAACTACGAGTTCGCGCTTGGGCGCAAGGTGCGCGACTTCTGGCGTTCCCAGAAGGAAAGCAAGCCGCTTACGTTGACGGGCATCGATGCCAAAATCCCGGATACGGACGTCGACCGCGAGTTGACCATCATGGTGGTAGGGGAAACCGCGAGGGCCGACAGATTTTCTCTGAACGGCTACGATAAAAAGACCAACCCATTGCTTGAAAAACAGCAGGTGGTGAGTTTTAAAAACATTCGGAGCTGCGCTACTTTGACCGCGATTTCAGTGCCATGTATGTTCTCGATCGATCCGGAAAAAGGGTTCAATGTCGAGAAGGCCAAGGGCAAAGAGAACGCATTGGACGTGCTTGTGCGGTCGGGTGCACAGGTGCTGTGGCGCGACAATAACTCCAGCTCAAAGAACGTCGCCGACCGGATAACCTATCAAGATTTCCGCACCCCCAAAACAAACACGATATGCGATGGGGGTGAATGCCGCGACGAAGGCATGCTGGTCGGTTTGCAGCAGTACATTAACGAGCACCCCAAGGGCGATATTCTCATTGTGCTGCATTCCATGGGCAATCACGGGCCTGCCTATTACAAGCGTTACCCGAAAGAATTCAAAAAATTCACTCCCGAATGTCAGACCAACGAACTGGCCGATTGCAGTAGCGAGGAAATCAATAACGCCTACGACAACGCCATTTTATACACGGATTATTTTCTCAATAAGGTCATCGAGCTGCTGAAGCAGAACGACGATCGGTTCGAAACGTCGATGCTCTATATCAGCGACCATGGAGAATCACTGGGGGAGAACAATGTGTATCTGCATGGCTTGCCCAATTTCCTGGCCCCCAAAGAGCAGCGCCACGTGCCGATGATCATATGGGCAGGAAAACATTTCGCACGGGTGACGTTCGCCGAGCTTGAGGCTAAAAAGAAGAAGCCTTACAGCCACGACAATATTTTCCATACGCTGCTGGGGTTCATGGAAATCGAGAGCAACTCTTACAATAAATTTTTGGACATAACGAAAAACTAGCATGAAGAGAATCTGGCACGCTTTTTTGTATTCTGCTCAGGGCATCATCGCTGCATGGCGCGATGAGCCAGCCTTTCGACAGGAAGTAGTTCTGGCGGGCATCATGATTCCTGCCGCCTTCTTTTTGGCTCCCGATAAAATAGCGCTGATACTCATGATCGGCAGCGTAGTGTTGGTGCTGGCGCTGGAGCTCGTCAATACTGCGGTGGAGGCGGCCATCAACCGGATCGGACCGGAAATTCACCCGCTCTCGAAAAAAGCAAAAGACACCGCCAGCGCCGCAGTGCTTATGGCGCTGATAAATGTGGTGTTTGTTTGGGGCGTGATTCTGCTTTTCTAGTGCGCGCGCATCCTCGTGCTATAAGGCGGCCATTGCTGGCCGCCTTATTATTGGGCCTAATTGACGGCTATCACCGTTAACGTCTGCGCACCGCCGTTCGGGGTGTAATAGGTGATGCTTTTGCCAGCAGCCATACCGATCAATGCGGCGCCGATGGGGGTCATCACAGATACTTTTCCGGCGATGATATCGGCTTCCTTGGGGTAAACGAGCGTTAAACGGCGCTCCTCGCCGAACATGTTGGTGACATAGGTAACGGTGCTGTGCATGCGGACGAAATGACCCGGCAAGTCCTGTTCGACGACCACGTTGGCGCGGTTCAATTCGCGCTGCAAATAATCGGCAATATAGTTTTCGGTTTTGGCTTTGCCTGCGGGCTCTATCGTCAGCAGCGTATCGAGTACCTTGAGGTCTTTTACGGTGATCGTAATGGGAGGCAACGGTTCGGTCATATTAAACATGGTAAATCCTATCGCACACGCGAGGTGCTGGGTGACGTGGTTACAAAAGAAAATTCGAAGAACGCCCCAACAACTAGATGCAGCTATGCTGCAATTGTCGGGGCCAGCGTGACTTCGGTCACGGACCCGCAATAGGTACGCACGCGCTTAAAGCGGCAACGATAAGGATAGAAGAGAGTATGCATTCAGAATTCATATCTCATTGGTGCGCGAAGTCAACGAACTGCGCTTTGAGAGCGCCCGCAAGAAAATCCACGGGGGAAACGATGGAATAGTCGAACAACGGGCTATTTCTTTAGAAAGAGTGCTTTATTAAACGAAGCATCGGCAAGCGTGTGCTGATTGAGCTCTTGAAGAAAAGCCTTGTTCGCGCTGGCAAGAAAATGCTTCAGCCTGCAGGCGCTTACCACAGTACAGGTGTTGGTTTCCCGGTTGAAACATTCCACCAAATTCATGTTCGGCTCCAAAGCGAGCACCAGATCGCCCAAACGCAGTGCTTCAGGTTTTTTGGCCAACCGAATGCCTCCGCCTTTGCCTTTGCTGCTGGTGAGGTAGCCAAGCTGGGCCAGTCGATGCGCGACCTTCACCAGATGGTTTCTGGAGATGTTATAATGCTCGGCTATTTCACGCACGCTGCATAATTTCTCTGGCTGGGCGGCCAGATACATGAGGCTGCGCAAGCCGTAATCGGTAAATTGAGTCAGCTGCATATAGGCCTTGATAATTTGTGAGAGGGTATTATAGACATAATATGTATTTAATCTACATATTATAGGGAGTCTTTATGTTGGACGAGAAAACCATCGCTATTGTCAAATCCACGGCACCGATTTTGTCCGAACATGGAGAAACGCTCACCAAGCATTTTTACAAGCGCATGTTCGCCCATAACCCGGAGGTGGCGCCCTTCTTTAACCCCGCGAACCAAGCGGCTGGTAACCAGCAGCGCGCATTGGCGGGCGCAATCACCGCCTACGCCGCCAATATTGATAATTTGGAAGTGCTCGGCGGCGCGGTGGAATTAATCGCGCAAAAACATGCATCGCTGATGATCAAGCCAGAGCATTACCCCATCGTAGGCAAAAACCTGCTGGCTTCCATACGTGAAGTGCTCGGGGCAGGTGCGACGGATGAAGTCATTGATGCGTGGGCGGCGGCCTACGGATTCCTCGCTGATATCTTGATCGGACGCGAAAAGCAGATTTACAAAGAAAATGCCGATCAGCCCGGAGGCTGGGAAGGGTTCAAATCCTTCCGCGTCAGCCGTAAAGAAAAGGAAAGCAGCAACATTACCTCGTTCTATCTCGTCGCGGCCGATGGGGCTTCGCTCCCCGCATTTAAGCCGGGGCAATACATCACGGTGCGTGCGGCTACCCCGGATGGCCAAACTACGATGCGCAATTACAGCCTATCCGACAAGCCGGGACAGCCGCATCTGCGCATCAGCGTGAAACGTGAATTACCGCCCGTGGCGAATACGCCCGCAGGCTACGTGTCCAACATGCTGCACGATAAAGTGGAACAGGGCGACATGATTGAAATTGCACCGCCATGCGGGGAGTTCTTCCTTGATGTAACGGAAAAGCACGAACGTCCACTGGTGATGCTGGCGGCCGGCGTTGGCATTACGCCGATCATGAGCATCCTGCAAGCAGCGCTGGAAGCTTTTCCGCAGCGGGAAACCATTTTTGTCCATGCCGTGCTGAACGAAGAAGTGCAGGCGTTCCGGGGAACCGTGGAGGCGCTTGCACAGCAATACCCCAATTTGAAAGCCCATAGCCGCTACAGCGAAACCGGGCAGCGCACAGGCAATGGCAGCACTGGCTTCGTCACGGCGGAGTATTTGGAAAGCCTACTCACTTCGCGTGATGCTGATTATTACTTCTGCGGGCCACAGCCCTTTATGGTGAATCTGTACCACGATCTTGTGAAATGGGGCATTCCCGCATCGCAGGTGCATTTCGAATTCTTTGGGCCACGCCAGGAACTGACCAAAGCAGCCTAGAATTTTTCAAGTAATCCCGAATGCCTACAGCTTTGGTAGCTTCCATTGATAATGGTAGGCGACCAGCCGCAACACCAGCCCGCCCACAAAAACGCTTAGTAAGCTGAGTGAGTTGAGCAAGGCTTGTGCATTCAGGAAATAAATGGCGGTCGCCATTAAAATGGCGATGCTTCCGTAGAACCCGCTATGCAGCACTTCGGGAATCTCATTTACAAGTATATCGCGAAGAATGGCGCCACCTGCGGCTGTCAGGAAAGCTAGGGTGATGAACCCAAAGAACGGAGCGTTTATTTGCAAGGCAACCAACGCGCCGGTTATAGCGAAGGCTACAAGCCCCACCGCATCGCACACAACGAAAAGCCGACGATTCTCCACCGCAGTATGGCGATGCAATTTAAACGCGCCCCCTATGAGCGTGACAACAAGCGCAATAACGAACGGCTGGTTGCTTAATAAAATCACCGGAGGCCGATCCACCAGCACATCTCTGAGAATGCCCCCGCCATTCGCGGTCAGGAATGCCAGAATGAATAAACCCATCCAATCCAGATTCTTTTTTGACCCGGCAATAAAACCCGATAACGCAAACGCAATCCCGCCCACCAATGAGGCAAAGTACATTGCGTGCGAGTGCACCAAAATTTCCATGTAGAATTCCTTTGTCCGAATTCTAACCTGAATCAAAACCAACAACTACATGAAAGCTGCGAACGAGGCTTTGGTGTGGTTAATTCACTCGGATGAACAGAGCAAACCTCTGCGGCAAGACAGCCAGCTAATAAAGTGGAGCCAAATGGGCTTGGACGTGGATGGTTTCATCATCCATTGCGGCCGCTCTTGGGAGACGCACCGTGAATGTGGTGCCTTCCTTCTCGGAGGAAGTAACGCTGATCATGCCCTGATGTGAGGTAACGATTTCTTTGGAAATATAGAGCCCAAGGCCAAGATTAAATAAGGCCGGATGTTTTTCCTCGTCGAAATCGTTGCCGCGGCTGAGGGAATCAAAAATGCGGCCCATCAACTCGGGTGCAATCGGCTTGCCGTGATTATGTACGGAAATGACCACCGCATCGCCATCGCCTTTGACAGCAACGTTAATCGGGGCAGTCTTGAAGCCATATTGAATGGCATTACCCAGCAAGTTTGAAAGCACCTGGCCAATGCGTGGTTTGTCCCACTCACCTTCTGTATCGCCCGATACTTCAATATTGACGGCCCGTTCAGGATGCATGTTGCGGGTTTCCTCTACAATCACGCGGGCAACGAATTCCATCACTGTATGTTCCCGAACCACCGGCAGCCCCGAACCTAGCCGCGCGCGGGTTAAATCAAGCAAATGAGTAACGATTTCTGTCGCCCGGTCGGTGCTCTCGACCACTTGCGTCATCAGCATGCTCTGACGGGTATTAAGGCCTCCCATGGATAGCGCCAACTCGGCGGACATGCGCACGGAACCTAAAGGATTTCGCAAATCATGACTTAGAATGCCAAGAAAGATGCTCCGTGAATAATCGAGTTTCTTTGTGTAGTGCCGAATGGATTCCGTCATCTCCTGGTCGATGGCTTCATTGAAGCGGATCAAATCGAGCAAATCGTCTTTGGTTTTCTCCGGCAATTGCTCTTCCCATAAATGGATAATGCTGGCGCGCAGGGTGCGGTACTCAGCAACCATCTGGTCCATGGTAAAACCACCCGCAAGGCGGATGGATGCATGGATCTCGGCCGCCGTATGTTTCAGTAAGATTGGGCTTTCGCCGCGTGATTTTGTTCTCTGTTCCAGGTCGGTTTGCTCGGATTTCATATCCTCGATAATAAAATCCAATAACCCACGAATATGGTTACGCAATGCGAGTGGGCTCATATGCTGGGCGGCCGGAACTAACGTCAGCGCAAAATTTTCCCATTCGGCGATGATCTCGGGCATGTGAGCGGTAATGAAGGCGGCAAGGCGCATAAAGTCTTTCTGGATATGGTAAACGGATAATCCTGTGCCGCATAATTTGCCGACACCACATCATTGCGACTGTAAGATGATCTAAACGCCCATGGCGTGGGCTAGTTATTACACGCATATGGAGTCAAATGCACTCCATATCCCGCTTAACCGACAAGCAAAGCGCCCGCGCAAAGCAACATGCTGAATAATAAAGCTCTGGTGGGCGGTAATGGGGGACTGAGAACGGCGGAGCCACTTGTAATGCCAGGCGGGATAGAGCGGATAAGGCTTTAAGGTGTCCCTGAGGAAGGAATGTTCAAAACATCGCCGCAATGTTTACAGTGCACTGCATCGGCTTCGTGCAGGTAAAGCCCGCATTCGGCGCATACGAAACGTACTTTGCTAGGACGAAATACTGTCTGGATCAGGCGCAGGAACAGCGATACGCCAAAGATCATGACGATGATTGACACCAGCCGCCCGCTATCGCCCTCCAACGTGATGTCGCCAAAACCGGTGGTGGTGAGGGCGGTGATGGTGAAATACATCGCGTCGAGGAAGTTGCTGACGCCCGGCGTACCGCGCTGAGTTACGAGTACGATTTCCGTCATGATAAAAATGAAGATAAACAGGTTGAGCGTACTGTTCACGACATCTTCATTGCGCTGAAAGAACGGGAAATCCTTTCGCAATCGTGCCACGAGGCGGTAGGAGCGCATAAGGCGAAGGATACGCAGCACACGGAGGAAACCGAAATCCAGTCCCAGTAACGGAGCAGTAAAGGAAACAATGGCTACCACGTCGGCCAGATTGATAAGGTTTAATACGAACGCAGGTTTCTTCTCCGCTAGCCAGAAGCGCGCGCAGTAATCCACCAGTAAGTACAGGCCGAAAATAACGTTCAGCACCAGCACCGCGGGATGATGATAGAAGAAGCTTGAGGCTACGAGAAATATGACCATGAGCAGGTCGGCACTCAAAAGCGCGTAGCGGAATCGGTCAGCGCGCTGCGATTTGCCCTCATACAGCGCACGAATTCTGGTTTTTAGGGAGCGATTGGCCATGAAGCTGTTTAACCCGTGCCTTATGCAAAAGATAGCAAGTTAATCAGGCTTTGCGTAGGGATCAATCGCGTGGCTCAACAAATTAAGGACGAAAACGATGATTACATCGCAAGCAATAAATGAGCTGTTACAGGCAGTAGACATCGAAGGTATGTTAGAGGCTGGCGCACCTGCTGATGAGTATGTTTCAGAAGCGAATAGGATTGTTGCTGCCGTAAATGCGCTCGCTGCAAGTCAGATAACAGAAGAGAATATTCTGGCGATTGTCGCGTTAGCGTGGATGCAGGATTTTGATTTGGATGAAGGTGCAATGCGTGATCGTTCAACAGCGATCAGCAATGTAGCACAAAAAATTTTTACTTTAGCTAAGTAGCTGAAATAATAATCTGGTGGGCGGTAGAGAACTCGAATCTCCGACCTCCTCGATGTCAACGAGGCGCTCTAACCAACTGAGCTAACCGCCCTTAACCAGAAGCGCGCTTATAGCATGGGATTTTGTGGGTGCAAGCGCTAGCTGGCGGTGCGCTTCAGCCGGTCGGCGAAGGGCTGGCTGCGCACTTCTTTGGGCAGGTTGAATGACACGGTCTCTTCGACCACCGCGAAAGGCGTGACCACCACAGGGCGCAATGTTTCGAGATAGGCGATGACGCGCTCGACCAGCAGTTCCGGGGCGGAAGCCCCCGCCGTCAGCCCGAGTTTGGAAATGCCGTCGATCCATTCGGGGCGAATATC
>JBBKVX010000039.1:0-42907 GCA_037968615.1 Rickettsiales bacterium
AAACACGGCACACGCTGGCGCATCGCGCTGTGGCCAGTGGGGGGCTTCGTGAAAATGTACGGCGATTCCGGCGCGGCCAGCACCCCCGACGGCAAAAAAATCGACAGCATGACGCCCGAGCAAAAAGCCGTCAGCTTCCATCACAAGCCGCTATGGAAGAAAGCCGCCATCGTGGCGGCGGGCCCGGCGTCGAACTTCCTGCTGGCCATTGCGGTGTTCACCTATTTCATTTTCACCGTCGGGCTGGCCTCCACCAAACCGGTCATCGGCGAAGTGATGCCAAAAACCCCGGCAGCCGAAGCGGGTCTGAAAACCGGCGACGTGGTGCTGAAAGTCGACAAACGCCGCATGAAGCATTTCAACGACATTCCCGACGCCATCATGACCAATCTAGGCACGCCGGTAACGCTGACCATCGAACGCGACGGCAAAAGCTTCAAACAAGTGCTGACCCCCATCGAGTTCGACGACGAAGATGCGTTGGGCAACAAAGTGAAGCGCCCGCTCATCGGCATCCGCAGCCAGCAACTCACCTACGAGGATGTCGGCCTGCCGAGCGCATTGTGGATCGGCACACAAAAAACGTACGAGATGTGTCTGACCTCGCTGCAGGTAATGGGGCAAATGATTACCGGAAAACGCTCGACCGAGGAGCTGAAAGGCCCCCTCGGTATCGCCGAGCTTTCCGGCAAAGTGACCCAGACAGGCGATACGTTCGGCGAAAAGGCGCGCATGTTCCTGTGGTTCATCGCGCTGCTGTCAGTGAATCTGGGATTGGTGAACCTGCTGCCCATTCCCATGCTGGATGGCGGCCACCTTGCGTTCTACGCGCTGGAAGCCATGCAAGGCCGCCCCTTGGCCGAGAAGTTTCAGGAATACAGTTTCCGCTTCGGGTTCGTCATCATCGCCTCGCTGATGGCGCTGTCGGTGTTCAATGACGTGAAGAATCTCGTATTCTAACCGCCCATGACGCAGTGCGAATGGTAATTTTGCCACGTAATAACGCGTAGCTTTCACTTGATTTCGCTCAGGCTTTCGCGCACATCAGAGCCATGCGTTTGTCTTACCGCTTCATATGCGCTCTGATGCTGCTTGCCCCATCTGTCTCGATGGCGGAAGTGGTGACGGATATCCGCGTCGATGGAAACCAGCGCATCGAGACCTCTGCCGTGGAAACCTATTTCGGCATCGATCGCGGCGACGATGTGAGCCGCTACGACCTCGATCTTGCGCTCAAGAGACTTTACGACACCGGCTTCTTCGCCGATGTGGGCGTGGATATTTCTGCTGGCAAGGTAACCGTACAGGTGGTGGAGAACCCCAGCATCAACGATGTGATTTTTGAGGGCAACGACCAGATCGACACCAAAGACCTCGAAGCCGAGATCACCCTGCGCACCCGCAGCATCTACACCCGCACCAAAGTACAGAACGACCTCAAACGCCTACTCGACGTGTATCGCCGGGGCGGCCGCTACTCCGCCGAGATCACGCCGCAGATCATCGAGTTGGAACAGAACCGGGTGAACCTCGTTTACAACATCACCGAAGGCCCCCGCGCCTTCATCCAGAAACTCTCGTTCATCGGCAACGAATCCTACGACGCGCAGACGCTTGAGAAGATCGTCAGCTCCGCCCGCGAGCGCTGGTATCAGTTCCTCAGCGATTCCGACCGCTACGACCCCGACCGCCTGAATTACGACCAGGAACTGCTGCGCCGCTTCTACTTCCAGAACGGCTACGCGGATTTCAAAGTGAAATCGGCCATCGCCGAACTCAGCCCGCAGCGCGACGCGTTCTATCTCACCTTCACCATTGAGGAAGGCGAGAAATACACGTTCGGCAAAATCGACGTGGAGAGCAAACTGGCCGCTGGCAAAATGCCCGACCTAAAAGAGAACATCACCACCAAAACCGGTGATGTCTACAACGCCACTGAAGTAGAAGATTCGATTAACAGCATGGTCGATAAGCTGAGCGATGCAGGTTTTGCCTTCGTCGAGATCAATCCTAAGATCAAGCGCCGCACGGAAGGCACACAGAAAATCATCGACCTCATCTACGAGATCGATGAGGGCCCCAAAGTCTATGTGGAGCGCATCAACATCTTCGGTAACATGCGTACGCTGGACGAAGTGATTCGCCGCGAGTTCCGCCTCACCGAGGGCGACGCCTATTCCAGCAGCAAAATGAAGCGCACCGAGCAGCGCCTCAAGAACCTGAACTACTTCGAGACAGTGGACATCAAGACCAAGCCCGGCAGCACACCCGACAAAACGCAAATCGATGTGGCGGTGGCAGAAAAATCAACGGGCGAAATCACCTTCGGCGCGGGCTTCTCGACGGCGGATGGCCCCTTGGCCGATATCGGCGTCAGCGAAAGTAATTTCCTCGGCAAAGGCCAGCAACTGCGCGCACGCACCATGTTCGCAGCCCAACGCCAGATGTACAATATCGGCTTCACCGAGCCTTACTTCCTCGACCGCCCGGTGGCCGCCGGGTTCGACCTCTATAAAACCGCCGTCGATTATCAGGACGAAGCCTCGTACAACCGCGAAGCCACCGGCGCTATCCTGAAATTCAGCTACGCACTCAGCGAGAAACTGCAACACCAGATTCGCTACAATTATGAACTGAGCAACATCACCGACGTTCAGGCCAACGCCTCGACCTACATTCGCAACCAGGAAGGCGAGAATTCGGCGTCCATCTTCGGGCACTCGTTCATTTACGATGGGCGCGACAACCGCTTAGCCCCAACCAGCGGCTATTTCTGGCGCATGAACCAGGATCTGGCCGGTGTGGGTGGCGACGATCGCTTCATCCGCCACGAGATACAGGGCGAATATTACTACCCCGTCGCCAAGAAATGGACGTTCCTGCTCGCCGGGTCCGGCGGCAACGTGACCGGTGTTGGCAAAGATGTGCGCATTAACCAGCGCTTCTATATCGGCTCCGAGGAAGTGCGCGGCTTCAGCAAAGCGGGCCTTGGCGCGCGCGACATAGCCACCGAAGATGCGTTGGGCGGCAACAACTACTATGCGGGCACCGCCGAACTGCGCTTCCCCCTCGGCCTGCCCGACGACCACGGCGTGACCGGCGCCACCTTCGTGGATGTCGGCAGCCTGTGGGGCACCGATGACGCCGGGGCGGGCATTGCCGACGACTCCGGCCCCCGCGCCTCTGCTGGCTTCGGCATCGCCTGGTCCTCACCGTTCGGCCCCATCCGCATCGATTTCGCCAAGGCTCTGCTGAAGCAGGAATACGACGATGAAGAACTGGTTCGCTTCAGCTTCGGGACGCGTTTCTAGTATTTAAGCGCTTACGGGCCTGATGGCGCCCTTTGCCCCAAACCCCAGCCGCTTCGCGGGTCGGCGGTCGCCTCCAGGGGAGTTTTATGAGCGCTTACGGGCCTGATGGGGCGCTTCACCCCAAACACTGCCGCTATGCGGGTCGTCGGTCGGCTCCCGGAGAGCATGAACTTAGTTCCATTGCACGTGTTCAATCCCTTCTTAATACTGGATTTCCTGTTTAAAGTAGTGCAGAACACAGCCTCAATTGTGTCCCAACGATAAGGATGTGCCCGATGAAACGTTCGTTCCTATTCCTGCTTGCCGCCACGCTCTGCGTCGCCAGCCCTGCTTTTGCAGAGACAGCCGTCGGTGTGGTGAACATCCAGCAAATCATGCGCGATTCCAAAGCCGCAAATTCGGTGCGCAGCCAGCTCAAGGACAAACAAAAAGGCTTCCAGGCCGAACTCGACACTAAAGAGAAAGCCCTGCTCGCCGAAGACCAATCGCTGGTGAAACAAAGCAGCACTGTGGACAAAGCCGCTTTCGACCAGAAAGTGAAAGATTTCCGCAGCAAAGCCGCCGGTGCGCAGCGCGAAGTGCAGACCAAAAAACTGCAGCTCGACAAAGCCTTCGCTGGCGCGCTGGAACAGATCCAGACCAACGTCCTCACCATCGTGAAGGAAGTGGCCGCCGAGAAGAAACTCAACGTGGTGCTGACCTCTAGCCAAGTGCTGTACAACGACAGCTCGCTCGACATCACCGCCGAAGTTCAAAAGCGTCTGGACAGCAAGCTGCCCAACGTGAAAGTGAATTTCTAGTTCCCCGGAGGCCGACGCATGGTCGATAGCCGTTTTTTCACCAATCATGGACCCTTCACTGCGGGCGAGCTTGCCACCGCCGTGGGCGCCACGCTGCAGAATCCGGCCGACGCTAACCGTCCGCTGAAGGATGTGGCGCCGCTCGATCGCGCCAGTGATACGGATGTCAGTTTCTTCGATAACAGCAAATACGTCGAACAGTTCCTGCGCTCGGGCGCAGGCGCGTGCCTCGTGCGTCCCAAATTCGCCGATCAGGCTCCCGCCACAATGGCCGTGTTGCTGACGGAAGACCCCTACCGTTGCTACGCCTTAGCCGCGCAGAAATTCTATCCCGCCGCCCGCTCGGAACCCGGCATCGCATCCAGTGCCGTGATCGACCCCAGCGCAAAAATAGGTAAGGACGCGGCCATCGGCCCCGGCACCGTTATCGGCCCGAACGTCACCATTGGCGACCGCGCAAGCATCGAGGCCAATGTGGTGCTGCATCGTGGCGTCACCGTCGGCGACGACACCTGCATCGGCACCGGCAGCAGCCTGAGCCACGCGCTCGTCGGCAACCGCGTTATCATCCATCGCGGCGTGCATATTGGGCAGGATGGGTTCGGCTTCGCCCTTGGCCGCGACGGCCACGTCAAAGTGCCGCAGCTCGGCCGCGTGGTGATCGAGGACGATGTGGAAATCGGCTCCAACACCTGCATCGATCGCGGCACCGGCCCCGACACGTTCATCGGCGAAGGCACGAAAATCGATAATCTGGTGATGATCGGGCATAACGTGAACATCGGCAAACGTGCGGTCATCATTGGCCAGTGCGGCATTTCCGGCTCCACACGCATCGGCGACGGCGCGGTGCTGGCCGGCCAGGTCGGCATTGCCGGCCATCTAAAAATCGGCGCGGGCTCGAAAATCGCCGCCAAATCCGGCGTGATGAACGACATTCCGCCCGGTTCTGCTTATGGCGGCACCCCCGCCATGCCTGTGGTGGACTGGCATCGCCAGACCATCGCCCTTCAACGTCTCATCAAACCAAAGCGAGGTGCCAATGAGTGAGCATTTCACCATCGATCCAACCCTAAAAAGCTACGACACGGACGGCATTAAAAAGCTGATCCCGCACCGTGATCCCATGCTGCTGATCGACCGGATCGTCAACATCGTCGACGCGAAATCCGTGGTCGGGCTGAAACAAGTGACCGGCGAGGAAGATTTCTTCCGCGGCCACTTCCCCGGCCATCCGGTGTTCCCGGGTGTGCTCATCGTCGAGGCCATGGCGCAAAGCGCCGGTGCGCTGGTGGTGCATTCGCTGGGCGAAGGCGCGCACGGCAAAATCGTGTATTTCATGAGCATCGAATCGGCCAAGTTCCGCAAACCGGTGACCCCCGGCTGCGAACTGCGCCTGCATTGCGACGTGGTGCAAGGCCGCGGCAATGTGTGGAAATTCAGCGGCGTGGCTATGGTCGAGGGCACGAAAGTGGCCGAAGCCACCTACACCGCCATGATCATGGACAATAAGGACCACTAGTGAGCAGCAGCATCCATCCCACCGCAGTGATCGCCGATGGCGCCAAGCTGGGCGCGAATGTGAGCGTCGGCCCCTATTGCGTGGTGGGTGCGCAAGTGACGCTGGCCGATAACGTGACGCTGAAATCGCACGTGGTGGTCGAGGGCATTACCGAGATTGGCGAAGGCACGGTCATCGCGTCGTTCGCCGCCATCGGCGGCCCGCCGCAGGATAAGAAATACGCGGGCGAAGCCACGCGCCTTGTCATCGGCAAAAACAATTCCATCCGCGAATACGTGACGCTGAACACCGGCACGGTGGGCGGCGGCGGCGTCACCACCATCGGCGACAACAACCTGTTCATGGCCTGCGCCCACGTGGCGCATGATTGCGTACTGGGTAACAACATCATCCTCGCCAATGCCGCCATCGTGGCCGGCCACGTCACCATCGGCGACGGCGCTATCATCGGCGGCGGTTCGGGCATCCACCAGTTCGTGCGCATCGGCGAATACGCGTTCCTCGGTGGCATGTCGGCGGTGGAGAAGGATGTGATTCCCTACGGCATGGTCAAAGGCGAACGCGCCTCGCTGGAGGGACTGAATTTGGTCGGCCTCAAGCGCCGCAACATTGCGCGCGAGCGCATCCACGCGCTGCGTCATGTGTTCAAAGCCGTTTTCGGCAAGAACGAAGGCACACTCACCACTCGTGCGAGCGCGCTAAAAGAACAATACCCCCAGCCCGAAGCCAGCGCCTTGCTGGAGTTCGTGACTGCCGAGACCGATCGCGCCTTCTGCACGCCTCGCAGCAAAGCCGCGATGAAGGATGAGGCATGAACGCCACCGTACAAGTGAGTGTGGAACAGCAAATTCTCGGCATCATCGCGGGTGCGGGCGCCCTGCCCCGCATGATGATGAACAGCTGCGCGCAAACCGGACGCCCGTTCTTTGTGGTCGCGCTGGATGGCGTGGCCGACGACGAAACCATAGCCATGGCGGGCGAACACATGGCCCGCGTACGCCTTGGTGCCATCGGAAAAATCATGGAGACCATGCACAATCAGAACGTGGCCGAAGTGGTGATGGCGGGCAAAGTGCCGCGCCCCAAAATCACCAGCCTGCGCCCCGATCTGAAGGGCACGAAGCTGCTGGCGCGCGTGGGCGGACAGCTTATTTCCGGCGATAACGACATCGTGAACAACATCATCGAGTTCATCGAAGAAGAAGGCTTCCGCGTCATCGGCGTGGATTCCGTCATCAAGGAATTGCTAGCGCCCGAAGGGCTCATCGGCAGCATGTATCCCGACAAACGCGCGCAAGGCGACATCGAATTCGGCGCGCGCATCGCCCGCGAAATTGGCGCGCTGGATATCGGACAAGCGGTGGTGGTGCAGAACCTCACCGTGCTCGGCGTCGAAGCCGTGGAAGGCACCGACCAGCTCATCGAACGCTGCGCGCATCTGCGCCTTGAAGACAAAGGCGGCGTGCTGGTAAAAGTGAAAAAACCGCAGCAAGACGCGCGCGTGGACTTGCCCACCATCGGTATCCCCACCATCGAACGCATCGCGGCCGCTGGCCTTGCGGGCATCGCGGTGGAAGCCGGTGCCACGCTGATCCTCGACCGCCGCGAACTGGCCCGTCGTGCCGACCAGCTCGGTGTGTTCGTTATCGGCTTTTCGATTTTAGAATAATGAAGATCGCTCTCATCGCGGGTGAAACCTCGGGCGACCAGCTCGGCGGATGGCTCATCGAAGCGCTGAAAAAACAACGTTCCGACATCGAGTTCATCGGCCTTGGCGGCGCGCGCATGCAGGCGCAAGGACTGCGCAGCCTGTTCCCTATGGAAGAAATCGCGCTGATGGGCATCGCCGAAGTGCTGCCGCATTACTTCCACATCAAAAAACGCATCCGCGAAATGGTCGAATTCATCGAGGCGGAAAAACCCGAAACACTCATCACCATCGATTCGCGCGGGTTCACTTACCGCGTGGTGAAAATGCTGCGCGACCGCGGCATCCATCGCCCGCGTTTCATCCATTATGTCGCCCCCAGCGTGTGGGTGTACCGCCCCAAACGCGTGCATACGGCCAAAGCGCTGTTCGACGAACTGTTCTGCCTGCTGCCCTTCGAGCCGCCCTACTTCGATGCGGTGGGGCTCAAAGCAACGTATGTGGGCCATGAAATCGCGTGGTACTGGCGCGAGAAAGGCGACGGCGCAGCCTTCCGCGCGCGCCACGGCATTGCGGCCGACACAACGCTTCTGGCCATGTTCCCCGGCAGCCGCCGCAGCGAACTAAAAAAACTTCTGCCCGTGTTCCGCGAAACGGCAGCGCAGCTGAAAGCGCGCATCCCCGCGCTGGAACTGCTGGTGCTGGTGCCCGATTATTTGCAGGAACGTATGACGAAGGAAATCGCCAGCTGGCCCGCAAAAACGCATCTGGTGTTGAACAGCGACGACAAACGCGACCTGTTCGCGGCAGCACAAGCAGGCATGGCCAAATCCGGTACGGTGGCGCTGGAATGTGCACTGGCCGGGCTACCCAGCGTGACCACCTACAAAGCCAACCCGCTTTCGGTGGCCATTTTCCGCCGCATCGTAAAAATAAAATGGTTCAACTTGGCGAACATCCTCGCCGACCGCATGATTATCCCTGAGCTAATGCAGGACGACGCAACGCCTGAGAACCTCACCGCCGCGCTTGAGCCGCTGCTGCTTGGCGGGCCAGAGCGCGAGGCGCAACTGCACGCCATTGGCGATGTCTCGGCGAAACTCGGTGCCACAGAGACACGCTCGCCCAGCGATAAAATGGCGGCGCTGATTCTGGGCTGATTTCTGTTTACGCTGGGAAGACCCCGGCCTAAATTACATCGAAACAACTCGCATGGAATCTATGAACCCCGCCCGCTATCGCGCCGATATTGACGGACTCCGCGCCATTGCGGTGATCAGCGTGGTGCTTTTCCACCTAAAAATAAACCTCTTCGCCGGCGGGTTCGTGGGCGTGGATGTGTTCTTCGTCATTTCCGGGTTCCTCATCACCCGTCTCATCCGCGACGAGCTTGCCGACGGCAGTTTCACCTTCGGAAAATTCTACCAGCGCCGCGCACGCCGCCTGCTGCCAGCGCTGTTCGCCACCATGCTGCTCACCGTCATCGTGGCGGGCATTATGCTGGCGCCGAAAGACCTCATCAATTTCAGCTACTCGGTGTTCGCCAGCCTGTTCTCGGTGGCCAACATTCTGCTGTGGAAGGAAAGCGGCTATTTCGACGCGTCCGCCGACCTGAAGCCGCTGCTGCATATGTGGTCGCTGAGCGTGGAGGAGCAATTCTACCTCATTTGGCCCACCTGCATGCTGTTCCTGATGCGCAAAGCGCCCAAGCGCGGCCCACTCATCACCTGCGCATTGGCCGGCGTAGTGAGCCTGATACTGGCGGTGGCGTTCGTAAAAATCGATGGCGTGGCGGCGTTCTACCTGCTGCCATTCCGCGTATACGAGTTCATGTTCGGTGCGGGGCTGGTGTGGCTGATGCACTATCAGCCGAAACGGAAATGGATACTGGAGCCGCTGCTGATGCTCGGCCTTGGCATGATCATGTACTGCGTGTTCACCTACACGAAGGACACCCCCTTCCCCTCCTACAACGCCCTGCTGCCCTGCTTCGGCACGGCACTGGTGATCTATGCGGGCACGGCGAAATACACGCGCCGTCTGTTGGATAACTGGTGGATGGTGGGTGTGGGGCTGGTGAGCTATTCGTTCTACCTCGTGCATTGGCCGATCATTGTGTTCGCCACCTACCTCAACCACGAAATGCTGACGCCCTTTTTCCAGGCGCTGATATTCTTCGCATCGCTGGGGCTGGCGATTTTAATGTTCTTCTTCGTGGAGCGCCCGTTCCGCCGTGCGTATTACAAACCAGGCCATGCCTCCACGCCCGTGTTCCTGCAAGACTGCCTGATCGCGGCATTGCTGCTGTGCATTCCGGCGGCCAGCATGGCGTTCAGCGGCGGCTGGCAGTTCCGCATCGACAAGGAATACCGCGAGATGGTGCAGGACCCCAAAACCTTCCATCTGAGCCATTACGGCGGCGTGAATTACCCCAGCGACACCGTTATCAAGTTCGGCGATTTGAATGCGCAGCCCTCGTTCGTTATGTACGGCGATTCGTTCGGTATGCATTTCATTCATGGTATGAACGCGCTGTTCAAGCTGCATGGCGTGTCGGTCATCGCTAATTTCTATCAGGGCTGCTTCATGGCGCCCAACATCGACACATGGGAAAACGGTGCGTTCAAAACCAAATGCGTGGGTGATTACGAACACGCCAAACGGCTGATGGAGGGCAACAGCCTGCCCGTCATCGTGGCGCATAGCTGGCACACCTACAGTGGCTGGCTGGGCAACGAGAAAGAAACGTTCAAGTTCCCCGACTCCTACAGCTATTACCGCTTCGTGTTAGGCAAACTGGACGAAACCATCCGCGATATCGGGCTCGATCGGAAAATTATTATTCTGGGTGTGCCGCCGGGGGAAGACCTGCAAAACCCCATCGTGCAATGCTTCACCATGCCCAGCTACCTGAACCAGAATTGCACCAGCAAAGTGACCGTGCCGATGAAGACCGCCAACGGCTACATCTTCACGCAGCTATTGCAGAACCATCTGCGCAAATACCCGAACGTCACCTACATCAACCCGTATGACGCGTTCTGCGAAGAAGGTATCTGCCACGTGATGGACGGTAAAAAAATTCTCTATTCCGACGGTGCACACATGTCGACCGACGGTTCCGACCGCTTCGCTCAACATTTCGCGGATACGCTGCTTGGGTTCACCAGCGTCAAAATGCATTAGTGGGTTTGTAAAAGCGCCAGCGTCGTGTCGTACTCGAACAGCCCCAACAGCAGGCGCAGCGCTTGACCGCGCGGGGTGCTCAAGGCCGAATCCCGGTGAAGAATCAGCTTCGCGTCGTCATGCGCGATGCGGATGAGCGGCAAATGCGCCGACATATCGGCCAGCACGTAATCCGGCAGCCCGGTCTGCCGTGTGCCGACCATATCACCTTCGCCGCGCAGGCGCAGATCTTCCTCAGCGATCAGGAACCCATCGTTCGTTTCGCGTAGAATGCGCAAGCGATCTTTGGAGTGTTGCGACAGCGTATTGTGGTAAAGCAGTACGCAGCGCGAGGCCTTGTCGCCGCGCCCCACACGGCCACGCAGCTGGTGCATTTGCGCCAGGCCAAACCGCTCGGCATGCTCGATGACCATGACCGTTGCGGTCGGCACATCGACGCCGACTTCGATGACGGTGGTGGCCACCAGCAATTGCAACTCGCCGAAGGCGAATTCCTGCATCACCTTCTCGCGCGCCGCCACTTTCATTTTGCCGTGGATGAGGCCTACCTTGCCGGGAAAATGGGTCTCCAGCAGCTTGAAGCGGTCCTCGGCGGCGGTTAAGTCCAGCTCCACCATGCCGGGCAAAATAGGCATGTCGGATTTTTCGATGAGCGGGCACACCCAATAAGCCTTCTCGCCCGCCGCCATCACGCGGCCGAGGCCGGTGATGATTTCGTCCATGCGGGCATCGGGCACGGCCACGGTGTCGATTTCCTTGCGGCCCGGTGGACGTTCGGTGAGCGAGCTGACATCCATATCGCCGTACAGCGTCATCGACAGACTGCGCGGGATGGGTGTGGCGGTCATTTGCAGTAAATGCGGCGCGTTGCCCTTGGCGGTGAGCCGCATGCGCTGGCCGACGCCAAAGCGGTGCTGTTCGTCGACCACCACCAGCGCCAGTTTTTTGAACTCTACCTGCTCTTGGAACAGCGCGTGCGTGCCGACCACGATGGGTATGCGGCCCATGGCGAGGGCTTGTTGCACGTCGGTGCGTTCGTCTTTGCGCATTTTTCCGGTGAGCAGCGCGAGCGGAATCTGCATCGCATCGGCGTATTTTTTTAGCGAGGCGTAATGCTGGCGGGCCAACAGGTCGGTGGGAGCCATCAGACAGGCCTGCCCGCCCGCCGCCGCCACCTGCGCCATGAGCGCGAAAGCAAGAATGGTTTTGCCGCTGCCGACATCGCCTTGCAACAGTCGCACCATGCGCCGCCCGGATTCCATCTCGCCCATCGCCTCGGCGAACACCATGCGCTGGCCGTTGGTGAGGGTGAACGGCAGCGCGGCTTCGAGCCGCTCCTGCGTCGGTTCGTCGAACGGAATTTTTGTCGCTTTCTGGCGCTGCTGGGTGCTGCGTGCCATGGCCAGTGCCAATTGGTTGGCTAGCAGTTCATCGTAAGCGAGGCGGCAGCGTTCGGGAGAAATAGGCAGCACCGCTTCGGCGCTGGTGGGCTGATGCAACGCGCGCAACGCCTCGGAAAACGACAGCCATTGCTGCTGTTTCAGGAACGCTGCGTCCTGCCATTCGGGCATGGGCTTGATTTCACCCAGCGCCTGCGCGGTGAGCCGCGCCACCAGCTTGTTGGAAACCCCCGCCGTCAGCGGATAGCTGGGCAGCATGCGCAGCACTTCGCTGGCCACCTCCACGCGTGCAATGCTGTCGGGGTGGGAGATCACGGGCATGCCGTCGAACATTTCCACATGGCCGCTGATGAGGCGCGTTTCGCCCACCGGAAGCTGCTTGATGAGGTAGTCGCCCTTCACGTGGAAAAAGCTGAGCATCATGTTGCCCGACTCATCGTGCGCGGCAATTTTGTAGGGCAAGCGGCGCTGGATGCGCGGCGGCGCGCGATGCTCGCTGATGGTGACCTGCACCGTGGCGTACTGCCCACGCTGCAGATCGGCGATGGGGGTGATGGTGGTGCGGTCAATCACACCGCCGGGCAGATGGAACAGCAGGTCGCGCAGCACGGGCGGCGGGCGCGTTTCGTCGTCGACGGGCCGCACGGTGGGCAGCAGCTTGCCGAACGCTGTAAGCATGGCCGGGCCCACGCCTTTCAGGCGTGACACGGGCGTGAACCACGGAAAAAGCTCCGCCGGACGCAGGCTAGTTGCCAAGTTCGATGAGGGTGTTTCTTGCATTGGTTTCCAGTGCCACCACGGCTTGTTCGCCATCGAGCAGCAAATGCCCGCTATTGTCGCGGTCGAGCATGTCGAAGGCAATGCTGACGGTGGTCGAGAAATCGGCCTTGTTGCCGAAATCGATGGTGTGGGTGCGGATGTTCCAGCGCAGACGGTTCAGCACCATGCGCACCGACTCGCGGCTGATATCGACCAACAGCAGGCCCAAATAAGCGCCGCCCAGCGCGCAGATCACATCCTCGGAACGGAAGGTGCTGCGGCAGCAATTGGCCACATGCTGGAGCAATTGGTTGGTGGGCGCTGCGCCATATTTCGCGACGCTTTTCTCAAAACGGTCGAGGCGCAGCACGGCAAAGGCTGCGCGGGTTTCGGTTTCGCCGATATAGTGGCTGACCGAACGGATATAAGCTTCCGCCGTGGCGCGGTTGGGCAGGCCGGTGGCGGGGTCGAGCTGGCTTTGCCCCTCGAAACTGCTTTTCAGCATGTCCTTGAGTTGCTGGCGGGCGCGGCCCTCGCGCTCGTTGGGGATGATGATTTGGAAGCGGGCATGTCGGTCTTCCGCCATCACCCGGTGCAGGGTGGCGGGCACGACGATCTCGCCGCCCGAGCTGGTGCGCAGGCGCAGCTCGCGATGGCGGCTCAACACGTCGCCCATATCGGGCGCGTCGTCGGAATATTCGAGGTCTTCGTCGATGGCCATGGCGGTGCGCTGGCCGAGCACCACTTCCAGTTTGCGGCCTTTCAACTCGTCCATACCGTAGCCGAGCTGCTGGCTGGCGCTTTCGTTCATCGTGTCGATGGTGATTTGGCGCAGCACGTTGTCCTGCACGACGATGAGGTAGCCATCGCCCTTACGGCCTTCGGATGCGATACTGGAAAGCGTTTCTGCCACTTGCGGATTCCTTTGGAACCACTATGTTGCAGCCGCCTTAGGAGAGTCAAGCACATGGTCGCCCCAATTACCACGAACCCCCCATTGCCCCGCGAGTTGTGGCTTAAACGCCTGACCTACCGCAGCTGGCATCGCGGCTGCAAGGAAACCGACCTGGTGCTGGGCAGCTATTGCAGCCAGAAACTGGACGGCATGGAAGCCCCCGCATTGGCGCTTTTCGAAGCATTTCTGGACGAGGACGACGCCGATATCTGGAACTGGCTGACGGAAAAAACCCCCTGCCCGAAACCGGAATACGCGCCATTGCTGGACGAGCTGAAGGGCCTCCAACTGGTTTCTTGATGTTTTCTGCCCTTATCCTTGGTCATTCCTGCTTTCACCGGGATAACGAACAGGCTAAACGAGCGCGATGAATTTACTGCAGAAGCAATTGAAAGAACTGACGCCCGACACGCTGCTTTCCGGCGTGGCGTTCCCGGCGCAGGCGGAATTGCTGGTGAGCATGGTGAAGGCCACCGGCAGTTCGGTGGTGCATGTCGTGCCGCAAGACAAGGACGTGGCGACGTTGGCCGAGCTGGTGCGGTTCCTCGCGCCGGAGTTGGAAATGCTGGTGCTGCCCGCGTGGGACACCTTGCCCTACGACCGCATTTCGCCCGCCGCCGCCATTCAATCGCAACGGTTGGCGGTGCTGAGCCGCCTTGCACGAAGGGTGGAGGGAAAACCCTACCTGCTGCTGACCACACTGAACGCCGCCAGCCAAAAACTGATGCCGCGTACGCAGCTGCTGCAAGCCGCCTTCTCCATTCGCCCCGGCTCGAAGCTCGATCACGGCGCGCTGGCCACCTTCCTCGGCGATTACGGCTACCGCCGCGCCACCAAGGTGATGGAAGCGGGGGAATTCGCCATTCGCGGTTCGTTGATCGATGTTTTTCCAGCGGGCGCGGAAGAAGGCGTGCGCATCGACCTGTTCGACGACGAGGTGGAATCGCTGAAAAGCTTCGACCCCCTCACCCAGCTTTCCGCCGCCACGGTGGAGGCGCTCGACCTGCTGCCAGTGAGCGAAGTGGTGCTGAACGAGGCCACCATCAGCCGTTTCCGCCAGAACTACCTCGATATGTTCGGCGCGGTGACCAAGCAAGACCCGCTCTACGAATCCATCTCCGCAGGCCGCGCCAGCCCCGGCATGGAACATTGGCTTCCGCTCTATTACGAATCGCTCGACACGCTGGCCGAATACACGCGCACCGCCATTTTCAGCATGGATTACCGCGTGGCCGCTTTGCACGACGAACGCAGCGAAGGCATCGCCGATTATTATCAGGCGCGCAAAACCTACGTGCAGAAGGATAGCGCGCCCTATCACGCTGTGCCGCCCGACATGCTGTTCCTGAACCACGCGCAGATGGTGGATCGCTTCGCCGGGCGCGTGCATACGGTGGTGACGCCGTTCGCCTCGGAAAAAGGGTTGGCGCTGTATCTGCCCTCCAGCCCGCAGCTTTTTGCGCGGCGGCACGCGGAAGGCGCGACGGCCGCGGAAACAGCGGCCGATTACATCAGCCATCAGAAAAAACCTGTCATCATCGCCGCGAACTCGGCGGGCAGTGCGGATCGCATTCAGAAGCTGCTGAACACGCCGATGACGCTGGCCACCTCGCTGAAAGAGGCGCTGAAGAAGGCCCCCTCCATCGCCGTGCTGCCGGTGGAACAAGGGTTCGAGACGCTCGATTATATTTTGCTCACCGAGCAGGACATGTTCGGCGAGCGCATCATTCGCACGGCGAAGAAAAAGAAAAAATCGGAAGCGTTCCTCGCCGAAGCGGCCAGCTTTGCCGAGGGCGAGGCCATCGTGCATCGCGAGCATGGCATTGGCCGCTACGAGGGGCTGATCGCGGTGGAGGTGAACGGCACCAAGCATGATTGCCTGAAGCTGATTTACGATGGCGGCGACAAGCTGTTCCTACCCGTAGAAAACATTGATTTAGTGAGCCGCTTCGGCAGCTCGGACGAAATGCCGGGGCTGGACAAACTGGGCGGCGTGGCGTGGCAGAAGCGTAAGTCGTCCCTCAAGAAACGCCTCAAAATGGCGGCGGAGGCGCTGCTAAAAGTGGCGGCTGAGCGGGCGGCGAAAATCGCGCCCATCTTCAACCCCGAAGCAGGGATTTACGACGAATTCGCCGCAAAATTCCCCTACACCGAAACCGACGACCAGCTGCAATCCATCGAGGATGTGCGGGTGGATCTGGCCTCGGGCCACGCCATGGATCGCCTGATTTGCGGCGATGTGGGCTTTGGCAAAACCGAAGTGGCCATGCGCGCGGCGTTCATTGCGGCGGCCTCGGGCGCGCAAGTGGCCGTCATCGCCCCCACCACGCTGCTGGCGCGCCAGCATTACCATAATTTCCGCGAACGGTTCAAAGGGCTCCCTTACACCATTCGCATGCTTTCGCGCTTAACGACTTCGAAGGAAGCCGCCGCGACCAAGTTGGAATTGCCGGAAGGCAAAGTGGATATCGTCATCGGCACGCATGCGCTGTTTTCGGCAGGCGTGCAGTTCAAAAATCTCGGCTTGCTGGTTGTAGATGAAGAACAGCATTTCGGCGTGGCGCAGAAGGAAAAACTCAAGAGCCTGAAGAGCGACATCCATGTGCTGACGCTTTCGGCGACGCCGATTCCGCGCACGCTGCAAATGGCGCTGAGCGGGGTTCGGGAGCTGTCGCTCATCACCACCCCACCCATTGACCGGCTGGCGGTACGCACCTATGTGATGCCGTACGACCCGGTCATCATCCGCGAGGCGCTGCTGCGCGAGTATAACCGCGGCGGCAAGAGCTTCTATGTAACGCCGCGCGTGAAATACATGGCCGAGCTGGAAGTGAAGATCCGCGAGCTGGTGCCGGAAATTAAAATCGCCGTGGCGCACGGGCAAATGGCACCGATGCAGCTCGATAAAACGATGAACGAATTTTACGACGGCAAATACGATTTGCTGCTTTCCACCGCCATCATCGAATCGGGCATCGATATTCCAACCGCCAACACGATGATCATCGATCGCGGGCAATTGTTCGGCCTGTCGCAGCTGTATCAGCTGCGTGGCCGCGTCGGGCGCTCGAAAACGCGGGCGTACGCTTATTTCACCCTGCCCCACAACAAGCTGCTCTCACGCAACGCCGAGCGGCGGCTGGAGGTGATGCAGCAGCTGGATTCGCTGGGCGCGGGCTTCCAGTTGGCCAGCCACGATATGGACATTCGCGGCTTCGGCAACCTGTTGGGCGAGGAACAATCGGGGCATATCAAGGAAGTGGGCATCGAGCTGTATCAAAGCATGCTGGAGGAAGCCATTGCCGACCTGAAACGTCGCCGCTCGCCGAACGAGGCCGAAGAAGTGTCGCAGGATTGGTCGCCGCAAATCAACCTCGGCACCTCGGTGTTCATTCCCGAAAGCTACATCGAGGACTTGTCGCTGCGCCTCAGTATCTACCGCCGCGCGGCGAGTTTGCAGAACGAGCTGGATGTAGAAAGCTTTGCCGCTGAAATGGTGGATCGCTTCGGCGCACTGCCCGCCGAGGTCGAGCAGTTCCTCGCGGTGATTCGCATCAAAGTGATTTGCAAACTGGGCGGCGTTTCGCGGCTGGATGCGGGGCCGAAAGGCATCGTACTGGCCTTCCGCGACAATAAGTTCGCCAACCCCGCCGCACTCATCGACCACATCGCCCGCAACCCCGGCCGCATCAAGCTGCGCGCCGACCAGACGCTATTCGTGGCGGGCGACTACGCGCAGGAAACCAAACGCATGGCCGGCGCCGCCACCATCGCCCGCGAAATTACCGGGCTTATTCCGAACCCTACCGGGGTATAATTCGGCCATACCGTCATAAAACCGTCACGAACTCCGCCTAGTAGTACGCGCGCACACAGGAGTTTCGCATGAACATCAACCAGCTCACCAACGACATCAAACAACGCATCAGCGATGCCGCACGCCCGCTTACCGAAAAGCACGAAGCGCAGGATGTTGCGCTTCAAGGCGGCAGCTACCGCCTCGTATATGCGGCGTTCAGCGGCTGCGCGGGCGGCACCCACAACATGCAGAACCTTGCCGCCGCACAAAGCCGCTTGGGCGTGGCCGTAGAATATTTGAACGTGAATGTCGGCCACTATCCCATTAACCCTCGTGTGTTTGGCTCCGAGCGCAGCCGCAACGACCGCGACGCCATGAACCAGCTTAGCAGCCTCGGCCTAAGCCCCATCGATCCGCGCGCCGCACTGGTGCGCACGGGCATGTTCGGGCGCGAAGAAGTGGTGGGCTACTACAACACCCGCGACCGCGATTTCGTACAGCAGGTAGCGCGCGCAACCGGCCAGCAACAAGCTCCGACGCGCGGCCGCAGCCATTAATGGATCACTCCGCCCACAGCACTGCGTCCGGCGAGGACCATAGCAAGCACCTGAATCCGTGGTTGCTGGGCGGTGTTGGCGCGTTGGCGGCGGTAACATTGGCGCCTTACGTGATGCCATTGATCGGCATCGGCGATATGAACTCGGCGCAGAACGCCATGCATTTCCTGGGCGCACCCGCCTTCGAAGGCAGCTTCGGCAACGGGCTCGCGGGCGCAGCACAAGGCATGATGGCAAGCATTCCCGGCATTGGTGGTGCACTTACGTCCGGCGCATTGGTGACCATTCCGGGCATCGGCCTTACCATTGCATCGGGTGCGCTGCTGACCATCGGCGCAACGGCAGTTCTTGGGATTGGCGGCATGCTGCTCGCCAATTGGATGGAAAAGCACGAAAACCCGCACGCGAAAATCAAATGGAGCAAACTGGTGCGCGTGGCCGCATTAACCAGCAGCGCCTTGGTGGCCCTGCCCGGCATACTTAGCGGCTTGGCCGTGGGCGCGGCTTTCTTTGTATCGCTTATGCCTGTCAGCACCATGACGAACGAATTGCTCTTCAACATGCGCAACACACTCGGCGCGACCAGCATGAACATGGGCCCGGCAGGCGGCATCGCGGCGTTGCTGCCGCATCTGTTCACCTGCGGCGCGGCCTTCATTCCGCTGGCATTGGCGTTTTTCATGGGCAAGCCTGCGGCAAAGAACACCGAAGCGCGCATGGAACTCGTGTCCGCCCCCACGCTTACGAAAGGCCAACCGGCCACGCTGGCGTTCCGCGCGGTGGATGCCAAAGGGCGCGCATTGGGGCCGAACGAACTTTCGACGACCTTCACCGAGAAGCTGCATACGATGGTGGTGGATACGTCGCTGCGCGATTATCACCATGTGCATCCGCAATACGACCCGGCGACGGGGCTGTTCCTGTGCAGCGTGACGCCGCAGCTTTCGGGCCGCTACATGGCGTGGCATGATTTTACACCCACGGGCGCGGCGAAGGCGGTGCATGTGCGCACCGATCTGCCATCGAGCAATGGCGTTTCCTTGCCCCCGCATATTATGCCGAGCAGCCGCGCCAGCGCGGATGGGCTGAACATCGAGCTGTTGGCCAGCCCGCCGCTGAAGGCCGGGGCCGATTCGGGGCTGCGCGTGCGCGTGACGGACGATGCGGGGCAAGCGGTGGAGCGGCTGGAGCCGATTATGGGTGCCTACGGCCACCTTGCCGGGTTCTCGGCCGATGGGCGGCATTTCATCCACAGCCACCCGCTGAACCCATTGGGCGAACCGCTGCGCGACGGTCTGCTGGAGTTCCACCTCGCCCCCGAACAGGCGGGCATGACCAAATTTTTCCTGCAACTGCGCCATCAGGGCCGCGAGGTCACCCTGCCCTTTGGCCAGCCGGTGCGCACCGCAGGCACACACGCCGAACGCGTGGAAAACAAGCGCCAGATGCAGCACCAGCATGGGCTGGCCGCCTAGACGGGATAACCAGCCAGAAACCCTTGCCTAGTGCCGTTTTCCCGCTATAACTGCCATCCCATGAGCGATCTTTTCAGCAAAAACGCCGCCAAGGCGCCCAAGCCGACCACCAACTACAATGCCGACAGCATTGAAGTGTTGGAGGGACTGGAGCCCGTACGCCGCCGCCCCGGCATGTATATCGGCGGCTCCGACGAAGGCGCGATGCACCACCTCATCAACGAGGTGTTCGATAACTCGATGGATGAAGCCGTCGCGGGCCATGCGACGTTCATCGAAATCGAAATGCAGCCGAACAATGTGGTGATCGTGCGCGACAATGGCCGCGGCATTCCGATCGATCCGCACCCCAAATTCCCCAAAAAATCGGCGCTGGAGGTGATCCTCACCACGCTGCATGCGGGCGGCAAGTTCAACGATAAGGTCTATCACACGGCGGGCGGCTTGCACGGCGTGGGTATTTCGGTGGTGAACGCGTTGTCCGAACAGCTCGATGTGGAAGTAGCGCGCGAGCAGGAGCTTTACCGCCAGCACTATTCGCGCGGCACGCCGCTGGGCAAGCTGGTGAAGGTGGGCCCCATCAAGAACCGTCGCGGCACCACCATCGCGTTCCGTCCCGATCCGGAAATTTTCGGCGCTAAGGCGAAGTTCCGCCCTGAGCGCGTGTATAAGCTCATCCGCTCGAAGGCGTATCTGTTCCGTGGCGTGGAAATTCGCTGGAAATGCGACGCCTCGCTGCTGAGCGAAGGCTCCAACGTTCCGGTCGAGACCACCATCCACTTCCCCGGCGGCCTGCGCGACTTTTTAACGCAGGAACTGCACGGCATGCAGCTGGTGGCCGAGCCGTTCGCGGGCGAATCCGACCTCGGCGAAGGCAAAGGCCGCGTCGAATGGGCCATCGCGTTCCCCGTGCAAGAGGACGACGGACAGGCCAGCCTGTTCTGCAACACCATTCCCACCCCCGAGGGCGGCACGCACGAGCAAGGGCTGCGCGCGGCGCTGACCAAGTCGCTGCGCCAATTGGGGGAAATGACCAAGAACAAACGCGCCACCACTATCATGGCCGACGACATCATGAGCGGCGCGGTGGTGATTCTGTCCCTGTTTATGAAAGACCCGCATTTCCAAGGCCAGACCAAGGATAAGCTGGTGTCCAATGAGGCCGCGCGCCTCGTGGAAAACGCGATGCGCGATCCGTTCGACCATTTCCTGTCGGGCGACACCGCGCAAGCCAACGCGCTGCTGAACCATATCATCAACAAGGCCGAAGAACGCCTGCGCCGCAAAGCAGACAAGAACATCAAGCGCCAGAACGTGACCTCGCGCCTGCGCCTTCCTGGCAAGCTGGCCGATTGCACCCGTTCGATTCCGCAAGGCACTGAGCTGTTCCTGGTGGAAGGCGATTCGGCGGGCGGCTCCGCCAAGCAAGCGCGCTCGCGCGAGACGCAAGCGGTGCTGCCGCTGCGTGGCAAAATTTTGAACGTGGCTTCCGCCACCATCGATAAAATTCGCGCCAACCAAGAGATTCAGGATCTGATGCAGGCGCTGGGCGTGAGCACGGGAAGCCAATTCGACATCAAAGCCCTGCGCTACGAAAAAGTCGTGATCATGACCGATGCAGACGTGGATGGCGCGCATATCGCGTCGCTGCTGATGACGTTCTTCTATCAGGAAATGCCCGACCTCATTCGCTACGGCCATCTCTACCTTGCGCAGCCGCCGCTGTACCGCGTCACGGCCGGTGGCACCACCTACTACCCCGCGAACGACGCGGAAAAAGAGAAGCTGGTCGCGCAGTTGCAGGTGAAGCACAAAAGCCGCATCGAGATCGGCCGATTCAAAGGCCTCGGCGAGATGACCGCGCCGCAGCTGAAAGAAACCACGATGGACCCGAAAAAACGCATCCTGCTGAAAGTAGAGATCGCGGAAGAAGACATCGAATTCACCGCCGAACGTGTGAACCAGCTGATGGGCAAAAAGCCCGAGCTGCGCTTCAAATTCATTCGCGAGCAAACGGAACTCTACGGCGAGAAGTTCATGGAAGCGCTCGACGTTTAATTGCTAAAGCGCGCCCGCCACTTTTTTCATTTCCTCATGCCCTTCCTTGGGCAAGGGCAACAGGCCCTTCATGATGAGGTAGCCCTCGGGGCCGACCGACGCATCGCTCACCAGCAATTGGCTGAACTCGGCAAGCCCCGGCACTCGGGCGATATGCTCGCCTTTCACATACACGAACAGGCTGCGGGCGATGTGGTAGTCACCCGTCACGATGGCGTCGAAGCTGGGCATGGTGCCGTCGATGGGGTTGGCTTTGACCATGGCGATGTTCTGCTCAAGGAAGCTGTAGCCAAACACGCCGAGGGCGTCGGGGTTGTTGTGGAGCTTCTGGACGATGATGTTGTCGTCCTCCCCCGCCTCCACGAACACGCCATCTTCGCGCATGATGGAGCAGTGGTTCTTGTAGGTTTCATCATCGGCATAGGCGGCTTTGTAGGCCGGGAATTCCTTGCAGCTTTCCAGCATCACCAGCTCCACGAACGCATCGCGCGTGCCCGAGGTGGGCGGCGGGCCGTAGATGGTGATAGGCAGATCGGGCAGGGTTTTGTTGATCTGGTTCCAGCGCGTGTAGGGGTTCTCCACCAGCTTTCCGCCCTTCGGCACATCACGCGCCAGCGCTAAAAACAGCTCCTCACGCGTCAGATTGAACCGGGCGCTTTTGCGCGCGTTGGCCAGCACGATGCCGTCGAAGCCAAGCTTCAGCTCCACGACATTCTTCACCCCATGCTTCGCGCACAGCGCTACTTCGGATTTTTTGATGGGACGCGAGGCGTTGGCCATATCGGGGTAGCCATCCCCCACCCCGTCGCAGAACATTTTGATGCCGCCGCCCGTGCCGGTGGATTCCACGATGGGCGTGCGGAAATCGCCTTGCCTGCCGAACTGCTCGGCGGCGGCGGCCACGAAGGGAAACACGGTGGAGGAACCGACTACACGGATTTGGTCGCGCGCCATCGCAACGGAAGGCAGCAGCAGAAGCGAACAAAGGAAAGAAACAATACGCATGCCGGGAGCATACAAACCGAACCCGGCTTGTAAACTAGCCATTCAAAAGTTTTTGGACTTCTTCTTCGCTCAGCACATCCGGATCGCCCGCCGGTTCGGACGGCGGAGCTTCTGCCGGTTCGGGCGCGAGCTCGGGTTCCGGCTCCTGCACCGGCTCGGGTTCCGGCTGTGACGGGGGCGCGGGCGGGGCCACAGGCTCCGGCTTCGGCTCGGGCGGCGCGGCTTTGGCTTGCGCCTGCTCCACCATATCCGGCGTAAGTACGCGCGCCCAAGGTTTGGAGTTCTTTTGGTCGAGATCCTTCACCTTCATCGGCACGAATCTGTCGTTGAGCGGTGTCGGTGGCGTCTCGTTCATTTCGGCATTAAGGCGAGTGCGCTCCGGGTTTTTTTGCTGAAGCGCCATCATTACCGGCGCGTTGTCGGCCGTCTTCGAGAGGCGCTGCGCCTCGATAGTGACATGCTCGTTCGGCAGATCGCGCACGATGCGGTGCGGGTTCATGATGCCGGAAACTTTCATCGCCATCAGCGCGCTTTCGGCGATCACCGCCACAAAATCGCCTTCCTCACGATAGACGCGGTAGCGCACCTTGTCGTTGCCCTCGAAGGTCGCACGTTTGAGGCCCAGCGCCTCCATACCTTCCGAGCTCATGGAACTCTTCATCGCCCTGCCCTTAGTAGGTTTTCCATTTCATGCCACCGAGCAGGAACCGCACTTCGTCGCCGTGCGCGCCTGCAAGCGGCAGCACACAGGAACGGTACTTAATGTGCGCGCCCTTGGAGTTGGTGAATTCGCTTTCGTCGGTCACCGGCTTACCGTTGTTCAGCACATCGCGGAAAGTGGCGACGAGTGACGCGGGGTGCGGGTAGACAAGTGTTTCAGTGATTTCACGGCCAGTGATGTCGTCGCCGTAAGCTTCGACCAGCGCATCGCCGAGATAGTTGTAAGCAAAGCTGCCATTGGCGCGCACGGAGACAAGGAAACAATCGTTCCAGATGGATTTCAGTTCCTCCGGCTGCACATCTGCTTCGCGCGGTAAGGCGCGCTGACCGCGGATGCTCTCCCAGTACTGTTCGAGCTGCTCGTGAATGCGGGTTGGGTGCGTCGCTGCCTGTGTCATGAAAAAACTATAACAGAGCCGAGGCCATTAGCCATGGTTTTTCAGTATCTCACCCGCCAGATACAGCGAGCCGCCGACAAGCAGTGTCGCTTTGCCCACATCGGCCAGCACGCTGGCTGCTTCCTGCACACTGGCGCAGGCGATGGCACCCGGAATGTGCGCGGCCAGTTCGGCGGGGTCGTAACTATCCGGCGCATCGGGAATGGGGATGAAGGCAAAGCGCGATACCACGGATTGCAGCGGTGCGAGGAATGCGGTGGCGTCCTTACGGCGCATGAGGCCGCAGATCATCACGGCGGGCTGGTGCCCCTCGGCCAGCCACGCGGCCATGGCGGTGGCGGCGTGGGCGTTGTGGCCGCCATCCAGCACCACGGGGCCGCGCTCGCCCCACGCCACGACCAGCGGGCCGTGGGTGAGCGTTTGTAGCCGCGCGGGCCAGCGCGCCTGCGCGACGCCTTGGCGCAACGCGTCGTCGTTCACGGAAAATTGGGGTTGCAACAGGCCCACCACCGATGCGGCAAGCGACGCGTTGGCGCGCTGGTGCTGGCCGTGCAGGCTTGGCGCGCCCAGCTCGAACGCATGGGCGTGATGCAACGTAACGCCCAGCGCCTGCGCCCGGGCGCGCAGCACGGTCATAGCATCCGGTTGCTGGGGGGCGATGACGCAGGGCACGTCCGCGCGCATAATACCTGCTTTTTCCTGCGCGATGTGCGCGAGCGTGTCGCCAAGGAATTCGCTGTGGTCGATGGCGATGGGCGTGAGCACGCTGGCCACGATGTTTTCGGCCAGATTGGTCGCATCAAGCCTCCCGCCGAGCCCCACCTCGAGCAACAGAATATCGGCTGGATGTTCAGCAAATGTTAGCAACGCTAATGCAGTTGTTGCCTCAAAAAACGTTACTTCAATGTTATTGGACGCCTGTGCAATACGCTCCAGATATTCCAACAATACTTCGTCGCTGATTTCATGACCCGCCAGCAGGATGCGCTCGTTGAAACGCACCAGATGCGGCGAGGTATAGGCATGCACGCGGTAGCCCGCTGTTTCATAGATGCTACGCAGATAGGCGATGGTGGAGCCTTTACCGTTGGTACCCGCCACATGGATGGTGGGCGGCAGTTTTTTCTGCGGATTACCCAACGCTCCCAAAAGCTGTTCCATCCGCTCCAACGACAGATCGATGCCGGGAAGCGACGGATTGTTCAGCGCCTGCAACAGCGCGGCGATGCGCGGATTTACATGCACAGCGCCTCCCGATGCAGCGCCACGTTATGCACGCGCAGGAACTGCACGCCCGCCGCCACCAGATGTTTGGAATGTTCGAGCGTGGCGGCATCGCGCTGCTGAGGCGTGTCGCCGGGCATTTTCAGGAACGATTTGCGCGAATGGCCGAACAACCACTGGCCGCCGCTCTCCACCAGTTTCGCGGCACGGGCGATAAGCGCCAACGATTGTGCGGCGGATTTTCCGAAGCCAAGGCCGGGATCGTAGATAAGTCGCGCGGGCGCGATGCCGCTGGCGGCCGCCAACGCCGTGACCGCCGCTTTCCAGCGCATAATCTCAGCGATGGGGTCGATGTCGGCGGGCCATGCGTCCAGCGGATTCACCGGCACGCTTAGGGAATGCATAACAATGATGGGGCATGCCGCTGCGGCCAGCACCGCGCGCATGCGCGCATCGGTTAGGCCCGTGACGTCGTTGATGATGTGCGCGCCAGCGATGAGTGATTGTCGCGCGGTTTCGGCGTGGCGGGTGTCGATGCTGATTCTGTGGTGGCAGGGCATCACAGCCGCAAGCACTGGCTCCAGCCGCGCCCATTCCTCATTGGCGGAGAGTGGCGTTGCGCCGGGGCGGGTGGATTCGGCGCCAATATCGATAAGCTGAGCGCCCTGCCCCACCAGCGCCGCAAAGTGCTGCGCGGCGGCGGCGGGGTCGATGAACTTCCCGCCGTCGGAGAACGAGTCCGGCGTGATGTTGAGAATGCCCATGAGCTGCGTCATGCCAGCATCTCCCGCGCGGTGCGGCCCGTGAGGGGATGCCGCCATTCGGGCGCGATTTCGGCCAACGGTTTCAGCACGAAATCGCGCTCGGCGATGCCGGGATGCGGCAAGGTGAGCTTCGGCGTGTCGCGCTGCTCGGCGTTATACGCCAGAATGTCGATGTCGATTTCGCGCGGCCCCCAGCGGCCACGGTCGGTGCGGCCCAGCCCCTGCTCGATGGATTTGGCACAGGCCAGCAGCGCTTCGGGCGTGTGCCGCGTCGTGACCAGCAGCACTTGATTGAGGAAGGGAATGTTCCAATCCTCCGGCGCGTCGGGCGGCAGCATGGCGGGGGTTTCAAGCAGCGCCGAGCGCTTCACCACCGACACGCCCACTGCCTCAAGCGCCGCACAGGCGCGGCGCAGGAAACCTTCGCGGTCGCCGATGTTGCTGCCCAGCGCCAGCAGGATCATAGCACCGGCGCGTAGGCAGTGGTGGAGCCGGGCGGCAGGTCGGCATGGATAAAGCTGGCGCCATCGCGCAGGTTTTTTACCGGCGTGTCGCATTTGGTGAGCTTGAGCCAGAGCATCACATTGGCGCAGCCATGCGCATCAAGGTAGGCGCGCATGCGGCGGAACGCCTGCATGCCCATATATTCGATGAGGCGGAATTCACCCGCTTGCGCCCATTCGGTCAAATGCTCGGCCAGCATGCCGTAATCGAGAAATTTCGCGTGGTCGTCCTCGCAGCAAATAGGCGCTTCGGGGAAGTACAACCGCAGCGAAACGGCGATTTTCTGGCATTTGCCGCGCTCTTCGTCGTAGAAGCCCACGTGACACTGCATTTCGAGATGTTCGATGGTAAGGATGTGCGCGTAGTGGGTCATGATTGCTCCGGGGTGGAAACCGGGATATACGCCATTGCCATGAATGAGCCAACCATAACCTGCATCAACGGGCGTTTCGCGCAAGCCCACCGCGCGGCGGTGCCGCTGGCCGATCGCGGTTTCCGCTTCGGCGACGGGCTGTTCGAGACCATCCGCGTGGAAGGCCGCGTGCCCTACCAATGGGCGCGGCATATGGAACGGCTGGCGCAGGGCATGCACGCGATTGGCCTCGTGGCCGAGATTCCGTGGGAGAAAATGGCGCGCAAAACCATGGAAAAGAACGCCATGAGCGATGGGTTCCTGCGCTTAGCGGTAAGTCGGGGCGTGGGCAGCCGTGGCTACCTGCCCTTCCCCGCCGACATGCCAGTCACCTACGCCATCGAGGCGCTGCCCGCCCTGCCCGCACCAGAGAAGCCCTATCGGATGTGGCTGACTAGCTGGGCGAAAATTCCCGCCAATTGCCTGCCGGGGAAATTTAAGCTGGCGCAGGGCATGAACAGCATCCTCGCGCTGCAGGATGCCACCGCGCAGGGCTGCAATGAGGCGCTGCAACTGACCACCGATGGTATTGTCAGTGAAGCGGCGAGTGCGAATATATTTTGGTTGAAGGATGGCGCGCTGCATACGCCGAGCTTGGACACGAACTGCCTCGGCGGCATCACGCGCGAATCGATTTTGCGGCTATCGCACTTGCCGGTGCGGGTGGTGAATGCTGGGCTGGCGGTGCTGGAGGGGGCCGAAGCGCTGTTCCTCACCAACGCGCGGCTGGGCGTGCATCTGGTGAGCAGCGTCCAGCCGATGGGTTGGGAATTCGCCACCCGCCACCCCGACATCGAGCTGCTGCAACGCGCTTTGGCCGACGACCGCCAGCGCGACCGCAAACGCCACACCAGCCAATGGATCGGCTGATGGGCTGGCAGCACATAGCCCAGCACCCCTGGCGCGAGCCGCTGGAACTGGCCGCCGAACATGGCGGACACGACATGGCTCTGCTCTATTCCGCCCGCCCGGAAAGCTACACGGGCCAGCAAAGCTTCCTGCTGCTCGACCCCGTTGAGACGCATGAGGGCAACGTTTGGAGCGAGCTTCCGCCCCTGCCCGACACGGCGGCGGACGGGCTGCCCTATTACGTGGGCTATCTCGGTTACGAACTTTCGCAACAACAGCAAAGCCCCGGCAGCGTCATCGACCTGCCGGGTTTTCTACTGACCCGCTACGCCCGGCTGCTGCGGTTCGACCATGCACAACGCGTGGTGGATGAGTACGTGATTCCATCGCACACAGCGCTTGCCGCTGCACACCCAGCCGGAGGGCGTGAAGCGGCGGTGAAGAGCTTGCGGTCTAACTTCACGCGCGCAGAATACGAAGCCAGCATCGCGGCGACGCTGGAACAGATCGCGGCAGGGAATTTCTATCAGGCGAATATTACGCGGAAGTTTTTTGGCTCGTTCGCCGCGCCGCAGGATTATTTTTCGCTGTTCCAAAAGCTATGCGCCATGAGCCCTGCGCCGTTCAGCGCCTACATTCGGCGGGGCGACACGGCCATCATTTCCTCCAGCCCCGAATTGTTTTTGAGTGTGGAGAACGGCACCATCACCAGCCGCCCCATTAAAGGCTCTGCGCCGCGCGGAGCGGATGAGGCAGCTGACAAAACCATCCGCGAAGCGCTGCTGGCCAGCAGCAAAAACCGCGCCGAGAATTTGATGATTACGGATCTGATGCGCCACGACATTGCGCAGGTGAGCATACCGGGCAGCGTGCGCGTGGGCGAGCAGTCGGGGCTTTATAGCTACCCCACCATTCACCATCTCGTTTCCACCGTGACCGGCGAGAAACGCGCCGATGCCAGCGCCTACGACGTGGTGCGCGCCTGTTTCCCGCCCGGCTCGATGACCGGCGCACCGAAAATCGCCGCCATGCGCTGGTGCGCGGCGCAGGAGCGTATGGAGCGCGGCGTGTATAGCGGCGCGCTGGGCTGGTTCGGAGCGGGCGAGCGCTGCGACCTGTCCGTCGTCATACGCACGTTGGTGTGTCAGGGCGAGCGGTTCGAATTCCAAGTCGGCGGCGGCATCGTGGCCGATTCGACGCCCGAGGACGAATGGCGCGAAACGCTGGTGAAAGCCCGCGGCATCGCCATGGCACTGGGCATACAAGAATCAGATCTCGAAAAACTCTAGCCGCATCACGCCGCTTCGGCCTTGAGCCCCTGCATACCTTGCAGCGCCAGCAATTCGGGGGTGGCGATGGTGTAGGTGCCCGCAAGTTTCAGGCGAATAGTGCCGCCGGGAACGTCGAGCGACAGCTCCACTTTTGCCCCGCGCTCCTTGGGTTCCCCGAGCATCGCTTTGAGGCGGGGAAGCGCCTCCACATCGTCCACTTTCACCGTGAGGGCACAGGCGCGCACTTGGCCAGCTACGTCGTCGAGCAGTTGGATTTTGTTGATCATCAAGCGTGTGCCGCGATCGGACACGCGCACATCGACGTTGAGGAACAACGCCGTGCCGGTTTTCAGTTCGGCATGGTGATGGTTGAGCAAGGTTTCGTCGAACACGGCGAGTTCGTACTGCCCTTCGGCGTCGGAAAACGTGAGGAACGCCGAGCGTCCGCGCGGTCCGCTGCGCATTTTGCTGGAGAGCAGCACGCCCGCGAGTTTGATTTGCGAACGGTCGCTCATCGGCCTGCTGAGCATGCTGGACGGCACCACGCCGAGCTTTTTGAACAGCGGCATGTAGGGTTCCAGCGGATGCGCCGAAAGGTAGAAACCGATGGAACCGCATTCGTGGTTCAGCTTCTCGATGGTTGGCCATTCCTCGACTTTTTTCAGATCGCAGCGGTTGAATTGTTGCTTCGACGCGGCGTCACCGAACAGGCTCACCTGCGAGCTGGTGCGCTCCTGCGTCGCGGTTTGCGCTACGCCGAGAATCGAATCCATCGATTCGTAAAGCTGGCGGCGATTGGGGCTGAGCGTGTCGAAGCACCCGGCCATCACCAAATGCTCGAGCTGGCGGCGATTCATCACCGCGCCATCGACCCGGCCCGCGAAATCATGGATGTCCTTGAACGGCCCGGCCTTGCGGCGCTCCTCGATAATGGCGGCCATGGCCCCCGCGCCCACGTTCTTGATGGCGGAAAGCGCGTAGCGGATGGCTAGTTTTCCATCCTCCTGCTTCTCCACTGCGAATTGAACTTCGGAATGGTTGATGTCGGGCGCAAGCACGGCGATGCCGAATTTCTTGGCCTCGCCCACGAACTGGCTGAGCTTGTCGGTGGAACCCAGCTCGTAGGTCATCGACGCGGCCATGAACTGCACGGGGTAGTTGGCTTTGAGGTAGGCGGTCTGGTAGGCGACGACGGCGTAGGCCGCTGCGTGGGATTTGTTGAAGCCGTAGCCCGCGAACTTCGCCACGAGGTCGAAGATGGACGAGGCTTGATCGGGGTTTACGTTATTTTTGATGGCGCCTTCGACGAACAAAGCGCGCTGCGCGTCCATCTCGGCTTTGATTTTTTTACCCATCGCACGGCGAAGCAAATCCGCGCCGCCCAGCGTGTAGCCGGAAAGCACCTGCGCAATTTTCTGCACCTGCTCCTGATAAATGATGACGCCGTAGGTTTCCTTCAGCACTGGCTCCAGCAGCGGGTGCAGGTAGTCAGGTCGTTGGCGGCCATGCTTCACGTCGATGTAAGCCGGGATGTTGTCCATCGGGCCGGGGCGGTAGAGCGCGCCGAGCGCGATAAGATCCTCGATGGCATCGGGCCGCAAGCTTTTCAGCGACGCGATCATGCCGGCGGACTCGAACTGGAACACGCCGAGCGTGTCGCCTTTGGTGAGCATGTCGTAGGTTTTTTTGTCGCCCTCAGGCAGCGTGTCGAGTTCGACATGGATGCCGTTGGCAGCCAGCAACTGCACGGCTTTCTGCAGGATGCTTAGCGTACGCAGGCCCAGGAAATCGAACTTCACGAGGCCTGCGGCCTCCGCCCATTTCATGGAATACTGCACCACCAACATGTCGGATTTTGGGTCGCAATAGAGCGGCGTCAGCTCCATCAGCGGTCGGTCGGCGATGACCACACCCGCCGCGTGGGTGGATGCGTGGCGGTAGAGACCTTCCAGCTTCAGCGAAAGTTTTACCAGCTTGTCGACGGATTCGTCCTCGTCGATGGCGGCTTTGAGCATGGGCTCCAGGTCAATGGCCTCGCCCAGCGTGCAAGGCTGCGCGGGATTGTTCGGCACCAGTTTGCAAATTCTATCGACTTGGCTGTACGGCATTTGCAGCACGCGGCCCACATCGCGCAGCACCGCGCGGGCTTGGAGTTTACCGAAGGTGATGATCTGCGCCACGCGGTCGTTGCCGTATTTTTTGCGCACGTATTGGATCACGTCGTCGCGTCGATCCTGGCAGAAATCGATATCGAAATCCGGCATCGACACACGTTCGGGGTTCAGGAACCGCTCGAACAACAGGCCGTAACGCAGCGGGTCGAGATCGGTGATGAGTAGCACCCACGCAACCACGGAGCCCGCCCCCGAACCGCGGCCGGGGCCCACAGGAATGTCGTTCTTTTTCGCCCAAGTAATAAAGTCGGATACGATGAGGAAGTAGCCGGGGAATTTCATGGTGATGATGACGTCGAGCTCGAAATCGAGGCGGTCGATGTAGGGTTTGGCGACAACGGCGCGTTGCGCTTCGTCCATCTCCGGCGTGAAGACGTGGCGTTCGAGGCGTTTCTGCAGGCCTTTGTGCGATTGCACGCGCAGCGCTTCGGATTCGCTGAGCACGTTGCCCTCGGCGTCCTCCATGTGGAAGCCGGGCAGGATGGGCGAGCGCGATGGCGCCCAAACATGGCAGCGCTGCGCGATGAAGAACGTGTTCTCGATGGCTTCCGGCAGGTCGCGGAACAGCAGCTTCATTTCCTCGGGCGATTTGAAACGGTGCTCGGGGTTCAGGCGCGGGCGGTCGAGTTCGGTAACGTAGCGGCCTTCGGAAATGCACATCAGCGCGTCGTGCGCCTCGTACATCGAGGCGTCGGAGAAATAGATGTTGTTGGTGGCGACGAGCGGAATGTTATGCGCCAGCGCCGCGTCGATCTGCGCGCGCTCGATCTGGCGTTCCTCGGGCAGTTGGTGACGGGTGATCTCGATGTAGAGCCCGTCGCCGAACATGCCCTTTAGCTCCAGCAGCAGCTTCTCGGCATCGGCGGGGCGGTTGGCGAGCAGCAGCTTGCCGTAGCCGCCATGAATGCCGCCCGTGAGCGCGATGAGCCCTTCGGAATATTGAGCCAACGTGGCGTAATCCACCAGCGGCCCCTGCCCCAGCGCGGGCGTGACATGCTCGATGGAACTGAGCGCCATCAGGTTCTGGTAGCCAATTTCGTTGCGGGCGTAGAGCAGCAGTTGGTCAGGCGCGTTGCGCTGCATGCCGCCGCTAGTATCGAGGCCGTACGGCACCAGCGAAAGCGTGATGCCGATGATGGGCTGCACGCCCTCCTTCACCGCATATTCCGAGAATTCCAGCGAGCCGAACAGGTTGTCGTGATCGGTGAGCGCAATGGCGGGCATGTTGTGCGCCTTGGCCAGCGCGATGAGCTTGGGAATTTTGATGGCGCCCTTCAGCAGCGAATACGCACTATGCGCGCGCAGATGAACGAAGGAGGTCATACCGTCGCGGCCTCCACCTTGCCGTTCTTCAGCGTCACGGCGCGGTGCAGGCGTTTGGCGAGCGCCATATTATGGGTGGCGATGATGGCGGCGATTTTTTCTTCGCGCGCGATTTCGAGCAGCAATTCGGTGACGTTTTCCGACGTGGTGGGGTCGAGGTTGCCGGTGGGTTCGTCGGCCAGAATGAGCTGCGGATGGTTGGCGAGGGCGCGGGCGATGGCCACGCGCTGCTGCTCGCCACCGGAGAGTTGGGCGGGCAGATGCGTGAGGCGTTCCTTCAGGCCCAACCGCTCGAGCAGCGTGGTGGCGCGCTCCTGCGCGGGCTTGGCCGACACGCCCGCGATGGATTGCGGCAGCACGACGTTTTCGAGCGCCGTCAGTTCCGGCAGCAAATGGTGGAACTGGTAAATGAAGCCGATATGGCGGTTGCGCAGTTGCGTGCGTTTGGCGTCGGACGCGTTGTGTGCGGCCATGCCATCGATGAGGATCTCGCCGGATTGCGGTGTGTCGAGCAGGCCCGCCACTTGCAGCAGCGTGGATTTACCGGATCCGGAGGGGCCGACTAAAGCCAGCAGTTCACCGGCATGCACACTGAGCGTAATATCATCCAGTATTCGAAGCGTGTTTTCGCCTTGCGTGTAGATGCGTTGGATGTTGTTGAGTTGCAGCACAAGGTTACTCATAGCGCAGCGCCTCCACCGGATCGAGCGACGCGGCACGGCGCGCGGGGTAAATGGTGGCGAGGAACGACAGCATCAGCGACAGAAGAATGATGACCAGCACCTCCATCGGGTCGGTGCGCGTGGGGAGATTGGAGAGGAAGTAAATGTCCTCCACCAGAATCTTCTGCCCGATGATGGCTTCGACGCCGCGCTGGATGGCTTCAAGATTGGCCGCGAGGATGAGGCCGAGAATGACCCCCGCCACCGTACCCACCGCGCCAATGATGCTGCCCGCCAGCACAAAAATGCGCATCACGCTGGCTTTGCTGGAACCCATGGTGCGAAGGATAGCAACGTCGTGCGCCTTATCCTTCACCAGCATCACGAGGCTGGAAATGATGTTGAACGCCGCCACCAGAATGATGAGGCCGAGAATGATGACCATGACGTTGCGCTGCACTTTGAGCGCCGCGAACACGCTGGCGTTGCTTTGCTGCCAGTCGTAAATGCGCGCGCCCTGCGGCATGATTTTGCGAATGTGGTTTGCCACGGCACTGGCCTGATCGACGTGATCGACCATTACTTCCAGATTGCTGACGGCGCCACCCTCGGGGTTGCTGAGCAGGAAATAGGTCTGCGCTTCCTCGAACGGCATGATGATGAGCCCGCCATCGAGCGCATGCATGCCCAGCTTCACGGTGGCCACGATGGGGTAGGTTTTCATGCGCGGGATGAACCCGGCGATGGTGCTGCGGCCCTGCGGGGAAATGAGCGTAACGCCATCGCCCACGCTAAGGCCCAGATTTTCGGCGAGACGCGAGCCGAGAATGACCCCCTGCCCCTCCTCCAACGCCGCGAGCGAACCTTCTTGCACACCATCGGTGAACAAGCTGCGCGAGGCGAAATCGTTATAGGGAATGGCCGTGACTTGCGCGCCGAGCGCGCGGCCATTGGCGCTGGCCATCACCTGCCCCTCGATGTGCGGCGTGACGGATTTTACGCCCGGCACAGTGGCCACTTGCGCCATCACGCCCTCGTAGCCGTTGAACGCACGGTAGCTGCTGTAAATGGTGACATGCCCGTCAATGCCGATGAAGCGCGAGGTCATTTCCTCGCGAATGCCATTCATGAGCGAGGTGACCAGAATGAGCGTGGCCACGCCCAGCGCGATGCCGATGATGGCGAACCATGTAGTGATGGCAATGAACCCCTCGCGGCGACGCGCGCGCAAATAGCGCCAGGCCAGCATCCGCTCTACGGGGGAGAAGATCATGCGGCCACCTTAGCTTTGTAATTAGCGCTCACTTTTTCGATGGCATCCGCGATGCTGAGTTCAAATTTCTCGCCCGTACGGCGGTATTTCACTTCCACTTTGCCGTCGGCTGCGCCGCGCGGCCCGATGGTGAGCTGCCACGGCAAACCGATGAGATCCATGCTGGCGAATTTCTCGCCGCCACGTTTGTCGGTGTCGTCGTAGAGGGGCTTGAGGCCTGCGGCTTTCAGCCCTTCATAGAGCTGGTCGCAGGCACCGTTGCACGCCGCATCGCTGACGCGCATGTTGATGATGCCCGCATCGAACGGCGACACGCTTTCCGGCCAGATGATGCCCGCATCGTCGTGGCTGGCCTCGATGATGGCGCCGACAAGGCGCGACACGCCAATGCCGTAGCAGCCCATTTCGGGGGTGATGGCGGTGCCGTCGGGGCCGGCCACGGTCACGCCCATGGCGCTGGTGTATTTATTACCGAGATAGAACACGTGGCCCACTTCGATGCCCCGCGCTTCGCGCAGTTGGTCGGCGGGCAGCGGGCAGGTTTCGGGTTTGTGCTGCTCGTCGGCGGCGGCGTAGAGATTGCGCATTTCTTCGCCGCTCATTTGCAAGGTGCCCGCGCGAATCTCGTCGAACTTGGCGTCGTAGAAAACGGCGCTTTCGCCGGTGTCGGCAATGACCTGGAACTCGTGGCTAAGGCTGCCGCCAATGGCCCCGGAATCGGCGTTCACAGCCACGGTGGTGAGGCCCATGCGCTTGAAGATGCGGTGGTAGGCGTCGTACATTTTGGCGTATTCTTTTTTCGCGTCGTCGGCGCTCACATCGAACGAATAGGCGTCCTTCATCAGGAATTCACGACCACGCATGATGCCGAAACGCGGGCGCACTTCGTCGCGGAATTTCCACTGCACCTGATACAGATTCAGCGGCAACTGCTTGTAGCTTTGCACGTAGGAGCGGAAGTTGCTGACGATCATTTCTTCGTTGGTGGGGCTGTAGAGCAGCTCGCGGTCGGCGCGGTCCTTGAAGCGGAGCATTTCTTTGCCCAGCGCGTCGTAACGGCCCGATTCTTTCCACAGGTCGGTGGGTTGCAGCGTCGGCATCAACACCTGCACGCAACCGGCTTTGTTCAGCTCGTCCACCACGATGGCTTCGATGTTGCGAAGCACGGCAAGGCCCAGCGGAAGCCACGTGTAGATGCCCGCCGCTTCCTGATGCACCATGCCGGCACGCAGCATCGAGCGGTGGGAAACGATCTGCGCTTCCTTCGGGTCTTCTTTTAAAAGCGGCAGGAAATACTGGGAAAGACGCATGCGAACCGGGCTCCATAAGGATGAGGAGCGACTATGGCGCAGGCCTAAAAAATTGCAATCATCGGAGGGGCGTTGTTGACAGTTATTTCGTCAGCCACGGCATGCCGCTGCCGTTGGGTTGCATTTGGCTGGTTTTGACGCGACGGCCATCCTCCCAGCTGCGGCCTGAATTCCAACCGCGATCCTGCATGCAGGGGTCGATGATGCGGCTGCGCAATGCGTCGAGCTGGTCGTTCTTCTGGTAATCGGGCGGGGTGGTGTAGCTTTGCGCGCTGCGCCATTGGCCGCCAAGGCCGATGCCGCCATGCACCCGGGCGGTGCCCCAGCCCGAATAGAGGCTTTGCGGATAGGTTTGATCGGCCTGCGCAGAGCAGAAACGCAGGTCGGATTTGAACGCTGCTTCCTCCTGGTAATAATGCTGGGTGCATTGGTCGAGCTGTGCAGGCGACGCGCCCGTCGCGCGGCAATAATCGACCTCCGGCGGCGTGCAGGACGCCACGGCAAGGGCCAAGCCAAAAATGGAGAGAAGTTTGCGCATAGGGGTTACTTACACTCCTCGTCATAAGTAGGCTGTTGGGAAAGCGGCTGGCCGTTGTAATCGACGCTGCCGTCGGGCTTCACACGCACTGCACCCGCATAAATATCACTGCGGCGCAGGTTGGGGTTGCCGCCGGTCGCGTAATCCTCGATCGGCGCATTGATGCCGACATACACATCCCCCGGCACTTGCATTTTATTTTCGGGCTGAATGGTGGCCGGGGCCACTTTGCGGCCGCCCGTGCTGTAGCCATCGCGCGCCTCGACATCGCCGCTGGACTGGTATTCCGCCCGCGGTTTGCAGCCGCTTCCTGCATGGTAGATCTCATCGGCCCGGGCTTGGCCGATATAGAAATAAATGAAGGCGGCAGGCAGGATGGCGAGCAACGTGGTGATGATTATTTTTTGTTTTAACAGCGGCTTAATAGGGGCAGAAGCAGCAGGGCCCGCGGGTGGATTCACGGCAATCTTCACTTTCCATGGCAGCACCATGAACAGCACCAGCCACCAGCTGCACGCATAGGTAATGATAATGCCAAAGATACCCATGATGTTCATCCTGTCATACGAAGCTTGCAGGCCAATCCAACCATTGGCGTGCGGTACATATTAATACAGCAAAACATGCCCCTTAGCCATGGATTTGTCATCAAACCTTCACAAACCTTGCCCGCCATTATGGTAGTATGGGAGCGTGAAGGAGTGCCCCATTGGCTGATCTTGAGACAACCCAATCGAAACTGCGTTCGACGCCCACTGCGGGCGTATCGGGCGAGCACAGCGCCTATTACCGGCGCCTGATTTCGGCTGGCTACAAAGGATATATCCAAGGCTCCATCGGCGGCGGCTCGATGTATGGCGCGATTGGTTTGGGCATTGGTGCGATTGCGGGCTTTGCCCTTTTCATTCCCACTGCCGGCGCTTCCCTGTGGCTGATTCCGCTGATGGGCGGCGGCATGGGTATTTACGGCGCGCATGCGTTTGCCGATATCGGTAAAACCGCCGCCATCATCGCCGACAGCGCCGACATCAACGAAAAACGCCGCTACCTCCTCGACCGGTATTACGAGACGCCGAACGAGGAAGAAGCCAAAGAAATCCGTACCCAGCTTGAGCAGCAGCATGCAACGCAGGCACCTGTGGAGCCATTCCACTGGCGCCCCGCGTTGATCGGCGCCGCCATTGGTATTACATTAGCGATTCTGGCCGTCGCCCTTTTGGCCAGCGGTATCCCGGCCATCGAATTTATGGCTCCGGCACTGGAATTCATCGCCCACACTGTGGGGCTGGCAGTACCCGCAGCAGGTGGTGGGCTGGCCGCGCATTCTGGGTTAGCCCTCGCTATGGGCGCCCCCGCCGCCATCGGTGTGCTGGGCGCTGCTTCCGCCGCCATTGGCGCCATGGCGGGCTCCGTCATTGGTATCGACCGGGAATATGTGCGCCGCTGGATGGATAAGGCGGAGTATGCGGTGCATGAGCCGAGCCGTGCGGAGCATGAGATTGCCCTGCGCGAGAAAGACATTCAACGCATCGGCGAGGCTGCCAAACGTGGCGACGCGCTGGTGGCGCATGCAGAAAGTGGCGGCGCTGCTAAAATTGAAATTCAGGCCACGCCTGTTTCCGCCATACCCTCGCTGGAACGCAACGCACGCCCTGACCCCATTACGCCGGAAACCATTGCCGGACTGAAACCCGGCACCCAAGTGCGCGATGTTGCAAGCGCTGAGCGCGTTGCAGGCCTACAAGCGGCCATGACCCACTAATTGATTTGATGGATATGCACGGTGATGACGGGCTTTTTATCGAGCTCGTCGCGGATCATTTTGCGCAGCTGGTTGTGGATCATCTCGCCCAACGCCTTGTTGCGCTTGCCGCGCACTTCGATGATTTCTGAGATGCCCTCGACCATGGCGGCGATGAAAGCTTTGTCTTCGCGGTCATCCAGGCAGCCGGGCGCACTGATTTGCGGCTTGGCAGCCATTTCGCCGTTCTTGCGCAACACCACCGAAGCAACGCACGAGCCATCGTCGCGCAGCTTGCGGCGGGTGCGGATAACGGGGGAGTTGGTGTCGATGAGCGAGCTGCCATCCATGCCCAGATAACCCGATTCGACGCGACCGATGACGCCGGGTGTGGCCGATGTGAGGTTGATGACGGAACCGTTGAACGGTTCGATGGTGGCGGGCACTTGCAGGTTGCGTGCGAATATGGCGTGCTCGCGGATATGGCGCGGTTCGCCATGCACCGGCACCGCAATTTGCGGGCGCACGAGTTGGTACATACGCTCCAGCTCCATACGCGCCGGGTGGCCGCTCACATGGGTGAAACCGTTCGAGTCGTTGATGATCTCGATGCCCTGCATCACCAGTTTGTTGAGCATAAACCCAACATTCAGTTCGTTGCCGGGAATGGTGCGCGAGCTGAACACGACGGTGTCGTCGGGCGCGAGGCGAATCATCGGATGTTCGTTACGCGAAATTTTGGCCAGCGCCGCGCGCGATTCGCCCTGGCAGCCAGTGGCGATGAAGCAGACTTTATCGCGCGGCAGATCCATGCCTTGTTTGTCGGTAAGGAACGCGGGCACATCCTGCAAATAGCCGGACTCCTGTGCCGCGCCGACCATGCGCCAGATGGATTTACCCGCCAACGCCACGGAGCGCCCCGCCGACATGGCAGCGTAGATGATGGTTTCCAGACGCGCCACGTTGGACGAGAAAGTGGTGACCAGCACGCGGTTGGGGCAGCCTTTGATGATGTCGGTGAGGCTGGCGCGGACATCCTTCTCGGAACCGCTTTCGCCTTCAACGAACACGTTGGTGGAATCGCAGACCATGGCGAGGATGCCTTCGTCGCCATAGCGGCTCAGCACTTTTTCATCCGTCGTCACGCCCACTTGCGGGGCGGCGTCGAGCTTCCAGTCGCCAGTATGCATCACCGTGCCTTTGTCGGTGCGCACAGCCACGGCATGCATTTCGGGAATGGAGTGGGTGATCGGCACCATCTCGAGCGTGAACGGCCCGAGTTCGTAGCTCACACCCGCCTTCACTTCATGGATCGGCACTTTGCCGCCGAGGCCTTCTTCGGCCAGCTTGGCCTTCAGCACGGCGGCGGTGAACGGCGTGGTGTAAACGGGGCAGCCCAGCTCGGGCCACAGATAGGGCACCGCGCCGACGTGATCTTCGTGCGCGTGGGTGATGACCATACCCACGATATCCTGTTTGTAGGGCAGGATGGCGTCGATGTTCGGCACCATGATGTCGATGCCCGGCAGATGCGGGCCCGCGAAGCCAATGCCCAAATCGATGATCAGCCATTTGCCCTTGTAGCGGTAGAGGTTCAGGTTCATCCCGATCTCGTTCGCACCGCCGAGGGGCAGGAACAGGAGGTCGTCGTTGTATTGGTTGAAGTTGAACGCCATGGGTTTCTTTCTTTGGCCCGCCGGGCCGGTTATTTCTTCAGCCGTTCGTACACCAAACGCAGGCCACGAATAGTTAAATCGGCGTCGACATGGTGAATGAGCGGGGTCGCGTCGGCGTAAAGCGGCGCCAAACCGCCCGTGGCGATGACCTTCATTTCGGTGCCACACTCGCGCACGATACCACCCACGATGCCTTCGATGAGCCCTGCATAGCCATAGAAAATGCCGGATTGCATGGCCGAAATGGTGTTGGTGCCCACCACCTTGGCCGGATGCGCGATGGCGATGCCAGTGAGCTTGGCCGCGGCTTTTTGCAAGGCTTCGAGCGACAAGTTGATGCCGGGGGCAATGACGCCGCCGAGGTAATCGCCCTGCCCGGACACCACATCGAAGGTGGTGGCGGTGCCGAAATCGATGACGATGAGCGGTTGTTTCCAGGTGTTCCATGCCGCGAAGGAGTTCAGCAAACGGTCGGCGCCCAACTCGCGCGGCTGGTCGATGAGAATTTTCATGCCGAGATCGACTTCGCCGTTGGTCACCAGCACCGGCTCGGTGCGCAGATATTGGCGAATGAAGCATTTCAGCGTGAAGTTCGCATCGGGCACAACGGAGGAAAGAATAGCGCCCGACACATCGGCGGGGCTGAAGCCCTGCAGGTTCATGAGCGCGAACAACCACACGGCGTATTCGTCGGCGGTGCGGTTGGCTTTGGTGCTGATGCGCCATTGCGCCTGCGTCGAATTTTCGTCGCACAGCGCGAAGACGATGTTGGTGTTCCCGATATCGATGGCGAGCAGCATGTTATTCCTTGAAGAACACGTCGCCCGCGGTGATGCCGGTGATGGCGCCGCTGGGCGATTTAAGCAGCAGACGACCGGAGGGATCGATGCCCTCGAACACGCCTTCGAGCTGGGTTTCGCCAACAATGATTTCGGTGGCGTGGCCGAGGCGATAGGCTTTTTCCATCCATGCTTTATTCACGGGCACGAAGCCCTTTTTCACCCAGATATCGTACTGGTGAATGAAGTTATGGATGAAGCGCGAAAGCACAATTTTCGCGCTGATGATTTCGACGCCCGCGTTGCGCAGGCAAGTGGCGGGGAACATGACATGTTCGGGGAAGGAATCGACGTTGATGCCGACACCGACCACCACCCATTGGCGCTCCTTGCCAAACTCGTCCATGGTGGTGAAAGCTTCGAGCAGGATGCCGCCGATTTTTTGGCCATCGCACAGCACGTCGTTGGGCCATTTGCAGGTGATCTCTTTGTCGTCGACGATGCCTTCGAGCGTTTCGGCAGCGGCCAGCGCGGCGACGAAAGAAAGCTGCGAGCAGTCGGACAGGTCTTTGGGTGGACTAAGCAACACGGAAACAAACAGGTTGCCCTCGGCCGACACCCATTCGCGGCCCATGCGGCCACGGCCCGATGTTTGGCGCTTGGCCCAGATGACGGCGCCGTGGGCCCCGCCCCCGGCAGCAAGCCGCTTTGCTTCCTCGTTCGTGCTGTCGAGCACGTCGTAGGACAGCAAGTGGTAATCCTCGATCAGGTTACTTTGCGTTACTGCTTTAGCCATCAACCAAATACTCCTACGGCACGCGTCGCTGCGTTAAGAAGAACCGTAGGGTAGAGGAAGAAAAGCACCGTCACAAGCGCGCAGATGGTGAGCACCACACGGCTGACGAACGGCACGTAGCGCTCGAGACCCTGCACCGGCTCGTCGAAATACATCACTTTGATGATTTTCAGGTAGTAGAACGCGGCGATGACGCTGGTGAGTACGCCGATGACGGCGAGCGTGTACAGCTCGGCCTCGATGGCGCTCATGAACACGAACATTTTCCCGTAGAACCCGGCCAGCGGCGGAATGCCCGCCATCGAGAACATCATCAGCAGCATGAAGAACGCAGCGCGCGGATGGGTGCGCGACAGGCCCGCGAGGTCTTTGATCTCCTCCACCTGCTCCCCTGCCCGGCGCATGAACAGCACGAAACCGAACGTGCCGACGCTCATGAACAGATACAGCGCGCTGTAGACCAGCACGGCTTTGATGCCCTCGGCCGTGCCCGCAGCCACGCCCACCAGCATGTAACCGATATGGCCGATGGAGCCGTAGGCCAGCAGGCGCTTGATGTTGGTTTGCGTGAGCGCACCGAACGCGCCGACCAGCATGGAAGCGATGGCGATGATGGCCAATATCATTTGCCAATCAGGCAGCAGGTTGGCGAACGGATGCATCAACAGGCGAATGAACACGGCCAACGCCGCCAGCTTCGGCGCAGTGGCGAACAGCATGGTAACCGGCGTGGGCGCGCCTTGATACACATCCGGCGTCCACATATGGAACGGCACGGCGGAGATTTTGAAGCTGAGGCCCACTACCAGCATGACCATGCCGACAATGGCACCGTAGGCGACGTAGGACAGCGTGAACAGCTCGGCCAGCGTGCTGAAGTTGGTGGTGCCGGTGAAGCCATACACCAGCGACGCACCGAACAGCATGATGCCGGAGGCCAGCGCGCCTAGCACGAAATACTTGATGCCCGCTTCGGAACTGGTCGCGTTGTCGCGGTCGAAACTGGCGAGGATGTAGAGCGCGAGCGACGACAGCTCCAAGCCCATATACAGCATCATCAGGTCGTTGGCCGAGACCATCACCATCATACCGACGGTGCTGAGCAGGATGAGGATGGGGTACTCGAATTTCTTATGCTGCTCGATGGCCAGCCAATCGAAGCTCATGCCCACCACAAGGCAGGAGGAAATGAGCATCAGGAATTTCACGAACTGGCTAAAACTATCGACCACGATCATGTTGCTGAAACCGTATTCCGTATCCATGCCGAAATCGAACGACACCATATAGGCCGCCGAGGCCATGACGAGGATGGACAGCAGCGCGATGCCGCCGCTGGCGCGCGGGCCGCGGAACGCACCATACATGAGCAGCACCAACGCGCCGATGGAGACCACCAGTTCGGGGGTCAGCAGGGAAAGGTCGATGAGGTTAAAACTACAGATCATTCCATCGACTCCGTGGGTGCTTCATCTTCAGGCGTGGCCTCGGGCAACTCGTCGCCCGTAGCGGCTTGCGGCTCTTCGGCCACCGGCTCGGCGGTGTTACTGTCGAGCGGTTGTTCGATATGTTTCAACAGCGCCGTAACGCTGGGCGATACCGAGCTTGTAAGCGAGGTGGGGTGAATGCCTAGCCACAGGGTGGCCACCAGCAGCGGCAGCATGAACAGCAGCTCGCGGGTGCTGATGTCTTTCATCGTGCGTACGGCTTCGTTGGTGATCTCGCCATACATCACACGGCGATAGAGCCACAGCATGTAGGCCGCACCGAGGATAAGCCCGGTGGCCGCGCCCATGGTGGCCCAAGGCGCCGCGCGCCACGAACCGATGATGACCAGCACCTCGCCCACGAACCCAGCCGTGCCCGGCAGGCCCGCCGACGCCATGGTGAACACCATGAAGAAGGCCGCGAAGTAAGGCATCACATTGGTGACGCCGCCATACTGAGAAATTTCACGCGTGTGCAGCCGGTCGTAAACCACGCCAACGCAGAGGAACAACGCGCCCGAGACCACGCCA
>JBBKVX010000040.1:0-17289 GCA_037968615.1 Rickettsiales bacterium
GGCTGCGCATGTCCGGCCATCATCGCCAACATGGCCGTGCTGCTGGGCAGGTGGCTGACATGCAGGCTGCGCCAACCAAGCACGCCCGCCGCTTCGGCCACGGGAAGGCTGAGGCAATAAGCATCGATGCTCGAAGCGTTTTCCGTGAACTCTTCCTGTTTCATTAAGCCGCAAGCCAACGCGGCGCTGCGGGGCGAAAAGAAAACCGCACCCGTGATATTTCCTGCTTGCAACGCCACGCGCAGTTCCACTGGCATGCTGGTTTCAGCCAACGCTTCGTAGGCCACGAGGCGCGTCACCTGAATGTCGTTGGCCATCAGCAACCGCGAAATATCGTGTCGCGTTTCTTCGCCGGAGAGATACAGAACACGGCTGCCCGCCGAAAGTTTCTCGGTGATGAGCGGCAGCAAATGCAGCCCATCGGTTTCGCCATGGGTGATGGAATGATAGCCTTTATCTTCCGCCGCTTTCGCTGTGGCGGAACCGACGCAGAACACGGGCAGATCCGTCCAATGATCGGGCAGCGCATGGGCGGCGTGGCGGCTGGTGAGCAGCAACGCATCGGGCTTATCCGGCAGCGCCACCGCGCGCGGTTCGATGCGCATGATGGGGGCGATGAGGCTGGCGATGCCCAACGCGCGGAGCTGTTCGGCCAGCACGCGGCTATCGGCTTCGGGGCGGGTGAGCCACAGCATTACAGGCTTCCTTGTTTGACGAGTTCCTCGCCCGCTTCGCGGCGCAATTGTTCGCCCAGCGTGCGGCCCAGTTTTTCGGCGTCGGCGGCAACACCCTCCAGCGCAGCGGTGTGGCGAATGCGGCCATCGAGCGACAGCACTTCGCCGCGCAACGTAAGCTTCCCATCGCGCAGTTCGGCCAACCCGCCGATGGGCGTGCGGCAGGAACCGTCGAGCGCCAGCAGGAACGCGCGCTCGGCGGTGATGGCGGTGAAGCTTTCCGCGTGGGTGATGGCGGCGACGAGCGCGCGCACATCGTCGCGGTCGGCGCGACATTCGAGGCCGATGGCGCCTTGCGCGGCGGCGGGAAGCATCAGCTCAGGCGCGATGTATTCGCGGATATGATGTTCGTAGCCGAGGCGTTTCAAACCAGCCGCAGCAAGGAATGTGGCCTCGGCCACGCCGTCGCGAATTTTTTGCAAGCGCGTGTCGACGTTCCCGCGCAAGGGCACGATCTGCACATCTGGGCGGATATGTAGCAGCTGCGCCGCGCGGCGGGTGGAGGAGGTTCCGACCACCGCGCCCTGCGGCAGCGCGTCGATGCTGGCGTGTTTTTCGCTCACCCACGCATCGCGCGTGTCGGCGCGCTCCAGCACACCGGCCAGAATCAATCCGTCGGGCAGAATACTCGGCATGTCTTTGGTGGAATGCACGGCGAGATCGACGCGGCCATTTTGCAACCCGTCCTCCAGCTCTTTGGTGAACAGGCCTTTGAAGCCCCAATCGCTGATGTTCTTATGCACCTCGCGGTCGCCCGCCGTGGTCATGCTCGCCAGTTCGATGCGCAGGCCCGGAGCCACGGAAAGCAAGGCCGTGCGAAGCATTTCCGCTTGCGCCATCGCCAGTTTGCTGGCACGGGTGCCGATGATGAAGGGCTTGGTCATACGCTTTCACTAAATGACCCCCTAAGGGATGTCCATGCGTATCGTTCTTGGAATCGAATCGAGCTGCGACGAGACGGCGGTGGCGCTGGTGCGTGAGGATAAGACCATTCTCGCCCAAGCGCTCTCCAGCCAGACGGAGGAGCACGCGCCCTATGGCGGCGTGGTGCCCGAGATCGCCGCGCGCGCGCATTTGCAGCAGATCGATCGTTTGTACACGCAGGCATTGCGCGACGCAGGCGTAACGCTGGCCGAAGTAGATGCCGTGGCGGTGACGACGGGCCCCGGCCTCATCGGCGGTGTTATCGTGGGTGCTATGTTCGCCAAGGCGCTGGCGGCGGCGGCGAACAAACCGCTCATCGCCATCAACCATTTGGAAGGCCACGCGCTGACGGTGCGGCTGGTGGCCGAGGTTCCGTTCCCCTATTTTCTGCTGCTGGTTTCCGGCGGCCATTGCCAGATGCTGGTGGTGCGCGGTATTGGCCAATACGAATTGATCGGCCAGACCAAGGACGATGCGCTGGGCGAAGCGTTCGACAAGACCGCAAAAATGCTGGGTCTGCCCTATCCCGGTGGCCCGATGCTGGAAAAAGCCGCTGCCAAAGGCACGCCGAAATACAAACTGCCGCGCCCGATGTTCGGTGCCGACCACGCCGATTTTTCGTTCTCCGGTTTAAAAACGGCGGTGCGGTTGCTGGTGCAAAAACAAACCGACATCGCCGCTTTGGATGAAACTTTGGTGAACGATGTCGCCGCCTCGTTCCAACAGACGATTTTGGAAGTGATGCGCGACCGTGTGGCCCAAGGGCTGAAGCGTGCGCAGGCAAGCTGCCCCGGCCTCACCGCGCTGGCCGTGGCCGGTGGCGTGGCCGCCAACCAAGCCCTGCGCGGAGCGCTGACGGAAGTAGCCGCGGCGCATGGCGTGCCACTGGTGGTGGCGCCGCCTGCCTTATGCACCGACAACGCCGCCATGATCGCCTGGGCGGGCATGGAGCGTTTGCTGCTGAATAAAACCGATGGGTTGGAAACCGACCCCCGCGCACGCTGGCCGTTGGCGGAATTAAGCGCTTAGTTCAGCGGCGCTTGGAAGCCGAACTGCGCGAACACTTTTTGCCCGGCGTCCGACAACAGGAAATCGATGAACGAGCGTGTCTGGTCCATCGATTCGCTGGCCAGCACCACAGCTTCGTAATTCACCGGCTTGGCGATTTCGTCAGGGAAGATGCTCAGCACTTTCAGCGACGGATCGTTCAGCGCGTCGGTGGCCAGCAGCAGCGCGAAACCGGGTGAATCATGCAAATGGCGCAGCACCGCCTCGCGGCTGGGAAGCGTGACCGCGCGTGCGGCGAGAATGTCGGAGTAATCCTTACCCTCCATCAGCGTGCGGGCGCGGGCGCCTTCATGCGTTTCCGGCGGGGTGATGTAGATGGGTAGTTCCGATTGCGCATACAGGATCGCCGCCAGCGAGATATGCCGCGCCAGATCGGTGCGCGCCATGATGTCGGACGAGCCTACCAGCGCCAACTGCGTGCGCACGATGGGGCGGGCGTTGAATACGTCGGTCACGCCGCTGTTGCGCAGCGAGGTGATGAGTGGTTGGTCGGCGGTGAGCAACACATGTGCTTCCAGCCCTTGCTCGATTTGCGTGGCCGCCGCTTCGCCGCCTTGCACGGCGATGGTTAGCGGCGTGCCGGTTTTGTTGGTGTAGGCGCGGGCAAGTTGGCTGAGCGGCAACATCAGGCTGGCGTCGGCCAGCACCGTGAGGTTAGCGGGCGTAGTGGCGCTAGCCGGGCTGGCCAGCAGGGCGGCGGCAATCAGGAACAGTAGGATTTTGCGCATGGTTTTTGCTAGCAGGATGGCGGCACCCGCGCTAGGATAAATGCATGTCATCGCGTCGATTCATTTTTTTCGCCATCGCTCTTTTTATTCTGGGGGCGTTGCCGTTCCTTATCCTGCAGCCCACGGCGGCGGCCAGTGCTGGCCTTAGCTTGGGTTTTAGCGCGCCGCTGGAACATTTGTTCGTGGTGGGTTTGCTGTTGGCGGCCGGGCTGCTCTGCGCACTGCTGCCGCGCGACGGTTTGGTGCTGATGCCGCTGGCCTTCACGCTCATGATCATGCTCGGTGGCATGCTGGCGCTTGATGTGTCCACCTTCCCAAGCATCCGCTATTTCGTACTCGGCGCGGTGATCTGCCTTAGTTTGCTGGTCGGCATCATTCGCCAGAAACTCACGTTGCTGGCCATTTTGCTGCTGGCTTCGCTTGGGTTCCATCTCGGTGGGTTCTATATGGAATCGGTGCCCTCCATCGCCAGCCCGATGTATTTCCTGCTCGGCGTGTTGCTGTCGCTCAGCATGATGTTGGCGATTTCCGTGGCCTTTGGCGTTACCCTCTACGGCGACCATGAAATGGCATGGAACCGGGTGAAGGAAGCCCCGCGCTTTAAATGGGTACGCGAACTTTTCCTATAAACATTCGGCAAAACTAGTCGCCGTTTTCAGTAATAACCGGTCGTAATCGTTGCGCACCCAATCGGCTTGCCCGGCTTCCTTGCTGCTGTACAGCGCTTCGGGGCTGAGGGTGACAATGCGCGCGCTGGAGGCGGTGGCGATGCGCTGCACCAGCGGGCTGTTGGTCTCGCTGATGAGGCAGCCGATGCTCACCTTACCCGCACCCGAAATTACCCCATGCAGCGTTTTCGCACCCAGATAATTTTCTGGCCGTTGGGTGATCTCGCCCATTGCTTCCAGCTTAAAGCGCTTCAGGAAATACTGATACGCCGCATGGTAGGTGATGAACGGAATCTGAGGCCGGGCGCTCATCGAGTTGCGCGGTTTGGCGGCGTCCAGAATGGCCAGCATGCCGGGCTGCACTTCCTCGCGCAGGTGGAACGCCATGTCCGCCGCATTCAAACGCAACCGGGCGCGGTGGCTGGGGGCTTTGCGGGCGATGGTTTCGGCCAGCGGCGCGGCCAGCGCGGCCATGCGCATGGGGTCGAGCCAAACATGTGGGTCGAGCGCCTGTGCATCCTCATCCTCCGAATGCTCGTGCTCGTTGGTGCCAGCCACATCCAGCCAATGGTTGTTGTGCGGGTAGGGCAGGGCCTTGGCCTCAGGCAGGGCGGTCAGCTCCACCACCACCGCGCCACGTTTTTCTTCCTGCGCCAACAGCCGATCGAGCGTCGGGCTCATCGCGCGGTCGGGGATTACGATGATCTCGGCTTTGCTCAAGGCGCGGCGCTGGCTGGGCGACAGCGTGAAGGTGTGCGCGTCCTGCCCCGGGCGCAGCAGGCTGTCGGAGGCGCCGATGCCGCGCAGCAATCCATCCATATACGGTTTCAGCGGCGGGGCGGTCACCAGCACCTGCGGATTTAGCGAACCTGCAAAGGCCGCTTGCGCGCTGGCCAGTAAAACCGCTATCAACACGCCGTATGAACGAACCATCTGCATCTCCTGCTGCGCGCGAAGTCTTATTGGAGGCCACGGGCCTGTGCAAGTTCTATGGCACGCGCGAAGTGTTGCACGAGGTGAGCCTTGCCATCCATCCCGGCGAGATCGTCACCATCGTCGGCCCCAACGGCGCGGGCAAAACCACGTTGCTGAAAATTCTCCTCGGGTTGGAAAAGCCCCAGCATGGCGAAGTGACGCAAGCGCCCAATCTACGCATTGGCTATGTGCCGCAATATTTCTATCCGCAGCCCAGCCTGCCGCTCAGCGCGCGTGGGTTCCTGTTGCTCTACGCCCCGAATGCGGGTGAACGCATCGAATCGCTGTGCACCACCCTCGATATCGCGGAAGTGCTCGACAGCCCGTTGCACACGCTTTCCGGCGGCGAACAGCGCCGCTTGCTGCTGGCCCGCGCGCTGCTGCACCAACCGCAGCTTCTCGTTTTGGATGAGCCGACGCAGGGCGTTGACATTGCCGGGCAGGGCGACCTGTATCGTCTATTGAAAAAACTCAGCGCCGAGCAAGGCTTCGCTGTACTGATGGTCAGCCATGATCTGTATGTGGTGATGGCGGCGACGCAGCGCGTCATCTGCCTTAACCACCATATCTGTTGCGAGGGCGCGCCCAGCCAAGTGGGCAGCAACCCGGAATTCGTGAAACTGTTCGGCGCCGACCTGTCGCGCCAACTGGCGATGTACCACCATCAGCACGACCATACGCACGATGTGCATGGCGAGCATTTCCACCACCACACGGAAGGGTGCGATCATGGATGAGATCATCCTCCGCGCGCTGGTCGCGTCTGTTGTGCTGGCCGCTACGTTGGGGCCGCTGGGGTCGCTGGTGGTATGGCGCCGCATGGCCTATTTTGGAGACACCATCGCGCATGCCGCATTGCTTGGCGTGGCGCTGTCGCTCATCACTGGATTCCTGCCGATGACCCTCACCATGTTCGTGGTAGCGATGGGCGTGGCCCTGCTGCTTGGCCGCGCCGCGAAGGACGGGCGTTTCCATAGCGACACGCTGCTTGGTCTCCTGGCGCACGGTGCGCTGGCGCTGGGTGTGCTTCTGGTGGCCTTAGCGCGTGACGTGCGGGTGGATGTGAACGCCTATCTGTTCGGCGATGTGCTGGCGATGGATTGGCCGCATGTGGCGCTGCTCTGCGGCTTGTCCGCCGTGGTGCTGGTGGTGCTGCGCCTCGCATGGCGCCCTCTGCTCATGGTCACCATCGACCGCACCATCGCGCATGTCGAAGGCATCGACGTGGCGCGCACGGAAAAACTGTTCATCCTGCTGCTGGCTGCAGTAATTTCGGTGGCCATTCAACTGGTCGGTGTGCTGCTCATTACGGCGCTGCTCATCATCCCCGCCGCCAGCGCCCGCTACTTTGCCCGCAGCCCCAACCATATGGCGGTGCTGGCCAGCGTTATCGGCGTGTTCTCGGTCACCACCGGCCTGTTCGGTTCATTGGCGATGGACGCCCCCACCGGCCCGTTGATGGTGGTGATGGCCAGCCTCAGCTTCCTGTTCTGCGGCGCGATGTCGGGGCTGAAAATAGCGAAACGCGATTAGCGTTTCAGCGGCTCGCTAAATCAAGCGATTCACAAAATCATTAAGCGCAGCCTTACCTTTTTCTACCGCTCGATGGATTCGGGTTTCCGGCAACTCATACGGCTCGAACTCTGGCAACCACGGCAGACGAACAATTTGTGTCTGCGCGCGGCAGCGGGTTTCCTTCAGCATGCGCGCCACTTCGTAATGCGAATAATTGAGTTCGTTTTTGGGATCGTTTTGCGCCAGCTCCAGCAAAGTTGGCAGGTAGGTGGCAATGTCGGTGAGCTGGTTGTAATTCAGGGTGTGCGGCGCATCGTGCATGTGGCGGATCAAGGCTACGGCTTCTGTGCGGAAGCTGTGGGGCATAGGCTGGGTTTCCACCGGGTCATCGAACTGGTCATGAGAATCCATCCGCAAGTCTTAACGCGCGGCATCATCGCATAGTATGAAATTTATATGACAGTGGATAATTAGAGCGCGGCGCGCAGACGGGCGAACCCGGCCTCCAAATCCGCGATCAAATCGGCCGGGTCTTCCAAGCCGATATGGAAACGCAGCAGCACCGTGCCCTTATCCCACTGCGTGGCCACGCGTTGGGTGTCGGGATGGTAGGCGATGACCAGCGATTCGTAACCGCCCCAGCTGTAGCCCATGCCGAAATGTTCAAGCCCGTCGAGCATGGCGCTGAGCGCGGCTTGCGGCACGGGGCCAAGCTCCACGGCGAACAGGCCAGTGGCCCCGGTCATGTCGCGTTTCCAGAGTTCGTATCCCGGATCGCTCGGCAAAGCGGGGTAAAGCACGCGCTTCACTTCCGGCACGTTCTGCATCCATTCGGCCAGCTCCAACCCATGTTTCTGATGGCGTTTCAGGCGCACGGCGATGGTGCGCAAGCCGCGCAGCGCGAGGTAGGCATTGTCGCCGCTGGTGACAGCGCCGAGGTTGCGGTGCATCTGTTTCAAACGCTTGTAATGCGGTGCGTTGCAAAGAATCGCCCCCATCACCAAGTCGGAATGGCCGCCAATGTATTTGGTGGCGGAATGGATCGATACGTCCACCCCCATCTCGAACGGTTTCTGATAAAGCGGCGTGGCCCATGTATTGTCGGCCACCACAATCGCGCCATGCGCATGCGCCACTTTGGCGATGGCGGGCACGTCCTGCATTTCGAACGTGAGCGAGCCGGGGCTTTCCACATACACCATGGCGGTGTTGGGCTTGATGTGTTTCTCGATGCCCGCGCCGATGGTGGGGTCGTAATATTCCACCTCGATACCGATGCGCGACAGCTCCGCGTTCACGAAATTCCGTGCCGAACCGTAAAGCGAATCCGGCACCAGCAAATGGTCGCCCGATTTCAGGAACGCCAGCAGTGTCAGCGTAATCGCGGCAAGCCCCGACGAGGTGATGAGCGCATGCTCCGCGCCTTCCAGCACGGCCAGCGCTTCCTGCAAACCGTCGATGCTGGGCGAGCCGTTGCGGCCATAACCATGGTGGTTAATGGTGCCATTTTCGTAGGCCACCAGCGTGTCGTAATTCTCGAAGATCACCGTGCTGGTGCGATGCACCGGCGGGTTCACCGAGCCCGAATCGCGCGATGGGTTGCGCCCAAGATCGACGAGTTTGGTGTCAAGACCCATTTTAGAAACATCTTTGCTCATGCTAGAATTCTCCCCAGCTTAGTCCCGCAAGGATATGCGTCACTTTTCCGTCTTTGCCGAATGGCAGCAGGCAGGAGCGGTACTTCACCACTTTGCTGCGCTCGTTCACGAATTGGCCCTGATCGTATACTGCCTGCGGGGCGTTGATGATGTCCTCCACCCGCCGCACGATGCTGGCGCCTTGGAAATGGTTCATGCCCGGATACATGGTGCGGCCCGACATATCGCTGCTGTACATCGCTTTCGCCCGCTCACCCATCATGTAAAAGTTCACCGAATGCGGCGTGCTGCTGGTGGCGGCCTGCACCGTGAACAGAATGCATTGCTGCCAGATATCGGAAATCGCCGAATGGTTGAAATGCGCGAATTCCGGCATCACCGATTCTTTGCGGATAAGGTTCCAGTAGTTGGTCAGGCGGTCGGTCAGGCGGTGGTCGACGCTCATTATTCTTCCTAGCCGCGCTTGCAACTAATGCGCGAGTATGTTAAACCCATGGTTGTATGGCCACGCTCCGCATTGTTCAAGCTTTCGCCGAATTGCTGCTTAGCCCAGCCCTATTGCTGTATCTTTTGGCACGGCCGAAAGCAATCCAGTTCCATAACCCTCGCCTTACGCGGCGCGATTATCGCCTTATGCGTGCAGGCCGGGCACACCACGCATAATTCGCGTGAACTTCATTGCCACGGCGAGCGCGTTTGTTTAGAACCGCAAGCCTATGGCACAGAACACACATTACCCCGACGTCGACCCCAATCCGAATTTCGCTGCTCTCGAAGAGCAAGTGATGGATTTCTGGGCGCAAAACCGCGTTTTTGAACAGAGCGTCGAGCAGCGCCCGCACGGCAATGGCAACGACTACGTGTTCTACGACGGCCCGCCCTTCGCCAACGGCCTGCCGCATTACGGCCATCTGCTCACCGGCTACGTGAAAGACGCCGTGGCGCGCTACCAAACCATGCGCGGCAAACGCGTCGAGCGCCGCTTCGGCTGGGATTGCCACGGCCTGCCCGCCGAAATGGGCGCCGAAAAAGAACTCAACATCACCGGCCGCGCCGCCATCATCAAATACGGCATCGGCAAATTCAACGAATACTGCCGCACCAACGTGATGCGCTACGTCGCCGATTGGGAATATTACGTCACCCGCCAAGGCCGCTGGGTGGACTTCCGCAACGACTACAAAACCATGGACAAAGATTTCATGGAAAGCGTCGTCTGGGCCTTCAGCGAACTTTACAAAAAAGGTTTGGTGTACGAAGCCTTCCGCGTGATGCCCTACAGCTGGGCCGCCGAAACGCCGCTAAGCAACTTCGAAACGCGGATGGATAATGCGACACGGGAGCGCGAAGACAAGGCGGCTTATGTGAAGTTTAAGCTGAAAGATGTTCCATCTGTAATTACGGAGGAAATCCCAGCAGCCAAAGAGTACTATCTCTTGGCATGGACAACAACACCGTGGACTCTGCCAAGCAATCTTGCATTAGCAGTAAGTGAAAGACTAATTTACGTGCGCAACATGCAACCGAATGGTGATTGCTTGATCGCATCTACGGATTATGCTGTTAAAAATGGCTGGTTATCTGGGGTGGTTCAAACAGAAGAAGGTGAGAAAGAAGTTTCTCAACTGGTCAATTGGAACAAGCACCCAACAATAAAACTATTACACGCCAAAAGTCTTATAGGCCTAACTTACGAGCCACTCTTTCCTTACTTTGAAAAGGCTGAAAACGCTTTTCATGTGATTGATGGTAAAGACGCAGTTACGGAAGGCGAGGGTACCGGTGTAATTCATATGGCCCCTGGTTTCGGTGAGATAGATCAAAAGGTTTGTGCGGAAAACGAGATTGGTTTTTACGAGCCATCCTTGCAGGGCATACAAGACATGTTTTCGCAGGAGGACTTATTCAATACACGTCAATTTGTCGTTCCGGTCGATGGGCAGGGCAAATTCACGGATGAGATTTTTGACCTCGACGACCTTTCGCTCAAAGGCCTCATCGTGGTGCCGGACACGCGCATTCCCGTCGGCAATATTCAGGTGAGCGACGAGGACGCGGCGAAACATATCGACGCGAAAGACGTGGCGAAATACGGGCTGGCCAACATGCGCATCGTGCGTTGGCTGAAGGCGCATGGCAAGCTGGTGAAAGACGAGCCCTACAAACACAACTACCCGCATTGCTGGCGCACCGACACGCCGATTATTTATCGTGCGATGAGCAGCTGGTACGTGGCGGTGACGAAATTCCGCGACCGCGCGGTGGAAATAAACCAGCAGATCAACTGGATTCCCGAGCATGTGAAGAACGGCCAGATGGGCCATATGCTGGCCACCGCGCCGGACTGGAGCATTTCGCGCAACCGTTTCTGGGGCACGCCGATCCCGATCTGGCGCGCGCCTTCCGGCAAAATCATGGTGCCCGATTCCATCGAGCAGATCGAGGAATGGAGCGGCCAGAAGGTGGAAGACCTGCACCGCCCCTACATCGACGAAGTGACGTTCGAGAAAGACGGCGAAGTGTATACCCGCGTCGAGGACGTGTTCGATTGCTGGTTCGAGTCGGGCTCGATGCCCTACGCACAAATGCATTACATGGGCGAGAAAACCAAAGACCCCGCCGTGAAAAAGAAATTCGAGGAGAATTTCCCCGCCGATTTCATCACCGAATATGTCGGCCAAACGCGCGGCTGGTTCAACACCATGATCATGCTAAGCACGGCACTGTTCGACAAGCCGCCGTTCCAGAACTGCATTTGCCACGGCGTGGTGATCGACGAAGAAAGCGGCCTGAAATACAGCAAGCGCCTCAAAAACTACCGCGACCCCAAAGAGGTGATGGACGCCTACGGCGCCGACGCCCTGCGTTGGATGATGCTGGCTTCACCCGTGATGCGCGGTGCCGATATCGGCGTCGACCCCGAAGGAAAATTCATCCGCGACGTGGTGCGCCTCAACATCAAACCGCTCTGGAGCGCGTACAACTTCTTCACGCTTTATGCGAACGCCGATGGGGTGAAAGCCAAGCTCGTCACCACCAGCGAACATGCGCTCGACCGCTACATCCTTGCCAAATGCAAAGCGGCGGTGGAGCAGGTGAAAGTCAGCCTCGACGCCTACGACACACCGGGCGCGACGGAAGCCGTCACCGGCTTCTTCGACGGGCTGAACAACTGGTACATCCGCCGCTCGCGCAGCCGTTTCTGGGGCAGCGAAGTGACGCCCGACAAACAAGCCGCCTACGACACGTTGTTCACCGTGCTCACGCATATGGTCACGGCGGCAGCACCGCTGCTTCCGTTCACGGCCGAAATGGTGTTTCGTGGCCTCGCGGGCGCGAACGAAAGCGTGCATCTGCAGAACTTCCCCGATGTCAGCGCCATCGACAGCGACGTGCAACTGGTAGCCGATATGGACCGCGTGCGCGATGCCTGCACGTCCATGGCCTCCATCCGTTCCACCGAGAACATCCGCAACCGCCAGCCGTTGGCCTCGGCCACGCTGTATGGCGCGGGTGCCGACCGTCTGCGTGCCTTCAGCGGGTTGATGGAAGACGAGTTGAACGTGAAAGAAATACGCTTCGCCGACACGCTGGAAGGCGTGGCGGAATATTCGCTCACCGTGGATTTCAAAGTGGCGGGCAAACGCCTCGGCGGCAAAATGAAAGCCGTGGGCGCAGCCGCCAAAGTGGGCGATTGGAAAAACGAGAACGGCAAAATTTCCATTGGTGGCGAACCGATGGAGGAGGGGGAATACAACCTCCAACTCAAACCGCTGCTGGCCAAAGGCGCGCAACGCCTCTCCAGCAACGATGCGATGGTGGTGCTTGATTTGAACATCACCCCCGAACTCGAAGCCGAAGGCCGCGCGCGCGACCTGGTGCGCATGATTCAGCAGGCGCGCAAGGATGCGGGGCTGCATGTGGCCGACCGCATCGCGTTGGCGCTTGAAGTGCCCGCCGAATTCAGTGCCGCACTGGCCACGCATAAGGCGTACATTGCCGACCAAACACTGGCCATGTCCATCGTCGAAGGCGCAAGCGGCGCCGCGCAGCAAATGAAGCAGGAACTCGATGGCGCCGAATTCGTCATCGGCATCACCAAGGCGGCAGCATGAACGCCGACACACAAATTGGCGTGATCGGTGCGGGTGCCTGGGGCACGGCGCTGGCCATGCTGGCCAACCGCGCGGGCTCGGCCTCGGTGCTGTGGACGCGCAACGCGCAGGTGATGGAATCCATCCGCACCAACCGCGAGAACGCACAATATTTGCCCGACATGTTCATCGACCCCGCCATCGAGGTGACGGACGATCTGCAACGCATGAGCCAGTGCGATGTGCTGATCATCAGCATCCCCGCGCAAAGCCTGCGCACGGTGGCCATTTCGCTGTCCGACATCGTGCCCGCGCATGTGCCGCTGGTGCTGGCCACCAAAGGCATCGAGCGCGGTTCGCTGATGCTGATGAGTGAGGTGGTGCAAAGCATTCTGCCGCATAATCCCTACGCCGTAATTTCTGGCCCCAATTTCGCCCGCGAAGCGGCGGCCGGCACGCCGACAGCCTCGACGCTGGCCACGCATAATCCGGCGGTGGCCGAGAAGGTGGCGTTCTGCCTCGGAGGCAAATATTTCCGGCTCTATTCCAGCGAAGATCCCATCGGTGCGCAAATCGGCGGCGCGTTGAAAAACGTGCTGGCGATTGCTGCAGGCATCGTGGAAGGCCGCGGGCTGGGCGAGAATGCGCGTGCTGCAATCATCACACGTGGCATCGCCGAAATCGCTCGGTTGGCACGCGCCAAAGGCGGCATGGAAGAAACGCTGATGGGCCTGTCCGGCATTGGCGATATCCTGCTCACCTGCACATCGCCGCGTTCACGCAATTTTGCCCTCGGGCAGCGGCTCGGGGCCAGCAGCGGCGCCGACGTAGCGGCATTGCTGGGCAATCGCAGCGGCGGCCTCACCGAAGGCGTCGCCACTTCCGAATCCGTTGGCCAGTTGGCGCGCAAATTGGGCGTCACCATGCCCATCGCATTCGGGGTCGCCGACATTCTCTCCGGCGCCAGCGATATCGACAGCACTATTGGAAAGCTGCTGGAACGGCCCTTGGGCTCCGAAAGCTAAGTCGCTATAATTAAGTCATATTGATTCTTTTTTATCCGCCAAATGTCACACAACTGTCATCCTATGGACAGACAGGTTTGCTATAGTGGAACATGAGATAAACAAGGAAACCCCGTCTACATGGCTACACGCGACGCAGATTACACGAAAACCGGCAATGGATGGTTGGCCTCGTTGGCCAACAAGATATCGTTCATTCCGTTTACCGGTTTTATTACCGCGCCGATGCTGATGCTTGACGGTGGGTTCAGTGCGATTGGTTGGGCATTACGCGGTAAATTTGCCAGTGCAGCTACGGCGCTGGGATCCGGTGTGGTTGCCGGTGGTACGGCAGCACTTAGTGATCCCGGTGTGGTCGGCATTCAAGGCGCTGCAATTTTTTGGGCTGGTAACGCCCTGTCAGGTATGACCACGGGACGTTCACTTAACACTCACGCTCGCGCGCTTACGGAAAGCGCCACTTCAATGGTTACCCGCCCGCTGGGCATGCAGCCTACCGTGCTTCGTTCCTACTATGCGGGCGTGGGCGGCACTGGCGGTGCCGATGTTGGCCAACGTGGCCCGGGCCGCTTCACCACGCAGGTGGCGAATGAGCGTGGCCAGAACGCCAACGCGATGTATAACAGCTACATGCGCGGCGAAGGTGGCGCTCATGTCAACGAACTCGCATCGGCCCAAGGCCGGGGAGCTTAATATATGAATAATAATATTGTATCGGAGCAAGTCATGGCCGCCGCGGCACTCAAGCAAATGAATGTGTGGGAACAGAAATACCACGACATTACCGAATTGTTCCTGCTCTCCGACGAGCTGTTGGCCACCGTGCCCACCAGCGCCGATCCGGAAGAACAGCTGCGCATGCTGGAGCCGTTGCTCGAAACCATCGGCGAATCGGCCGACCTGCTGACCGACGAATACATCGCCCTGTGCGATGGCGACACCAAGCGCAAAGCCACCGCCAAATCACGTGTCGAAGGCTCACTGCGTAAAGTGTATGTGGCCATGAACGAATTCACCGCCCGCGCCCGCGATGCGCGCAATGCGGCCCACGCCATCATCATCAAGCTCAAACGCCAGCTTGAGCATGTTGTGTCGCATTTCATGGATTTCATGACCCTCTCGCTCGACCGCATCATGCAGAAGAACGACGTGGAAGAACTGAAACAGCGCCATGCCAGCATCGCGTTAATGCTGCATCAGCTAGGCCAAGGCGCTTAAAAACACCCTTAATCGAACAGGAAGCCCAACCGGCATAAATTGCTGGTCGCCACGGCGTACTCTGCGCTAGCGATAAGCGCGTTGGTGGCGCATGTGTTGCTCGGACCGCCGACGATGTTCCCGCGTCCGGGCTTGCCATCGTCCATTTTATCTTCGATCTGCTTGGCCTGTTGGGTCGTCAACACGGGTGCGATGGCGAAATCGTTGACGGTCTGCTTCCCTAGATACAGCATGTTTTGGGAAGATGTGGGGGCATCTGTGTAACCGAATTCGGTGTTTACGCTATTGTTCAACGACATGGCGAACAACGACCAGCCACTGGCGGTTACTTTGCCCGAAGGGGTGTTCTGGTCAAGCACGGCCACCGCCCGCGAGCCCGAAAGCACATAAGTGCCGCTGTACGTACCCGTGATCAATCCAGCGTTCGAGAGGTGCTGCCACGAGCGGTACATTTCGTCCCACATGGCGATCAATCCGTTGCCGTTGCCGTTGCAGGTGCCGCTTCCCGTACCGTTGGGACATACGCCAGCGGCGCCCCAGTAGTTGGTCGCGTTGCGGATGTCGCCGGGATAGGCGTTGTATTGCTGGCGAAATTCGTTCACCGCCAGTTTGTAGGACTGCGCCTGACTGGTGATGGACTTCAGTTTCGCACCGGCAAGCAGCGATTGCCCAGCGATCACGCCACCGGCCAGCAAGCCGATAATGGCCAGCACGATTGAAAGTTCCAGAAGGGAAAAACCGTGACGTTGTTTCATGGCATGCCTCAAAGGGTGAGGCTTAACTATAACCTATCATGCACAAAAAGAAAGGGCACCCGAAGGCGCCCTTTCCGTTCTTTTCTGTGGCGCCCGATGGAGCCACTAAAAACTAGTGCGAGTAGTACATTTTGAACTCGACCGGGTGGGGCGACATTTCCCACTTGGCCAGCTCTTCCTTTTTGAGGTCGATGTAAGCGTCGAGTTGCTCGTCGCTGAAAACATCGCCTTTCTTCAGGAACGCGCGGTCGGTTTCCAGCGCGTGGATGGCTTCGCGCAGCGAGCCAGCAACGGTGGGGATGTCCTTCAGTTCTTCCGGAGGCAGGTCGTAGAGGTTCTTATCCATCGCGTCGCCGGGATGGATCTTGTTCTCGATACCGTCGAGGCCCGCCATCAGCAGCGCCGCACAGGTGAGGTACGGGTTGCCGGACGAATCCGGGAAGCGCGTTTCGATGCGTTTCGCTTTCGGCGAAGCCACATACGGGATGCGGATGGACGCCGAACGGTTGCGCGACGAGTAGGCCAGAAGCACGGGTGCTTCGTAGCCGGGGACGAGGCGCTTGTAGCTGTTCGTCGAAGCGTTGGTCAGGGCGTTCAGTGCCTTGGCGTGCTTGATGATGCCGCCGATGTAGTAGAGGCACATCTCCGACAGGTCGGCGTAGCCGTTGCCTGCGAACAGCGGTTTGCCGTCCTTCCAGATCGACTGGTGCACATGCATGCCCGAGCCGTTATCGCCGTAGATCGGCTTCGGCATGAAGGTCACCGATTTGCCATAGGTGTGGGCCACGTTCTGGACCACGTACTTGTATTTCTGAATGTTGTCGGCGGTGAAGGTGAGGGTGCTGAAATCGAAGCCCAGCTCGTGCTGCGAGGGCGCCACTTCGTGGTGGTGCAGCACCGGGGTGATGCCCACTTCTTGCAAGGTGGTCAGCATTTCGCCACGGATGTCCTGTGCCGAATCCACCGGAGCAACGGGGAAGTAGCCGCCTTTGATGCCGGGGCGGTGGCCCAGGTTGCCGTGCGGGTAATCCTTACCGGAGTTGCTCGGGTTCTCTTCGCTCTCCAGATGGTAGAAACTGTCGAACATGCCGCTATCGAACTTCACGCTGTCGAACATGAAGAATTCCAGCTCGGGGCCGAAATAGGCCGTGTCGCCGATGCCGGTGTATTTCAGGTAGGCTTCGGCCTTCTTAGCGGTCGAACGCGGATCGCGGCTGTAGGATTGGCCAGTGCTCGGCTCGATGATGTCGCAGGTGACGACCAGCGTCGGCTGCGCGGTGAAGGGGTCCATGAACGCGGTGGAGGTGTCGGGCATCAGGATCATGTCGGATTCGTTGATGCTCTTCCAGCCAGCGATGGAGGAACCATCGAACATCACGCCGTCTTCGAAGGTGGCTTCATCCACTTTGTTGGCGATGTAGGTGGTGTGCTGCCATTTACCGCGCGGGTCGGTGAAACGGAAATCGACGAATTGAACGTCGTTCTTTTTAATGGTTTCGAGAATTTCTTTAGCGGACATGTAGGCGACTCCTCGTGGTTAGAAAATACGATGTTATTTAAATGGCGTGTTCGCCGCGCTCGCCCGTGCGGATGCGGATGGCATCCTCGACCGGAAGCACGAAAATTTTTCCGTCGCCGATGCGGCCCGTTTGCGCGGCCGAGACGATGGCTTCGACGATTTTCTCAACTTGGTCGTCGGGCACGATGACCTCGACCTTTACCTTGGGCAGGAAATCCACCACATACTCGGCGCCGCGATACAGCTCCGTGTGGCCTTTCTGGCGGCCGAAGCCACGGGCTTCCACCACAGTAATGCCCTGCAGGCCGATTTCCTGAAGCGCTTCCTTCACGTCGTCGAGTTTGAAGGGCTTGATGATTGCTTCGATCTTTTTCATGGGACGGGAACACCTTTGGTTTGAGTCCGCAT
>JBBKVX010000041.1:0-2558 GCA_037968615.1 Rickettsiales bacterium
ATGCCAGATGATGCCAGCACGATTCATCGACTACTCGGCCAACGTGGCGGAATTGGCAGGCGCTTGTTTAAACACGATAGCGACAATCTACTACGTTTCGACTGTCTCGTTATCGACGAAGCGTCGATGATTGACCTCAGCCTCATGCGAGCGCTATTGGATGCGCTACCTGAAAGTACACGCCTGATTCTGCTGGGCGATCGGGATCAGTTGGCGTCGGTAGATGCAGGTAACGTGTTGGGGGACATCACTGGCCACGGAATGGAACTAGCCTATACACAGAGCAGCGTCGCCGAGCTCGCGTCCCTGTGCAGTGTTGAAGAATCGAGCCTGCCGGTGAACGCTAGGTTGCCAGAGGTCGCCGGCGCAATCGCCTTACTGCGCACCAGTTATCGCTTTACTGATAGCAGCGGTATCGGGCGATTGGCACGCCTCGTTAATGCAGGAGATGCGACGGGCTGCCGTAGTTTATTGATCGAAGCCAATGAAGACTCAACAGACTTACTATGGTTGGAGGTAGGGGCAGAGGCGACAAATAGCATATTACCTGAGGCGCTGAATTGGGCAGTGGAGCGCTACAGCGCCTACCTGCAATGTCAGAATGTCGAGGACGCGTTGCAGACTCTGGCGCAAACGCGGGTGTTATGTGCAGTACACAATTCACCCTACGGCGATATCGAATTGAATAACCGCATCGCCGATAGGCTGCGTCGTCGTCACTTGCTCGAGCAACAAGACAACGGCCATGGCACGCCCGTGATGATTACCGTGAACGACTATGAGCTTGAGCTCTACAACGGCGATATCGGGCTTTTGTGGCGATCAGAGGCGGGTGTATTAGAGGCATGCTTCGGGCAAATGGATGGCACCGTGCGTAGGCTGCCGGTGCAAAGTCTGCCGCTGTTTGTGCCTGCATGGGCTTTGACGGTTCACAAGTCACAAGGCTCGGAATTCGATGAGGTTTTGTTGGTGCTGCCTAGCGATATCCATAGCCCTTTGTTGTCGCGCGAGCTTCTCTACACCGGCATTACTCGCGCGCGCAGTTCTCTGGTGCTATGTGCGTCTGCACAAGCCCTGAGGGTGGCTTGCCAGTCGGCGGTAAAGCGCAGTTCAGGGCTTGCCGATCTGCTCGGCTGGTGACCGGTTAAGCGGTGGTCATGATGGTGTGGGCCATGTGCAGCTGTTCAGTAGCTTCGCGGCCCAATACCGTCAAGTAGCCGCCGTCCTCTTGGGTGATGAGCCCTTTGTTAAAAAGTCTTTTGGCAGCAGCTATCTTGGCAGGCTCAGCGGAAGTATGGATTTTGATGCCTTCTTGCGTGTTGGTGATGTTGTAAAGCAATAAGGTGTTCATTTCGTCTACGAGATCGGAAGTTAAAAGCATGGACGGTTCCTCATTTTTTTATTCTGGTGTAAGTTTATTCTTGTTCTGTCGGTATATTTGCTGCGCTTCGGTGTACTATAGGGCGCACCAGATTTAAGCTTTCGAGAGACAGAGTGTCGTAGCAATCTATATACTAGGCAGACTGCAGATAAATCCGAATGCCTATTCAATTCTCTCGTAGACAGAATAGTGCCTTAAGGGTGTAGAACGAAAGCAAAGTTTTCATTAGATGAGTGTTTTTTACATTTCAAGGAGCCCATGAAAGTTCCAGCAAGATTAAGACCCCTGGTCGAAGACGGCCTGATCGATGAGGTGTTAAGTCAACTCATGAGTGGTAAAGAGGCGCAAGTGTTTGTAGTGCTCTGTGGCGACATTCATCGCTGCGCAAAAGTCTATAAAGAAGCTTCTAAGCGAAGCTTCAAACAGGCGGTTCAGTATCAAGAAGGACGTCGCGTCAAAAACAGTCGAAGCGCCCGCGCTATCGGTAAACGCAGTCGCTACGGGCAAAAAGAGCAAGAACAAGCTTGGCTCACCGCTGAGGTCGATGCCCTGAGACGCTTAGGTGCGGCCGATGTTCGTGTTCCCTCTACCCATGGCTTCGTCGATGGTGTGCTGCTCATGGATATGGTCTGCGATGCGGAGGGCTATCCTGCTCCGCGCCTCAATGACATATCTCTGACCGCTGAAGAGGCATTGAAGCACCACGATTACATAATTTCCGAGGTGGTGAAGATGCTCTGCGCAGGCATTATTCACGGCGATCTCTCCGTGTTTAATATTCTCATGTCTGCGGATGGGCCGGTGATCATCGATTTGCCCCAGGCTGTGAATGCCTCGGGCAATAATAGCGCGGCGGGAATGTTGCTGCGGGACGTCGAAAACATGGCCAACTATTTCGGCAATTTTGCACCCGAACTACGCGACACGCATTATGGCTTGGAAATGTGGAGTCTGTACGAGAAAGGCAATCTGCATCCAGATAGCAAGTTAACGGGTAAATTCGAAGGCAAGCTAGAGTCGGCAGACGTTGAAGAGGTGTTGCGTATTATCGAAGACGCCCGTGAACAGGCACAGCTAGAGATCGAGCGTCGCCAGGCGGCATTAGAAGACTAACACTAACACCTGCTCGCAATAGCGAGCAGGTGTTAGAACGGCTAGGTCACTCTTAATACTATTC
>JBBKVX010000042.1:0-6723 GCA_037968615.1 Rickettsiales bacterium
GGTCTGCTTTGCTTCGGTCAGGCGGCGCGCGGTGACCTTTTTAATATTGTTGTTCGGAATCTCCACATATTCCATGCCGTACGCATTGGCCAGTGTGGCGGCATCCGGTCCGGCGGATGATGGTGCGCTGGCGGTTCTTTGACCCGCAGATGACCCTGTTGATTTTGTGTTTTCGATGTCGGCCTTTACAATGCGGCCACGTGGGCCGGAGCCCTTAACTGTGGCAAGGTCAACGCCCTTGTCCTTGGCTATGCGCCGCGCCAGAGGTGAGGCAAAAACCCGGTCTGCTGGTTTGGCTTCCGCTTGTTTTTGTCCTTGGTGCGCATGGGTTGTACCTGCTTTATCATTTTGGGCAGGCGCCGGAGCGCCTTTTGCGGGCTCATTCTGAGCGTCCAGATTAATATCAGAAGCTTTCTCGCCCTCTTCCAGCAAAACGGCAATGACGGAATTTACAGGAACGCCTTCTGTGCCCTCGGCAATAACGATTTTACCCAGCGTGCCCTCGTCCACCGCTTCCACTTCCATGGTGGCTTTATCGGTTTCGATCTCGGCGATCACGTCGCCCGCTTTCACTTTGTCGCCTTCTTTTTTGACCCATTTGGCGAGGTTGCCCTCGGTCATGGTGGGTGACAAGGCGGGCATGGTGATTTCGATGGGCATCGGGGAAGTCCTTCTCTGGAGCTTATTGAAGTTCGTACGTCACGGTGACGTTGGATTGCAGTTCTTGCTCACCGGCAGGCGGAGCCATTTCGGCGCGCGAATCGGCCGACATGGCCATGGCGCCTTTGGCCATCATCATCGGGCGGAATTGCGCCGTGCCGTTCTCGTTGATCTGGTACACGTCGCCCAGTTCCGCGCCCGCCGCTTTGGCCATGCGCTGGGCCTTCGATTTGGCGTTGGCGATGGCGTCAGTCAGCAGTTCGTCGCGCGTTTTATCGGGGTCGGAGAGCGTGTAATACATGCTGGTGAGGTTGCCCCACTCGGTGTTAGCGCCCTGCTCGAACCCGCCATTGGCGATGCTGTTCATCAACCCGCCAAGCTTCTTGGTATCGGCCACGGTGATGTCGAGGTTGGTCTGCACGCGGTAACCTTGGAACACGCGCTCGTTCGTACCGTTTGCGCCCGAGCGGTAGGTATAGACCGGCTGGATATTTGATTGCTGGGTGGATACTTTTTTCTCTTCAATACCCGCAGCGATCACCAGCTTGATGAGTTTCTCCAGCTTCGCCTGATGCGCCGTGCGCGCGGCGGCCATGTCTTTGTCCTGCGCGTTCAGGTTCACCTGAATATGCGCTTCGTCGGGCACCACTTTGCGCTCGGCCATGCCGCTCACGGTGATGGAACGAATCGCGCTGTCCGCTAAAGCGGGCGTGGCAAGCAAGGTGGTGGCAAGCAGTGCGGCGGTCAGGATACGCATAAAGTACCTTTTCGGTTAAGCGGCTTTCTTGGTAGTGCAAATGCTGCGGGCAGCGTCGATGATGTCGTCGACGGTCGGCAGCGCCAGTTTTTCGAGGTTCGCGGCGTAGGGCAGCGGAACATCCTTGCCGGTCACGCGGACGACGGGGGCATCCAGTTCGTCGAACAGGTCTTCCATCGCAATCGCGGCGATCTCGGAGCCGATGCCAGCCACCGGCCAGCCCTCTTCCACCGAAATCAGGCGGTGTGTTTTGCGCACGGAGTCGATGATGGATTGTTTGTCGAGCGGGCGCAGCGTGCGCAGATCGATCACTTCGGCGTCGATGCCTTCTTTGGCGAGCGCCTCGGCGGCATCGAGCGCGAGTTTCACGCAGATGCTGAACGCTACGATGGTGACGTCTTTGCCCGGGCGTTTCACGGCGGCTTTGCCGATGGGCACGAGGTAGTCTTTATCGTCGGGCACGTCGAAGGAGACGCCGTAGAGCATCTCATTTTCCAGGAAGATGACCGGGTTCGGATCGCGGATGGCGGATTTAAGCAGGCCCTTGGCATCAGCGGCATCGTACGGCGCCACTACTTTCAGCCCCGGGCAATGCGCGTACCAACTGGCGTAGCATTGCGAATGCTGCGCACCCACGCGGCTCGCCGCGCCGTTCGGGCCACGGAACACGATGGGCGATTTCACTTGGCCGCCGGACATGTAGAGCGTTTTCGCAGCGGAGTTCAGAATCTGGTCGATCGCCTGCATCGCGAAGTTCCATGTCATGAACTCCACAACGGGTTTCAAACCGAGGAACGCAGCGCCCACGCCGAGGCCCGCAAACCCGTGCTCGGTAATCGGCGTGTCCACAACGCGCTGGGCGCCGAACTCGGCAAGCAGCCCTTGCGTTACTTTATACGCGCCCTGATATTCGGCGACTTCCTCGCCCATCACGAACACTTCCGGATCGCGGCGCATTTCTTCCGCCATCGCATCGCGCAGGGCGTCTCGTACTGTGGTCATAGTCATAGCGTAACTCCCTACTGGCTCAGAATGTCGGTCCACAATTCCGTGGCGTCCGGTTCCGGCGATTCTTTGGCGAATTCTTCGGCTTCTTTTACGATGGCCTTCACTTCGTCCTCGATTTTTTTGAACGCGGCTTCGTTGGCCACGCCGTTGGCGGAAAGATACTCGCGGAACGCGTTGATGGAATCGCGGTTCTCTTTATAATTCTCTACCTCTTCCTTCGAACGGTATTTCGCCGGATCGGACATCGAGTGGCCACGGTAGCGGTAGGTTTTGATTTCCATGAGGATGGGGCCTTTGCCCGAGCGCACATGTTCCATCGCTTTCACGGCGGCTTCGTACACGGCCAGCACGTCCATGCCGTTCACCTGCACGCCGGGAATGCCGAAGCTTTCGCCACGCTTGTAAAGCTGCGTGTCGGCGGCGTGGCGCTGCGTGCTGGTGCCCATTGCGTATTCGTTGTTCTCGATGATGTAGATAACGGGCAGCTGCCACAGCGACGCCATGTTGAAGCTCTCATACACTTGGCCTTGGTTGGACGCGCCGTCGCCGAAATAGACCATGGTGAGTTCATCCGTGCCGCGATATTTCTGTGCGAACGCTAGGCCGGTGCCGAGCGGTACGTTGGCGCCCACGATGCCGTGGCCGCCGAAGAAGCGTTTCTCGACCGAGAACATGTGCATCGAGCCGCCCTTGCCGTGCGAGTGGCCGCCGATGCGGCCGGTCAGCTCGGCCATGATGCCTTTGGGGTCCATGCCGCAAGCCAGCATATGCGCGTGGTCGCGGTAGGTGGTGATAACAGCGTCGCCTTTTTTGGCGGCGGCCTGCATGCCAGTAACCACGGCTTCTTGCCCGATATACAAGTGGCAGAAACCACCGATCAGGCCCATGCCGTATAGCTGGCCGGCTTTCTCTTCAAAGCGGCGGATCAGCAGCATTTCCTTGAACATCGCCAGCAGTTTTTCTTTGGGCAGCCCGGCGGGGGCTTTGGCCACCGATTTTGTGGCGGGGGCTTTCTTTGCGGTTGCAGCGCTCATGCGGATTCCTTAGGGGTCGATTTTCGTGAAGCGCCTTTGTAGCGGGAAACGGCACCAACACAAGCTTTTTAGCAGCGAATCCCGTGGGTTATAGTGCGGTGCAACATGAGCGAACTTTACACGCATCTGTCTTTCCCTTATTGTAGACTTCTATGCGCGCATTCTCACTTGTTGAATTATCAATTGTTCTCGTGATTCTTGGCCTTCTGGTCGGGGGCGTGCTTGCAGGCCAGTCGCTTATCCGCGCCGCTGAGCTGCGCAGCGTCAGCACGGCTATTAACAACTATACCGCCGCTATCTACAGCTTTCGCGATAAATATTTCCAGCTACCCGGCGACATGACGAATGCCCAATCCTTCTGGCCAAGCTGCACCGACCACACTAATAATAACTGCAATGGCGATGGTGACGGCATCTTCGATAATGGCGCATGCGCAAGCGCCGGCAATTACAGCGCCGAGAATAACCGGGCATGGCAGCATATGTCGCTTGCAGGCCTCATTGAAGGCAGCTTCTCTGCGCTAAACTCCAACTGCGCATTTAGCATTTATGCGAGCGTGCCTGGCAGCACGGTGCCTCGTCTGCGATTAACGAACTCGGGCATCATGTTCTACCAGCTTGGCGGCACAGTGGGTCTGCCAACGCCTAGCAACGTCATGCTCTTAGGCGCGTATGGCGGCAATGCGCTGGAAGCGAACATGCTATCACCCGAAGAAACGTGGAATGTGGATACCAAGCTCGATGACGGCTTACCGCTCCAAGGCTCGGTGCGCGCCGTTGCTGGCAGTGGCGGAACATGCGCCAGCGGCGCAGCCTACGCGCTTACCAGCACAGCGCTTGGATGTCGCATCGTGAAGCGAATGTAATCACCAACGCAAATTGCGCAGCATTACCACTTCGCCGGGGCGCATGACACCGAGCATGCGGCGCATTTGCTCGTCGAGCAAATCGAGATCGAGGTTGTTGTCGCGCAGGTGCGACACGCGGAGCTCCAAGCGCTCGCGGTTGGTTTTGGTCTGGGCGAGTTCGGTGGTTACGGCAGCGAGCTGGCGCTGCTCTTTCACGAGGGCGTAGAGGCCGCGTTCGCCATGCAGCGCATGGAAAAGCAGGTAGAAAACAGCGAACACCAGCAGCAGCGGCTTTACCAGCCGCGCGGGTGTCATCACCTGTCTGCGCGCACGCACCATCATAGAAGTCTAACCCACACACTTTAAAAGAATTATTATTCTTTTTCTGTCCGGTCGTTCAACATTTTGAGGCCACATTGATTCCGCCGGACAAGCAAAGTTGTACCAGAACGAACTGCATTTTTGTAGCAATTTCTGGTGGATGGAGCGGTTTTTTAAACCTCTATCCACTCACATACTGGCCATTCATACAGCCGAGGCATATTTATGCCTTGTTTATCAGGTAATTAATGGGGTGATGCAAGTTTCACACGCTAGGGAAAACTATGAAAACAGTGCTTTTCCTGCATATTGACCGGTGGCGCCGAGCATCTCTTCGATGCGGATCAGCTCGTTGTATTTGGCCGTGCGGTCGGTGCGGCAGGGGGCGCCGGTTTTGATCTGGCCGCAATTGCTGGCCACCGCCAGATGCGCAATGGTCGTGTCTTCTGTCTCGCCCGAGCGGTGGCTCATCACGGCGCGGTACCCGGCGCGATGCGCCATTTCCACGGCGCGCATGGTTTCGCTCAGCGTGCCGATCTGGTTCACTTTCACCAGCAGCGCGTTGGCCAGGCCGCTCTGGATGCCTTCGGCCAGAATGGCCGGGTTGGTGACGAACAGATCGTCGCCCACCAGCTGCACGCGGCTGCCCAGCGCCTGCGTCAGCGCGGCCCACCCGGCATGGTCGTTCTCGGCCATCGCGTCTTCGATGGAGAAGATGGGGAATTTAGCGATGAGGTGTTCGTAGTAAGCGATCATGCCCCCCACATCGAGCGACTTGCCCTCGCCCGTCAGTTCGTATTTCCCGTTCTTATAAAACTCGCTGGAGGCGGAATCGAGCGCCAGCAGCACATCCTCGCCCGGCTTGTAGCCTGCGGCTTCAATCGCTTTGCAAATGAACAACAGCGCGTCTTCCGCGCTGTTCAGCGCCGGGGCGAAGCCGCCTTCGTCGCCGATGCCGGTATTGTGGCCTGCGTCCTGCAACTGCTTCTTCAGCCCATGGAAAATTTCTGCACCGATGCGGATGGCGTCGGCCATGGTGGCGGCTTTCACCGGCATGATCATGAATTCTTGGATGTCGATGGGGTTGTCGGCATGCGCGCCGCCATTGATGATGTTCATCATCGGGATGGGCAGGATGGACGCGCCCGCGCCGCCAATGTAGCGGAACAGCGGCAGGCCCGCCGTTTGCGCCGCCGCCTTGGCCACGGCCATGGAAACACCCAGCATGGCGTTGGCGCCCAGTTTGCCTTTGTTGGGCGTGCCGTCGATGGAAATGAGTGTTTCGTCGACCAGCACTTGGTCGAGCGCGTTGAGGCCGATGAGGTCCTGCATGTTGTCGTTCACGTTGGCGCAAGCTTTCAACACGCCTTTGCCAAGGTAGCGCTTGGCGTCGCCATCGCGCAGTTCCAAAGCTTCGTGCTCGCCCGTCGAGGCACCCGAAGGCACGGCCGCGCGGCCTACGGCGCCGTTCTCCAGCAATACATCCACTTCCACCGTGGGGTTGCCACGGCTGTCGAGGATCTCACGGGCGTAAAGCGAACGGATGGCGGACATAGCGGATTCCTTTTTTGGTCACTCCCGCGCGGGCGGGGAATGAGGGCTTTACTAAGATGGGATCGCTAACGCGTCAAGCGGCGTCGAATTTTTTGGCCAGCGCATCGAAGGCAATCAGCTGGTCGAGCAGCGCACCCAGTTTATCCAGCGGCACCATGTTCGGGCCGTCGGAGGGAGCGTTGTCGGGGTCGGGATGGGTTTCGATGAACACACCCGCCACACCGGCTGCCACCGCTGCACGCGCGATGGTAGGCACGAATTCGCGTTGGCCACCGCTGCTGGTGCCCTGCCCGCCCGGCTGCTGCACGGCGTGCGTGCAATCCATGATCACCGGATAGCCGTTTTGCGCCATGATGGGCAGCGAGCGCATGTCCACCACCAGCGTGTTGTAGCCGAAGCTGGCGCCGCGCTCGGTGAGCATGATGTTCTCGTTTCCGGATTCAGAAATTTTGGCGACCACGTTCTTCATGTCCCACGGCGCAAGGAACTGGCCCTTCTTCACATTCACCACGCGGCCGGTATTGGCGGCGGCGATGAGCAG
>JBBKVX010000043.1:0-11096 GCA_037968615.1 Rickettsiales bacterium
CGCAGCGCCACACGGGCGCGGCGGGTGAGGTTGGTGGCACCGTGGCTGGCCAACGCGCTGGTGAAATCGCGCATCGACACGACGGCCATTTCCACGGGGCAGCGGTAGCGGGTTTCCAGATGCTGTTTTAGGGCCAGCGAAGGCTCGGGCGTGGCCACCACCAATGTGGCGGCGTCGCGGTGGTGCGGCAGATAATGATGGTGGCGGTACTGTTCCATATCGACGAGGGCGAACAGGTCGGGGTCGGTGGGGTGGCTGTCGAGCTTCAAAAACGGCAGGCTGTGTTGCTCGGCCAGCGCCTGCGCCAGCGTGCGGCCACGAATGATGGTGTGGGCGCGCAGGGCGGCGCCAAGGGGCGTGCCCTGCTGGACGTGGGTTTCGACATCGGCGCGTTTTACGGCGCCGCTGGCCACCAGAATATCCCCCAGCCGCTGCATCAGAACCGCACCGCGTAGCCGAGGGAAACGCCGCGCCCGTCGCCGGTCTGTTTGCCGTCGATATGGTCGAAATAGCTGGCTTGCAGCCAGTTTCCGCCGGGCAGGGCGTAGGCCACGGTGAGTTCGGCTTTCAGCAGGTCGTAATCGAGGTCGCCGTCCTGCACGAAGGTGGTGGTGTCAATTTTTTCGGCTTTGATGAGGCGCAGCGCGGGGATGATTTGCCAGCCTACCCAGGGCGACAGGCCGAGGGCGGCGTCGGCCTTGTACTGGCCGTAAAGCAGGTTGGTGCGGTAGCGATAGCCTGCGCGCAGGTCGAGATAGTCGCGGTCGCTGAACAGATGCAGGTTTTGGCCGTAGAGCAGCGAGAGTTCGGCGTCGGCGCTGGAACTTCCGCCGCGCGGGGAGGCGCGGTGCGCGAACAGGCTGGGGAGTTTAACCAGAGGCTGAAGGGAAACCACCTGCGATTCGCCTTGCCACAGCAACGTGCGCACGAAGAATTCGGGATCGGCGATGCCGGTGTTGGTGTCGCCCGTCTGTTCGGCGCGTTGCAAGTAGGCGGTGGCGCCGATGGTGTGGCGGGTGGTGAGGCCGTATTCGATGTAGGGTTGGATTTCCCATTTGCCGTAGCGGGCTTGCGGCTGGCGGTTGCCTTGCGCGTCCCAGTAGCGGTCGCTGGAGAAGGTGCTTATTTGGGTGATGGCGATTCCGTCGCCTTTGGGCAGCAGCCATGCGCCCGCATGGGCCGAGAAGCTCCAGCTTAGAATGAGTAAGGAAAGTGAGAGGCGTCGCATACGCCTCTGCTTATACACTAGTGGATGTTGCGCTCAATCGATTGCAGGGCGCGGGCGATCGCGGGATCGTCTTTCTGGTCTTTGAGTTGCGCCACCATCACTTGGCGGGCGGTGTCGGTGGCCAGTTCGACGATTTGGGTGCGGATCTGTTGCACGGCGTCGGTCTCGGCGCGTTCGATGTTGGCTTCGGCCTGCGCGGTGCGGCGCTCGATGGCTTGTTTCAGCTCGGTCTCGGCGGCGCTGCGCAGAGCGGCGACGTCTTTGGTGGCTTGGGCCACCAGCGATTCGGCTTCTTTTCCGGCGTCGGCTTGCTTGCGCTTGGATTCGGCGAGCAGGGCTTCGGCCTCGGCGCGCAGTTGGTTGGCTTGTTCGAGCTGCGCGTTGATGGCGTTGGTGCGGCCATCAAGGCCTTTCAGAATGGCGGGCAGCACGAATTTGGCGAAGATGGCCATGAAGATAAAGAACGACACGCCAACCCAGAAACGGGCATCGTGCATCAGCGCATCAAAATTCAGTTCCATCATGGGCTCCTATGCCGCTTCGGTGCGGCTGGCTTTGGCGGTGTTGCCCAGCAGTTTCTCGACCATGGCGCGGGCGAGTTCGGCGCTGGAGGCTTCCACTTCTTTGGAAGCGGATGCCATGGATTTTTGCAGTGCGCTCGCTGCTTTGGCCGATTGCTCGTCCAAGGTAGCGTTCAGCGCGGCCATGGCGTCGGCCTGCGCTTTGGCGGCGTCGGCTTGGGCTTTGCTCAGCATGTCGGCAGCGCGGACGCGGGCCGATTGGCTGCCCGCTTCGAAATTGCCACGGGTTTGTTCAGCATGTTGCTTGAAGGCTTCGGCCTTGGCGATGGCGTCGGCGATGGTGGCCTCGCGGGCATCGAGCACGCTCGATACGCTGGGCACGACCATTTTCGACACGACCACGTACAGCGCCACAAAGGTGATGGCGAGCCAGAACAGCTGGTTCGGGAAGGAGCTGGGGTCCATTTGGGGAACCGAGCCCTCCGCGAAGGCGTTCGAGGCGGCCATAACGCTGGCGCTGGTGAGGACGATGCTTCTAGCAACATGCTTCATAACAAATCTCTCTAAGCTTGCGCTTAGCCCATGATCATGATGCCGAGAACGAACGACAGCAGACCCATGAACTCTGCGAAGACCACGCCGAGGATGGCGATCTTGCGGATTTTGTCTTCGGCCGAAGGGTTGCGGGCGATGCCTTGGGCAGCGCTGGCGAAGATCATGCCTGCACCGATGGCGGCGCCGGCCATGCCGAGGGCCACGAGGCCCATGCCGATGAATTTGAGGGAATTGATGTCGGTGGTGGCGACGGTAGCTACGGTTTCCATGATACTTACTCCGGTGTGAAAAGGTTGGTTTCTTGGTTAGTGTTAAACGGGAAGATGGGCTTCTTCATCGGTATGATTCGCATGCCCATGTTCGTCGTGATGGTGCTCCGCTAACGCCTCGCCGAGGTAAAGGCAAGAGAGAAGCGCGAAAACATAAGCTTGCAGCACGGCAACGAAGATCTCGAGGCCGGTCATGAACACGAGGAAAGCCATCGGCAGCACGCCGAAAATGCCCATCGGCAGCACGAAGGCGGCCATAACTTTCATGAGCGTGTGGCCCGCAGCGATGTTGGCGGCCAAACGAATGCCGAGCGAGAAGGGACGCGACAGGAACGAAACCATTTCGATCACGAACAGCAGCGGCAGAATGAAGAACGGAATGCCATCGGGCAGGAAATGTTTAAAGAAGCCGACGGGGCCCTGCTTGATGAGGCCGATGAGCACCACGAAGGCGAACACCAGACCGCCCAGACCCAGCGTGACGATGATGTGGCTGGTGGGGGTGAAGCTGTAAGGCAGCATGCCGAGCAGGTTGATGGTGAGGATGAACAAGAACAGCGTGAAGATGAACGGGAAATATTTAAGGCCCGCTTTGCCCGCGTTCTCGACCACGATGCCGTGGGCGAACTGATAGATCACTTCGGCGAAGCCTTGCAGGCGGCCGGGCACCATGGCGCGTTTGCGCATGGCGATGGCGAAGAAGAACAGCACGGTGGCTACCGCCAGCATCATGAACAGCGCCGAGTTGGTGATGCTCATATCGATGCCGTAATAGGTCGGCAGCTCGACGATGGGGGTGACCTCGAATTGCGAGAGCGGACTGTGGTGTTCGGCAGCGGACATTATTCCGAATCCTTTTTCTTCGCGGCCAAGGCGGCAAGCGCCTCGGTCTTGAACATTAAATACACGCCGGTAATGACACCGACAAAGAGGCCGATCACGATGCCCCAAGGGCTGGTCTCGAGGTAACGGTCCGCACCCAGTCCCAGCAACACACCCACAGCCGAAGCCGAAGCGAAATTGATGGCAGCCTTGGCGGCGTCGCCCAGAGGCGCCGGTTTTGTCTCGTCGGCCGCTTGCGTTTTCTTCAACGCATCGAGGTGCTTGTTCAGCGATTCCAACGAGGGTTTATCTGGCGTTTGGTCGTTCATGGCGCGCGGAATCTAGGGATGCACACCCGCCCTGTCAAGCGCCGTCATCGCGGATGTTGATAGGCGTTTGAACCTCTGCGGGCAGAGAGGTTTATTTGAGGTTTTTGAACGCGTCGCGGAAGCTGTCGATCTCGGGGGATTCGTTCAGTTTTACGCCGTTGATGAAGAAGGCCGGGGTGGAGTTCACCTGCGCTTCCTCGGCGCCACGACGGCGGGTTTCCACCACATGCGCTTCGCCGCGCTTGTCGGCGATGCAGGAATCGAACTGGGCGCTGTCCATGCCGCCGACGGAAGCGATCTGTTTCAGCTGGGTGAGGAAACCTTCATTGAAGGCCCATTGGGCTTGCGTGTCGAACAGCGCTTTGAGGAATTTTTCCTGCTGGTCGGGGGCGGCGCAATCCACCAACTGCGCGGCGCGCAGGGCGGGAGCGTTCAGCGGGAAATGGCGGAAGACCAGCTTGGCCTTGCCGGTGTCGATGAATTCTTTGGTGAGTTGCGGCAGCACGTTGGAATGGAAGTGCGCGCAATGCGGGCAGGAGAGCGACGAATAATCGATGATGGTGACGGGTGCATCGGCCTTGCCGATGACGATGTCGCCGCGCTGTGAGCCGAAGATGCGGGCATCGGGGGTGGGCGCGGCAGCGGTGGCGGCGTCGTGACCATGGGTGTCGGTTTTGGCCTCGGTGCTCGTAAGCTGCTGCGTTTGTTTGCTGTAGCCGTACCAGGCGGCGCCGCCGACCACGAGAACCAACAAGGCGATGATGAGTTTGCTGCTGGTGGATTTGGTGTTCATGGTGCGTGCTCCTGATTTACTTTGGGGGCTCAGACATAATCCGCTGGCGCATTCGTTGCAACACTTCCTGTAAATCGGCGGGTGCGGCTTGGTTTTCTGCGGGTGTGGGCGCGGGCGCCGCCTTGGTTGTGGGCGGTTTGGGCTCGGCCTGCACCATGTCGTGCGCCGCGTGGAACACGATGCGTTCGATGGCGCGGTAGCCGAAATAGCGGGCGCATTGCTCCAGCAACTGGGTGGTCTCGTAATGCATGCTGGGGGCTTTGGCGGGGTGCACGTCGAGATGCAGCGTGGCGCCGGTGGCTTCGTGGGTGGGGAATTGCAGGCGACCGGGGCGCGTGCATTTCGCGCGCTCTTCGCCCACGATGCTTGGCCAGTTGGCGATGAGGGCGCTGTAGAGCTTGCCCTTCTTGTCCATCAGCGGCTTGGTGGCGGTTTTCACCACGTCGTCGAGCGAGCGGGCGAACAGGTGGCGCTTGCGGTATTCTTTCTTTTTCTGCAGGGGCTCGCTCATGCGGCGGGTTCCTCCAGCAGTTCGCGGATGGGGCGGAACGCGCGGCGATGCAGCGGGCAGATGCCGTGTTCGCGCAGGGCTTCCTGATGCAGCTTGGTGCCGTAGCCCTGATGCCGCTCGAACCCGTATTGCGGGTAGAGTAACGCCTGCTCGCGCATGATGCGGTCGCGCGTGACCTTGGCGATGATGCTGGCGGCGGCGATGGAATGGGAGATGGCGTCGCCGCCAATGACGGCGTGCGTTTCGCAGGGAAACTCTTTCGGATGCACTTTACCATCGACCAGCGCGATCTCGGCGGGGAGGGGGAGCGCCAGCACGGCGCGGCGCATGGCCAGCGACGTGGCGCCCCAAATGTTCAGCGCCTCAATTTCCTCCACCGACGCAATGCCGACACCGACATGGCAGCGCTCGTGAATGCGTGGGAACAGCGCTTCGCGGTCGGTGTGGGTGAGTTGCTTGCTGTCGTTGACGCCACGGATGGCTCTGGCGGCGTGAAATATTACGGCGCTGGCGACGACCGGGCCCGCCCAAGGCCCTCGTCCAGCCTCATCCACCCCGCAAACGCGAAGCGGGTGGTAGGTGGATTCAAGTCGGAAGCTGGGCATGGGGGAAGTGCTAGTCGCTCGTGCTGGTGCTAGCAAGATTATTCCTAGTAAGGAAGCTTAGGAAATCGTCGGCCACTGGCCGCGGGCGAGCTGCTCGAGCGACGCGGGGCGCTGGCCCATCATGTTCTGGTAGATCCAGTAATGCGCCATCACCTGCACCACGTAGTTGTGCGTTTCGGGATAGGGGATGGATTCGAGATAGAGCAGCGGATCGTTCATGTTGCGGGCGGTCTTGCTCCAGTTGGCCACGGCGCCGGGGCCAGCATTATAACCCGCGAGGATTTTCATGAGGCTGGTGCCGATGGCGCGTTCCTGCGTCAGCATTTTCAGGTAGGTGGCGCCCAGTTTGGCGCTGAGCACTTCGTCGTTCAGGCGCGTGGCGAGGGGGATCATGCTGTCGCCCGCGTCGGCCAGATCGAGGTCGGCGTGGCGCAGCACGGCTTTGGCGGTGGAGGGCAGCATTTGCATCATGCCTACGGCGCCCGCGCCGCTGTAGGCTTGGTCGCGGAAGCCGGATTCGTGACGCGCCACGGCCAGCACCAGCGCCGGGGGCGCGATGTCGGCGGAGGCGGTGATGACCGCGTCGGGCGTGGGGTAGGTGCCGTACATGGCTTCGCCTTCGGTGAGGTGCGGCTGGCGGGCGAGGCGCACTTGCAGGTTGGCGAGGTTCAGTTCGGACGCGACGGCGATGAGGCCGGGACGTTCGCTGCTGTCGAGTTTGCTGTAGAGGCTGCGCAGTTCCAGCTCGGCGGCGTCGCTCATGCCGAGGGCGGCGAAGGCGCTGGCGCGCATGACTTGCGGGTCGTTGCGCAGGGCGGTGGAGGCGGTGGGGGCCTGCGCGCGCACCGGCATGCGTTTGCCTTGGCGGGCGAGGGCCAGTTGGCCGTAGAAGGTGAGCGGCTCGCTTGCAGCCGAAGCCAATTGCTTGGAAGCGGCGCTGGAATCGCCCGAGCGCAGCAGGCTGCGATAGGCCCAGTAGCTGCCAGCCGAACGCTGCCAGCTGTTGAGTTTTGCGTTGTCGCCCACGGCGGTGAAGGATTGGGCGGCCGAATCGAACTGGCCTTCTTTCCATTGGCGCAGGCCACGGTACCAGCCGTCGGGCATGGTGCTGCGGCCGAGATGGAATACGTAGCCGTCGCCTTTCAGCGGTTTGGTGTCGGAAATGACGGCGAGATGCGTGGCGTCGACGCCTTTACGGGCGGCGAGGGCGGCGATGCGCGCGGCTTCCGGGTGGTCGCCGTAGTTGCTGAGCCAGACGGAAAGCTCGTCGGCGTTGCTTTCATAACCAGCACTCATGTAGCGGTTGGCCAGCACATGGCCGAGCAGTATCTGGTTGTCGAGCTGGGTGATGAGCGTGTCGACGGTGTCGGTGTCGCCGTGTTTCTGCGCGTTGAAAATGGCGGCGTAGAGCGCTTGATCCATGTCGGACAGGGTGCGGTAGTCGCGCATCACGGTGATGTCGGCAAGGGTGGTGACGGGCAGGGGTTTGGGCGCATAACCGGCGCCTGCCAGCATACCCACCACAGCGGCCGCCAGCACGAAGCGGGCAGCGCGGCGTTGGAACGCAACCTTGGCCGCGCGTTTGAAGAAGTGGGAACGAATATTCATTTTATCCTTATGCATCGAGCCGGGAATATAGAGCTGGGTGCCTACCCCGACAAGTTAAATTCTACTTAAAAACCGCTATATGGTGCAAAAATAATGGCTTAGATGAATAAAATGTCATGATTCCGACGCATTTCACTCCCCCATCATGAATTTATTCAATGATTTCCGCAAAAATACATCGCCTAAAGTTTATGGAACTGTGGGTATGTTACGCAATGGTAACGCTCAGTTGGCGCTGATCTCGGCCTTGATGGCCAGCAAATCGGCCCAAGTTTGCTTTTTGCCGGCGGGTTGGCGCAGCAGGTGCGAGGGGTGGTAGATGACCCGCACCGGCACTTCGCCGCTCATGTAGCTGTTGGTGTAGGTGAATTTCTGGCCGCGCAGGCGGGTGATGCCGCGCGTGTCGCCGAGAATGGCCTGCGTGGCCGTGCCGCCCACCAGCACCAGCATTTTCGGGTTCACCAGCGCGATGTGCTTCTCGACGAAGGGACGGCTGATGTCGAGCTCCTCGGCGGTGGGCTTGCGGTTGCCGGGCGGACGCCAGAACAGTACGTTGGTGAGGTAGCAATTTTCAGTGCGTTTCAGGCCGATGCAGCCGAGCATTTTGTCGAACAGTTGGCCGGTCTCGCCCACGAAGGGCAGGCCCGCGCGGTCCTCGTCGGCCCCCGGTGCTTCGCCAACGAACATGAGGCGGCTGGCCGCCACGCCATCGGCAATCACGGTGCTGGTGGCGGTGCGTTTCAGACCACAGCCGTTAAATGAGCGTATAGCCAGCGTAAGCTCTTCAAGCGTATTGGATTCATTAGCTAATTTGCGTGCCTCCTCAATGGAGGCAACAGCAGAAATGCTGGGGGTAGCGGATGGTACCGCTTGGCGCGGCGCGGGGGTGTTTTCGCTGGTGGCGGCCTGCGCGCGGGGGGCGATTTCGGCCACGGCCCACGGTTGGGCAGGGGCGGCGTCGATGCACTCGTCCACGCCCATTTCGGCCTGCCAGGCGAGGGCGGCGAACGGTTCGAGCTGGGTGAATGCGGCGGATGCGGTCATGGATATAAACGAATTTTTAACGAATTTGCGGCAGAATCAGATTGTAGACGTAAAACAAAACCATGGCCTTCGCAACCGAATGAACCTCGCTCAACAGTTTTATGCACCGGACATTGCGGCCAAGGCCGTGATCGAGCTGACCAAGGCCATGCGCGGCGGGATCGACGATCCCTATGCCCGCGCGTTGCTTGCCGACCCGCGCATGGTAAGCAACCGGGGGCACCTCGCCTCGTGCGGCGTGAACATGCGCAAGGTCAAGCAGGCCAAAAAAGTGATCGAAGTAGGCATGCCGACGCTGGAAGAACAGAAACGCGCCCTCGAATTCCTTGATGGTCTGGACCATGAACAGCAGGTGTTCCATGCTGATTAGCGCAAAAGACATAGCCGCCGCCGAGTTCGATAAAGTGCTGGTTGCGCGTACCATCGAAAAAGACCTCTCGCTTGCCTCGCAAGTACAGAAGCTCGGGCTCAACCTTGGCACCCATGAGGGTGTCGAGAAATTCGCTGGTGCGCAGGGCATTGCCGGTGTGTCCAAAGATATCGAGCCGCAGCGCTAGCATTTTTCATTAAGCCGATTTCCCACTGAGCCTTCTGCCTACGCAGAAGAATAGGGTGCAGTGCGGCATGGATTCCGGCTTTTACCGGGGGCATGTTCTTGGTATAGTGGAAAAAAATAAAACAAGGACGCACAGGATGACCGACGAAACCACACCCGTATCCGCTCCCGAAAACTCCGCTGAAACCACCGCCGTGCCCACGCCTGAATCCGCGCAAGTGACGGCGGAAGAGGTGGCGGAGGTGATGGAATGCGACGTGCTGATCGTGGGTGGCGGTGTGGCCGGGCTTTCGGCGGCGATTCGGCTGAAGCAGTTGGATGCGGATTTGAACGTAATGCTGGTGGAGAAGGGTTCGGAGATTGGCGCGCATATCCTGTCGGGCGCGGTGTTCGACCCAATCGCGCTGAATGAACTGCTGCCAGACTGGAAAGAACTGGGCGCGCCGCTGAATGTGCCGGTGACCGCCGATAGGTTCACGTTCATGACCTCGAAATGGTCGGTGCGGCTGCCGACGCCGCCGCAAATGAAGAACCACGGCAATTACATCGTGTCGCTGGGCAATCTGGCGCGCTGGCTGGCGCAACAGGCGGAGGGGCTGGGCGTACAGATATTCCCAGGCTTCCCGGCGGCGGATTATATTTTGGAAGAGGGCGCCATTAAAGGCGTGCGCACGGGCGCGTTCGGCATCGGCAAGAACGGCGAGAAGAAGGCGGGCTACCAGCCGCCGATGGAGCTGCGTGCCAAGATCACCCTGTTCGGGGAAGGCGCGCGCGGCTCGCTGTCGCAGCGGCTGATGAAGGAGTTCAAGCTGCGCGAGGGCGTGGACCCGCAAACCTATGGCATCGGCCTCAAGGAAATCTGGCAAATCGATCCGGCGAAGCACAAGCCGGGCCGCGTGGAGCACAGCGTGGGCTGGCCCATGGATGGCGGCACTTATGGCGGCAGCTTCCTCTATCATGCCGAAGATAATCAGGTGTTCGTCGGCTTCGTGGTGGGGTTGGATTACGCCAACCCGTATCTCGACCCGTTCAAGGAATTCCAGCGCTTCAAGCAGCATAAGGCGATTCGCCCGCTGCTGGAGGGCGGCAAGCGCATCAGCTACGGCGCGCGGGCCATCAACGAGGGCGGCTGGCAGTCGATTCCGAAACTGGCCTTCCCGGGCGGGGCGCTCATTGGCTGCTCGGCCGGGTTCCTCAACGTGCCGCGCATCAAGGGTAGCCACACGGCGATGAAATCGGGCATGCTGGCAGCGGAAAGCGCCGTGGCGACGCTGCGCGACGGTAAGAACCTGATGGGCAGCTACGAGAAAGTGCTGAAAGCCTCGTGGGTGGGCGACGAGCTGAAAGGCGTGCGCAACATTCGGCCCAGCTTCCATCTGGGGCTGTTGCCGGGGCTTATCTACTCGGCCATCGACACCTACCTGCTGCGCGGCAAAGCGCCGTGGACGTTCCGCAACCACGCCGACCACACGCAGCTCAAACCGGCGAAGGATTTCGCCAAGATCGATTATCCCGCGCCCGATGGGGTGGTGAGTTTCGACCGCTTAAGCTCGGTCTATATCTCGAACACCAACCACGAGGAAGACCAGCCCAGCCACTTAACGTTGAGGGATGCCAGCGTGCCGGTGGCCACCAACCTGAGCGTGTATGCGGGCCCCGAGGCGCGCTACTGCCCGGCGGGCGTGTACGAATTCGTGGAAGAAGCGGGCGCTCAACGATTGCAGATCAACGCGCAGAACTGCGTTCATTGCAAAACCTGCGACATCAAAGACCCGACGCAGAACATCGTATGGGTCACCCCCGAAGGCGGCGGTGGGCCGAATTATCCGAATATGTGAGCCTTGAATTAGCTTTTGCTGATGCTATTTTCCTTTTGCTCAATTAGAACAGGAGGAGAGCGTGACTAAAATCAAAGGTAATGGTGACGGGCCAAATGGCCGTAATGAGACCTACAATGTGGGGGTTAGGAAAGAGGTTCCACGTATGCAAGTTGTCCGTGAAATCAAGCAAGGTCTTCACCCAGATGCGCACGTAGTCAAAATAAATGGCCGAGAATACGCGCGTGATAATCCAGATCACTCAACTAAAGATAATGTTAATCCTCATAAATAGCTCTAAAAGCTAATCTTGAGCCATAACACGAAAAAAGCCCGACAAGGCGATGCCTTGTCGGGCTTTTTGCGGTTTTAAGCGGCTTGGCGCTTAGCCGTAGATTTCTTGGTAGGGAATCGGGCGCTTGGTGTTGGCGTCGACGA
>JBBKVX010000044.1:0-4782 GCA_037968615.1 Rickettsiales bacterium
GTGAAGGAAAATGGCATTCCCACCGACGCGCCGAGCCTGCAGCATGTGAAGTCCCTCGGCTTCTCCGACATGCAGTTGGCGCGCCTCACCGGCACCAAGGAACTCGCCGTGCGCAAAGCCCGCCACGCGCTGAACATCCGCCCCGTTTTCAAACGCGTCGATACCTGCGCCGCCGAATTCGCATCGCTCACGCCCTACATGTACAGCTGCTACGAAGGCGACGGCGTCACTCAAGCCGAGTGCGAATCCGAGCCGACCAACGCGAAGAAAATCTTCATTCTCGGCGGTGGGCCTAACCGCATCGGCCAAGGCATCGAGTTCGATTATTGCTGCGTGCATGCCGCCTACGCGTTGAAAGACGCGGGCTACGAGACCATCATGGTCAACTGCAACCCGGAAACCGTTTCGACGGATTACGACACCTCCGACCGCCTTTATTTCGAGCCGCTGACGGCGGAAGACGTGATCGAAGTCATCGAAAAAGAAAAACAGAACGGCACCGTCGTCGGCGTCATCGTGCAGTTCGGGGGGCAGACGCCGCTGAAGCTGGCGCATGCGTTGGAACAGGCGGGCATCCCCATCATTGGCACCTCGGTGGATTCCATCGACTTGGCGGAAGACCGCAAACGCTTCCAGCAGCTGTTGCACACGCTCGACCTCAAACAGCCCGCCAACGCCATCACCAACCATGCCGACGACGTGATCGAGCAAGCCGACAAAATCGGCTACCCCGTGGTGGTGCGCCCCAGCTACGTGCTGGGCGGCCGCGCCATGGCCATCATCCACGAGCCGAACCACCTCAAAGCTTACGTCACCGAACTGCTGCAACTGTTCGGCGACGGCCCCGTGCTACTCGATTCCTATTTGCAGGACGCCATTGAACTCGACGTGGATTGCCTCAGCGACGGCAAAGAATTCTTCGTCGCGGGCATCATGGAACATATCGAGGAAGCGGGCATCCATTCCGGCGATTCCGCCTGCTCGTTGCCGCCTTATTCGCTGCCCGATCATTTGGTTGCCGAAGTGCGCCGCCAGACCATCGCGCTCGCAGGCGCCCTCAATGTGGTGGGCCTGATGAACGTGCAGTTCGCGGTGAAGGATGGCGACATCTACATCATCGAAGTGAACCCGCGCGCCTCGCGCACGGTGCCATTCGTGGCCAAGGCCACTGGCATTCCCATCGCCAAAATTGCCTCGCGCCTAATGGCAGGTGAGCCGCTCAGCGCCTTCGATCTGCCGGACGACCGCACGCATATGAAAGAGCTGAAACACGTCGCGGTAAAAGAAGCCGTGTTCCCATTCGCGCGCTTCGCGGGCGTCGACATCATCCTCGGCCCGGAAATGAAATCGACCGGCGAGACCATGGGCCTCGACCGCGATTTCGCCGCTGCGTTTGCCAAAGGCTTCATCGGTTCTGGCAGCACCCTGCCCAAATCCGGCGCCGTGTTCCTGTCAGTGAAAGACCGCGATAAGCCTGTCGCCGCCCTCATCACACAGGACTTGCTGAAGCTCGGGTTCGAGGTGGTCTGCACCAGCGGCACCGCCGATTACCTGAACGCGCAGGGGCTGAATGTTCGCAAGGTCAACAAAGTGCGCGAGGGCCGCCCGCACATCGTCGATCTGATGAAGGACGGCAAGATCTCGCTGGTGTTCAACACCACGGAAGGCGGGCAAGCGATCATCGATTCTTCGTCCATCCGCAAAACGGCGCTGTTCGGCAAAATCCCTTATTCCACCACCATGTCCGGCGCCCGCGCCATGGTGCAGGCCATCGCCGCCGTCAACGGTGCGCCGCAGGGCCTTGACGTCGCGCCGCTGCAAAGTTACTTCGCGGAAACGAAGCCAACGGCAGGCAAGAAGTCGGCTTAACGAGAATTATGCGCGTTGAGTTTCCAGCGCTTGAGCATCGGTCAGCTTATCGGCATGCGCGGTTTTGGTGTCTTGCTTCGCAGCCAGTAACGCCGCTTCTTCAGACGACACCGAATCTTTGTAGCTACCGCTGTGCGCTATGGTGCTCTCCAAAGTCTCCAGCCGCATTTTGGCGACATCTATTTCTTGCTGCCTCAAGGCTGTCGACCGCTCGAAATCATGCTGCATGTCTTGCTTGCGGTTGCTCATGCCTTTAATGCATGCGCCTAAACCTATGGGAATGCTAATTAAATTATACATAAGCGGTGAAATTTTCCCCGCGTTGAGAAGCAGGGTCAAGGGCAGAATCGCAACGCCACCCAACATTGCGCCACCAAAAAATCCGCTGTTCCAAATAGTGGGGTCTTTCACTACTCGACCTTCCACCATTTCGCGTTCTTGACGCGCCTTACCTTTCATTGCCCCATACAAACCCCCAATGATTTGGGCACCAAACACTGTTCCCAAAACCGGAAGCTGGTTTTTTATGCGCGTCTCACCGCGCCTTACTGCTTTGAATGACTCTTTTAACACGTAGGGTACGGTCGCTACTGCCGCTACCGTGCCACCTAAATACGCCCATCCCCCCGCTTCACGGTTGAAGAGCGTTGGGGCCTTATCAGGTGTGATGCGTGGCAAATCGGTTCTGTTTGACATGAGATACTCCTAAGCATGCATGCTCGACGGCGGTTCTGTACCAAACTATATAATCATAAATTCTTATTAATCTGTGTGACGTTGCTGTGACATCTGGGGTTGCCCTTGGTGGGGGCTTTGCTATAACCAGCGCATCGGTGCACGGCGCCTGGACTCTTAAGTTACGAGAAAATCATGGAAAAAATACCAATGACGGCCGCTGGTTACCAGCGGTTGGAAGCCGAATTGAAGAATCTCAAAACCGTCGAGCGCCCTGCCGTGATCGAGGCGATTGCTGAGGCGCGCGCGCATGGCGATCTGAAAGAGAACGCCGAGTACCATGCGGCGAAAGAAAAGCAGAGCTTCATCGAGGGTCGCCTGAAGGAACTGGACGCCGTGGTCAGCCTCGCCGAGATCATCGAGGTCGAGAATTTCACGGGCGACGTCATCAAGTTCGGCGCCACCGTAACACTGATTGATGAAGAGACCGAGGACGAGATCACCTACCAGCTGGTGGGCGATTACGAGGCCGACATCAACCGACGCCTCATCTCCATCGCCGCGCCCATCGGCCGCGCGCTGATTGGTAAGAAAACCGGCAACAGTGTCGAAGTGGCCACCCCCAAGGGCGCGCGCTTCTACGAAGTGCTCAAAGTCGAGTATAAGTAGTTGAAACTCGTGAGCCATTAGTCGTTAGTAAGTGGAAGATTCACGGCTAACAACGCGCGGCTCATTTTATGACCATCTGGGGACTTGTAGACGACCGCACTGGCCATACCGGTCAGGTGCTTGGCGTGATCGCCAAGCTCGGGGCGCCCTATGTACTGAAGCGCATCGAATACAACGCACTGACGTTCCTTCCCAACCGCCTGCTGGGCGCACGGCTGCTGGCCGTTGACAAGGCCTCTTCTGCCCCACTCACACCGCCTTGGCCCAAGCTGGTCATCGCCGCCGGAAGGCGCACCTTACCGGTGCTGCGCTACATCAAAAAACAGTCGCCCAGCACTAAGGTTGTGTACCTGATGTGGCCCGGCGCCTACGACGAGCTCGACCTCATCGCCGCTCCCGCGCACGACAAGGCCCCGTCGCTGCCTAACGTCATCCACACCTTGGCGCCGGTGCATGCCGTCACGCCCGAAGCGCTGGCTGCGGCGCGCGCGGCGTGGGAGCCACAATTCGCGCATCTGCCCCGGCCATGGGTCGCCCTAAGCCTTGGCGGCAACACCAAGCAGGGCAGCTACACGCCCGCCGACTGGTCGGAGCTCATTAAACAGGCACAGACATTGGCGGGGGCAGGTTCGCTGCTCATCACCACCAGCCGTCGCACGCCGCCGGAAGCCGTCGCGCTTATCGAGCCGCTGCTGTCCACCCCGCATCTGCTGCATCGCTGGGACACCGACAAGGACAACCCCTATCTCGGCCTCGTCGGCGCGTCCGACGCCATCGTTGTGACCGGCGATTCGCTGAGCATGTGCGCGGAAGCCTGCGTGTCGGGCAAGCCGGTCTATATCTACGCGAACCCGTCCGTCGCCCCGGCCAAGCACCGCGCGCTGCATGCCGAACTCTATTTGCGCGACATGGCCCGCCCGCTCGACGCCACCAGCACACTCGACTGGCAACCCGCCGCCCCCCTCGACGACGCCGGACAAGTGGCTGCCGAAATCCGGCGGCGTTTTCCGGGTGTCATTTAACATTCGTCATGAGCAACGCGGCAGCATAACGCGGCTTTCGTATTGCTCGGCATTCTAGCGGTTGCGCTGCCGCATAATCTCCCTATATTCAGCTCCAGTTAACATCTATCAGGAGCTTTTCCATGTCCGTACTCGTCGCCAAACCGGCACCCGATTTCACCGCCACCGCCGTGATGCCCGACAACACCATGAACGAAAAATTCAACCTGAAGGAATACACCAAAGGCAAATACGGCGTGCTGTTTTTCTGGCCGCTGGATTTCACGTTCGTCTGCCCGTCCGAAATCATTGCGTTCGATAACCGCGTGGAAGAATTCAAGAAGCGCGGCGCGGAAGTGATCGGCGTGTCGGTCGATTCGCACTTCACCCACCTCGCCTGGAAAAACACCGACCGCGACAAAGGCGGCATTGGCCAAGTGCAGTTCCCCATCGTGGCCGATCTCACCAAATCCATCGCCCGCAGCTACGACGTGCTGCTGAACGATTCGGTCGCTTTCCGCGGCACGTTCCTCATCGATAAACAAGGCGTGGTGCGCCACCAAGTGGT
>JBBKVX010000045.1:0-12104 GCA_037968615.1 Rickettsiales bacterium
TGCTGCGGGCACGCCGAACGACGCCCGCTCCCCCGCCAACCGCTTGGCGGAATTGGGGAATGCGGCGACATTCAGGTCCCGATCGGGGCGAATGGTGATTTGTGTGGGTACGCTCATAGTGGATAAGTAAAGCAAGTCGCGTGCCAGAAAGGGTTTTATGAGCGCTTTGCGCGCAATAGGGCCCTTTGCCCCAAACCCCGCCGCTTTGCGGGACGCATATCATGCGGGCAGCAACAGGAAGAAGCTGCCCTTAGGCGGCGACGATGGAATCCGAAAGGATGGTGCAGCCGGTGGGGGTGATGTCGACATAGCCGCTGGTGACACGGTATTTGGTTTGCGATTTGTCGAGCCCGTGCACGGTGACGATGCCTTCGCGGAGCATGGACAGGGTGGGGGCATGCTGCGGCAGCACGCCCATGTCGCCCTCAGAACCGGGGACTTCGACCATAGCGGCCTGCCCATCGAATACGATGCTGGACGGGGAAACGATGGAGAGGTGGAAGCTGTCGGCCATGAGAATCTCGCGAAATAATGAGTGCCGGGGCGTTTTAGCGCATTGGCCCGCCAGTGCAAGTATTTTAGCGCGAAGGTGCGGCGGGCGGCAGCAAGCGACCATGGCGTTTCACCACGGCGGCAGCGGCAGCACGTTGGGGGTCGCTGCCGTCCGTCAGCGTATCGAGAATGGCGCTGAGACGGGCCACAGTAGGGGCGTTAGGTTTGCCCGCCTTCAGCGAGGCGTAATCCTGCGGCGGCATGGCTTTGCCATACAGCTTCTGTAGCAAGCCATAGCTGTCTTCGTAGATGCCGCTCCTACTCATGATTTTTGCCCGGGCGCGCGTCCTTGGTCGGAGGAGCGTTCGCGCGCACGAATCAGATCCGACCATAATTGATCCATGGCATTGCGTTCGCTTGGGGTGAGATTCGTATCTTGACGCATCCGCACACCTTCCGGCCCAATAAGGGCGGTGGCGAAAGATTTAAAGCCCGGTTTCTGTGACTTGTCGTTATGCAAAATAAAATCCCCTGTTAAGCCATGAGCCTAACAGGGGATTGTTTCGTTTTGATGACAGACGGAAACTTAAGCTTCCGCGGCCATTTCTTTAGCTTTTTCTACGGCTTCCTCGATGGAGCCGACCATGTAGAAGGCGGCCTCAGGCAGGTCGTCGTATTCGCCAGCCACGATGGCTTTGAAGCTGCGGATGGTATCTTCCAGCTTCACGTATTTGCCGGGCGTGCCGGTGAATACTTCGGCCACGTGGAACGGCTGCGACAGGAAGCGTTGCAGCTTACGGGCGCGGGTCACGGTTTGTTTGTCTTCTTCCGACAGCTCGTCCATGCCGAGAATGGCAATGATGTCCTGCAGCGATTTGTAGGTCTGCAGCACTTTTTGCACCGAACGGGCCACGTCGTAATGTTCTTGGCCAACGATCAGCGGGTCAAGCGCACGCGAGGTGGAATCGAGCGGATCGACCGCCGGGAAGATCGCCAGTTCCGCGATGGAACGGCTGAGAACGGTGGTGGCGTCCAAGTGGGCGAAGGAGGTCGCGGGCGCCGGATCGGTCAAATCATCCGCCGGTACGTAGACGGCCTGCACCGAAGTAATGGAGCCCTTCTTGGTGGAGGTGATGCGCTCTTGCATCTGGCCCATTTCGGTGCTGAGGGTCGGCTGGTAGCCTACGGCGGACGGGATACGGCCCAGCAATGCGGATACTTCCGAACCGGCTTGGGTGAAACGGAAGATGTTGTCGACGAAGAACAGAACGTCCTGGCCTTGCTCATCGCGGAAATATTCAGCCTGCGTCAGACCCGACAGGGCCACGCGGGCACGGGCTCCGGGAGGCTCGTTCATTTGGCCGTAAACAAGGGCCACTTTGGATTTGCTCAGATCGTCTTTGTTGATCACGCCCGCGTCCATCATCTCGTGGTAGAGATCGTTGCCCTCACGGGTACGCTCGCCCACGCCCGCGAATACCGATACGCCGCCGTGCGCTTTCGCCACGTTGTTGATGAGTTCTTGGATGGTTACGGTTTTGCCAACGCCCGCGCCGCCGAACAGGCCAATTTTGCCGCCCTTCACGTAGGGTGCGAGCAGATCTATCACTTTAATGCCGGTGACGAGGATCTCGGATTCGGTGGCTTGGTCGACGAAGGCCGGGGCCTCGGCGTGGATCGGGGCGAAGAGCGTGCCTTCGATCGGGCCTTTTTCGTCGATCGGCTCACCGATGACGTTCATGATGCGGCCCAGCGTGCCTGCGCCCACCGGAACGGTGATGGCGGCGCCGGTATCGGTCACTTCTTGTCCGCGGGCCATGCCCTCGGTGGTGTCCATGGCGATGGCGCGCACGGTGTTCTCACCCAGATGTTGGGCCACTTCGAACACGAGGCGGCGGCCATCCACATGGGTTTCCAGCGCGTTGAGGATCGCGGGGAGGTTGCCCTCGGGGAAGGTCACGTCAACGACGGGGCCGATGATTTTTGTCACCTTACCGCTCAGCGCGGCGTCGGTTTTCTTCTTCTTTGCTACTGCCATGGTGGTCTCCTTAAATTGCTTCAGCACCCGAGATGATCTCGATCAGCTCTTTGGTGATGTTGGCTTGACGGGTGCGGTTGTATTTCAGGGTGAGTTTTTTGATCATCTCACCGGCGTTCTTGGTGGCGTTTTCCATCGCGTTCATTTGCGCGCCGTAGAAGCCAGCGTTGCTCTCGAGTTGCGCGTTGAATATCTGCATGGCGAAGTTGCGCGGCAGCAGGTCGGCGAGGATCTCTTCGGCTTCGGGCTCGTATTCGTAGGGGAGCTGCGAAGCGGCTGCGTCGGTCGCGGGCAGCACCAGCGGCATGAGCTGCTGGAAGGTGACGATCTGCGAAATAACGGATTTGAAATGGTTGAACACCAGCGTCACCACATCCACTTGCTCGCGCTGCATCAGCTCGAACAGCTCTTTGGAAATGGTCTCGATGGCGTCGTATTTCACGCCTTTGTTCAGGTCGATGGCGGAACCGACGATGCTGCCAGCGAACTCGCCTTGCAGCAGGTCGCGGCCTTTTTTGCCGAGCGCGTAGATGCGGACTTGCTTGCCCTCGGCCATCAGCTCGCGGGCTTTTTTGCGGGTGGCGCGCACGATGGAACCGTTGAACGCGCCCGACAGACCGCGATCGCCGGTGATGGCGATGAGCAGATGCGTGCGGTCGCGACCGGTGCCGATCATCATCTGCGGGGCGTTGGGGTTGTCGCCGTAGCCAGCCGCGAGGCGGGCCAGCATGGCGCTCATGGCTTTCGCGTAGGGCTGCGAAGCCTCGGCGGCCTCACGCGCACGGCGCAGCTTGGAAGCCGCCACCATCTTCATGGCCTTGGTGATCTTCTGCGTCGATTTGACGCTCTTGATCCGGCCTTTCAGGTCCTTCAACGAGGGCATTAGTTCAATTCCTCTTGCTTCATTTGCAGGCGGTAATTTTCATCCATAATCATTTGGCAGAGCGCCACCGCGTCGTACGACGAGAATTCCAAGCGCGCCTTCTCCAGCATGGTCACTGCCGTTTGCAGCGCATCGCTGACGTTGGAGGACGCCTGACCAAACGACTCATGCATGATCTTGCGGTCCGCCACATCGAGGTGGAAGTTCTTGGATTTCAACGCCATGGTTACGCTGCTTTCTTCACGGTATCGATCACCGCTTTGAGCGTGGTTTCCGTCGCGTCCGTCAGTTTCTCTTCCTTGCGGATGGTCTCGAGCAGCGCTTTGTTCTCGCCACGCAGGTTGCGCAGCAGGGCGGTCTCAAAAGCACCCACTTGGCTCAGCGCGAGGCTGTCCAAGTGACCCTTAACGCCCGCGTACAGCACGCAGACTTGCTCTTCCATTTGCAGCGGGGCGTATTGGCCCTGCTTCAGCAGCTCGGTGAGGCGCGCGCCACGGGCGAGCAGCTTCTGGGTGGAAGCATCGAGATCGGAGCCGAACTGGGCGAAGGCCTCCATCTCGCGGTATTGGGCGAGGTCGAGCTTGATGGAGCCAGCCACTTGTTTCATGGCCTTCACCTGAGCGGCGGAACCCACGCGCGATACCGACAGACCCACGTTCACCGCCGGGCGAACGCCTTTGTAGAACAGCTCGGTTTCGAGGAAGATCTGGCCGTCGGTGATCGAGATCACGTTGGTCGGGATGTAGGCGGATACGTCGCCCGCCTGGGTCTCGATGACCGGCAGCGCGGTGAGCGAGCCAGCGCCTTCGGCGTCGGACATTTTAGCGGCGCGCTCGAGCAGGCGGCTGTGCACGTAGAACACATCACCCGGATACGCCTCGCGCCCCGGAGGACGGCGGAGAAGCAGGGACATTTGACGGTAAGCCACAGCCTGTTTCGACAGATCGTCATAGATGATGATCGCGTGTTTTTTGTTGTCACGGAACCATTCGCCCATGGCGCAACCGGCGTAGGGTGCCAGATATTGCAGCGGAGCGGGCTCGGACGCGGTCGCGGCCACCACGATGGTGTATTTCAGCGCCCCGGTCTCTTCCAGCTTCTTGACGATTTGAGCTACCGTCGAGCGTTTTTGGCCGATGGCCACGTACACGCAGTACAGTTTCTTGCTCTCGTCACCCGCTTCGTGGGCGGCTTTTTGGTTGAGGATGGTATCGATGGCGATGGCGGTTTTGCCGGTTTGGCGATCGCCGATGATCAGCTCGCGCTGGCCACGACCGATCGGAATCAGCGCATCGATGGATTTGATGCCAGTGACCACCGGCTCATGCACCGACTTACGCGAAATGATGCCAGGGGCTTTCGATTCCACGCGGCTGCGCAGTTTGGATTTGATGGGGCCTTTGCCGTCGATGGGGTTACCCATCGGATCGACCACGCGGCCCAGCAGCTCTTCGCCCACCGGCACATCTACGATGGTGTTGGTGCGTTTGACGACGGAGCCTTCTTTGACGCCACGGTCATCGCCGAAAATTACAACACCGACGGAATCGGTGTCGAGGTTGAGGGCCATGCCTTTGAGGCCGCCTTCGAATTCTACCATCTCGCCCGCTTGCACGGAATCGAGGCCGTAGATGGTGGCGATGCCATCACCCACCGATACGACGCGGCCTACTTCGGCCAGCGCATCTTTGTCGCTGATGCCTTGGATTTGTTGCTTCAAGATGTCGGAAATTTCCGAGGGGCGAATGTCCATGAACTGTAACTCCTATGAATACTGGGGTGCGAGCAATTGGGCGCGCATATCGTTGAGGGCACCTGCCAACGTGGCGTCGAGCAGGTAGGAACCGAGGCGGATGGACACGCCACCCAGCAGCTCGGGGTTTTCTTTGAGCGTCATTTGCACTTCTTTTCCGGTGGCTTTCTCGAGCGCGGCTTGAATTTGCTGCTCCACAGCCTTGTTCAGCGGGCGAGCGCTGGTCACTTCGGCCATCACGGCGTCGTTGTGCTTGGCGAGTTTGGCTTCGAGCAGCTCAGCCACTTGCGGCAGGATCTCGGCGCGGCCTTGCGCGGCCAGCGTGTCGAGCGATTGCAGGGTGAGCGCGTCGCCTTTGGCGGCCAGTTTGGCCAGCAGTTCGCCCTTCGACTCACGCGAGGTAAGCGGGTTGGCAAGCGCCGCAGCCAGTTCGTCGCTGCTTTTAATGGCGCGGGCCAGTTCCATGAACTCAGCCACCAGCGTATCCTGCTTTTTAGCGGAAACGGCCAGCTCGAACATCGCGGTGGCGTAACGCGATGCGATGGCGAGGGAGTCGGTACGATTGCTGCTCAAATGACAATTCCTTGCGCGCGAGGGGGTCTTTTTTCGCGCGGAATCTATGCAGGAGAGGGGTGCAACGCAAGCCCTTTCTACAAGAAATAATATGGGTTCACGTCGAGCTTCACCCGCACGCCCGAAAACTTCTGGTCTTTCAACCAATTGCGGAGCGTGCGCTGGAGGTGAATGCCCTTCTCGGCTTTCACCAAAATGCGGTAGCGGTACTGCCCGCGCAGCTTGCTAAGGGGGGCAGGAGCGGGGCCGAGCACTTGAATGCGCGCATCGGCGGGGGCGGATTGCGCCAGCATTTGCCCGGCACGCTTCACGTTTCCTTCGTTCACCCCATCGAGCAGAATGGCGGCGAGCTGGCCGTAAGGCGGCCATCCGCCCTCGCGACGCATTTGGATTTCGAGGCGCATCACCCCATCGCGGTCGTTCTTGGCGAGGGCCTTCATCACCGGGTGGTGGGGCTGGTAGGTCTGGATGAACACTTGCCCCGGCTTGTCGGCACGCCCCGCGCGGCCGCCGAGCTGGTGGAGCAGTTGGTACGTACGTTCCGATGCGCGCAGGTCGGCGCCCTCCAGCCCCAAATCGGCATCGACCACGCCGACGAAAGTGAGGTTGGGGAAATGGTGGCCCTTGGCGACCATTTGCGTGCCGATGAGGATATCGACATCACCGCGCTCAATCGCCGCCCATGTGCCTGCGGCGATGTTCTCGTCGCTGCTCAGCACGGCGATGCGGGGCTTGGAGGGGTCGGCGGGCGCGGGCTCGTCTTTCTTCCATTTCATGCCGAACATGGCGTGCACTTCTTCGGCGATGCGCTCGATGCCGGGTCCGCAGGGGGCGAGTTTATCGGCGGGTGCCTCGCAATGCGGGCAGGCGCTGGGCATCGGCTCTTTATGGCCGCAATGGTGGCATTCGAGGCGCTTATTGCCATGAACAACCAGCCATGCCGAACAATCGGCGCACTGGAATCGGTGGCCGCAACCCCGGCATAACAGCAGCGGCGCGTAACCCCGGCGGTTCAGGAACAGCAGCGATTGTTCGCCACGCTCCAACCCGGCCAGCATCTGCATTTTCACGCTGTGGGAAAGGAACGCCCCGCGCTCCGGTGCATCGTTCACCAAATCGACCAGCGTCACCTCGGGCATGCTGGCCTTGCCAAACCGCGACGGCAAATGCACCGCGCGGTATTTCCCCTCGCGGATGTTCTCGAGCGTTTCCAGCGACGGCGTGGCCGAGACGAGAATGATGGGGACTTTGGCGAACCGCGCCCGCACTACGGCCATGTCGCGGGCATGGTACAAAACACCATCCTCCTGCTTATAGCTGGCGTCGTGTTCCTCATCGACGATGATGAGGCCGAGTTTCTGGAACGGCAGGAACAGCGCCGAACGCGCACCCACCACCACTGGCGCATCGCCGCGCGCAATTCCTTGCCACAACCGCGCTTTAGCGGCGGGCGTTTGCTGCGAGTGCCATACGGCGGGCTCGGCCCCGAACGTGGCGGCGAACCGCTCCAGCCATTGGTGAGTGAGCACAATTTCCGGCACCAGCACCAGCACTTGCTGGCCCGCTGCAATGGCCGCCGCAATCGCGTGGAAATACACTTCCGTTTTGCCGGAGCCCGTGACGCCATCGAGCACCAGCGGCGCACCGGGCGCGCGCAGGGCGTTCACCAACTGCTCCGCCGCGACCTGTTGATCGGGGGAGAGGGTGGGAAGCGTGGGTTGATAAGTGGGGGCTTTGTAGGCTTTGCGGGTGGCTTTGCCTGCATGCGCCAAGCCGCAAAGCGACAGCACGGCACCGCGCGGGGCAAGGGTGAACTCGGCCACCCAATCGATGAACTGGCGGAAGGCACCGGCCAAGGGCGGGATGTCGAGCGCACGGGCGATGGGTTTCAATTTCGCGGCGGGGAAATCGCCGGGCGCATCGTCCCACACCGCGCCGATGAGACTGCGGCGGCCAAGCGGCGCTTCTACCAACGTGCCGGGCGGCAAGGCGGCGGGCGCGGCATAGGTGAACGCCTCCTCCAGCAACGCGGGCATCAGCACACTCACGCGAGAGTCTGCTTGCGAAGGGGAGGGGGGCACTGCTAAAGCTTCCGGCATAGGGAGAAATAACCATGAAATTCTTTGTCGATACCGCCGATGTGAACGAAATCAAGGAACTGGCTGCGACCGGCCTGCTGGACGGGGTGACGACCAACCCCTCGCTGATCAAAAAATCGGGGCGCGACTTCAAAGAAGTCATCGCGGAAATCTGCGCGCTTGTCGAGGGCCCGGTTTCGGCCGAAGTGGTGGCGATGGATTACGACGGCATGGTGCGCCAGGGCGAAGACCTCGCGAAAATCGCCAAGAACGTGTGCATCAAAGTGCCGCTGACCATGGATGGGTTAAAAGCCTGCAAATACTTCACCAGCAAGGGCATTCAAGTGAACGTGACCCTGTGCTTCTCCGCCGCACAGGCGCTTCTGGCCGCCAAAGCGGGCGCCACGTTCATCTCGCCGTTCGTCGGCCGCCTCGATGATATCGGGCAGGATGGGCTGGCACTGATTTCCGACATTATGGAGATCTATAACAGCTACCCGCAATTCGAAACGGAAGTGCTGGTCGCCTCCGTGCGTCACCCCATGCACATCGTCGACGCCGCCAAAATGGGCGCGCATGTGATGACCGCCCCCGCCAGCGTCATCAAAGCCCTCGTGAAACACCCGCTGACCGACAAGGGGCTGGAACAGTTCATGAAGGACTGGGAAGCGACCGGGCAGAAACTCTAGCCGGGTGGCAGAATCGCCACGTCACGCATCCGCATCACTGGGCACAAAAACATCCTTGTGAGATAAGAACCACGAACACACAACGTGTGTGTGGCAGGAAAATCGCGTAGATTGGGGGGATGAACACATCCGTACCCCAGACCGACATCGACGCCGCAGAAACGACCAAGAAACTGGTCATTGAGTATCTGCAAGGCAACCCGCAATTTTTGGCCGAGCATCCCGACCTGTTCGAGGTGCTGACGCCGCCCGAGCAGAAGCATGGGCGCGGGGTGATCGATTTCCAGTATTACGCCATCGACAATCTGCGGCGCGGCATGCGGCGGATGAAGGACCGTTTCAACGGCCTCGTCACCAGCGCGCGCGAGAACATGTCGGTGCAGCAGCAGGTGCAGCGCGCGGTGCTGAGCACCATTGGCGCGCGCAACCTTGAAGAATTACTGGAAGTGCTGAGCACCGACATCGTGCAATGGTTCGATGTGGATGTGGTGCGCATCGCGCTGGAGTCCGACCTCGCGGGGCTGAACGAGAGCTACTACAACGAACAGAATTATTCCGGTGTGTGTTTCGTGCCCAACGGCACGGCCAACGCCGTGCTGCTGGGCGAAGAAGTGCGCCTTATCGCCGACACGCAGGGCGAGCCGCCGATTGGTTTCGAAATGCTGTTCGCCGATTGTTCGAACCTGGTGCGCAGCTGCGCGCTGGTGCGTTTGGAACTAGAATCCATCGGCCGCCCGGCCATCCTCGCGTTCGGCGTGCGCCATACCGACCGTTTCCACCCACATCAGGGCGGCGAAATGCTCGGCTTCCTCGGCGAAGTGATGAGCGTGGTGCTGGATCGCTGCCTCAGCCAGTCGGATTTGTTCGAGCCGTCGTAGGCCATGTCCTCCCCCCTCCATCCCGATGTGCAACTACAGATGCGCGGCTGGCTGAAGGAGCTGGCCGCCGTGAAACGCGCCAGCAGCCACAGCATCACCGCGTATCTGCACGATATTTCTGGGTTTTTGGCGTTCCTGAACCAGCATAAGGGCGCGTCCGTCACGCTGCCGATATTGGAACAGACGGAGGAGCGCGATGTGCGCGCGTGGCTGGCCTACCGCGCTACCAAGGGGTACGCGCGTTCCTCGAACTCGCGGGCGCTGTCGGCGGTGCGCACGTTCTACCGTTATTTGAACAACAACGCGGGCATCGGGAACCTCGCGCCGATGCAGGTGAGCCCGCCGAAGCGCGAACAGCCGCTGCCCAAAGCCCCCACCGAAGCGCAGGCCGACGCGCTGATGGACGAGATCAACACGCAGGACAAGGACAGCTGGATCGTGGCGCGCGACAACGCCGTGGCGTTGCTGCTCTATGGCTGCGGCCTGCGCATCAGCGAGGCGCTGAACCTGACGGTGGGCGATGTCGACCACGAAAACAACTCCCTGCGCATTCTCGGCAAAGGCAACAAAACGCGCATCGTGCCGCTGATGAGCATCGTGAAAAAAAGCCTCGCCGAATATCTGGAACAATCGCCATGGCACGGCACGCGTGACGCGGCTGCGCCGTTCTTCGTTGGCAAGCGCGGCAAAAAACTGCAGCCCGCTATTTTCACCCGCATGTTACAGGACATGCGCCGCCGCATGGGCCTACCGGAAAGCCTCACCCCGCACGCGCTGCGCCACGCCTTCGCCACGCATTTGCTAAGCCACGGCGCCGAACTGCGCGACATTCAGGAACTGCTGGGCCACGCCAGCCTAAGCACCACGCAGCGCTACACCCATGTCGACGCCACGCGCCTGCTCGCCGCGTATAACGACGCGCATCCGGGCGCTGAGGGGCAGCACTGATGGGCATTTTACTGGTCGTTGGCACGTTGTTGCTGCTGTATTTGCTGCTTGGCTACCCGAGCTATCGCCCAGCCACCAAACGCCTGACATGGATCGTGGGCCTGATGGTTGCCGCCGGATTCATGCGGCTGATCATCGGACTTATGCTTTAAGCGCCGCCACTTTCAGCACCACTTCGTACACATTTTTCACATGTTCTTCTGGCTTCACGCGACCGGTTTTCATGGCGTCCGCCGCTTTGGTCCATGTTTCGGGCGGATAATCTTTCGGCAGCAGCACGAACCCGGCTTTATCAATCGCCGCCAGCACGGCTTTCGCTTGTTTGGTGTAATCTTCGTTGAAGTAACTGCTGTCGGCAGTGCGGATGGCTTGGGCGATGGTATCGGTAATTTTCTTCACGCCAACAGCTCCACATTGCCCCCAATGGCGGCGGTATTGATGGTGGTGGTGCGCTCGGTGATAAAGCGATTCAGGTAGTGCGGGCCGCCCGCTTTGGGGCCGGTGCCGCTGAGGCCTTCGCCCCCGAACGGCTGCACGCCAACCACCGCGCCGGTCATGCTGCGATTGACGTAGCGGTTGCCGATATGGGTGGCGGCGAGCACCTCGTCCATGTTCGATTTCAGGCGCGATTGCAGGCCGAAGGTAAGGCCGTAGCCGGTGTCCTCGATGGCTTGCAGCAGTTTGGGCAGCTCTTTTGCCTTGTAGGTAAAAACATGCAGGATGGGGCCGAATTGTTCGCCGCCGATTTGTTCGAGCCGCTCTAACCCGAACATGCTGGGCGCGACGTAGCTGTCGCCCTCGGGCACCGCGATGCTGTGCGCGTAACGCGCGATCTTTTTCATTGCGCCGCAATGGCCGACCAAGCCGTTCTGGGCCTCGCGGTCGATCACGGCGGGAATGTCGGTGGAAAGTTCACGCGGGTCGCCGACCTTCAGTTCGTTCATCGCGCCTTCAAGCAGCTCGCGCAGGGGTTTGGAAATTTCCTCCTGCACGAACACGGCGCGCAGGGCGGAGCAGCGCTGGCCGGCGGAACCGAACGCACTGGCGAGAATGTCGTCGACCGCCACTTCGAGCAGGGCGGAGGAATCGACGATCATGGCGTTGAGCCCGCCCGTTTCGGCGATGAGCGGCACGATGGGGCCATCCTTCGCCGCCAGCGCGCGGTTGATGATTTTAGCGACCTGTGTGGAGCCGGTAAACACCACACCCGCGATGCGCGGGGCATCGACCAGCGCGGCACCCACCTCGCCTTCGCCAATGGCGAGCTGCAGCACGTCTTTCGGCACGCCCGCTTCATGCAGCAACGCCACGGCGGCGGCGGCAATGCGCGGCGTTTGTTCGGCGGGTTTGGCGACCACCGCGTTGCCAGTGACCAGCGCCGCGGCGACTTGGCCGAGGAAAATGGCCAGCGGGAAATTCCATGGCGAAATGCAGGCCCACACGCCGCGCCCATGCAAGGTGAGCACATTGCTCTCGCCGGTGGGGCCGGGCATGGGCAACGGGGCGAACATGCTGTCGGCCTGCGCGGCGTAGTAGCGCAAGAAGTCGATGGCTTCGCGGATTTCCGCGATGGAATCAGCATAGGTTTTTTTGGCTTCGCTCACACACAGCGCGATGAAGGCGGCGTGGCGCTGCTCCAGCATGTCGGCGGCGCGCAACAGAATGGCGGCGCGTTCGCTGGCGGGCGTGACGTCCCATGCGCGGAAGGCTTTGTGGGCGCGGCCGACCAGACCAGCAACATCGGCCGGGGCGGTAACGGTGGGGGCTTTGGC
>JBBKVX010000046.1:0-9835 GCA_037968615.1 Rickettsiales bacterium
GATACGCCGTGGGTGCATCTCGACATCGCAGGTGTTGCGTGGAACAAAAAAGCCACCTCCCTTACGCCCAAAGGCGGTGTTGGCTGGGGCGTGCGCCTACTCGACCAATGGATCCGCGATAATTATGAGAAGTAGTCGTTTGAAGGGGGCTTGCCTCCCTTCGCTTCGCACCCCTGCCGTTTCGCGGGTCGCTCGTCGGCTCCCTTAGGCACTACTTAGAGGTTCTCCATGACCACCATCCAATTCTATCATTTACGCAGCACGTCGCGGGAACGGGCGGTGCCTAAGCTGATGGAGAAGGCGATGGCGGGCGGAAGCCGCGTGGTGGTGATGGCAAACCAGGAAGCCTCGCTGAAAACGCTGAGCGAGGCGCTGTGGGTGAACGACCCCGCCAGTTTTCTGCCGCACGGCACCGCACGCGACGGGCATGCCGACCAGCAACCCATCTACCTGACGCTGGCCGACGAAAATCTCAACGGCGCCGACATTTTATGCGTGCTGGACGGCGCCTCTCCCGCCTCGCTGCCGGAATACGCCAAGGTACTGGATGTGTTCGATGGCGGTGACGAGACCGCCGTTATCGAAGCCCGGGCGCGCTGGACGCGCTATAAGGAAGCAGGCCACAAGCTGCAATATGTGAAGCAGCAGCAAGGCGGCGGTTGGAAAGTGGAAGCCGAGGCCTAGACCTTCATCCGCGCGACGGTAAGGCCCTCGATGGTGGGCAACATCACCGCATCGAACCGCGCCGGATCGGCCAGTAGTGTATTGAACTTGCGCATGGCTTGGGTGGCTTCCGGCGACGCCGCTTCGGGCGACTCGCCAGTCACCGCCCCCCACAGCAGGCTGTTGTCGCCCACGATCAATGCGCCGGGCTTAAGCAGGGGCAAGGCGCTTTCAAGATATTTCACGTAACTGCGTTTCTCGGCATCGATAAACAGCATGTCGAAACGCGGCGTTTGAGGTTGCGTCGCCAACCAAGCGAGCGCGTCGCCCTGCTCCACCAGCATGCGTTCGGCGTGGGGCGATTCGCTGATATGCTTGCGGGCCAGTTCGGCGTACGCACCGCTGAATTCAAGGCTGGTTACCCGCGCGCCGCTACTGGCCATCCAAAGGCCGGAATAGCCCATGAACGTGCCAATCTCCAGAATGTCCGTCGCGCCCGTGAGCTTCGCGAGCCAGCACAACAGATGCCCCTCGTGAGACGAGACCTGCATGCCGGGGCGCTGGGTGTCTCCCGTTTGGCGCGGGGCCAACAGCCAGTCCGGCTCATGCACGAATGTCTCGGTGATGTAATTGACGACGCGGCTGTTATCGCGGGTATGCATGCAACTGCTCCAGCTGTTCGGGACGGGTAGCGACGATCATCGGCCCGTTCTCGCTTATCATTGTTCCACGTACCAACATAATACTACCGGGCATGACTTCAAGCGCCTCCTTGAAACTGCGCCATGCCCTGCGTGGCACTTTCACCGAGAAGTCGGTTTTCCAATCGGCGCCGAAATTGATGTAATACGCATCGCGGGCCTTGTAGGTGCGGGTGACCGTGCCCGCCACCAGCTGGAACTGTCCGGGCTGGTTTTCTATGCTGGCCGCCGAGCGAATGGATCCGCGTTCCCCCCAGATGCCGCGCTTCTTCTCCCGCGCCACCTGTTCTGCCTTGCGCCATGCGGCGGGAGTGGCGACGGGGTCGTAGATTACCGCGCTGCCTTCACGCAGCCACGCTTCCTGTATCGGTTGCGGCGCGCCCGGCGCATAAAGCATCACCTGTGCCCGGCCATAACGGTCGATACCGATGGATTTCACTTCCACCGCTTTCATGGCATCGAGGCGCTTTCGAGCAATGGATGGCTGCAGAATAATCACCCCGGCTGGGACAGATTTTCCGGTTTTCTCCAACTGCCAGACCCCCGCCCCTTCGCTGAATTCCACCAATCGGTCGGGCACGGTGCGTGGACGGGCATGAGCTGTGGCGGCCAGCCCACATGCAAGCATCAGTAAGGCTGTCAGGAGGTGGCGCATACAAAATCCCGTTGATTTCTAGGTTTTTTCTGCCATACCCTGCTCAGAGTTACAACCTGTTACCAAAACGTACAGAGGTCCCTCATGCGCTTTTTCCTTCGCACCATCGCCGCTCTGGCGCTTCTTTCCACTGCCGCCCATGCGGGCCAAGGCGAACATGTTTCCGTGTATGGCGGTGGGTTCGGTGTGTTCGAAAGTGAGGATTCATCGACTATGTTGGGTGCCGAGTACCGCTTCGCCGACCAGTTCAACGGCCTGCGCCCCGTTCTGGGCGTCATGGCCAACGAAGATTCGGGCGCTTATCTCTACGGTGGCGCATATTGGGACCTGCCGCTTGGCACGGCACCGTTCGTTATCTCCCCGGGTTTTGCGGTAGGTGCCTATAATGAAGGCGCTAGCCGCGATCTTGGTTCGGTTCTTGAGTTCCGCTCGACGCTTGAAATTGCCTACCAATTCGAGAACAACCACCGCCTCGGACTCGCGATCAGCCATATCAGCAACGCAGGCCTTGCCAGCGAAAACCCCGGCACCGAAACGGCGCAAGTGGTCTACTCCTACCCGCTCTGGTAGGGCTTAGCAGCCTTAGGGCTTATCAGAATTTTTCAGCGCCGCCCTTACCGGGTGCATAATGTTTTGCGTCGCGCAATATGTTCTCGGCAAACTGCAGCATGCGGTCGTCGCCGCTTGCCTGCGCTTGGCGTTGCAGCATCGGCTTTAACCCCGCCGCCATGCAATAGGCCCCACGCAGCGCATGGTCTTTGCGTGCGGCACAACGCACACTGGTCACTTCCTGCTCCACCTCGTGTCCGCCGATGATTCGCGTAGCGACAAACGCCTGAATATTAACCGATGCAGCCGGTTTGGCCGCAGGGGTTTCGCCGCTGAGATAGGGTTGGGCGTGCTGGGCATGCGTAAGGAACGATATCTGGCTGGCAAGGCGCGTGGCTTGGTCGAACAAAGCGCTGGGGCGCAACACGGAAGCCGGGGGATTGGCTAGGAGGGTGTGCGGCGTGTCGCCATCCTCATACAGAACAGCCGGCTCCTTCTCGGGCGATGCGAAACGTATCGGTGCCTGAGGTTTGTTTTTGCTGCCAAAGGAGAAAAACTTCTTTGGCTGCGGCGGGGGCGGGTTCATCGCCAGCTCCAGCTCTTCGGGGAAAGTATCGATAAAGCCTTTAATTTGCTTATCCAGGGATAAGCGGTGCTTGGCATCGAGATTCCGCACATTTCTCCATTGAATCAACAGTTCTTTAGCACGTTCGTACATCGCCTCGACGGCTTTTTCCGCTTGTGGGGTGGCGGCCACCACCACATGCTTTTCGAGCATGCCGGGCAAATGCCCCGCACTGGGTTTACGATGATGGATGATGTTCATGAGGGCCGTCAGCGCCACATCGTGGGAAAGTTTATTCAGGGGCTCTTTCGTATAGCTTCCGGAGCTGCGGATCGATGGGGCTCCGGCCAGAACCTCTAGTTTATCCTGAATGACCTTGTTCGATAGTTTCGACACAGGCGTGCCGTAAGACGTGTTGGCCGGTTTTTCCACGCTTATGGCTTTGAAATGTCCGAAATTTACTTTCATCACTGCTGCTTGCTGGGCAAGGGCGTTGAAGACACTGCGCTGCTCTTCGCCAGTGCGGGGCACCCCCTCGAACTCGAACCAAGCAAGTGTATCGCCGAACGCTTTGGCCAATTGGCCGTGCTCGTCGATGCTGTGGCCCTGTGCGTCGGTGCCGTAGAGGGTTTTAGAGCGACTCAGTATCTGGCCCCAACTCAAACCCTTGGTGTTGGTAGCTTTCATGTTGCGCTGGACGATGTCGAGCAGCACATCGCCGAACACATGGGCGACGTATTCTTTACTGGGATAGGGCTGCGTGCCACCCGGTTGCGGTAAGGCGCTTTTATGGGCAGCGGTGCCGCTGTCTTTGTTCAGCGGATAATAACCAAAATGCTCGCGGAAATAACCGTAATCGTAGCCGGGCATGTCCATTACGAAACGCTTCGCGGTGGCGCGCACCACATGCTCGAGATCGCTCGTGCTGATGCGGGAAGCGGCGAACACTTCCGCGGTCTCGCGCGGGAGCCCTTCTTCTTTCAAGCGGCTGGCAAGCGTGCGCTCACCTTGGGCGGTGGCACGGGTATGGTGGGTCCATAATTTTGGCTGCATAGGGCGCTCCTTCACGCCACACTATGGCCGCCTAAGATGACAGAATCGTGACAGTTCCGCGTCAGAACGGTTAATTCGCCAGCGCTTGGTAGGCAGGAAGCGTCAGGAATTCCACGAAATTCCGGTCGAATGCCAGTTCGAGCACCATGCCGCGTGCCTTGGTGTAAGGCGTGCTGGCAAAGGCTTCGGCCCCGACGGACTCTTCAATTTTGGCCATTTCCTCGTCGGCAAGACGGGTGATGTAAGCTTCATCGATCGCAGCGCCGTCTTCGGTTTTCACTTTATGGTGCACCCATTGCCAGAGCTGCGAGCGCGAGATCTCGGCGGTGGCCGCATCCTCCATCATGTTGAACAGCGGCACGCAGCCGAGGCCGTTCAACCAGTTCGCCGTGTACTGAATGGAGACGTTGATGTTGTTGCGCACGCCCGTTTCGGTCACGGTGCCTTGGTGCATTTTCACCAGATCGGCGGCGGTGACGTTCACTTCTTCGCGCTTCTTGTCGCGCTGGTTCTTCGCAGGCATTAGCCGATCGAACACTTCCATCGCCACCGGAATGAGGCCCGGATGCGCCACCCATGTGCCGTCATGACCGTAGGTCGCCTCGCGTTCCTTATCGGCGCGCACCATGGCGAAGGCTTTTTCATTGGCCGCTTCGTCGTTCTTCACCGGAATGAACGCCGCCATGCCGCCCATGGCAAACGCATTGCGCTTGTGGCAGGTCTGGATGAGCAGCTCGGAATAGCTCTTGAGGAAATCCGTGTTCATCGTCACTTGCCCGCGCTCGGGCAGCGCATAGGCTTTGTTGGCATGGAGTTTTTTGATGGTCGAGAAGATGTAATCCCAACGGCCGCAATTCAGGCCCACGATGTAGTCGCGCAGCACGTACAGGATCTCGTGCATCTCGAACGCCGCTGTCAGCACTTCGATGAGTGCGGTGACGCGTATGGTACCTTTCGGTACGCCGAGATATTCTTCCGAGAAGGCAAAAATATCGGCCCAAAGCTGGGCTTCTTTATGGTTCTCGAGTTTGGGCAGGTAGAAATACGCACCGGTGCCGCGCGCGATGCGCTCTTTAGCGTTGTGGAAGAAATACAGCCCGAAATCGAGCAACGCGCCGGGGATGGGCACGCCGTTATAAGTGACATGGCGCTCCGGCAAATGCCAACCGCGCGGCCGTACGATGAGAAGGGCGAGGCCGGAATCGTTCAGTTTGTACGATTTGCCTTCGGGGCTGGAGAACACCAGTTGCTGGCGCACGGCGTCGTAGAGTCCTTTCTGACCTTCCATGATTTTGTCCCAGGTGGGCGAGAGCGAATCTTCCAGATCGGCCATGAACACTTTGGCGCCGGAGTTCAGCGCATTGATGATCATTTTCGGCTCGGCCGGGCCGGTGATTTCCACGCGGCGATCCAACAGGTCGGCGGGCACTTCGGCCACCGTCCAGTCGCCGTCGCGGATGGCTTTGGTTTCGGGCAAAAAATCGGGCAAGGCGCCGCCATCGAATTTCTTTTGCTGCACTTCTCGCGCGTTCAACAACGCATCGCGCGTTGGGATGTATTTTTCGCAGAGCGTGGCAACGAACGCGAGCGCTTCCGGGCTCAGCAGGAACTCCGTTCCCTTCGGCGTGTTGCCATGGATTTCCAAGGCGCTGGCAGCGGATTTAGCAGCGGTTGCGGTCATAATCATTCTCCTTTGTATTACATTGCCGGACACGAAGCGATGCAGCGAACCGAATGTCGGGGCCTGCGGCGGCGTCATAAAATAGCCGCGCTTCGCTCGCAATAATGGGAGCCTAAACCGCTGCCGCCACAATGCAAGCTTGATGTGCGAAGCCAGCGCGGGTAAACAGGCGGAATGATCGAACGCGCATGGAATGCCCTCAGCCGCACCTGCCTCGTGCTCTACCGCGCGGGCTACAACCTCGTGTATAATGACGGCATCGAAATGGCGGGCTATCTCACCTTCCTATCGCTGCTGTCGCTGTTCCCGTTCCTGGTGCTGATCGTGGCGGCCTTCGGCTTCATCGGCCAAGGCGCCTTAGGAGCGCAGTTCGTGCAGTTCCTGGTCGAGCATTTGCCGGAAGACGCGATGCAATCGCTGCTGCCGCGCATCGACGAAATCACCTCCGGCCCGCCGCAGGGCCTACTCACCGTCGCGATTGTGGCGGCGATCTGGACGTCTTCGTCGCTGGTGGAGGGCATGCGCAGCGTGTTGAACCGCGCCTATAAAGTGAGCGAGCCGCCGCATTATTTCTTCCGCCGCATGCTGTCGATCCTGCAGATCCTGATGTTCACCATGCTCATCATCGTCATCATGGCCATCATGGTGTTCGCGCCCTTCGTGATGCAGCTGTTCATGAGCGCCACCGGCATGATGGTACCGCTGGCCATAGAACATCTGTTCATCGATTATTTTGTGTTCATCGGCGCGGGCCTGCTGTTCACGGGCGTGGCCAGCCTTTACTACGTGCTGCCGAACGTGAAACAGCGGCTGGCCGCCGTGGCCCCGGGCGCTGCATTGGTGGTGGTGCTTTGGCTGGGCGGCACCAGCGCGGTGAGCTTCTATCTCGACAATATTGGCACGGTGAACATCATCTACGGATCGCTTTCCAGCCTTATCGCCACGCTGATCTTCTTCTTCGTGATGAACATCATTTTCATCTACGGCGCCGAATTCAACCATCTGCTGTTCGAAATTTTAGGCGGCAATGTCGTGGAAAAAGAACATTCCGAGCAATCGCCCGACGATTCGGTCATCCGCAATTCGCATACGCATTAGCGCTTAATGGCCGGGGAACACCGGCACCAGCCCGCCCCACAGCATCAGCAGGAACGCGCCAGCAATGGCCAGCCCATAGGGCACGGGCTGTTTGGGGCTCAGGAATCGCGGCAGCGTGCGGCCCTTGGCCAAGCCTGCGGCAATGAAGCGTGCGAACAGTAGCACCGCCACCAGCACGCCACCGACCAAAGCCGTCAGCACGATGAAATGGAATGTCTGCATGCCCCAGCCGAGCCATAAGGTCAGCACCACTAAAAGCTTAATGTCGCCCCCGCCCATCAGACCGATGGCAAAGAATCCGAGCCCTACGAAAAGCACGATGGCGGCTGCCGCGAACGCCATCAGCGGCGAAATGGGCAGGAAGAAGAGCGCGACAACCCACAAGGCCAGAATGGCGGCGTTCAGGGCGTTTGGAATGAGGTATTTCGTGATGTCCAACCATATAACGGCGGCCATTGCTGCGGTCAGTGCCGCCATAAAACCCATTGCTACCATGCTTATGCACCACCCGGTTTAGGCCTTGTCAGGCCGATTTGCTTGGTTTAACCTCACCATTCACGGGGAGTATACGCAGCAGGCATGCAACAGGCAAGCAACAGCAACTCAGCCACGACCGCCGGTGTCCAACGCGGGCACATCATCGTCATTGGCAACGAAAAAGGCGGTTCGGGTAAAACCACCACCTGCATGCATCTGATCATTGGTTTGCTGCGTCTGGGCTTCCGCGTCGGCACCATGGACATCGATGCACGCCAGCGCTCGCTCACCCGCTACATCGAAAACCGCAAAATGACCATCGCTAAGGAAGCCACCCCGCTGCCCCTGCCGGTGCATATCGTCATCAATAAAAGCCCCTATAACATCATGGAAGAAGCCGAAGACGACGAGCGCGAGCGCTTCACCCGTTCATTGGCCAAACTGCTCGTCACCTGTGATTTTGTGGTGATCGATTCGCCGGGCAACGACACGTTCCTCTCGCGCCTCGCGCATTCCTACGCCGACACCGTCATCACTCCGGTGAACGATAGCTTCGTTGATCTCGACGTGCTGGCCTCGGTGGATGGGCTGACCCTGCAAGTGCAGAAACCCAGCATCTATTCCGAAATGCTGTGGGAACAAAAACTCCAGCGCGCTCGCCGCGATGGCGGCTCCATCGACTGGATCGTGATGCGCAACCGCCTCTCGAACCTTGACGCACGCAATAAACGCCAAATTTCCAAGATCATGGAAGAACTCACCAAGCGCCTCGGTTTCCGCCAGGCGCCGGGCTTCTCGGAGCGCGTGATTTTCCGTGAGCTGTTCCTGCTTGGACTCACCGTGCTTGATGTGCTTGAGACCACCAAATCCGGTTCGCTCTCCATGTCGCATCTCGCGGCGCGCCAAGAAGTACGCGACCTGCTGAAAGCGTTGCGCATCCCCGCTGTCGATGCGCGCATTACGCAGGTACGCGCTGGACAAAAAGGTGACCCCATCACCGATCCGCGTTTCAACTCCAAGAAGAAGGAAGCGGCCACGGAAGAACCGGAGCCTGCGACGCCCTCCTCCCCTGTTTCCGCAACTTCCGCGGAAGTTGCCTCCAGCGCCGCCTAAAGGGACGCCCCCATGCACCTGCCCAACGCTTCGCTGTTTCGCGCTTACGATATCCGTGGAGTGGTCGGCAATGGACTGGGCGCCGAGGATTTCCTTGCCATCGGTCATGCCTTCGCCACGCATGTTTCCGAGAACGCCCAATGCCGCACCCCCATGATCGTGCTGATGTACGATGGCCGCACCAGCTCGCCCGGGCTCGCGGAAGCGATGATCGAGGGCATGTTGCGTGCCGGCGCGCATGTGCTGGATGGCGGCATGGGCCCGACACCGATGTGCTATTTCGCCGCGCATCACTTGAAGGCTGACGGCGCGGTGATGATCACCGGTTCGCACAACCCACCCGACCATAACGGCGCGAAATTCGTGTGCGACGGCAAGCCGTTCTTCGGCCAGGAACTCGCCGCGCTGCGGGGACGCATCGAAGCAGGCAACCTTCTGCATTCGCGTGGTCAGCGCGAAGAAGTCAAAATGCTCGACGAGTACGAGGATTGCCTCGACCGCTCACTGGGCGAATCGCACGCGCTCGATACCATCTCCATCGCGTGGGATGCAGGAAATGGCGCCGCGGGCATTGTCGTCGAGGAATTGCTTAAGGACGCCAAAGCCAACCATATTGGCCTGTTCCTTGAGAGTGACGGCACCTTCCCCAACCACCACCCCGATCCCGCCGACACGGCCAGCCTTGCCATGCTGCAGGAGGCGGTCACCACCAACGCCTGCGCCCTCGGCGTAGCGTTCGATGGCGACGGCGATCGCATGGGCGCAGTGGACGATCTCGGCCGCGTGGTGTCGCCCGACCATCTGCTGATGTTATTTGCCTTCGATGTTTTGTCGCGCCACCCCGGCGCCACCATCATCGGCGATGTTAAAACTTCCGATCTGTTTTTCGAGATGGTGAAGAAGCAAGGCGGAGTGCCGCTGATGTGGAAGACCGGGCATGCGCATATCAAAATGAAAATGCCGGAAGTAGGTGCAAAGTTTGCGGGCGAAGCCAGCGGCCATTTGTTCTTCGCCGACGAATATTTCGGCTACGACGACGGTATCTACGCCGCGCTGCGCCTCGCCCGCATCGTCGCCGAAGCCGACCAGCCCCTCTCGGCGATGATCGACGCGCTGCCGCCACTTTTCGCTTCGCAGGAACTGCGCATCGATTGCCCCGACGACAAGAAATTCGACATCATCGCCAATGTCGCCACCGAGCTCTCGCAGGAAGGCAGCGTCGTGAACATGCTTGATGGTGTGCGCGTCTCTACCCCCGATGGCTGGTGGCTGCTGCGCGC
>JBBKVX010000047.1:0-19732 GCA_037968615.1 Rickettsiales bacterium
GTATTGCGCGGCTGCGAGGGAACGGGCGGACGGGCACCGGGCGGAATGCTTGGGAGGTTTTTCTTCATGCGTTGCCTCCCGCGTCCTGCAATTTGCGGGCACCGGCGGGGGTGAAGCGCTGCAGCACTTCGTCGCGCGGCCCGAGCACTTCTACCATGCCGCCTTTGAGCATCAGCACTTTATCGACGGTGGCGAGAATGCTGGGGCGGTGGGCGACCACCACGGCCGTGATGCCCGCCTGTTTCATGAAGGCCAACGACAGCATGAGCGCGCGTTCGCCCTCGCCATCGAGGTTGCTGTTGGGTTCGTCGAGCACGATGAAGCGCGGGTTGCCGTAGAGCGCGCGGGCAAGGCCGAGCCGCTGTTTTTGGCCGGGGGAAAGCACGGCGTTGCCGGTCTGGGTGCTGTAGAGCGTGTCGTAGCCTTTGGGCAATTGCAGGATCATTTGGTGCACACCGGCTTTTTGCGCCGCCTCGATTACCGCTTCGTCGGAGGGGTCGGGCTGCATGCGCGCGATGTTCTGTTTGATGGTGCCGCTGAACAGATCGACCTGCTGCGGCAGGTAGCCGAGATAGGGCCCGGCATCCTCGCGCGACCAGCTGTAGAGGTCGGCGCCATCGAGCCGCACATTGCCATGCTGCGGCATGTAGATGCCGACCAGCGCCTTAGCGAGGGTGGATTTGCCCGCCGCCGACGGGCCGATGATGCCGAGGCTTTCGCCCGCTTCCAACCGGAAGGTGACGCCGCGCAGGATGGGCGCGGATTTGCCGATGGTGATGTAGAGATTCTCGACCGAGAGCATGCCTTTGGGCGCGGGCAAGGTGGTGGTGGCTTGGCTGTGGCCGACATGGGTGAGCAGCATGCGCAAGCGGTGGTAGGCATCGCGCGCGCCGATGAATTGTTTCCAGAGCTGGATGGTGCCCTCGAACGGCGCCATGGCGCGGGCGACGAGGATGGAGGAGGCGACCAGCCCCCCCGAAGTGAGCTGGTTGTTAAGCGCCAGATAAGCGCCGACGCCGGTGACCGACATTTGCAGCAGCATGCGCAGTGAGCGACTGATGCCGGTGATGATGGCGCTGCGCTGTTGTGCGATGTCCTGCAGCGCGAGGCCGCGCGCGTTGTCGGCGTGCCAGCTGTCCACCACGTCACGGCCCATGCCCATGGCTTGGATGGTCTCGCCGTTGCGGCCCAGCATGTCGGCGGCCAGTGCGGCCTCCACCGAACGCTCGCTGGCGCGCAGCAGCGCCTTGCGGGTGGCGAATTCGTTGAGCAGCGCCGAGGTGGTGAGAATGACGATGCCGACGATGCCGATGAAGCCGAGGATGGGGTTGATCATGTAAATGACCAGAAGGAAAATGAGCGACCAAGGCACATCCATGATGGTGGGGGCGGCGCCGGAAATGAAGTTCTTGATGTTCAGCAGGTCGCGCTGGTGCTGGCCCGCCATCGGCTGGCCGGATTCGGCGGCGTAGATGATGCTGACGCGCAGCAACTGCGGCGCGACGGTGCGTTCCATCCATTCCACCACGCGGGCGATGACGGCGGCGCGCACGGCGTAGAGCGCGCCGTAGAACATGTAGCCCACCAGCACCACGCCGGTAAGGGCGATCAGCGTGTCGGTGGAACGGGTGGTGAAAACGCGGTCGAACACTTGCAGGGAATAGATCGGCATCAGCAGCGAAAGCAGGTTGATGGCGAACGAGAACAGGAACGCGTAAAGCAGCGCCCGTTTCATGGCGGCGAGGGCGCTGTTGATCAGCGTCGGTGTATCGGTATGTGGGGTTTTGCTGCTCATGAGGTGCTGACGAGTATAGCGTTTTTCACGCATGGGCCGCAAGCCCGGCAACCTTTGGCGCGGCAAGTGGCCGCTATTCTGCTCCCAGCGGTGCGGCTTTCGCGTCACGCCGGTTGGCGCGGGTGCTGAGGATGGCCGAGGCAAGGATGATGGCGCCGCCCACCCAGGTGGTGAGGTCGCTGGTTTCCCCGAACACGAGGTAGGCGAACAGAGCGGTGTAGATGAGGCGGGTGAAATCCAGCGGCATCAACGCGGCAACGTTGGACAGGGCGTAGGCCTTGGCCAGCGAGAAATGCATGGTGATGGAACAGAGCGCAATGAAGGCCAGCACGGTCCATGCCTCGAAGCTGGGCATTTGCCAGTGGTAGATACCGAACGGCAGCGCGATAGCGAACATGATGAGGTTCATATAGAACACGATGCGCAGGGCCGGTTCCGTGCGGGTGAGCGATTTCACCAACAGGCCCACGATGGCCCATGCTGAGGTGGCGAACATCACCAGCAATGCGTTCCAATCGAACGATTCGGCGCTGGGATGAATGATGACCACGCTGCCTGCGAACCCGATGAACAGTGACAACCACAGCGTGCGGTTGGTTTTTTCTTTCAGGAACGCGACGGCGAACAGGGTGGCGAACAGTGGCGCGGTAAAGCTTAGTGCGGTGGCGGTGTTGGTGGGCATGATGGTGAGGCAGTAGGTCCAGGTGATCATGCCGATGGCGCCGATGGCGCCCCGGGTGATGTGGTCTTTCAGCCGTGTGGTGTGAATGAACTTTACCCCATGCGTAAACAACACGGGAGTGAGCAGCAGCAGGGTCATGAAGTTGCGCAGCGTCACGATGAGCGTGGCGTTCAGCTCGTCCGACAGATAGCGCACGCCGACATTCATAGCCGAGAAGCCGCAGGCCGAGACCAGCATGAAGCAGCAGGCCGTGAAATAGGGTCGCCCGGCGAACAATGCAAAAAACTTTGGCTTCATGCGGAATTCCTTTAAAGTCGCGCCATGGCTACGCCAGACATCGCGCAAGCGCAAGCACCACACGCCCCGACGCCGAACGCCACGGCGTCGCTTGCCGCCTATGGCACGGCCCGGCAACAGGCGATGGATGCGTTCCTGGTGCATGGCCGCATCCTGCGGCTGTGGCGCGCGTTGACGGCGGCTACCGATGCGTTGCTGAAAGAAGTGGCCGAGGCGCATGGACTGACACTGCTTGCCGTGGGGGGCTATGGCCGCCGCGAATTGTTCCCGTTTTCCGACGTGGATGTACTGGTGCTGATGCCGGAAGGCGGCGACGCCGCCGTGGGCGAACGGGTGGGCGCCGTGCTGCAGCAATTATGGGACATGGACATTCCCGTCAGCCACGCAGTGCGCAGCATTTCGCAGTCGGTGGAGGGTGCGACGCGCGACCATACCATCGCCGCCAGCTTGATGGATGCACGGTTGTTGACCGGCGAGCGCAAACAATATGTGGCGCTGAAAAAGAAACTGAAACGCGATGTGTTCGGCCGCGATGCGCGCAATTTCGTGGAAGCAAAACTCACCGAGCGTTCCATGCGCCACAGCAAATGGGGCGATTCGCGCTTCATGCTGGAGCCGCAGGTGAAAGAGGGTAAGGGCGGCTTACGCGATTTGCAGACCCTGACATGGCTGTCGCGCTATTGCTACGGCACCACCCACGCCCATGAATTGGTGCGCGAAGATTTGCTGCGCGAGGACGAGTGGAAGCAATACCGGAACGCCTACACGTTCTTCGCCACCGTGCGCGCCTACATGCACATACTCAGTGGGCGGGCGGAGGAGCGGCTGAGTTTCGATTGGCAGACGGAGATCGCCACGCGGATGAAGTTCCCCGGCGACACGGCGCAGGCGCGGGCGGAAAAATTTATGCTGCGCTATTTCGAATTCACGCGGTTGGTCGGCAACCTAACGCGTATTTTCTGCGCCATTCTGGAGGAGGAAAACCTGCGCGTTCCGCAAGCGCCCTTCGCACCGGGTGCGGTAGAAATGCCGGCTTATTTGGAAATCAAATCCGGACGTATTGGCTTCGCGCCGGGCAGCAAAGTGGTGCCGGAAACGGTGATGGGCCTGTTCGCCTACGCCCAGCGCTGCGGTGCGGATGTGCATCCGCGCGCGCATTTGCGGCTGGCGCGCATGCTGCCAAAGATCGCGGCGAAACTGCCGCATAACAAGGAAGCGAATGCCCATTTCCTCGACATGCTCCTGTCGCGCCGCCACCCCGAACTGGCGCTGCGCCGCATGAACGAAATGGGCGTGCTGACGGCCATCCTGCCCGAGTTCGCCAGCATCGCGGGCCAGATGCAATACGATGGCTACCATACCTACACGGTGGACGAGCATACGCTGGTGGCGGTGGGCAATTTATACGCGATCGAATGCGGGGCCTGGGCCGAGGAAATGCCGCTGGCCACCCGGCTGGGCCGCGACGTGGGCGAGCGCGCGGCGCTGTATCTGGGCATGCTGTGCCACGACATCGCCAAAGGCACCGGCGGCGGCCACGCCGAAAAAGGCGAAGCGATGGTGATGGGCATTGCCGCGCGCCTCGGCCTCACCCCGGCGCAGGGAGAGCTTGCGGCGTGGCTGGTAAAAAGCCATCTGCTGCTTTCCGAAGTGGCGTTCAAACGCGATCTCGAGGATGCGCAGACCATCGCCGATTTCGTGGCGGTGGTGCAATCGCCCGAGCGGCTACGCCTGCTGCTGTTGCTTACGGTGGCCGACATCAAAGCCGTGGGCCCTTCCATTTGGAACGGGTGGAAAGGCTCGCTGCTGCGCGACCTGTACTATCGCGGTATCAAAGCGATGGGCGTGGCCGAACACCGCCCCGCCGAAGGCGTGGAATCGCAGGACGCTCCGGCCTACGCCGAATGGCAGGCCAACCCCGAATCGGTGGGCCTGCGCATCGTGCATGACGAGTTCCGCGCAGTGACGGAGATCACCTTCTGCCTCACTAACCGCCCCAACCTGTTCCGTCTGCTGGCGGGGGTAATGGCATGGATGGGTGCGGGTATCGTGAGCGCGCGCATTCGGGTGCTGGCCGATGGCGCGGCCATCGCCACATTGGGCGTGCAGGATACGCATGAAGAAAGCTTGGTGGCGGAAGAAAAGCGCCTGCAGCATTTGCCGACGCTGCTCGAGCAGGCACTGAAAGGCGAACTGGATTTTGCCCGCGAATTGCCGCGCCGTCGTCGCGTGAAACGCCAACAGCAGGTGGCGGTGGAAGCGGGCGTCTACATCGACAACAAAGTGAGCGCGCAGGCGACGGTGATCGAGGTGAACGCGCGCGATCGGTTCGGCCTGCTCTATGACATTTTAGGCGCACTGGAAGCCTGCAAGCTGCAGGTGATAACGGCGCACATCGCCACTTATGGCCAAAAGGCGGTCGACGTGTTCTATGTAAAGGATGCGTACGGCATCAAGCTCGACCACCCGGCCAAGCTGGCGCAGACCTACGCAACTCTGATGAAGGCGATACGACATGACTGATACGCCGCACTGGCTGGTCGAACCGGCGCTGCAGCATTTGTTCGCGCATACGCGGGCGATGGGCGGTGAGGCGCGTGTGGTCGGCGGCGCAGTGCGCGATTTCCTGATGAACCGCGAGGGCGGCGACGTGGATGTGGCAAGCACCCTGCCACCACAATCCACTATCGCGCTGGCAGAGGCGGCGGGCTGGAAGGCCGTGCCCACCGGGCTGGCGCATGGCACCGTGACGCTGGTGCTGCCGAACCGTGTGGTGGAAGTGACCACGCTGCGCCGCGACGTGGAAACCGATGGCCGCCACGCCATCATCGAATACAGCACCGACTTTGCCGAGGATGCGGCGCGTCGCGATTTCACCATGAACGCCCTTTACATGGACGCCGAAGGCACCATCACCGACACGGTGGGCGGGCGCGCCGATATCGAAACGCAAACGCTACGGTTCATTGGCGACGCCGCCACCCGCATCGCCGAGGACGGCTTACGCATTTTGCGGTTTTTCCGTTTCCTCGCCACCCATGGCAAAGCCCCCGCCGATGCAGATGCGCTGGCGGCCTGCGAAGCGCAACGCGCCCTACTCGCCAACCTCTCCGGCGAACGCATTGCGCAGGAAATGCGCAAGCTGCTGGCTGCGCCCGACCCCACCGAAGCGCTGGGGCTGATGGCCCGCATCGGTCTGCCGGAATACCTCACCGCCGCCCCGTGGGACGTAGAGGGCGCGCGGCGCGTGTTGAAGCTGGAAGCCACACACCAGCAATCACCGAAAGCCGGTGCCCGCCTGCTTTCGATGGTGGCGCCGAATTCGCGCACAGAAACCGCGCATTGGATCAGCGAGCGCTGGAAACTCAGCCGCGACGAGCGGCTTGCCTTCAGTGTGATGGCGCAACCTGGTCCGGTGAACGCGGCGCAGGTAAAAGCATGGCTGGTGGAAAAACAGCTGCGCGAACGCATCGTGGGTCGGTTGGTATTGCTTGCGGCGGATGAGGCCATCGACGTGACGGCTTTGCTCAATCTCGCGCAGCATTGGCAGCCGCCCGTTTTCCCCGTCACCTCGCAGGATATGATCGCTCGCGGCCACTGCGAAGGCAAAGCCCTCGGCAAAGCGTTGCGTGCGCTGGAAAAACGTTGGGCGGAGAGTGATTACACGCTCACCAAGGACGCGTTGCTCGCCTGATTACTCGGCGACTTCGGCATCCGGGTTCACGTAGTTTTTGCCTTCGGGGTTTTCCTCGAGGGCGTAACCGGCCGAACGCACGGTGCGAATCAGATCGGGCTGTTTGTTGTCGTAGTTGAGGGCTTTGCGCAGGCGACGGATATGCACGTCGACGGTGCGAAGCTCGACATAGATGTCGTGGCCCCAGACGGAATCGAGCAGTTGCTCGCGGCTGAACACGCGGCCGGGATGCTCCATCAGGTAGCGCAGCAGGCCGAACTCGGTGGGCGACAGGTGAACGTCGGTCCCGTCGCGTGTGACTTTGTGCGAGGTGAGGTCCATCGAGATGCCGCTGAACTCGAGCATTTTCTCGGACAGACTTGGGCGGATGCGGCGGAACACGGCCTTGATGCGCGAGATGAGTTCGCTGGGGCTGAAGGGTTTCACCATGTAATCATCCGCGCCGGAATCGAGGCCGCGGATGCGGTCGCCCTCTTCGCCACGGGCGGAGAGCATGATGATGGGGGTGTTTTTAAGGTCCTGGTTCCAGCGGATGTGCTTACACACTTCCACGCCGGTCATGCCCGGAAGCATCCAATCGAGCACGATGATGTCGGGGCGATGTTCCTTCACCAGTTGCACGGCTTCTTCGCCGTCGCCGGTGGAGATGACCGCGAAGCCCTCTTTCTCGAGATTGTAACGCAGCAGCGTCACGATGGCGACTTCGTCCTCAACGATGAGGACTTTGGTGAGGGTTTCTTTCGGCGCGGCCATAGGAGACTCCTAGTTTTTTATATCCAATGCCGAGCACCCTTGCGCGTCAATGGATTTTGCTTGTATGAAGCAGTTTATAGACCGAAAAGCTTAAGGGATTGTTAAAGAGCCACAAATGCCAAAACGCCTCCCCGCCAATGCTAAGCTCATCCTCGATTTCGCGCCGCTGGCCGCGTTCTTCATCGCCTATAAGCTCAGCGGCGTGATGGCCGCGACGGCGGTTTTGATCGTCGCTACCGTGGTGGCGCTCTCCATTATTTACGCCGTGGAGCGCAAAATCGCGCCCGCGCCGCTCATTACCGGCATCGTGGTGGCGCTGTTCGGCGGGCTCACCTTATTTTTGAAGGACGACGCGTTCATTAAGCTGAAACCCACCTTCATCAACCTCATCTTCGCGGCCATTTTGTTGATGGGCGCATACGGGTTCAAGCGCGGGCTGCTGAAACCGATTCTTGATATGGCGATCCAGATGACCGATGCCGGCTGGATGAAACTCTCCATTCGCTGGGGCTTTTTCTTCCTGTTCCTCGCGCTGCTCAACGAGTTCATCTGGCGCAATTTCAGCACCGAGTTCTGGGTGAACTTCAAAGTGTTCGGCATGTTCACCATCACCATCGCCTTCGCGATGAGCCAGTTCCGGCTGATTAAGAAACACAGCGCTTAAGAAAGCGCGCGCCAGCCAATATCCGTGCGGCAGAAGCCTTCGGGCCAATCGATGTGTTGGATGGCGCTGTAGACCGTGTCGCGGGCTTTGCCGAGCGATTGTTCGGTGGCCACAATGTTGAGCACGCGGCCGCCATTGGCGACGAGCTGGCCGTCTTTTTCCGCCGTTCCGGCATGCAGCACGGTGGCGGATTTCACGTTCTCGAGGCCGCGGATGGGCGTGCCCTTCTCGTAATTCCCCGGATAGCCTTTGGCGGCCATGACCACGCAGATGGCGGCTTCATCGCGGAATTTCAGGTGTTTCGCGTCAAGCTTGCCGAGGGCGCAGCTGTGCAGCAGCAAGGCAAGGTCGCCGCTGAACCGTTCCAGCATCACCTGCGTTTCGGGGTCGCCGAAGCGGGCGTTGTATTCGATGAGTTTCGGGCCGTCTTTCGTCACCATGATGCCGGCGAACAGCACGCCAATGTAGGGAATGCCTTCGCTGAGCAGGCCCTTCACGGTGGGTTCGATCATGGTGCGCATCAGCGTGGCGTGCATGTCGCCTTGCATGATGGGGGCGGGGGAATAGGTGCCCATGCCGCCGGTGTTGGGGCCGGTATCGCCATCGCCCACGCGTTTGTGATCCTGTGCGCTGGCGAAGGCGATGGCGCGGTTGCCGTCGCAGAGTGCGAAGAAGCTGGCTTCCTCGCCTTCCAAAAATTCTTCCAGCACCACGCGGCTGCCCGCTGCGCCGAATGCGCCGCCGAAACAATCCTCGATGGCGGCGTTGGCTTCGTCCGTGTTCATGGCGACGGTGACGCCTTTGCCTGCGGCCAAGCCATCGGCCTTCACCACGATGGGCGCGCCATGCTGCACCACGTAGGCCAGCGCGTCGGTTTTGTTCTCGAACGTGGCGTAGCGCGCGGTGGGGATGTTGTACTTGTCGCAGAGTTTTTTGGTGAAATCTTTTGAGGCTTCGAGCTGCGCGCCCTTGGCCGAGGGGCCGAACACGGCGATGTTCTGCGCGCGCAACAGGTCGGCCAGCCCATCGACCAGCGGTTGCTCGGGGCCGATGATGACGAGGTCGATGGTTTCGTTCAGGCAATGTTCAAGAATGGCGCGGTGCTCGACCAGCGGCAGGCAAGGCGCGTCCTGTGCGATGCCAGCGTTGCCGGGGGCGCAGGACACTTCCGGCAGGGAGGGGCCGCGTTTCAGCGCGCGTACCAGCGCATGCTCGCGCCCGCCGGAACCGATGATAAGAATTTTCATGTGCCACTCCATTCGTCGTTCCGTATGCGATTAGCACCATGTGACGACGGATTCCAGCTTTCGCTGGAATGAGGAGCCAAGGAGCGGTAAAAGGGGCGCATGAACCAAGCCACCAACGCCACCGAATATTCCGTCAGCGAGATCGCTGGCGCGGTGAAACGCGTGGTGGAGGAAAGTTTCGGCTATGTACGCGTGCGCGGAGAAATTTCGCAACCGAACGTGAATTCTGGCTCCGGCCATTGCTATCTGCGGCTGAAGGACGACAAGGCGATGCTGGAGGCGGTGTGCTGGAAAGGCACGATGGCCAAGCTGAAGCACAAGCCCGAAGCGGGCATGGAAGTGATCGCCAGCGGCAAGCTCACCACCTATCCGGGTTCTTCGAAGTATCAGTTGGTCATCGAGACGCTGGAGCCTGCGGGCGTGGGCGCGCTGATGGCGATGCTGGAAGAGCGCAAGAAACGCCTCGCCGCCGAAGGGCTGTTCGATGCCGAGCGCAAGAAACCCATTCCGTTCCTTCCGGGCACCATCGGCATCGTGACCTCGCCGACGGGCGCGGTCATCCGCGACATATTGCACCGGCTGGCTGACCGTTTCCCGCGCCATGTGCTGCTGTGGCCCGTGCCGGTGCAGGGCGAAGGCTCGGCAGAAAAAATTGCGGCGGCCATCGATGGCTTCAATAAAATGCCCGTGAAACCCGACGTGTTGATCGTGGCGCGTGGCGGCGGCTCCATCGAGGATCTGTGGGCGTTCAACGAAGAGGTGGTAGTGCGTGCGGTGGCGGCGTCGGTCATTCCCGTTATATCAGCGGTAGGGCATGAAACCGACACCACGCTCATCGATTACGTGTCCGACCTGCGCGCGCCCACGCCAACGGGTGCTGCCGAAATGGCGGTGCCGGTGCGCGAGGAATTGCTAGGCATGCTGGCCTCGCACCAAGGCCGCATGGAAAATTCGGTGCGCACGTTCCTAGTGCGGTTGCGCGAACGGGTTGATGGATTGGCGCGCGGGCTGCCGCGCCCCCAGCAGCTGGTGGGCACGATGGAGCAATCGCTGGATGCGCTGGGTGAGCGGCTGGCCACGGCGCTGCCGCGTTACGTGACGGCGAAGCAGGAAAAATTCCATGCGCTGGAAGTGCGCCTCTCGCCGCGTCTTGCGTTGCTGCCGGTGGAGCGTGCCGAAGCGCGGCTAAACCAACTCGGCGCGATGCTGGAATCGCTGAACGTGCTGGCGGTATTGAAACGCGGCTATGCGATTGTCAAAACTTCCGCCGGGCAGGTGGTGCCTTCAGCGGCGGCGCTGGTGGAAGGTGCAGCACTGACGCTGCAATTCCATGACGGCGAACGCCAGGCGGTGAGCGGCGCGGGCGGCAAGCCTGCGAGAGCCAAAAAAGCAAAGACACCCGCAAACGCCCCACAACCCGGTTTGTTCGACGATTAAATCGAGGCGCTGAGGCGAAAAATATTGAGCATCGCGCGCACGAAGCGGAAGCTGGCGTAGAGCGCGATGAGGATGCCGAGCAATGGCAATCCCGCGATGGGCAGGGTGTATTCAACGAAGCCCACCGTGCCAATATTCTGCGAACAGTAATCGAACAATTTGCCGTACACATCGAGGATGTAGAATACGTCGGTCAGTTTGTCGGCCAGCGGGTGGACGCCCGATTCGGGCAAGTAAACAATGTACGCCGCGCCGAGGATGCCTGCGTAGGCAGGCAGCAGCAACACCGCCGTCAGCAGAAACGGGGTGAGAATGGCGATGGGGAACAGCAAGATCGGACGCATGGGGCTTATATCGTGCGTGGCAACGCGGATTGCAACCAGTTTTGGAACGAGGCGGCATCGCTAAATTGCAGCGCGACCGGAAGCACGCGGATGCGCTCGCGGAATGCGGGGGGGAATTTCACGGCGTCCTTGGCGGTGGCGACGGGAATGGCGTCCGCTTTTTCGGCGGCGTAGCACAGCGTGTCGAGCTCGCGGTCGCTGTAGGCATGGTGGTCGGGGAAGTTATAGCGGCCCACCAGTTCGGCACCGAGGCTTTCCAGTGTGGCGTAGAATTTTTCCGGGCGCGCAAGTCCGGCGAAGGCCAGCACGCGCTGGCCGTGCAGCCATGTGGTGTCGCCGGTCGGTTGCAACGTGGCTTCAAAAACGGGTTTATCGAATTGGAGTTGATGGCGGTTTTGGCCGATGAGGATAACGGCGTCGGTGCGCGCTAGCGCGGTGGGTAGCGTCTCGCGCAATGGCCCGGCGGGCAGCAGGCGACCATTGCCCAGCCCGTAGCCGCCATCGATCACCAGCAGCGACAGGTCGCGCGCCAGCCGATGGTGCTGCAACGCGTCGTCGGCGATGGCGAGGGTTGCCCCCGCCTGATGGGCGCGGCAGGCGGCTTCGTAGCGATCGCGCGCGACCCATGTGGGGGCGGCATGCGCCAACAGCATGGCTTCGTCGCCCACCATTTTCCAGTCGCTGTCGGGGGTGGCGCTGCGCACGCCGTCGCCGGTGCTGCCGTAGCCACGGGTGATGAGGTGCGGTGTCTGGCCCATGCCGCGCAGCATTTCCGCGAGCGCGATGGCGGTGGGGGTTTTGCCTGCGCCGCCCGCCGTAACGTTACCAATGCCGATGATGGGCAGGGGCGCGCGTTTCGCTGACGTGTGCGTGCGGTCGTAATGTGCCCCCTTCGCATACAGCGCGGCGAGCGGCTGCAGCAGGGTGCTGACGAGGCCGCGGCGCTGCCAGAAACCGGGCGTGCGCATCAGCCCTCTCCCAGCAATTGCGTGATCTGATTAAGGATTTTATCGCTGGCGCCTTGGGCGGCTTGCACTACCCCTTCGGCGCGCTGGGCCAGATCGACCCGTTGCGCTTTGTCGCGCAGCAGAAGCGCCACCATCACACCCAACTCGTGCTGGTCGCGCACGATGCGGATGGCTTGCGCGCCGAGCAGATGGGTGACGATGTTAGAGAAATTATGCGTGTGCGGCCCGGTGAGAATGGCGCAATGCAGCCGCGCTGCTTCCAACGGGTTCTGGCCACCATGCGCGATCAGCGAGCCGCCGATGAACACGATTCCCGACAGGCGATAGAACAGGCCGAGCTCGCTCATCGTGTCGGCGAGGTAGATGCCGGTGCTGGCGGTGGGGCGTTCGTTCTTGCTGCGCTGGGCGACCTCGAACCCACGGCTGCGCAGATCGGCGGCGATGGCTTCGCCGCGCGAGGCATGGCGCGGTACGATGATGGTGAGCAGGTCGTGGAATTGTGTGGTCAGTTTATGGTGCACTTCGCCGATGCGTTGTTCTTCGTTGGCGTGCGTGCTGGCGGCCAGCCAGAGGCGGCGTGCGCCGAAGGTTTCCTGCAAGGTGGCGAGCGCGGCGTCGTCGACGGGCAGCGAGGCGGCGTCGTATTTCAGGTTGCCAGCGTCCTGCACTTGCCGCGCACCCAGCAAGGTGAGGCGGGCGGCGTCCTCGCGCGATCCGGCATAGACGGTGTGGAAGGTTTTGAGCAGCGAACGGATGGTGCGCGGCCAGCGGCGCCAGCTGTTGGCGGTGCTGTCGGAAATGCGCGCGTTGATAAGCAGCGCGGGAATTTTTCGGCGCTTCACCTGCCACAGCAATTGCGGCCAGAATTCGGATTCGACCCACAGCACCAGGTCGGGCCGCCAATGGCGCAGGAAACGCCGTGTGGCGAACAGCGTGTCGACTGGGATATATTGGTGGATGGTGCGCGGCAATTGCTGCTGCGCGATGAGCGCGGCGGAGGTGACGGTGCCGGTGGTGACGAGCACACTGATGGTGGGTTTTTGCTGCAGCAAAGTGTGCAGCAAAGTGAGCACCGATTGTGCCTCGCCGACGCTGGCGGCATGCAGCCATATCAAGGTACCGGGGGGGCGCATATGCGCGGCGTGGCCGAAGCGTTCGCGCAGCCGGGCCAGCGATTCCTTGCCACGGGCGGCGCGCTTGAGAAGCCACAGCGCCAACAGCGGTGTGATCACCACGCCGAGGATGCTGTAAAGCACACGAATCATGGCGAGACCATGCAGGCGGCATCGGCCTTGGCGGTCACGTCGTTAAGGCGGCGGGTGAGTTCGTCCAAATGTTCTTTTAATTGTTCCGGCGTGCATTCGCGCGGCACGGTATAGGGCTCACCTGCGCGGAACACGATGTGGCTGAACGGTTTGGGGATCATGAAGCGGTCCCAGCTGGAGAGACGCCAGAAACGCGAAGCCGAGAACGCCATGGGAACAATGGGCAGACCGGTGCGCATGGCGACGTAGATGGCACCGGGCGCGGCGACATGGTAGGGCCCGCGCGGGCCATCGGGGGTGATGGCGATGTTGGTGCCTTGGGCGGCGGCCTCCACCAGGCTGCGCACGGCCTCGCTGCCGCCGCTTTTGCGCGAACCGCGCACTGCGCCAATGTCGAAACGGCGCATGGTGGTGGTGATGAGCGCGCCGTCGTTATGGTGCGAAATGAGTACGGCGATCTTGCCGCGGGGTTTCAGGAACGGCAGCATGATCATGCGTCCGTGCCAGAAGGTGAAGATGGCTTTGCGGTCGCCCGAATAGAAGGGCTCAAGCTGCGGTTCGAACTGGTGGCTGACGCGGCAGCTGAAATGCAGAAAACGCATCACCACTGCGGCGAGGTGCGAGAGGATGGTGTGTCCGCTGGGCGATTTCATGAACCATGTGCGCAACGAGCTCAGCATCATGCAGGCTCTTCGGTGGTCACCAGCTGGTGCAACTGCTGGTACGTGGCGCTATGCTGCAGCAATTCGGCGTGCGTGCCCTGGTCGATGATGCGGCCATGGTCGAGCACGAGGATGGTGTCGGCGTGCTGGATGGTGCTGAGGCGGTGGGCGATCACCAGCGTGGTACGGCCGCGCATAAGATGTTCCAACGCTTCCTGAACCGCGCGCTCCGACTGGGTATCGAGCGCCGAGGTGGCCTCATCGAGCAGCAGGATGGGCGCGTCCTTGAGGATGGCGCGGGCGATGGAAAGACGTTGGCGTTGCCCCCCCGAAAGCTTCACGCCCATGGGGCCGACGGGCGTGTCGTAGCCCTGCGGCAGGCCCATGATGAACTCATGGGCGTGGGCTTTTTGGGCGGCGGCGAAAATTTCTTCTTCCGTTGCATCAAGGCGACCATAGGCGATGTTGGTGCGCACGGTGTCGTCGAACAGCACCACTTCTTGGCTGACCATGGCGAAGGCATGACGCAGGCTGGCAAGGGTCACCTCGCGCACGTCCTGCCCATCGATGCGGATGGCGCCTTCGCTCACTTCGTACAGGCGCATCAGCAGGTTCATGATGGTGGTTTTGCCGGCCCCGGAAGAGCCGACCAACGCCACGGTTTTTCCTTGAGGCACCACGAAATCGAGGTTGCTGACGCCGCCATGGCCGGCGCCGTAACTGAAGTTCACACGCTCGAAGCGGATCTCGCCACGGGGCACGGTAAGGGAGGTCGCTTCGGGTGTATCGCGGATGCTGGCGGGCGTGTCGGTGATGCTGAAGAAGCGTTTGGCGGCGGCCATGCCTTCCTGCAGCTGCGTGTTCAATCCGGCGAGCGCTTTTACCGGGCGATAGACCATGATCATTGCGGCGAGGAACGAGGTGAATTCGCCGGCGGTGGTGCCGTAATGAATGGCGCTGTAGCCGCTGTACCAGAGCACCACGGCCATGGCGATGGTGCCGACCAGACCCACGATGGGGCTGGAAAGCGATTGCACGCGCGCAGCGCGATAATAGAGCTTGAACAGCTGGCGGATGGTGACACGGGCGCGGTCGGCTTCGTAGTCCTCGCGGCCATAGGCCTTGACCACGCGCACGCCCTGGAAAATACCATCGAGCTGGGCAGTGAAATCGGCAACCTGATGCTGAGTGGCGTCGGCGATCTTGCGCATGCGGCGACCAAGGCGCGCGATGGGCATGACCGCGAAGACCAGCACGAACAAGGCCAGCAGCGACAGTTTCCAGTTTTGGTAGACCATCAACCCGCCTAGGAACAGCATGGTGAGGCTCTCTTTGATGAGCCCGGTGAACACATTACTTACCGATTGGCGCATCAGCATGATGTCGCTGGTCATGCGCGAGATGAGACGGCCGGAGGATTGGTCGTGGAACAGCGCGATGTCGGCATGCACCAGATGGGCGAACAGGTCGCCCTGCATGTCGCTCACCACCCGTTGGCCGACATATTTCAGCGCCAGCATTTGCCCGAAATCGGCGGCGGAGTTCATGAGACCGAGCAGCACGAACGCCATCGGGATTAGCAGCAGCAACGAGGCGTTCTTGTTGATAAAAATTTCATCGATGGTCGGTTGCAGCAGATAGGCGTTGGCGGCGGTGGTGCCCGCGACGACGAGCATGCACAGCCCACCGAGGATGAGCACGCGTTTGTAACGCAGCACGTAGGTGCGAATGAGGCGCTTGTAGAGCGGGAAAGAATCGTTCTTCTGGCGCATTAGTTTCCTGCGATGGTCATGGTGGGCACTACCAGCGTGGGTGCGTTGGTGGAATAGCGGAACTCGAGATCGTTGGCGGCGATGAGGGTGGCGAACATGTCCTTGAGGTTGCCCGCGATGGTCACTTCGCTGACCGGGAACATGCGTTCGCCGTTCTCGATCCAGAAACCCGAAGCGCCGACCGAGAAATCGCCGGTGAGCAGGTTGGTGCCGTGGCCGATGGTTTCGGTGACGAGGAATCCGGTGCCGAATTGCTGCAGCAATTGCTGCGGGCTCAGCGCACCGTTTTCGATGTAGAGATTGGTGGTGGAGGGGTGCGGCGTGCCCGCAAGCCCGCGCGAGGCATGGCCGGTGGGCTGCATGCCCAGCTGGCGCGCGGAGCGCGCGTCGAGTAGCCATGTGGTGAGCGTGCCGTTATCGATGAGCGCGCGCTTGGTGGCGGCGACGCCTTCCGCGTCCCATGCGTGCGATGCGAGGCCGCGTTTGCGCAGCGGGTCGTCGCTGATGGTGATGGCGTCATTAAAAATTTTCTTGCCCAGATCGTGCTTCAGGAAGCTGGTGCCGCGCGTGATGGCGGTGCCGGAAATGGCGCCCGCGAAGGCGCCGAGCAACGAACGGCTGATGCGCGGCTCGAAGAAAATGGCGGCTTGTTGCGAGGCGACCTTGCGCGGCGCCATGCGCTCCAACGTGCGGCGCGCGGCCTCGCGGCCGATGCTTTCCGGCGAAGCGAGGTCGGCCAAATGCGTGGTCATGCCGTAATCGTAATCGCGCTGCATTTTGTCGCCTTGGCCGGCGATGAGCGAGATGGAGAGGCTGTGACGCGTGAGGGCGTATTCGCCGGTGAAGCCGTGGCTGGTGGCCAGCGCGATGCGCGTGCGGTTGTAGCCCGCATCGGCGCCTTCGGAGTTGGTGATGCCGGAAACGCTGCGGCCCACCTCTTCGGTTTCGCGCGCGCGTTGTTGCAGTTCTTCCATGCTCGGTTCGGCGGTGTCGGCCAAATCCAGATCAGGGTTTTGCGTGGCGAGCAACGCAGCATCGGCCAAGCCCGCGAACGAATCGGCGGGCGCGACCTTAGCAATGGCGACTGCTTTTTCGGCGAGTTCTTGCAACGCAGTATCGCTGAATTCGGAGGTGGAGAGACTGGCGGACGCTTGGCCCACGAACACGCGCAGACCCACGCCGCGCGATTCGGCGCGCTCGATGGTTTCGGGCACGCCTTGGCGAATGCCCGCATTCACATCGGCGCTGTCGAGCGCCAGCGCATCACCGCTGGTGGCGCCGAGTTTCATGGCGAATTGCAGCGCGCGTTCTGCGTAGGGGAGGAGCGTGTTAGCCACGGCGTTTGCCCTCCGTGGCGCAATGGTACAGCGCCAGCACGGCGGCGTTGCTCACATTCAGGCTTTCCATGCGCGAACTGATCGGCAGGCGCGCCAGTTCGTCGCAATGTTCGCCCGTCAGGCGGCGCATGCCCTTGCCTTCGGCGCCAAAACCGTGCTGGTGCTGGGCGCCGATTTTGATGTCGGTGAGTTGTTTGGTGGCTTCGCCCGCGAGACCGATGATCCACCAGCCTTCCTTGCGCAATTCGCGCATGGCGCTGGCGAGGTTGGTTACGGTGATGCGCGGCACGATGTCGAGCGCGCCGCTGGCGGCTTTGGCCATGGTGGCGGTTTCGGGCGCGGAATTATCTTTCGGCGCGATGACGCCGATGGCGTCGAACGCGGCGGCGCTGCGCAGGATAGCGCCGACGTTATGCGGGTCGCTCACCTGATCGAGAATGACCAGCACGCCGGATTTGTAGAGCACGTCCTCTAGCATTTGCGTGGGCAGTGGCTGCACCAGCACGGCGATGCCCTGATGCACCGACTCGCTGCCGAGCAACTGGTCCATGGCGCGCGGCTCCATGATTTCGGGCGCGGGAAGGGCGCGATCGGGCAATTTCAGTTTCTCGCGCGCGATGGGCGAGCAGACGAGGCGCTTCACTGCGCGCTCGGGGTTGGCCAGCGCGGCTTCCACGGCGTGGTAGCCATAAAGCCAGAAGCCGCCGCCAGCATCGCCTTTGGGCGTGTGGCGTGGGCCGTGGGTGCGTTCGGGTTTCGGAAGGGACTGGCGGTGCTTTTTCTGCATGGCTGGGTTTTAACGCAGCGGAGCGCAGCTATCCAGTACTTTCGCTCAGGCGTCGTAGGCGCGGCTGGGCGCGGCAGGCGGCTCGACCGGATCGGCATGCACGATCACGTCGGCACCGGGGAAGGTCGTCTGCAAGGCGGCTTCGAGCCCATCGATGATTTTATGGGCGTCGCGCAGGCCGAGGCGCGCGTCGATTTCGGCATGCAGCTGGATGAAGGGCTTGATGCCGGAATAACGGGTTTTGAGGTTATGGTGTCCGCGAATGCCGGGGTAGCTGTTGAGGACGTCGTAGATTTTTTTCTTATCCTCCTCGGGCATTTCGCGGTCCATCAGGTTGTGGAACGCACGGATGCCGATGGAGCGGCTCGACCACAGCACGAACCCCGCGATGATGAGGGCGGTGGCCGGATCCGCCCATGTCCAGCCGTAGCGGGAACTGACATAAAGCGCGCCGAACACGCCGACATTGAACGCGATGTCGCCGACGTAATGCAGCCGGTCGGCGGCCACGATGAGCGATTTCGTTTTGCGCGCAACGTAGCTCTGGTAGCTCACCAGCACCGCCGTCATCACCATGCCGAGCACGCTTACGCCCATGCCCCATGCCTCGTGCATCAGTGGTTGCGGGTTGGCGAGGCGCTCGATGGATTGCAGGATGATGATGAACATGCTGGCCGAAATGAACGCGGATTGCGCGAGGCCCGCGATGTCCTCGATGGAGGTGTGGCCGTGGCGGTGATCGTCGTCGGCGGGTTTGAGCGCGTAGCGCACGGCGACCATGTTCAGCGCCGAGCTCATGAGATCGAAGAACGAATCGGTGAGGGAGGACAGCACCGCCAGCGAATCGGAGCGCCACCAGGCGATGAGTTTTGCCACGACCAGTATGCTTGCCATGATAACCGACGCCAGGGTGGCCAGCTTCATCAGCCGCGCGGCCTCGGGGCTTACATGCGCGACATTGGCGTGGCTATGGCCGTGATGATGATGTCCCGTTCCCATAGAAACTCTCTAGCGTAAAAGTTTTTCTACTGCTAGAGCGAAGGCCTCGCGGGTGTAGCTTAGTGGTAAAGCACCAGCCTTCCAAGCTGGCTATGAGGGTTCGATTCCCTTCACCCGCTCCAGTGTTTCTGTGACTGGACATTCATCGGCGCTATGCTATAAGCGCCGCCTTGGAATAGGGGTGTAGCTCAGCTGGTAGAGCGACGGTCTCCAAAACCGTAGGCCGCAGGTTCGATCCCTGTCGCCCCTGCCAATTCCTAAAAAGGCCCCTCTGTGGGGCCTTTTTTTATGGCAAGAAAAAGCACGCCGGAGGGGAGCCGGCGTGCTTTAGGGCAGGGGTCGTTTGGTAGCGCGTAAACTAGTTGGATTTACGCTCGGAAACCACATCACCGTTTACGGTGTGCTTCGACTCGACGGTGGTCTTGCCGTCGACTTTCTTCACGGTTTCTTTTACTTTTTCGGTCTGCTTGTTCCAAAGGCCTTTGGGGTCCTTGGTTTTTTCGATCGTGGTGGTTTGCTCCATGTCGCCATCGTCATCAACGTCTTTATCGACGTTTACTTCGGTAGCTACTTTGGTTGAGCCATTGTTGCTTTCTACTTTGGTCGTTTTATCGAACGAACCATTGTCGCCTTTATCAACGGTGGTCTCGGCTTTGTAGGAAGCGTCGGCAGCATAAGCGCCGGTGCTGAGGGCCATGGCCGTAGTGGCCAGTAATACGGTAAGAGTGTTACGCATGATGTTCTCCTTGGTTGTTTGTTGGCATGCCTGAACAGAATTAGCGCCAACCAGTTCAAACCGCGATGCGGCGGCAGGGGAGAATTATCAGGGGGTGATAAGCGCCAAAGAAAAAGGCCGCCCGGTTGCCCGGACGGCCTTAATTCATGCGTTCTTAAGTAGAAACTACTTGAGAACCTTAGCTACCACGCCTGCACCGACGGTGCGGCCGCCTTCGCGGATGGCGAAACGGAGGCCTTGGTCCATCGCGATCGGGGCGATGAGTTCCACGGTCATTTTCACGTTGTCGCCCG
>JBBKVX010000048.1:0-26146 GCA_037968615.1 Rickettsiales bacterium
ATCAGCGACTGCCCAGCCAAAACACCCCCGACCAATAGGCCGAGGATGACGAGAACGATGCTTAATTCGACCAGCGAGAACCCTTTTTTCATCCTCATGAGGATAACTGTAAGCGCTTCTTTCGCAAGTGGCTTATGAATGAAACGGGTGAAACGCTTGACAGGGCGCGCGTGGGCTTTAATGACATCGGTTCACTTTCAAACACATATGGAATCCCCAATGGTCTCCGCTGCAGAACGCCTCGCCTCCAACATGAACTTCGGTATGTTTGGCCGCGCCAAGGAACTCAAGGCCCGCCTGCTGTTCGTGCTGGGCGCGCTCATCGTCTATCGTCTTGGCACCTATATCCCCATTCCCGGCATTGATCCGGTGGTGCTGGAAGAGATCTTCAAGCAGCATGCTTCGGGCGTGCTGGGCGTGTTCAACATGTTCTCCGGCGGCGCGCTGAGCCGCATGACCATTTTCGCGCTCGCGGTGATGCCGTACATTTCCGCCAGCATCATCATCCAGCTGATGGGCGTGGCTGTGCCGCAGCTCGCGGCATTGAAAAAAGAAGGCGATGCAGGCCGCCGTAAACTGAACCAATACACGCGCTACGGCACGCTGGTGCTGGCGATTTTCCAAAGCTACGGCATCTCGGTCGGGCTTGAAGGCATGACGGCGGGCAACGGCGCGTCGGCGGTCATCGACCCCGGCATGTTCTTCCGTTTCAGCACCGTCATCACCCTCACGGGCGGCACGATGTTCCTGATGTGGCTTGGCGAGCAGATCACCCAGCGCGGCATCGGGCAGGGCATCTCGCTGATCATCTTCACCGGCATCATCGCCAACCTTCCGGCGTCGCTGGCCAGCATGTTCGATCTGGGCCGCAAAGGCGTGATCTCCACGCCGGTCATCCTTATCATTGTCGCGGTCTGCGTTGGGCTCATCATGCTCATCGTGTTCATGGAGCGCGCGCAACGCAAAATCCTCATCCAGTATCCCAAACGCCAAATGGGCAACAAGGTGATGCAGGGCGAATCCACTCACCTGCCGCTGAAGCTGAACACCGCCGGGGTCATCCCGCCGATCTTCGCCAGCTCGATCCTACTGTTCCCGCTGACCATCGCGGGCTTCAACGCCTCGGGCGATGGCACCGGCATCCTCGCCACCATCAGCACCTACCTTGCGCATGGGCAGCCGCTTTACATCCTGCTGTATGTCGGCATCATTGCGTTCTTCAGCTTCTTCTACACCGCGGTGGTGTTCAACCCCACCGAGACGGCAGACAACCTGCGCAAAAATGGCGGCTTCATTGCGGGCGTGCGCCCGGGCAAATCCACCGCCGATTACCTCGATTACGTGCTGACGCGTTTGACGGTGGTGGGTGCGGCGTATCTCTGCCTCGTTTGCGTCATCCCCGAAATCCTGATCGCGGAATACGCGATTCCGTTCTACCTCGGCGGCACTTCGCTGCTGATCGTGGTGAACGTGATCATTGATTTCGTCGGCCAGGTGCAGTCGCATCTGTTCGCGCATCAGTACGAAGCCCTGATTAAAAAAGCGCGCCTTAAGGGAAGGAAGAAATAAGCATGAACATTATTCTTCTCGGCCCCCCCGGCGCCGGTAAAGGCACCCAGTCCGATTGGCTGCGCGACACGTTCAAACTCACGAAACTGGCCACCGGCGATATGCTGCGTGCGGCGGTGAAATCCGGCTCCGAAATCGGCCTGAAGGCGCAATCCGTAATGGCGGCGGGCCAACTGGTTTCCGACGACATCATGATCGGCATCATCCGCGACGCGATTTCCGATGCGAACTGCCCGAACGGTTTTATCCTCGACGGGTTTCCGCGCACCACCGGCCAGGCCCGCGCGCTGGACGCCATGCTGGAAGAAGAAGGCAAGAAAATCGACTTCGTGATCGAGCTGGCCGTCGACGACCATCTGCTCGTCGCGCGCATCGCAGGCCGTTACAGCTGCAAAGCGTGCGGAACGGGTTACCACGACGCATTCCGCAAGCCTGTGGTTGAGGGTGTGTGCGATGCCTGCAGCAGCACCGAATTCGTGCGCCGCGAGGACGACAAGGCCGAGACCGTGGCTAAGCGCCTCGAAGCCTACCACGAAATGACCGCGCCGCTGCTGCCCTACTACAAAGCGCACGGCACGTTGCACACCGTGGACGGCATGGCCGACATCGCCGAAGTTACTGCAGCGCTCGATCGCCTCATCACCAACGGCGCATCCGACCGTTCGGCCTCTTAGGCGTTCGAACGGGTCAGCACTACCATCGGCTTCAGCGGAATCGTCTGGAAGGCGGCGCCTATAATCAGGTCGATGCCCAGCGCCATACGTTCATGTTTCGTCGTCAGCAGCGGCACGGCCAGCGCACGCAGATGTTGCGCCAGCGCTTCGTGCTGCAGCTCGCCCATGGCGTGACGGGCAGGGGTCTCCGCCAGATAGGTGGGAATGATTTCCAGTTCTACCGACACCGTATCGTTCTCGGTCACGCGCACTTGGGTGCGCTGGCTGCTGCCGCTTTCAAAAATTTCCTCACAACGCACGACAAGTGTGCCGTCGTTTTCCACGTGGATTTTATCCAAGCGTTCAACCCTGTCTTTGCTGGCGTAATGGTTAAGCGCAAAGCTGGGCATTGTGTCGCTGGTCATGGTCGGCTCCCATAAGTTACGTAAACCCATGGTAGCGGCTGAGGCGTCATATTAGTAATGAACACAAATTAACTGGGCATGTGTTTTTCCGGCGCAAACCAGCGCTGCGCCTAGGCGGACACGGCTAGGAGCGCGCTTGAGTGGATTACAAGTATGTTAGGCGCTTATTTGCGAAATGAGTGCGAGGCCGCTCCTAAGCAAGGCTTGGCCGGAGGTCGCGCTGCATGATTGGGGCGCTCATGCAGCGCCTGGGGTGTGGCAAATGCTTGCAAAAACCTTCTGTTCCAAGGGGCTACGTGTAAGTTGATGTTCGGTGCTTTTAGCCGTTGACAGTGGGAGTTTGCTCTGTATATTCCCCGCTCCCTTGAGAACGCCCTGTTTTCGGGGGTATTTTGTATCATCCACTAGGAGTGTAGCATGGCTCGTATTGCCGGCGTGAATATTCCTTCCGCCAAACGCGTTGTTATCGCGTTAACGTACATCCACGGCATCGGCCGTGTGAAATCCCAGGAAATCCTGGCTAAGGCTCAGATCGACGAAAGCAAACGCGTCGCCAGTCTGTCCGAACATGAAGTGATCCAGCTTCGTGAGATCATCGATGCCGATTACTCGGTAGAGGGCGATCTCCGCCGCGAGACCAGCATGAACATCAAACGTCTGATGGATCTTGGCTGCTACCGCGGTCTGCGCCATCGCAAAAAACTGCCGGTTCGTGGCCAGCGTACGCATACCAATGCACGCACACGTAAAGGCAAGGCCGTTGCGATCGCCGGTAAGAAAATGGTGACGAAGTAATTCGTCTGACACTCATTAAATAGGACTATCTGAAATGGCAAAGCCGCAGAAAAAAGAAGAAAGCGTCAAGAAGAAGGACCGTAAAAACGTTCCTTCGGGCGTGGCGCATGTGAACGCATCGTTCAACAACACCATCATCACCATCACCGATCCGTTCGGTAACACCATCGCATGGTCGTCCTCGGGCGCCAACGGCTTCAAGGGTTCGCGTAAATCGACCCCCTACGCTTCGCAGATGGCTGCTGAGACCGCTGGCAAAAAAGCCATCGAGCACGGCATGCGTACGGTTGAAGTTCTGGTAAAAGGCCCCGGTGCCGGTCGCGAAAGCGCCCTGCGTGCCCTCGGCGCTGTCGGCCTCACGGTCACCAGCATCAAGGACATCACCCCGGTTCCGCACAACGGTTGCCGCCCTCCCAAGCGCCGTCGCGTTTAATTACCGATACTGTCTGAAACACACTAAATTCCGAGGAACTCAATGAGCGCCATCCTGAATAAAAACTGGAAAGACCTGATCAAGCCGAGCAAGCTCGACATCAAACCCGTGACCGGCGACGCCCGCAAGGCGACCGTAGTAGCGGAACCTCTCGAGCGCGGCTTCGGCATCACCCTCGGCGTTGCATTGCGCCGCATCCTGCTCGGTTCGCTGCAGGGCGCGGCCGTGACTTCGGTGAAAATCGAAGGCGTGCAGCACGAATTCTCGGCCATCCCGGGCGTGCGTGAAGATGTCGTGAACATCATCCTCAACATCAAAGACCTGAAAATCAAAGCCCACTCGGCCGACCGCAAACGCCTGACGCTGAAAAGCGACAGCGCGGGTGAAGTCACCGCAGGCATGATCCAAGGCGATGCCGATACCGAGATCCTGAACAAAGACCTCGTGATCTGCACCCTCGACAAAGGCGCGTCCATCAACATGGAACTGACCGTTGAAGTGGGCAAAGGCTACGTGCCCGCGTCGCAGAACCGTCCGAGCGATGCTCCGATCGGTCTGATCCCGGTCGATGCTTTGTTCTCGCCGGTGGAAAAAGTTTCCTACAAAATCGAGAACGCTCGCGTTGGCAACCGTACCGATTACGACAAACTGACGCTCGAACTCGAAACCGACGGCTCCATCGCCCCGGACGATGCAGTGGCTCTGGCCGCGCGCATCCTTCAGGACCAGCTGCAGCTGTTCGTGAACTTCGAGGACACCGCTGAGGTTTCCGTGAAGACCGCCGAGGAAGAACTGAAATTCTCGCCGTACCTGCTCAAGAAAGTCGACGAGCTGGAACTCAGCGTGCGTTCGGCGAACTGCCTGAAGAACGACAACATCGTTTACATCGGCGACCTCGTGCAGAAAACCGAGAGCGAAATGCTGAAAACGCCGAACTTCGGCCGCAAGTCGCTCAACGAGATCAAAGAAGTTCTGGGCAACATGGGTCTGCGCTTCGGCATGGAAGTTACCGGTTGGCCGCCTGAGAACATCGAAGAGATGGCCCGCAAATTTGAAGACCCGTACTGAGTCCGGGATTAGGAAAGAAATAGGAGTTATTTATGCGTCACCAAATGGCAGGCCGTAAGCTGAACCGCACGACATCGCACCGCAAGGCGATGTTCGCGAACATGGCATGCGCGCTGATCAAGCACGAGCAGATCTTCACCACGCTGCCGAAAGCGAAAGACCTTCGCCCGATCGTGGAGAAGCTGATCACCAAAGGCAAAGCCAACAACCTCGCTGCGCGTCGTCTGTTGATCTCGCGCCTGCGTTGCGAAAAGTCGGCTGAGAAAGTTCTCAGCGTACTGGCGAAACGTTACGAAGATCGTCCCGGCGGCTACATCCGCGTTCTGAAGGCTGGCTTCCGCTACGGCGACGCCACCCCGATGGCGATCATCGAGTTCGTCGACCGCGACGAATCCGCCCGCGGCCAGGATTCCGGCCCCGTGCAGGAAACCACCGGCGAAGAAGAAGTGGCTGCTTAAGCTGGCTTCCGATACCAAATAGAAAAGGCCGTCCTACGGGGCGGCCTTTTTTGTGTAATAAAACGGGCAGTTCGTTTAGAAGAATATTAACGGCGCGCATTCGATTGTGGTGACATCCAGCTTATAATCAGCGGAGCCGGCGGCGGCGTTTTTCCAGTCGTCGTTGGTGGTACAATTGCGTGATGCTAAGGGTGTGGTTTGAGAAATAGGCATCACTTTTCCGCTACTCGCTTTCCCATCATCCAGCTTGGTATCCATTTGCCACAATTCGGATGGCATCAGAGAGTTGTACGGTGCGGTTACAGCAATATGCATGAGATAGGTGCCGTTGCGCATACCGTAAATGCTGAACGACGTATTGGAATTGATCGACATAAGATTTTTAGAAGCTGATTTCGAAAACGGTACGGTAACGCCACCTTCGCTCAGATAGGATGTGCCTGTATACAGCCCGGCGTAGCTGCCTTCGATAAGTCCCGCTAGCGCAAGATGGCGAAAATACGCGAGCCGTTCTTCTGTTGAGGAGATATATCCGCTCCTATCCCCATTGCTAGCGCCAGTTACCGATGCCGCCGTACCGGAAGTTGTGTAAGGCCCCCAAAAGCTTGATGCATTGTCAATATCTCCCGGTAGGGCAAAATATTTGTCGCGGAAAGCGAACGTGGCTATGCGATATTGCCCGGTCTGGGTAATGGTAGCCCGCAATTCGGCAGCGCGGATCAGGCTCTGTCCCGCAAGAATGCCGCCCACCAGCAGGCCGAGAATGACCAACACGATAGAAAGTTCGACGAGGGAGAAGCCGGTACGATTTTTGAATGCATTCATGAAATCAATATAAGCCACCTTTGCCAGTGGCGTAACTAAGAAACGTTGGGGCTTGGTGGTAGGGGCGAGCTTTCGCTGGAATGCCGCGTAAATGGCACTATATTCCCTATCATGTCCCTCAAGAAAAAACCTCTCTCCCAAGACTCCCTGTTCGGCAGCGCCATTGAGGCGCCGTTGGCGGAGCGGTTGCGGCCGCAGAACCTCGATGAGGTGATGGGGCAGGAGCATCTGACCGGGCCGGAGGGTGTGCTGCGCCGAATGGTGGAGAGCAAGAAGCTGCAATCCATTATTCTGTGGGGCCCGCCGGGCTGCGGCAAAACCACCATCGCCCGCATGTTGGCCGATGAGGCGGGCTACGAGCTGCAGCAAGTGTCGGCGGTGGCCTCGGGCGTCGCCGACCTCAAAATGCATTTCGAGCAGGCCCGCGAGCGCGCCATGACGGGCCGCCGCACGGCGCTGTTCATCGACGAGGTGCACCGCTTCAACCGCGCGCAGCAGGACGTGCTGTTGCCGGTGGTGGAGAACGGCACTGTTACGCTTATTGGGGCCACCACCGAAAACCCGTCGTTTGAGCTGAACTCGGCGGTGCTATCCCGCGCGCGTGTGCTGGTGCTGAACCGTCTGTCGCCGGAGGCGCTGGGCCAGCTGATCGAGCGCGCCGAGAAACTCGTCGGCAAGAAGCTGCCCGTCACTTCCGAAGCGCGCGAGGCGCTGTATGCCATGGCCGATGGCGATGGCCGCTATTTGCTCAGCATGCTGGAATTCATCTGGGACGCAGTTCCGAAAGCGCCGCTCGACCCCGAAGCCCTTGGCAAATTGCTGCAGCAACGCCCGCCCGTGTACGACAAGGGGCAGGAGTCGCATTACAACCTCATTTCGGCGTTGCATAAATCGTTGCGCGGTTCCGATGTGGACGCCGCGCTTTACTGGTTCGCGCGCATGCTCGATGGCGGTGAAGACCCCCTCTACATTGCCCGTCGCCTTGTGCGCTTTGCCTCCGAGGATATCGGCATGGCCGATCCGCAGGCGCTGGTGCAGGCGCTCACGGCGCGGCAAACCTACGAAATGCTCGGTAGCCCCGAGGGCGAGCTGGCCATTGCGCAGTCGGTGGTCTATCTCGCCACCGCACCGAAATCGAACGCGCAATATACGGCCTACAAAGCCGCACGCCGCAGCGCCCGCGAGCATGGCTCGCTGATGCCGCCGAAACATATCCTCAACGCCCCCACCAAACTGATGAAAGAGATCGGCTACGGAAAAGGCTACGCCTACGATCACGACGCGGAGGACGGTTTCAGCGGTCAGAATTATTTCCCCGACGAAATGCCGCGCGAGAACTACTACGTGCCCGTTGAGCGCGGCTTTGAGCGCGACATTCAGAAGCGGCTCGAATATTGGGGAAAATTGCGCGCGAAACGCGAAGACCCACAGTCATAAAACCTTCACGGGATTTTTTTGCGCCCGGCCCGTATGATGTGAAGTCTATGGACGAGCCGAGAAAAACCATCGATGCCTGCACCGCCCAAGCGGCGATCGATAAAATTCGTGACCCCCAAGTGCGCGCTGCGGTTTCGCATGTCCACCACCTGCAGGAAAAGGGTGTCGCCCCGATTGCCGCACGCTACGAACTTGCTGCCGTGCTGCGCCACAAAGGTTACAGCAGCACACGCGCCTTCCGCGAAGCACACAGGGTGACCAGCCTGCTTGCCGAGCATTGCCGCGGGTAGCTCGCCGCCGTTTTTTTGCTGGTGCGGTTCCTGCCGTATGTTAAGCCCAAACCATGAACCCCGCCGCCACCATTACCCTGTCCAATATCCTGCTTGTCGCCGCCGGAGGCGGGGTGGGTTGCGTGACGCGGTTTTTGGCCATCAAGCAGATCGTGCGCATCAACCCTAGTATTTTCCCGCTGGGTACCATGCTGGTGAACATCATTGGCTCGCTGCTGATCGGCATGCTGCTGGCCAAATATGGTGCGCAGCAAAACACGCGCGTGTTCTTTGTTACCGGCATGCTGGGCGGCTTCACCACCTTCAGCGCCTTCTCGTGGGACGCCATGCAATTGCTGCATCGCGGCCAGTGGGGCTGGGCCGCGCTGTATATCGGCGGTAGCGTGCTGCTGTCGCTGCTGGCGGTAATGGCGGGCTTCCAACTGGCCCGATAAGCAACCATTGCGCTCAGCCTCGCTTGCTGCCATAAGCCCCCCATGGAAAAACGCCAATACAAAGTGCATCACGACGACGAAGGCTCGCGGCTCGACCGCTGGTGCCAACGCATCCTCGGTTCGGCACCCAACTCGGTCTACCAAAAAGCCATCCGCAAGGGGCTGATCCGCGTGCAGGGGAAAAAGGCCGAAGCCTCGACCCGCGTGACACGCGACCAGACGGTGGAAGTGCGCGGCGACCTCGGCATGACGCATGACGAACACGACGTCCGCGCCCGTCCGAAAAAGGAAATGGAGCTCACCGACGCCATCGCCGCGGAAGTGAAAAGCTACGTGATGTATCAGGACGACGACATCATCGTGCTGAACAAACCGCACGGCCTCGCCGTGCAGGGCGGCAGTAAGCTCACCCGGCATCTCGATGGCATGCTACCCGCGCTGCAGGGCGACGCGCGCGATCTGCCGCGTCTGGTGCACCGCCTCGACAAAGATACTTCCGGCGTGCTGGTGCTGGCGCGCAACCTGCGTGCGGCGTCCGAGCTGCAACGCTGCTTCGCCAACAAGAAGCTGCAAAAAATCTACCTCGCGCTGGTGGTCGGCCAGCCGCAGCCCTACGAGGGCGAGATCGAATCGAACATGGAGAAATCCGCACGCGGCGAGCATTCGCGCGAAATGGTGCGCTCCGTCGAGGAAGACGGCAAGCGCGCGCTCACCCGTTACAACACCATCGAATCGCTGGCGGGCAAGCTCTCGCTGGTCGAGCTGGAGCCCATCACCGGCCGCACGCACCAACTGCGCGTGCATATGGCTGAGCTTGGCTGCCCCATCCTCGGCGACGGCAAATACGGCGGCAAGAACGCGCATGTGCGCGGTACCGTAACGCTCAGCGGCAAGCTGCATCTGCATGCATGGCGCCTCGAACTTCCCGCCATGTTCGGCGAGCGCGAACGCACTTTCATTGCGCCGCTGCCCAAATATTTCGCCGACACGCTGGACGCGCTGGGGCTGGATATCGAGAGCAAGTAAATGGTCTCCGATTCCAAAGCCCGCGCCGAGAACCGCCAGCATCCCAAGCGCTTCTACAAAGCCGCCACCACCGAGAATGGTCGCATCTTGCTGGATGGCCGTGAGCTTAAAACGCAGGCGCGCAAGCCCATGGTGATTGCCTCGCCCGCGCTGGCCGAAGCCGTCGCCGCCGAGTGGAACAACGTCGCCACCCACATCAACCCCGACCGCATGCCGCTGACGCGCTTGGTGAACATCACCCTCGATCGCGCCGGTGCCGACCGCGCCGCACTCATCCGCACCATCGTCGAATACGCTAGCACCGATCTGCTGTGCTACCGCGCGCCCGAACTGGCGCAACGGCAGGCCAAGCTGTTTGATCCGGTGCTGCAATGGGCGGCGGGGCAGGGTATCCTGCTCACTACCACCGAGTTCGTCATGCCCATCGACCAGCCTGCTGCTTCGCTCAACGCGGCCAGCGCATTGTTGGAGCAAGCCACCGACGCCGAAATCACCGCCCTCGCCATGATGGTGCCACTGCTCGGCTCCGCCATCCTCGCGCTGGCCGTCTGGAAGGGCGAAGTGGCCGTCGAAGCCGCGCTGGAAATGGCTCGCCTCGACGAAACCCAGCAAGCCGAACAATGGGGCGTGGATGCCGAATCCGAAGCCGCGTGGGGCTATAAGCAAGCCGACATCCGCGCCAGCGCATTTTTCTTGACACATAGCGCGCTGAAATAACTCCATTTTATGGATTTTGAGGTGGGTTGTCCCAAGCCCCTAAAAAAGCTGCTTTGCGGCGGTGTGGGAGCTGTGCTAAACCGCACGCTTCGTCAACAAGACATAGGCAGTCCATGAGCGCCGATACGATTATCAAACAACTCGAAGGCAAGCGCGAAGCCGCGCGCGTCGGGGGCGGGGCTACCCGCATCAGCACACAGCACGAAAAAGGCAAGCTTACTGCGCGCGAGCGTCTGGAAGTGCTGCTCGATCCGGGCTCGTTCGAAGAATACGACATGTTCATGGAGCATCGCTGCACCAACTTCGGCATGGAAAAGAACAAGGTTCCCGGCGATGGCGTGGTGACCGGCCAAGGCACCATCAACGGTCGCCTCGTGTTCGTCTATTCGCAGGATTTCACCGTGCTTGGTGGCTCGCTGTCCGAAAACAACGCCAAAAAAATCTGCAAAGTGCAGGACATGGCGATGAAAATGGGTGCGCCCATCATCGGCCTCAACGATTCGGGCGGTGCGCGCATTCAAGAGGGCGTTGATTCGCTCGCTGGCTTCGCCGAAATTTTCCAGCGTAACGTGCTGGCCTCGGGCGTTATCCCGCAGATCTCCGTCATCATGGGGCCATGCGCTGGCGGCGCGGTCTACAGCCCCGCGCTGACCGATTTCACCATCATGGTGCGCGGTTCGAGCTACATGTTCGTGACCGGGCCTGACGTGGTGAAAACCGTGACCCATGAAGAAGTTTCCCAAGAGGATCTGGGTGGCGCCGACGTGCATGGCAAACATACCGGCGTGGCCGATATGGTGTACGACAACGACATCGAAGCGCTGCTGCAAGTGCGCCGCTTGGTGACGTTCCTACCGCTAAACAGCCGCGAGAAACCCCCACAGCGCCCGACGGAAGACCCCGCCGACCGCGTGGAAATGAGCCTCAACACGGCCGTGCCCGAGAACGCGAACAAGCCCTACGACATGTTCGACGTGCTGTACAAAGTGGTCGATGAAGGCGATTTCTTCGAAGTGAACGCCGAGTTCGCCAAGAACATCATCGTCGGTTTCGGCCGCATGGAAGGCCATACGGTGGGCTACGTCGCCAACCAGCCGATGGAACTGGCCGGGTGCCTCGACATTGACGCCAGCCGCAAAGCTGCACGTTTCGTGCGTTTCTGCGATGCGTTCCAGATTCCGCTCGTGACGCTCGTCGATGTTCCCGGCTTCCTGCCCGGCACCAGCCAAGAGCATAACGGCATCATCCGCCACGGCGCGAAGCTGCTTTACGCCTACGCCGAAGCCACGGTGCCGAAAATCACCATCATCACCCGCAAAGCCTATGGCGGCGCGTACATCGTGATGGGCAGCAAGCATCTGCGTAACGACATCAACTACGCCTGGCCTTCCGCTGAAATCGCCGTGATGGGCCCGGCCGGTGCGGTCGAGATCATCTTCAAAGGCAAGCTGAACGGGCAGGACGAAGTAGATGCCGCCATCGAGAGCTACCGCGACAATTTCGCCTCGCCGTTCGCCGCCGCCTCGCGCGGCTACCTCGACGATGTGATCCGTCCGCAAAACACCCGCTGGCGCATCTGCCGCGCGCTTTCCATGCTGCGCAGCAAACATCTCGAGAACCCGAAGAAGCGCCACGACAACCTGCCGCTCTAGGTTCATCGCTCCGCAATCTCTGCATCATGCCCCGATGGCAACAGTCGGGCAGAATGTTTAATTGTTGGTAATGCACTGCAACAAAGAATTTCCTAATGGGGCGGTTTCCTGTAGAAAAGGGCTCCCACCAAAAGGAGAATCCGAATGACCTTCCTCGACGCCGCCGCTTTAGAAAACGACTGGAAAACCAACGCGCGCTGGAAAGGTATCACTCGCCCTTATAGCGGTGCGGATGTGGTGAAGTTGCGCGGCTCGCTGCCGATCGAGCATTCGATCGCCAAACATACTTCGGAAAAACTCTGGAACTATTTCGCCAGCGAACCCTACGTGAACGCGCTGGGCGCTCTCACCGGCAACCAGGCCATGCAGCAAGTGCGCGCGGGCCTGAAAGCCATATACCTCTCCGGCTGGCAAGTAGCCGCCGACGCCAACCTCGCGGGCCAGATGTATCCCGACCAGTCGCTCTACCCGTTCGATTCGGTACCCTCCGTCGTGCGCCGCATCAACGCCACGCTGAAACGCGCCGACGAAATCGAAGTGTCGGAAGGCAAGAAAACCGCCGATTGGTTCCAGCCCATCGTGGCCGATGCCGAAGCCGGTTTCGGTGGCAACCTCAACGCGTTCGAGCTGCAGAAAATGATGATCGAAGCAGGTGCCGCGGGCGTTCACTGGGAAGATCAACTCTCCTCCGCCAAAAAATGCGGCCATATGGGCGGCAAAGTGCTGGTGCCGATTCGTGAACATATCGAGAAACTGGTGGCGGCGCGTTTGGCTGCCGATACCTGCGGCGTGCCGAGCATCATCATCGCCCGCACCGACGCCAACGGCTCCTACCTCGTGACGTCGGATGTGGACGAGCGCGACCGCCCGTTCATTAAGGAAGGCCGCACCGTCGAGGGCTTCTTCAACTACGATGGCGGCATCGACGCGGCCATTGTTCGTGGCCTCGCTTTCGCGCCCTACGCCGATCTTGTCTGGTGCGAAACCGCGCATCCCGATCTCGAGGAAGCCAAGAAATTCGCCGACGCGGTGCATGCCAAATTCCCCGGCAAATACCTCGCGTATAACTGCTCGCCCAGCTTCAACTGGACGAAACACTTGGACGACGCCACCATCGCCAAATTCCAGAAGGAACTCGGCGCCATGGGCTACAAGTTCCAGTTCATCACGCTGGCTGGCTTCCACGCATTGAACCACGGCATGTTCGACCTCGCTCGCAAATATAAAGAAGCGGGCATGGCGGGCTACGTGACCCTGCAAGAGAAGGAATTTGCCGACGCCGAACACGGCTTCACGGCAGTGAAACACCAGCGCGAAGTAGGCGTGGGTTACTTCGATGCGGTGGCTGGAGCCATTTCCGGTGGTCAGGCCTCCACGGTGGCGCTGAAAGGCTCGACCGAGGAAGAGCAGTTCCACTAGGCAAAAACTTTTGATAACGGCGTGCTTTTGCTGGCGTTTCGGGTGGAACGTGCTAGGCAATCCCTCGGCCATTTCGCATGGCCGCCGTTAACTAAAGTGAGCCAGAACCGATGTTCCATTCGATCCTCGTTGCCAACCGTGGGGAAATCGCCCGCCGTGTCATGCAAACCGCCAAGAAAATGGGCATGCGCACCATCGCGGTCTATTCGGAAGCCGATACCAACGCGCTGCACGTAAAAAACGCCGACGAAGCCGTGTATATTGGCGCGTCGCCCAGCATCAAATCCTACCTGAACATCGACAACCTGATGTCGGCCATCGACCAGTCGGGCGCCGAATGCGTGCATCCGGGCTACGGGTTCTTGTCCGAGAAAGCCAACTTCGCCACCGCCGTGATGGAGCGCACCAGCGCCACTTGGGTCGGCCCGGCCCCCGAGGCCATGCGCCTCATGGGTGATAAAATTGAATCCAAAAAAATCGCCATCGAGGCGGGCGTCAGCACCGTTCCCGGCGTCACCGAAGCCATTTCCGATGTGAAAGAAGCCAAGCGCATCGCCAACGAGATCGGCTACCCGGTCATCATCAAAGCCGCAGCCGGTGGCGGTGGCAAAGGCATGCGCATCATCCGCTCCGACGACGAGCTGGTGGACGGCATGAAAATGGCCACCAACGAAGCCCGCTCCAGCTTCAACGACGCCCGCGTGTTCGTGGAAAAATACTTCGTCAACCCGCGCCACATTGAAATTCAGGTGCTGGCCGATAAATTCGGCAACACCGTGTCGCTGGGCGAGCGCGAATGCTCCATCCAGCGCCGCCACCAGAAGGTGATCGAGGAAGCCCCGAGCATGTTCGTCACCCCCGACATGCGCGCTGAAATGAGCGCTCAGGCCGTGGCGTTGGCCAAAAAGGTCGGCTACCATTCGGCCGGCACCGTCGAGTTTATTGTCGACGAACACGGCAAATTCTACTTCCTCGAAATGAACACCCGCTTGCAGGTGGAGCACCGCGTTACCGAGCTCATCACCGGCATCGATCTGGTCGAGCAAATGATCCGCATTTCAGCGGGCGAGAAGCTGCCTTTCGGCCAGGACGACATCAAAGTGAACGGTTGGGCGTTCGAGTCGCGCATCTACGCGGAAGACCCTTCGCGCGGGTTCCTGCCCTCCACTGGCCGCATTGTAAAATATCAGGAGCCGGAAGAGAAACCCGGCACGCTGCTCGACACCTCCATCTACGAGGGCGGCGAAGTAAGCATGTTCTACGATCCCATGATCGCCAAATACTGCACCCACGCACCGACGCGCGAAGCCGCCATCGACCTGATGGTCGACCAACTGGGCGATTTCGTCATCGGCGGCATTTCGCACAATACCAGCTTCCTGCAAGCCGTGCTGTCGCACGAGCGTTTCCGCAAGGGCGACATCAGCACCAACTTCATCGAGCAGGAATGGCCCGCCGGATTCACCGGCGCCGAACTGTCCACCGAAGCGCAAAAAGTCTGCATGGCCGTGGCGGCGTTCTGTTCGCTGCGCGACATCGAACGTTCGGCGCAGGTCACCGGCCAATTGCCGGGCCGCACCCCCGCCATCGGCGCCCGCTGGATCGTGACGCTGGCCGGGCATTCCGTCAGCATCTACGCCCGCAAGAAAGATTACGGCTACGACATCAGCTACGACGACGGCATGATCGTTATCCGCTCCAACTGGAAGCTGGGCAGCAAGCTGTTCCAAGGCACCGTCAACGGCCGCCCGGTCAGCGTGCGCATCACGCCGCAGGCCGAAGGCTACCAGATCAATTTCGCCGGGGCCGAGGTGAAGGCTTCCCTACGCACCATCCGCGTGGCGGAACTGGCGCAGTACATGCCCGTGCGCGAGACCACCGTGTCGGAATTCGAAGTCACCGCACCCATCGCCGGGCTCATCTCCGCCGTGCATGTTGCGGCGGGCGAGACCATCCGCGCGGGCCAGCAGCTGTTCGTGATCGAGGCCATGAAAATGGAGAACATCATCTACGCCGACCACGACGCCACGGTGAAAGAGGTTCATGTAAAAGCCCCCGCCAGCGTCACCAGCGGCCAGCTCGTCATCGAGTTCGAGGATACGTCCGAGTCCAAGGACAAAAAAGCCGCTTAGAAGCCTATCAATGGAGTGCAGGCCAACGCTGTAACGGTGAGTTGGTAGATGGCGTCCGGTAGATTGCTGCTAGCGCAACTGACGCCCGTGTAGCGTACGGTCATCCGGCCGGTGGCGGGCTTGCCATCATCGATCTTGGTATCGATGTTCCATGCTTCCTCTGTTAGCAAAGCTGGTGTGAGCACATAGTTCAGCGATACGGGCTTGCCAAGAATGAACCAATGGTTCGTTGCGGGCGGGAGAAACCATGTGTAATACCCGCCGACAACGGGGATATCCGCGTTGGCACCGACCGACCATTGGGCCGTGGCCAGCTTGCTTGTTGGCGCGTTGCTGGGGGTGATATTAGCACCGGAAACCCCATCATACGCGCCGTCATATTGGCCCTCGATCAGGCCTGCTGCACTGAGATGCTGCCAAAAACGGAGTATTTCGCGGCTTCGAACGGAAGTCAGTTCCACATTGCCATCGCCATCGCCGTTGCAAGTGGTGGTGCCGGGGGCGGAAAGGGCGTCGCGGCAGGTCGTATTGCCCGCGGCGCGTTGTCCCCACACGTCCTCGGCTCGGTTGAAATCGCCCGGCAGGGCGAAGTATTTATCGCGAAAGGCCATCACGGCGGTGGTGAATCGTTGCGATTCACTCGTGACAGCGCGCAGTTCACTGGCGCGGATCAGCGATTGCCCAGCAAATATGCCACCAACCAACAGGCCAAGGATGACCAGAACGATGGAGAGTTCGACTAATGAGAAACCACGTTGCATCAAAGCGCAGTTCGCGTTTTTGCCACCAGAGCGTCGAGCCCGCCTTCGGGCAGTTCGCCGTAGGCGAGGGGGGCACGGCTGATAGCGCCATTTTCTACCCATAAATAGATCGGCGTATGGCCGAGCTTATGCTCGCCCGCCATGGGGCATTCCAGCTCGTCGCTCCAGCGGATGCCGGGCACGGTATAGAATTTATACACCCCATCCTGTTCATCGATATTGATCCAGGTGACAGGCGTGCCATCATTGGCGGCGGTGGCGTAGTGGTTGTTGCGCATCGAATTCTTGCACAGCATGCATGTCATTGCCCCGATGACCAGCAGCCCATCCGGCACATCGGCCGGGATGTTGCCAGCGGCGTAGAGCTCGTTGCAGCGCGTTTCGTGGTCCATGGGCCCTCCTTATGCGACGAGGGAAATCACCCCGTGCAGGTGAAGCTGCACCAGAAGGGGCAACAAAGGCAAGCCTTTGATGACATCCTGGTCGCCCTCGACATGGCTGAACAGGTGGCGGCCCAGTGCCTCGAACTTGTAGCTGCCGCAGGCGGAGAGGGGGGCATCCGCCGCCACATAGGCCGCGATCTCGGCGGCGGTAACGGGGCGCATGGTGAGGGTGGCCGCGTAGCTATGCTCCCACAGGATTTCTTCGCCGCGCATCAGCACCGCGCCGCAGTTCTGGGTGTGGGTTTTGCCTGCCAGTTGCGCCAACTGGGCTTCGGCGCGGGCGTAACTGCCGGGCTTATCGAAAATATAGCCATCCAGTTCACACATCTGGTCGGCGCCGATGGTGTAGGCGTCCGGGTGGGTTTGCGCCACGGAGAGGGTTTTTGCGCGTGCCAGCGCCAGCGCCTGTTCGTTCACGGGCAAATGGGCCACCGTGGCTTTCAGCGCGTCCTCATCCACCCCCGAGGGCTCGACCGAGAAATGCAGCCCCACCGCCTTCAGCATCTGCTGGCGAATGACCGAGCCAGAAGCAAGGATGATGGGTGCGTGATGCTGCAGCACTTAGATTTTCGGGGCGGCGATCAACTGCATCAGCTCGGCGCGGCTGCGGGCGTCGCTACGGAACAGGCCGCGCATTTGCGAGGTGACGGTGGTGGTGGCCGCCTTGTGCACGCCGCGGGTGGTCATGCATTCGTGCTTGGCGTCGATCACGACGGCCACGCCTTTGGGCTGCAGCGCGTCCTGAATCGCGTCGGCGATCTGTTTGGTCATCAGCTCTTGCGTTTGCAGGCGTTTGGCGAAAATATCGAGCAGACGCGCCAGTTTGCTGATGCCGACGACTTTTTTGTCGGGGATGTAGGCGATGTGCGCCACGCCGATGATCGGCACCATATGGTGCTCGCAATGCGATTCGAATTCCATGTTCTTCAGCAGCACGATCTCATCGTAATCCGCTACTTCGCCAAAGGTTTTGGCCAGCACGTCGGCGGGGTTTTCCTTGTATCCGGCGTAGAACTCCTCGTAGGCGTCGATCACGCGCTGCGGCGTGTCGATCAGGCCCTCGCGGCTCGGGTCGTCGCCCGCCCATTGAATGAGCGTGCGCACGGCCGCTTTGGCTTCCTCCGCGCTCGGGCGCGAAAGGGGGGCGTTCTGGTTGGCGGGGCGCTTCGGCGCGGTGCTGGACATGGCGTTTCCTTCGTTTGTCCGGCTTATATAGGCAAAAATGGGGCGAACGCAACATTTTAGAGCCGCAAAAATGCGGGGTCATGTCGGGTGTGTTCGATGAGAAGTGAGCGCTGGTTAGCCGCGGTCGCCGGACTGGCCCGGTGTCATGCCGCCTTCGCGGATAAGATGTTCGGGCTTGGCCATCTCGGCCAATGCCTGACCGGGGCTGAATCCATCCGTATGGCTAACTTCCTCGCCTCCACGAATCGCGATGGGTCTATCCAGAAGGGTGGCCAAGTTTTGCTGTGCTGCCGGGTCGGCGCGACGGGCGGAAAGCTCGGGGATGGCAAATTCGCCTTTAGCCACGTTCTGCTGCAAGCTGGCAACGATGTCCGCAATGTTGCCTTCCTTGCTGAAGGCATGATCCAACGCGCTTTGCGCATCCGCGCCACGGCCATATTGCGGGTCGCGCACGGCGGCGTTTTGTAGGTGGTCTTCCGGCACAAGAGCCGCTTCCACATGCGCTTCCTGCCCCCGCTCGGCACGGGTTTCGACGGTGGTATGCTCGCTCACCGTCACGCCCATGGCCGCCAGCTGGTGCACGTCGTTCACCGGGTCGCCATTGATGGTCATGTTGATGATCTGCGCATCGGAGAGGTCGAGACCGGAGAGCTGGGTGTCCTGGAAGCTGACGCGGTTAAGCGTGGCGTGGCTCAAATCCACATCATGCAGGCTGGCGTTGGTGCATTCGACGTCGCTGAGGGTCACCCCAGTCATTTTGCTGGCCAGCGAAACGGTGGTGCCATTGAGTTTCATGTGCGAGATATGGGCGCCCGGAGCGGCGTCGAACCGCACGAGGCACGCGCCGGTCGCATTCACATTCTGCAGCGACGCCTTGCCCACAATAAGTTCCGCATGTGCACCGGAGATGTCCATGCCGGTCACTTGCGTGCCATCGGCCACTTCGATGCGGCCGCCCGCAATGTCCGTGAACGTGATGCCTTCATACGAGCCAAATTGCAGTTTGAGTGTGTCGCCTGCCTGCATGCCGTTGAAGTCACAGTTCTTCACCACCGCTTCTTTGTCGCCCAGATAATGGTTGATGGTGTCGGCCGGGTGGAAGCGGCATTCGGTAAAGGAGTGGCACACCATGTTGTTGATGACGTCGTTATACAGTTCGCCGATCACGTCGTCGGTCATGCTCAGGGCTTCGCGGTCTCCGGCGGTCAGGTTGCGGTGGTCGAAATCGGCGGCGTTGAGCTGCGCGTTGCTCAGCGTCATGCCATCGAAGTTCACCATCGACGCGCCCGTCCATTGAACCGAGGGGCTGCTGGCGGCCACGGAGGCCCGAATTTCTGGCGAGTGTGCGGCCACAAGATAATCCGTCATGGTCGGCATTGCGTCGCCGCGCTCGTTAGCGCGGGAGCGGGCGAGGTCCCAGGTGTGCGTTTTCAGCTCGGTCATCACCTGTCTTTCCGCCTCGACATCGGAAAGTTCGTCGCGTTGGGCGGCAGGCTTCAACGACACCGCATTGGCAAAGGCGCCCAAATTGAACGAGGAGAGTGCGGACATTAATGTCTGTGGTGTGGCCATAAACCCAAACTAACACGGAGTTCATTAATTCTTGGTTAAAGAGAAATCCTAAATAAGAGGGGCTAAAAAATGCCGTGCGGAACCGAAAAAGGAATCCGGGCCGCTAAAATAAATATTTTTCGCTCAACCCGCCCAGTCCATGGCTGCGCGCCATGCCGCGTTGCAGCGGCCAATCGCCCAGCCAGCCTGAAGGGCGCTTAATTAGATAAAATACGAGGTAATTTATTAATAAATTGCCTCGTAAAACAATGGTAAAAATAGCAAAAAATTTTAACCATACATTAACTTTAAGAACGTAGAACTGTGGATAACACCGAGGCACAGACCATCGGAACAACGCGTCGCAAACCACTTGGCCCATAGCAACCGACCAAAGCGACGAAACAGATGACCGAACTGAACACCGACACGCAGAACATGAAGGCCGCGCTGAAAGCCGCGGGCGAAGTGCTTTATGCGTTGAAGGATACTGGCATGCAGCAAGGCGCCGAGTATGTGGCCCCCGCTGCGTTCAAATCCGAGCTCGATGAGATCGCCGAAGCGATGAGCGTGCGCGAAGCCGCGCAAGCCGAGCTGAACGGCCTTCCCGCCGACATCCGCAGCAAACTGCCCGGCAGCCTCGTTGCCTCGATTATGAAATGCACCACCCACGCCCAGCTCAGCAACGCCAGCGCCACCCTCGCCAGCGTCGCCGAATCCATCGCCGCCAGCAAAGAAACCGGCCTTGCTATTCAGCACGCGGATGAAATGACGCCCGAGCAGAAGATGGCGCATTTGAAGCATGAGATTGATGAATTAGATGAAACTATGGAAGCGCGTATGCGCCGCCTTTATAATCAAGGCGATATTCCGGAAGAAACGTACAATAAATACATGGCAGCGTTGGAATATGCGAAAGCCAATCCGACTGACGCGGCCGCTCAAATTGCGCTATCAAGAACCGAGCACGATATCGCCGACATTGTTGCTCCTGCACAGCCTGATGTGGCAAGGGCGATTGATGAAGGAAGTGACAAACGTGCGGACAAAGCTGCTGAATTGATAGCTCTCGATAAAGAAATGCAAAGCCAATATGCTTCAGAGCAAGCCGAGCGTGGTGGGAATGCTGAGAATGTTTCTTCGGCCGACCAGCAGTTTCTACAAGGTTTTGGCGTTCCCCAATCAAACGCACATGAAGCTAACGTGCTCCAGCCTTTAGCAGTGGACATGGACTTTGCCGCTAGCTTAAACGGTAGGCAGGAAGCGCGCGTCGAAGTCGCTTCCGCGTCTAATGATTCCTTGATGAATCTGCGCCCAACTGCGATAGCGAATGCCGCCGTTCCTGCACAAACAGGCCGTTCAGCAGGTTAAAAATCTTCGCCTTGGGGCAAATTTTACGGTAGTTAAGTCTTTTAAGCCGCGCGAACGCTGGCCTTGATGGACTTAACCGCTTCCTCGGCGCGAGCTTTAGGATCAGGCGATGTTATTTCGTTCGAATCGCTTGGTTTGGCATCGCGTGTTAATTCAGGAATTACAAGGCGCAGGTCAGTGCTTTCTTTGGGTGCTGTGGTATCCAGGCTCTGAGGGCGCACATTAGCACCACCGTTAGAGCGGTTAAAGTAACCCGGACGGAATTCTGGGGCGATGCGATAGCCGCGATTGTGTTCCCATTCATTGAGAATAGCGGCGGCAAAATCTTCAGTTGTCTGGAATGCGCGCGGTTTAATTTCACGCAAAGAGCTGTAATGCTCTCCAGCGGCAACAATCATCAGTTCTCGAAGGGTATATTCAGGCACGCGCTGCAGGTCTGCAGGGGTCCAATCAAGGTAGTGTTTAATAAAAATTGTTTCATTGCCTTCTCGGACAGTTTCAAACCCTGTGTCAGGGTAGCGCGATCTAAACCGGTTCACCCAGCTCCAATTGACTGGTTCCGAATATCCATTTTGTTGTCCGCTCATAAAACTCTCTTCTGTGCGTTAATTTAAAAAACTATAGCCTGCTTTTAGCGTGAGTTTTGTGACGCATGTGTGACAGTTTCGTGAAGATGATAAGTTTCTGTCCGAGCAGCATTTGACGGGCCGGATGCTGGTGCTTGCCTGTGGATTCAATCCGCTTATACTGCCCCTCATGATGAAAGAACCGCAGAGCGATCAGGAAGTGGAAGAGGCCGTGGACGCGGCTGTGCGCGAGGTGGCGGCGGCGCCGAATTCAGGCGAGCTGTATGCGGCGCTGGATCTGGGAACGAATAATTGCCGGTTGCTCATTGCGCGGCCCAGTTTCACGCAGGCGCAGCATAAAACGCTGAAGGTGGTCGATTCCTATTCGCGCATCGTGCGGCTGGGCGAGGGGGTGAGCGAGACGGGGCGGCTGGGCGACGAAGCCATGCGCCGCACCATTAAGGCGCTGGCCACCTGCAAACAAAAGCTGAACCGCTACGGCATCGCCAAATTCCGTTTCGTGGCCACCGAGGCTTGCCGCCGCGCCGAGAACGCCGAGCAGTTCCTCAGCAAAGTGCGCGACGAGCTGGGGCTGTCCATCGACATTATTTCCAACGAGGAGGAGGCGCGGCTGGCGTTCCTCGGCTGCAGCTCGCTGCTGCACCGCGACACGCGCTACGCGCTGGCGTTCGACATCGGCGGCGGCAGCACCGAATTCATGTGGGTGAAGATCGACCCCGACCAGCCGCTCACCTCGCATAAGCGCCATCTCATCCAGGATTGGTTGAGCGTTCCTTTCGGCGTCATGAACATGTCCGAGCAGTTCGGCGGGCCGGCCTTCACCGAGATGTATTTCGAGGAGATCGTGGCGCGCATCGGCAGCTTGCTGTCGCCCATGGAGCGCAGCAACGGCATCGCGCAGCGCATGTGGAAAGAAAACGTGCAGATGCTGTCTACCTCAGGCACCGTCACGACTTTGGCGGCCATTCATTTGGATCTGCCGCATTATGACCGTTCAAAAATTGATGGAATTAAGCTGTCGATCTCCGACATTCGCGGGGCCACGCAAACGCTGATGCGCATGTCGCCATCGCAGCGGGCGGCGCATCCCTGCATCGGCTCCAGCCGAACGGATTTCATTCTCTCGGGCTGCGCTATTTTCGAGGCCATCGCCCGCACGTTCCCCATCGATAAAATTACCATCGCCGATCGCGGCGTGCGTGAGGGGATCATCGTGTCGCTGATGCGTGAGGTGGCGGCGGCCTAGCTAGTGCCTGCGGCCTTGCTGCTGGCTGGCCTCGTACATGCCGATGAGCGCATCGGGATCATAATGGTCCACATCGCGCGTCACTTCCTGCCGCAACTCTTCCAGCTCGGTAGGTTCGATTTTCATGCCTTGGGCACGCAAGTCCTTTTTTGCATTCGCTATGGTTTCGGCAACGAACCAGGCTTTAGCTTTTTCCAGTTTGGCTGACATGGTTAGCTTCTCCCGTTTTCAGGCCCGGCGAGGCTGGCATCGATGGGTGTGTAGCTGGGGTTAAGCGCTGCGGTTTCGGTGGCGGGGCTGCTCGGCTGTTCGGCGTTCACGGTGCCGGTGCTACGCAGTAAATCCGCTATTTCTTTCAGTTTGGCGGGGTCGTTTACGCCCAGTGCCTGCAGGGCGTACATTTCCGCCACGTCCACACGCCCGTCATTGTTGCCCAGTGCATCGATGGCGGCGGCCACGGCTTCGTTGTTCAGCGCGTCGGGGCGAAGCAGGGCGCTGATGTCCTCGGCGCTGCTGTTCATGTTGGCAAGCTGCTCGCTCGAGAAGGCGTTGCTCGGCTCCGGCTCATTCGCGGAGGCTGAAACGACCTCCGGTTCCGAAACGTCGGGGATGCTGAGTGGCTGCGTAAAGCTCGGTTCTTCCGCCGCGCGACTGAGCATCGCGAGAAGCGGGTTTTCGGCGTCCGGCGGCAGGGTGCCGCCTTCGCGGTTCAGCAGTTCGGCGTTGAGGGTAGGGGCAAGCGCGGGGGCGGCTTCCGGTTGCACGGCGGGGGTCGGTTCCTCAATGGTTTCAGCGGCTAGCAATGCCTGCAGCATTTGTTCGCGCGTGCGTTCCGGCACGGCTTGCGTGCCGAAGCCGGCGATAAGGGCGTCGCCTTGTGTGGTGCCTTCCAGCGTCTGTTTTTCTTCGGTGCTGAGTTCGCCATCGATGGTCAGAAAATCGGGGCGGCCTTCGGCGCGCTCACGATTGTTAAAATCGATTTCCGCGCCGGCATTGGCTTGCGCGATGCGCTCCTCGAGTGTCACGATGCCATCCGGTACGACGCTTTTTGCGAGGCCGGGGAGTTGGCTCACCATCAGTTCTTCGTAGAGCTGGGTGAGGGTTTGCTCATCCATGAGTTGGAAATCGATGGAATCGGCTTGATTCGTGGTGTTTTCGTCGGCCATGCTGCAGTTCCTTGTAGATTTGTGGTACTATCCAGCGTACACCGTAAAACTTAACAAATACCTAAGATTTTATATGAGTTCCTCCAAAGACAAACCCGGCAGCCGGGCGCTGCATGTGCGGGTAAAAACCGCCGATAAGCGCAGCATTTCCAGCACGCGTTGGCTGCAACGCCAGCTCAACGACCCCTATGTGCAGAAAGCACGGGCCGAGGGCTACCGCTCGCGCGCGGCCTATAAAATACTGGAAATGGATGATAAATTCCACATGTTCAAGCCCGGAGCCCGCGTGGTCGATCTGGGCTGCGCACCCGGTGGTTGGAGCCAGGTGGCCGTGGCCCGTACTGGCAAAAAAGGTAAAGTGGTTGGCTGCGATCTTTTGGAAGTGGACGCCATTCCCGGCGCCACCCTCATCGTGCAGGATTTCCTCGCCGACGACGCGCCTGAGATCATGAAAGAACTGCTCGGCGGTAAGGCCGATGTGGTGCTCTCCGACATGGCTTCGAACACCACCGGCCACACGCCCACCGACCATATTCGCATCATGAACCTGTGCGAGTTGGCCTACGAATTCGCACTTGAGGTGTTGGCCCCCGGCGGCAGCTTCGCCTGCAAAGTGCTGAAAGGCGGCACGGAAAGCCTATTGCTGAAGCGCATGCAAAAAGATTTCCGCACCGTGAAACACGCCAAACCCGCTGCCAGCCGGAAAGATTCCGCCGAGAGCTACGTGGTGGCCATTGGGTTCAAAGGCGGCAATTAAAGAGTTCTAGGCGTTTTCGCCGACAGGTCGCGAATGTTCAATTCTTCCCGAGTCCAGTTCGGATCGCGCTTACCAACTTTGTATGGACCAACCGAGCCTTTCGTCGGCGAACCGTTGGAAAAGCCATATTGCTCGAGTGTGTGGTTGGGATCGGCCTTTGTATCCTTGCTCATGAAGCGCTCCTGAAAATAGTGAGCTTTCAACTTAGCACAGTTTTATGCATGTAATATGAACTTTATATTACAAAACAAGCGCTTATGCTGCATCGCAGCATAAGCGAGAATCCGGATACATGGAATGTTTGACATCAGGCAACGCTTGGTTAGCGGCTCGGCTCAACTTTTGTCGGCTTGTGTATGCCTTCTTGCCATAAGGTCGCGGGGTCGGAAAGCGCTTGTGCCCGTGCTTTGCGAGTATGCTCGTCCACCAATCCAGCAATGAACCGGGCGCTCTCTGCATGGCTGGGCAACGTAACGCTGTGGTGCTGGCCGCCATTGCCTGCTTCGGTGAAAGCGTTCGTGAGGCTGGTGTTGTTATTTGCCATTTCGGCAACCAGCCGCGCGGGTGATACGCCCGCCTCTTGTGCTATATGGCTGAGGATGCTTTTGGTCATGCTACCGCTTTATGGAGGGCGGAGTGTCGCCGCTGCGGCCACGCATCACTTTCTCAAGTTCCGAGAAATCGGTACGGATTTCGGGGGTATGAAGTTCGGGTGCGGTGCCTGCTTCTAGCTGTGTGGGCCCCAATCGCGCGTCGCTCGACGCCTTGATGCGCTGAAAATTTTGTTTGGAAACCTGGTCGCTGAAAAGTACGCCGGGGGTGCCTACCGAACGGGGTACAGGTTCTTGTTCGTGGCTGCCGGGGCGCATGATGAAGGACATAGAAGGCTCCTGATTATCTTTGTGAACACAGTGTTGTATTAGCTGCGATTGCGAGAACCGCCTTTGCCCGACAGCACGGCAAGCACATGACTTAGGCTGTTTTCCGCGCTGGGGAGGCTCGGTTCCGGATCGGACGCCTGGTGCGCTGCATATTCGCTGCGATCGCCATTCGGCCGTATGATTCGGGTGAAGCCTTGGCCGAGAGGCCGGTACGGTTCGCGGAAGCTGTTATCGGACATGTCATCCTCATTCGTGGTTGCAAGCGTCTATACTACCGCAGCCCCAGCACTGGCGGTGTGACAGTTTGTTGACAATTGTGGGCGGCCATGCGAGTACACGCTGCAATCTGTAACTAGGAAGATTGCCATGACCGATTTCCCCCTCGCTTTGACCTTCGACGACGTGCTGCTGCAGCCCGCCGCTTCCGCGATTGTGCCGAAGGACGCCGATACGCGAACCCGGCTGACGCGTGACATCGAGCTGGGCATCCCCCTCATGTCGGCAGCGATGGACACGGTCACCGAATCCTCCCTTGCCATTGCTATGGCGCAGCATGGCGGCATCGGCACCATCCATAAAAACATGGAGCTGGCCAAACAAGCCAACGAAGTGAGGCAGGTGAAGAAGTTCGAATCCGGCATCGTGGTCAACCCCGTCACCATCACCCCGGACGCCACACTTGCCGATGCTTACGCGCTAATGGACGAGCATAAGATCTCCGGGTTCCCGGTCACTGAGAAGAACGGCAAGTTGGTCGGCATTCTCACCAACCGCGATGTGCGCTTCGCCTCCGATCCGAAACAGAGAATTGCCGAGCTGATGACCGAGAAGCTCATCACCGTTGAAGAGGGCATTACCAAAGAAG
>JBBKVX010000049.1:0-35039 GCA_037968615.1 Rickettsiales bacterium
CATCGCCGCGCAGGCGCTGGCCACCCTTAAACTCCCGGAGGCTTCATGAACGCCATCGCTACCATGTGCGGCATTGGCCGCATTAAAATTGCACCCGGCACGATGGGCTCGCTTGTCGCCGCATTGATGGCGGCGGCGCTGCTGCAACTGCCGTTCGGCTGGTTTGTGCTCATTCCTGCCGCTGTTTTGGCTAGCCTGCTCGGCACCGTGGCCGCCGACAGTTACATGCGCCGTCACCCCGGCGCGCACGACCCAAGCGAGATCGTCATCGACGAACTGGCCGGGCAGTGGATCACCTACGCCGTCTGGTATCTGTGGATCGTCGGGATCACCTCCGAGGAAGCCAGCGTCAGCATGCTCGAAGTGGAAGCCGCGCCAAAATTCCTCATCATTGGGTTCCTGCTGTTCCGCTTTTTCGACATCCTGAAACCCTGGCCCATCAGCCTCGCCGACCGCAAGATCAAAGGCGGGTTCGGCGTGATGTTCGACGATGTGCTGGCGGGGTTCGCGGCGGGCAGCGTGCTCTATATTCTTTATCTATTCTGGCCGATGTTCTCGGGGCAAATGGAACCGATGCCGTGACCGGCGCGAACGACACGCTCCTTCGCAAAGCCCGCGCCATTCTCGACGCCTGCATCGCGCAGGGCGTGACCGTGGCGACGGTGGAATCCTGCACGGGTGGCTTGCTCAGCGCCACGATCACCGAATTGCCCGGCAGCTCGCGCATGTTCACGCACGGGTTCGTCACCTACGCGAATGAAGCGAAAACGGAGATGGTCGGCGTGCCCGCCGAACTGATTGAAACGCATGGTGCGGTGAGCGAACAGGTCGCCCGCGCCATGGCCGAAGGTGGAATCAAAACCAGCCGCGCCACGCTGGCCATCAGCATCACCGGCATCGCCGGGCCGGACGGTGGCAGCGCGGAGAAGCCGGTTGGTACCGTGCATTTTGCGCTGGCGATGGAAGGGCAGGCGACGCTGCATCAGCATAAGGTTTTTCAAGGCGACCGTAATGTGATTCGCATGGCGGCGGTGGATGCAGCGTTGGATATGATTTTGACGGTACTCAAAAAATAAACAGCCCCGTCATTCCCCGAATTTCGTCCTTCACGAAATTATAGGGGAATCCATCTTCCTTTCTTCAAGCGGAAAGATGGATTCCCCTATAATTTTCCTAAGAGAAAATTCGGGGAATGACGGTTATTTTTTGTGGTTCTCGCGGAAGCCCTTGGCCCAGTCGGATTTTTCTTCCTGACGGGCGCGGCCTAGCACGAGGGCATCGGATTTTACGTCTTCCGTCACCACCGAACCCGCCGCGATCATTGCGCCGTCGCCGATGGTGAGGGGGGCGACCAGCGCGGTGTTGGAGCCCACGAACACATGCGCGCCGATGGTGGTTTTGTATTTTTTGAACCCATCGTAATTGCAGGTGATGGTGCCCGCGCCAATGTTGGCTTCGATGCCCACGGTGGCGTCGCCGATGTAGCTGAGATGGCTGATCTTCGCGCCGTCGGCGATGTCGGATTTTTTGATCTCGACGAAATTGCCGACCTTCACTTTGTCGCCAAGGTTGGTGCCGGGGCGCAACCGCGCGAACGGGCCGACGCTGGCACCGTTGCCGATGATCGCGCCTTCGATGTGCGAGAAGCCCTTGATGTGCGCGCCATGGCCGATGGAAACACCGGGGCCGAAGAACACGTTGGGCTCGATGATGGTGTCGGCACCCACGGTGGTGTCGGCGGCGAAATACACGTTGTCGGGGTCGATGAGCGTGACGCCTTCGGCCATGTGTTTCTGCCGCGCGCGGAATTGGAAAATGGCCTCGGCGGTGGCCAGCTCGCCACGCGCATTCACGCCCAGCACTTCTTCCTCGTCGCCTTCGACGGCCACGGCATGCATGCCCAGCGCGCGCGCTTTGGCCACGATGTCGGTGAGGTAATATTCGCCCTTGGCGTTTTTATTGTCGATGCTGGCGAGCAACTTCCACGCCACGCTGCCGCGAATCGCCATCACGCCGGAATTGCACAACGGAATTTCCAACTCTTCCTCGGTGGCTTCCTTGGCCTCGACGATGCGTTCCAGCCTGCCGTCGTCATCCAGCACGAGGCGGCCATAGGCGCCCGGTTCCCCGGCCATGAAGCCGAGCACCGCCACGGCGCACTGGCTGTCTTCTTCCAGCGCATGCATCACGGACAGCATGGTCTCGGTGGTGATGAGCGGCGTGTCGCCGTACAGCACGATCAGATTGCCGTCGAAATTCACCAGTTCTTTCTTCGCCGCGAGCACGGCGTGGGCGGTGCCCAACTGCTCGTGTTGAATGGCGACATCGATTTCGCCCGCGATGGCTTCGCAGGCCTTCACCACCGCATCCATGCCCGGGGCAGTGACGAGGGTGATGGGCGCGAAACCAGCCTCCAGCGCGTGGGTGACGACATGGCCGACCATGGGCATGCAGGCCACCTTATGCAGCACTTTCGGCAGTTCGGATTTCATGCGCGTGCCCTTGCCAGCGGCAAGGATGATGGCGGCGGTTTGGGAATTGGTTTTCTTCTTCATAATGCGCGCGATGCTGCTATGATGCGGCCGGATAGTCAAGGAGCGCGTTATGGAGATGATCGTTGGGGTTGGGCTTTTTGCCGTCGGTGGGTGCATCGGTTACTTTTTGGCCCTGCGCGCCGCGCCCAAAGTTGAGGTGAACGCCACACAGGACGTAATGCTCCGCGAGCAGCTGGAGGAGGCCAAGGGCCGCCTGATCGAGCTGGAGCAGGAAATGCGCGAGTACACCGCCCGCATCGCGCGGCTGGATACGGAAAAATCGACGCTGGGCGAAAAACTCGGCGAGCAACAAAGCTACATCGCCAAAGCGCAGGAACAGTTCCAGCAACAGTTCGAGAACCTCGCGCATAAAATTTTCGACGAGAAAAACACCCAGTCGAAAAAGAATTTGGCCGAGTTGCTGACCCCGCTGAAAGAGGATTTGAGCGGCTTTAAAAAACACATCTCCGATTCGTTCGGCGAACACGCAAAGGAACAATTCGCGCTGAAAAAAGAGATCGAGAACGTGGTGCGCGCCAGCAACGACATGCGCTTCCAAACCGAAAACCTCAGCAAAGCCCTCAAAGGCGACGTGAAAACGCAAGGTGCATGGGGCGAGGTGATTCTTGAGCGCATTCTGGAAGCTTCCGGCCTGCGCCGTGGCGAGGATTACGTGCCGCAAGCCTCCGGCATGGGTCTGAAACACCCCGACCATGGCGGCACGCAGAAGCCCGACATCGTTATTAAACTGCCGGAAGGCAAGCACGCCATCATCGACGCCAAAGTGTCGCTGACCTCCTACGAACGCTTCTGCGCCGAGGAGGACGAGGCGCTGAAAAAAGCACATCTGGAGCAGTTCATCCTATCCGTGAAAACCCACGTGAAAGGGCTGGAGGAGCGCCGCTACCAAGACACAGCAGGCCTCGACGCACCTGACTACGTGCTGATGTTCATGCCCATCGAAGGCGCTTACACGCTGGCCATGCAATCCGACACCGAGCTTCACGCACACGCATGGGACCGCAAGATCATCATCGTGTGCCCCAGCACGTTGTTCGCCATCCTGAAGATCATTTCTTCCATGTGGAAGTTCGAGCGCCAGAACAAGAACGCCGAAGCCATCGCCGAACGTGGCGGCCGCCTCTACGACAAAGTGGTGAATTTCGTGACCGACATGCAGAAGATCGATGCGGCGCTGAAGAAGGCGCAAGGCAGCTACGACGACGCGTTCGACAAGCTCTCCGCCGGGCGCGGCAACATCCTGCGTCAGGCCGAGCAAATGAAACAGCTGGGTGTGAAAGTGTCGAAGGCGTTACCGCCCGAACTGATCAGCGACAGCGAGGATGCGCTGCTGGATTCGCCAAAAGAGGATGCGGCTTAGCGGGGGCGCCCTTTTTTAGGGTAGCCTTTGTAGGCATCCTGCTCTTGTTGCTGCGCGGCCAAACGCTCCTTAGCGCCTTTGCCATAACGCAGCTCTATATCGCCCTCCTGCTCACGTTTGGCTTTAACGCTGGGAAGTTCGCTGAAACATAATGTGGGGCGTTCTGTCATGTTCCCCATAGTACCATGCATTGGTAAATAATTACTTAAAGGCAATGCAGCCTTAGGCCGCCATCGACGTGACTTGATTGGCGATGATGTTGCCGAGGATGACGCCGACGGTGAGTTCGGCTTCGGTCACGGTGCGGGAATTCTTTTTGAACAGGTTGGCGGCCAGCCACATGCCCAAATCGCCCGGCGTGGTGGTGGGGGCGATGAAGCGGTTCAGATTGTCGAACCCTACGAGAAAATCGGGATATTCCTTCACCATCGCCGCCATGTTCTCGGCGAACACTTTTTCCTGTTCTGCGGCAGGCATCTCGGATTTCTTCAGCACTTCCATGAAGAAGCGGAACGAGAAGATGCTGGCGAAATAGAGCCAGTCGTTATGCTTGATGCGTTCGATGTCGGGGAAATTCTCGCTCAGCGTTTCGTGCGTGCTGGTGGCGAGGATGATGCTTAAGGCGGCGTAATTGGTTTCCATGGTTTCCTGCTTAGTAGCTCACGCGGGCGCTGAGGGCCGCGCTGAGGGTTCCGTCGTCCATATAATCCAGCTCGCCGCCCATGGGGATGCCTTGAGCGAGGCGCGTGATGGTGATGCTCATGCCGTGCACGCGTTCGGCCACGTAATGCGCGGTGGTTTGGCCCGCCACAGTGGCGGAGAGGGCGAGAATGAGTTCCTTCACCCCTTCGGCGGCGATGCGGCTCATGAGCTGGTCGATGCGCAGTTGTTCGGGCCCGCGCCCGTCCATGGCCGAGAGGGTGCCGCCCAGCACATGGTAGCGGCCACGGAACGCGCCGGAGCGCTCCATCGCCCAGACATCGGCCACATCCTCCACCACGCAAATAAGCGTCACGTCGCGGTTCGGGTGGGCGCAGATGCGGCAGGGGTCGGTGTCGTCGAGCGAACCGCAGGCGGAGCAGTTTTTCACCTCCTCGTTCGCTTGTGTGAGCGAGGCGATGAGCGGCGGAATGGATTTGGTTTTCTGCTTCAACAAATGCAACGCCAACCGCCGCGCCGAACGCGGCCCCACACCGGGCAATTTGCCCAGTTCGGAAATCAGTCGGTCGATTGCAGAAGCCATAAGTGAGTCGTCAGTCGTTAGTCGTTAGCAAGAAAGACCCGTCCGACGACTAACGACTGACGACTCATTGCTTCCTAGAAAGGAAGCTTCATGCCAGCCGGCAGGTTCATGCCGCCGGTGACGGCGCCCATGGCGTCAGCCATGGCTTCGTCGGCCTTGGCTTTGGCGTCGCGGTGGGCGAGGGTGAACAGGTCTTCCAGCGTTTCTTTGTCGTCGAGTGCGCCGTCGCCCAGCGCCACGTTGCGCAGTTCGCCTTTGCCGCTGAGGGTGATTTTAACTGCGCCGCCACCTGCGGTGCCTTCGAATTCGCGCGCTTCCATATCGGCCTGCAACTGGCCGAGCTTGGATTGCATTTCTTGCGCCTGTTTCATCATTTTTGCGATGTTCATACGGTACTCCTAGGATTTTTTAGCGGGGATGAATTCGATCTCCGCATCGGGGAAAAGGGTGAGGGCGGCCTGCACTTTGGGGTGCGCGACGGCGTATTCTTTTTGCTGTGCGATGGCGGCGGTGCGCTGCTCGCGCAGGGTCGGTTCGCCGGGCGATTGTTCGTTATATACGACGCTCCAGCGGTTGCCGGTCCATTCCGTCAGCATACGGCTGAGGCGGGCGGGCACTTCGGTGGGGATATGGCCCGTGGGCTTCACCTCGATGCGGCCTAGCTCGAACGAGACAAGGCGCATGTCGTTGACGATGAACTTCGCCAGCATCGCCTCGCGTTTGGCCTCGAACAGCTCGACCACTTCGAGGAACGAATGCACCTCGACCATCGGTTTCGGTTCGATCTTCTGCGCGGTGGCGGCCATCACGGTGCTGGGGCCGCTGCTCATCGGGCGCGGGGCAGAGGAGGTGGACACGGCCGGGGCCATAGCGTGCACGGCCGCCGCGCCACCGGAAGCGCGCGGAGCGGAGGGCTGCGGTGCAGCGGCGGTGGGAGCAGCAGCGATGCCGCCACCACGGATGATTTCGGACGGGGTGGGCAGTTGAGCTGCGTAGCCGAGGCGCACGAGGATCATTTCCAACGTGGCGAGGGCGTTCACCGCGTGGCGCATTTCTTCGACGCCTTTGATGATGATTTGCCACGCGCGGGTGAGGGCGGGCACGCTGAGTTCGCCGGTCATCGCTTTGGCCATCGCCTGTTCGGCGGGCGAGTAATGCAGATTGTCGATGAGCTGCGGCGCGACGGTGATGCGCGTGAGGTAATGGGTGATGTCGAGCAGGTCGGCCAGCAGCATGGCGGGGTCGGCGCCTTGGCCGTGCAGTGTTTTTGCCTGCTCCAGCGCGGCGTTCATGTCGCCCGCGAAAATGAGTTTCAGTAGCGTGAACAGCTGCGTTTTGTCGGCCAGCCCCAGCATGTCGCGAATGCTATCGGCGGTGATGGTGACGGTGCCCGCCGCGTCGGTGCCCATGGCGATGGCTTGGTCGAGCAGCGACAGCGCGTCGCGCACCGAACCTTCGGCAGCGGAGGCGATGAGCGTGGCACATTCCTCGGCCAGCGCGATGTTCTCTTTGTTCGACACATTGACGAGATGCGCGGCCAGCTCCACGATTTCCACGCGCTTCAGGTCGAATTTCTGGCAGCGAGAAATGATGGTGATGGGGATTTTGCGCAGCTCGGTGGTGGCGAAAATGAACTTCACATGCGGTGGCGGCTCTTCCAGCGTTTTCAAGATCGCGTTGAACGCGCTCTTGGAAAGCATGTGCACCTCATCGATGATGTACACTTTGTAGCGGGCGTTGGTGGGCGCGTACTGCACCGAGTCGATCAGGTCGCGCATGTTGTCGACGCCAGTGTTCGACGCCGCATCCATCTCGATGACGTCGACATGCCTATCCTCGGCGATCATGATGCAGTTGGGGCAAACGCCGCAGGGCTGCGTGGTCGGCTCGCCATTGCCATCGGGCCCGATGCAGTTCAACCCGCGCGCAATGATGCGCGCCGTGGTGGTTTTGCCGATACCGCGAATGCCGGTGAGCACGAACGCATGCGCGATGCGCCCCGAAGCGAACGCGTTGGTAAGCGTGCGCACAAGCACTTCCTGCCCGATGAGATCATCGAACGTCTGCGGGCGGTATTTGCGGGCGAGGACTCTATACATAACGGCAGATTAGATAGGGTTGGATGGGGTGTCGAGCAAGTAGTGGCAGTTATACACGGCACCAAGTGATGAGAGGGCAGCAGCCCGAACCAGCCATGAGCCGCGAAGCGCGTTCCACCGTCGAGGCCAGCAGGCCGAGCAGGGAACAAAAAACTAGGTGACTGGCGGACGACCCGATGCGAACTGCTACAGTTGCTGCCTTTCGGCCCTGGCTGGGTTCGCGGCAGCATCGCCCGCCGCCAGTCACGAGTAGTGTTCGCACGGTTACAGTGACCCGGCAAGCGGTTTTCTGGCCCCATATTCGCTTTCTTTGGCTTGTTTCTGCGGGAAAGCCCCTCTAGGGTAGTTATCCACAGACCCGCCTAAGCGGGCGACCTCATTGGCAAGCGATACAAAGAAACAGCCTCGCGCATCGCGCGGGCAGGGGAGTTTGCTATGATGGGACGTATGGTGGCGGCGATTCCGATGCCGGCATTTGTGAAACGCCGTTCGGGCGAGATGACCGGATTGGTGCTGGCCGCGACGGCGACGGCGCTGGCCATTTCGTTGGCCACGTATTTTCCCGGCGACCCTTCGATGAACCGCGTGGGCGATGTTCCGGCACAGAACGCGCTGGGCCTGTTCGGCGCGACGCTGGCCGATTTGCTTACCCAAACCATCGGCTGGATGAGCGTGCTGCTCATTGCCAGCCTGTTCGGCTGGTCGTGGCGTTTGTTGCTGAAGGACGACGCGGTGCGCTGGGCGTGGCGCGTGGTGGCGTTGCTTACGGCATTGGTGGCGGGCTCGACCCTGCTTGCGCTGTTGGCGGCAGCTTCTGGCGCGCCCTTCCTGCAGCATGCCAGCGGTGCCATGGGCATTGTCATCGGTGTGAAACTCATTCCCGTGCTGGGCAATTGGGGGCTCGCGGCTTCCGCTGCGGTGCTGTTCCTCATCAGCCTGCCGTTCGCGCTGGGGCTGCGCGTGCATGAATGGTTGGCCATTTCGTTGGTGCTGCGCCATGTGGCGGCCACCATTGGCCGTGGCTTTGCCGCGTTCGTTTCGCTGCTGCGTCGTCCACGCGATGAGGAGGAAGAGGAAACCGACGAAGACGAGGACGAAGAAGAACTCGACGAAGACGAGGACGAAGAAGAATACGACGAGCCGCAGCTGGTTGCCCCGAAAAAACGCGTGGAAGCGAAGAAGGCCAAGAAAACGGTCGATCAATCCAGCCTCGACCTGCGCGGCAAGAAGGGCACCTTTATGCTGCCCAGCCTGAACCTCATGAACAAAGTGTCGACCAAGGGGCCGAAGCAGCTTTCCGAATCGGCGTTGGAACAGAACGCGCGCTTGCTTGAATCGGTGCTGATGGATTTCGGCGTCAAGGGTGAGATCATCCGCGTGCGCCCCGGCCCGGTGGTGACGCTGTACGAATTCGAACCGGCGGCGGGCGTGAAATCCAGCCGCGTGATCGGGCTTTCCGACGACATTGCGCGTTCGATGAGCGCCATTTCGGCGCGTATCTCGGTCATCTCGGGCCGCAACGCGCTGGGCATCGAACTGCCGAACGCGCACCGCGAAACGGTGTATATGCGCGAGCTGTGCGAGGACGCCGTGTATAAGGAAACCACCGCCAAGCTGCCGCTGGTGCTGGGCAAGGATATTTCCGGCGAAGCCATCATCGCCGATCTGGCCAAGATGCCGCATGTGCTGGTGGCGGGCACCACGGGCTCCGGTAAATCGGTGGCCATCAACACCATGATCATGTCGCTCATTTACCACCTCACGCCCGAGCAATGTAAGTTCATCATGATCGATCCGAAAATGCTGGAACTGTCGGTGTACGACAACATCCCGCATTTGCTGACGCCCGTGGTCACCGAACCCGGCAAGGCCGTGGTGGCGCTGAAATGGGCGGTGAAGGAAATGGAGAACCGCTACCGGCTGATGAGCAATCTCGGCGTGCGCAACGTCGAGGGCTACAACAAACGCATCGAGGAATCGAAGGCCAAGGGCGAGGAACTGACGCGTTCCGTGCAGACCGGCTTTGACCCCGAGACCGGAAAGCCGATCATGGAAAAACAGGCGATGGATATGAACCCGTTGCCGTTCATCGTGGTCATCGTCGATGAGATGGCCGACCTGATGTTGGTGGCGGGCAAAGACATCGAAGGCAGTATCCAGCGCCTCGCGCAGATGGCGCGGGCGGCGGGCATTCATATCATCATGGCCACGCAGCGGCCTTCGGTGGATGTCATCACTGGCGTTATCAAAGCCAACTTCCCAACGCGGATTTCGTTCCAAGTGACCTCCAAAATTGATAGCCGCACCATTCTTGGCGAACAAGGCGCCGAGCAGCTGCTGGGGCAGGGCGACATGCTTTACATGGCCGGTGGCGGGCGTATCACGCGGGTGCATGGCCCGTTCATTTCCGACAAGGAAGTCGAACAGATCGTCAGCTACCTGAAAACCCAAGGCCAACCGCAATACGACGAAGCCGTGACCTTCGACGCGGAAGCCGAGGACAGCACCTCCGATATGTTCGACGAAGAAGAGACCGAGGCCGAAAAAATGCTCTACCAAGAGGCCGTGAAAGTCGTCGTTCGTGAGGGCAAGGCCAGTACCAGCTACGTGCAACGCCGCCTCAAGATCGGCTATAACCGCGCCGCACGCATCATCGAGAAGATGGAGCAGGAAGGCATTGTCGGCCCCGCCAACCATGTCGGCAAACGTGAAGTGCTGGAGCGGGAATAAGCCCGTCACGAAACTGTCACGCTTTGTCTATACAATGAGCCGATGGACGTTTTTAAAAACCTCTTCGGCCTACAAACACCTGACCGCAACGCATGGGTAAAAGAAGCGCGTGCCCTGCGGTTGCAGGATGGCGACGAATTCCGCCTGACGCTCAATGCGCTGGAAAACGCATATCACACCGCCCAGCAAGAGCACCCGAAGGGCAGCGCCGAATTGCGCGATGCCTTCAATAAACTGGATGCTTACAAACAAGTGGCGAAAGACCCTTTCGGCCGTGGACGCTGAATTCATTAATAATCAGATATCGTCATAATTCTGTCATCATGGTCTGCTAATATAATGGAGAAGTCACCTTTCGGTTTATAAGAATTAAGTTATTAAAAGGAGTAGTTATGAGTAATTTTGGATTTTGGGTTCGTGAAGAACAACAGGCCTATAAAGAAATGGATAATCTGCGTAAAATCCTCGATGCAGGGCCGCGTGTCGTCAGCCGTTCGCTGAACGAAGCAGTGCGCAATGCCGAAGATTTCTGGCGTGCAACCACCCGCATGGTGTTTGAGTCTTCGCAAGTGGGTTTTGGTACTCGCTCGTAATTCCACTGCGTCTATTTACTTGTCGGACGCAGGTTTTCAATTAGGGTACGCGTATGAATCATATGCGTACCTTTTTTGTTTGTGCCGTTTCGGCTCTTTTTGCTTCCACGACGTTCGCGGCGGATAAGGCGGCCGATGTGGCGCGGGTGGAGAAATACCTCTCGAATCTCACTACCATCACCGCTGATTTCTCGCAGACCGACGCGCAGGGGCAACTTTCCGAGGGAAAATTCTACCTTAAGCGCCCGGGCAAAATGCGCTGGCAGTACAGCCCGCCTACGCCCATCCTGCTGGTGTCGGACGGCAAGGTCATCGTGTATTACGACGCCGAGCTCGATCAGGTGAACTATGTGCCGATGGACGACACGCTGGCCGGGTTCCTCGGCAAGCCCGTCATCAAGTTCGACAGCGACAGCACCAAGCTCACCGCGTTCGATGCCGAGCCGGGAGTGATCCGCGCCACGATCATCCAGAAATCCAAACCCAGCGAAGGTGCGCTGACGCTGGAGTTCACCGACGCCCCGCTGCAACTGCGCCAGATGACCATCCGCGACGCGTCGGGCCAGCAAACCAACATCCAACTTCAGAACGCCGAATTCGGCACAGCGCTGCCCAACAGCCTGTTCAAGTTCGAAGATCCACGCGGCGCCACAAAACGACGCCCCGGGCGTTAGTTTCTCGCCGTTCGGGCACCGTTTCAGTGCCCGTTTTTTGCTGGCTTCCAACGTAAGGGTTTGAATGTGCGCACCCGCAGGCATATTGGCGCCAGATCTTCTTGCGTATTCTTGACATTTCTTGCGCTTCGCCTCGTTCATAAACCCATCGTAATGTAGGGCCAGCCTACCGGGAAGCGGGTGAGCGATGCACATAGCCTTCGAGCGGAATAAGTCAGTCGCGTGACAATTCACAGCCCAACACTTCACCGAACTGTCACACTCAATGCAGCTGCGTTTTGCTATAACTTAGATAACAACGGAGAACAGCTTATGCGCCTCGAACGCGCCGAACTCGAAGAACTCATGATGGCCATGGTCGGTCTTGAAACGATGGCGTACATCAAGCCCATCGAAGTGGCCGATTTTGTCCAGTACGCCGTCTACGCCGCCGATGGCACCCAACTCGCCACGTTCGACAGCCAAGAAACCGCCTACTACAACGCCGTAAAACATAACCTGGCTCCCGTCAGCCTCCATTAGATCTACCCGCCGTTGGCAAACCACGTCATTTCACCTTTTCCATAGAGAAAACGAAAATGATGATCCTGCAAATCACCGCCCTTATTACGATGCTCTGGCTGTTCCTGATCGCCATGTACATTCGCCCCAGTTTTCACCGGATACAAGCGCGCGAGGGCAAATGACGGACGATACTTACAAAGACACAGCCGAACGCGCGTTCTGGCGCAACGTCACGAAACCTGCGTCACGCAGCACTGAAGAAGAAGTGGATGGCTTAGGCCGCGGCGGAAGCGGCGAGCGACGCCCGACGGGCTGGAAGCCCCGCTTAGTAGACAGAACCCCCCACGATAACGACTAGGACGCCAGTTCCACCATCACCGGAACATGGTCGGATGGGCTCTCGAACCCCCGAGCCTCGCGCAGAATCAACCCGCTTTTCAACTCACTTTTTAGTTTTGGCGACAGCCAGATATGGTCGAGCCGACGCCCGCGATCGGACGCGTTCCAGTCGCGGTTGCGGTAGCTCCACCAGCTGTAGAGTTTCTGTTCGTGCGGCACGAGTTCGCGCAGCGCATCTACCCAGCCTCCAGCGCGTTGTGCCTCGGCAAATTTCTCGCGCTCGATGGGCGTGTGGCTGACGATCTTGCGCAGTTGTTTGCTCGACCAGACATCGTGCTCCATCGGTGCGATGTTGAAATCGCCGACGGCGATGACGCGGTGGTGTTTTTTCAGCTCCTGCGATGCCCAATCCGTCATCGCATCCACGAAGCGGAGTTTCTCGTCGAATTTCGGGTTCACTTCTACGTCGGGCACGTCGCCACCGGCGGGCACATAAAAATTATGGATCATGGTGCCATCGGGCAGTTCCGCCGCGATGTGGCGTTTATGGCCGTTCGATATCATGTCGTAGGTGGAATGCAGCTTCAGCGGCAGTTTCGACAGGATGGCCACGCCGTTGTAGCTTTTCTGGCCGCTGAACACGATATGTTCGTAGCCCAACCGCGCAATCAGCTCGTGCGGGAAATCTTTGTCCTCGACCTTGGTCTCTTGAAGACACAGCACGTCGGGCCGATGCTGCAGCACAAATTGCGAAAGCATCGTTTCACGAATGCGGACGGAGTTGACGTTCCATGTGGCGATTTTCATAGCCGCGTTTGTAGGCGTCATTATTGCATGAAGCAACCCCATGTTAGGAGAGGGCAGCAGCCTGAACCAGCCCTGAGCCGCGAAGCGCGTTCCATTGCGCGGCCAGCAGGCCAAGCAGGGAACAAACAAAAAATGGGGAAGCCCTTTTCAGAACTTCCCCATCAGTGGTTGCAGGAACAATCTCGTTAGTGGTTTTGCACTCCTTCGCGCACGAGGCGCGGGGGGAGGGCGACACCCAGCATGAACATGGTGAGCGGCCACAGAATTAGGGAAATGCCCGCGGCGAGCGCCAGCGACGCGCCCAGCCATTGCAGTTGCGGGGCCAGCAGTTTCAACGCGAACAAGCCGGGCAGTACCAGCCCGAGCAGGGAGGGCAGCAGCAGCGCACCAAGGAAATGGTGCGGGTCGTCGAGCCGCAAGGCGAGGGCGATGGATTCGCTGCGGATAACGAAGAACCCGGCCACGAGGCCGAGCAGCATGGCGGCGAGCGGAGAAAGCGGCACCAGCAGCACCATGAGGAACCCTGCAACCAAGCCTTCGCCTGCTTTTTGCAACGCGTCCTGCCCATGGCCCATTTGCGCTTGGACGAGCACGACGAGGCCTGCCGCCAACGCCGCGATGGCGTGGCTGAGGGTGAGCGATTCGACGCCGCAGAACAACGCGAAGGCGAGGCCGATGCACAGCCAACCTGCCAACATGGCGGCTTGCGGTGCGTTGTGCCAGACGGCGCTGCCATCGGCACGAATGCGTTGCGGATGCAGCGGCAATTTCAGGCCGCCGATCATGCCGACGATGAGCGCGGCGACCAGCGAAACTGGCAGCAGCGACAGTGCCGGAAGCGCCGGTAAATTCGGGGCCAGAATGCCGGTGACGCCGTAATTCAAAGCGATGCTACCGCTGAGCGCTGCGACGGCAAGGCCTAGGAAACGCGCGCGTTCCAGCATCGGTGCGGCGATAAGCAGTGCCATGCAGGGCAATAGGAACAGAGAGGTGAGTGAAGCATCGCCTTTGACACCCAACAGATAGAGTGCGGCAGAAATGATGATGGCCAAAGCGGCGGTGGCGGCGGGCATTCGGTGCACGGCCAGCAGTGGGGCCGGAAGCAGCAACAGCATGCCCGCGCCGAGCGGCAGGAGAGGCAAATAATGGATGAGTGCGATGTCGATCATATGCATACCCTTTACATGTTCCGTGCCAAGCTCTGCACGTAGCAATATCAACAACTTAAGCCCATTCAATGCAAGGGGATGCCTCTGGTCGAGGCTGTTTCCAAAGCACGTCGCCTAAAATTGTGGCAGAGATGTTGGAGCGGTTGGCAAGCGACGCATCGCCATGCTACAGCTTGCCCTATGAACCAACACACCACAGAAATTACCATCGCGGGCGGCGGGCTGGTCGGCAACGCGCTGGCCATTGCGCTGGCGCAGGGCGGCTTGCGCGTCACGGTCATCGATCCGCTGCCGCGTGAGGCGCAGGTGGCGGCGGCGTTCGACGGGCGGACCTCGGCCATTTCGCAAGGTTCCGTGCGCATCCTGTCGCATATCGGCGCGTGGCAGCACATCGCGCCGCATGCGCAACCCATTCATGATATCCGCGTGTGCGAGGAAGAAAAACCCGGCTTCGTGCATTATTCCGACGCCGATGTGGGCGAGCCGTTCGGCTACATCGTGGAAAATAATATTTTGCGTAAAGGCCTGTTCACGGCGTTGGAGGGGGAAGCAAACATCACGCTTATCTCGCCGGACAAAGTGAAGGGGTTCACCCATAATGGCGCCAGCATCACCGCGCATCTGGAAAGCGGAACGGACATTGCGTCGCCGCTGCTCATCGCGGCGGACGGGCGTTTTTCGGGCCTACGCAAACAAGCGGGGCTGAACCATCGCATCATCAAATACAACCAAGTCGCCATCGTGTGCGTGGTGGAGCATGAGCTGCCGCATCATGGGCTGGCGCTTGAGAAATTCTATCCCGTCGGCCCGTTCGCGATGCTGCCGCTGACCGGAAATCGCAGCGGCATTGTGTGGACGGAAACGCCGGACGACGCGCCGCATTACGTGAACCTTCCCGACGACCAGTTCGATGCCGAACTGCAACGCCGCGTGGGCGACGAAGCGACCAGCGTGTGGGGCAAAGTGAAATCCGTCGGCAAACGTTTCTCGTACCCGCTGGCGCTGATGCATGCGGAAAGTTTTGTCGCGCCGCGTTTCGTGCTGGTGGGCGACGCCGCCCACGGCATACACCCCATCGCGGGACAGGGCGTGAACCTTGGCTACCGCGACGTGGCGGTGCTGTCGGAACTGATCATCGCGCAACGCAAACTGGGGCTCGATGTGGGTGCCGAATCGGTGCTGAACCACTACCAGCGCTGGCGCAAATTCGATTCCGTAAGCATGACGGCGAGCACGGATATTTTGAACCGCCTGTTCATGAGCCGCATTCCCGGCATGTCGCTGCTGCGGCGCACGGGCATGGCGGCGGTGAACCGCATGCCGCCGCTGAAACATCTGTTCATGCGCCACGCCATGGGCCTCGTCGGCGACCTGCCGAAAATGATGCAGGAGGACAAAGCGGCATGAGTGCTCCCACCACTGCACACACGCTCGATCTATTACGCCAATTGGTGGCGTTCCCCACCGTCAGCTCCGAATCGAACCTCGACCTCATCGCGTGGGTGGAAGCCTACCTCGCGCAACGCAACGTGCCGCATTGGCGCGTGAATGAAGGCGGTGCGAAAAGCTCGCTGCTGGCGCGCATCGGCCCGGCAGCGGCGGGCGGCATTGTGCTTTCCGGCCATACGGATGTGGTGCCGGTGAAGGACCAGCCCTGGACGCAAGACCCGTTCACCCTCACCGAACGCGAGGGGCTGATCTACGGGCGCGGCACTTCGGACATGAAAGCATTCATCGCGCTGGCGCTGGCGCATGTCGAATATTTTCAGAACACCGATCTGGCGCGGCCCGTTTGGTTCGCTTTCTCGCACGACGAAGAAATCGGCTGCCTCGGCGCGGCACCGATGGCCAACGCACTGCTGGAGATCGACGCCAAACCGTCGCTGATCGTGGTGGGCGAACCCACCAACATGCAGCTGGTGGGCGCGCATAAGGGCATCACCTCGTTCGAGACCATCATCACCGGCCGCGAGGCGCATTCGAGCATGCCGGAACAGGGCGTGAACGCCGTGATGCTGATGGGCGAATTGATACACACATTGAACGGTATCGCTGAGGGTGCGCGCGGCGCACGCGATACGCTTAATGGTTTCCCCAGCCCGTACACCACGGTGCATGTGGGCGTGGTGGAAGGCGGCACGGCGCGCAATATCATTCCGCGCCACGCGCGCATTTTATGGGAAGTGCGGCCATTACCGGGCGAAGATGTCGAGGCGCTGCTGGCCCCGTTCCACGCACAATGCAGAACACTGGAAGTGGCGATGCAACGCATCGACCCGGCCGCCGGCATCATGACGAACCAACTGACCAACGTGCATAGTTTGAAAGCCACCCCGAGCGACGCGCCGCACGCGCCCGTCGCTTGCCATTTGGCGCAGAGCAACCATACGCATGCCGTGTCCTACGGCACGGAAGGCGGCATTTTCCAGCATCATGGGTTCCCGGTCATCATTTGCGGCCCGGGCAGCATCGATCAGGCGCACCAGCCCAACGAGTTCATCGCGCCCGAACAGCTTGAGCTCGGCGCCGCCTTCATGCGCCGCGTAGCCGAAGCGCTGGTTTAACCTCTCCTGAGGGAGAGGGCGAACCGAACCATCTTGCCTATTAATAGAGGGGCTTCTATATTTGGCCCTATGTTCTCAAAAACCACGCATGACATCATCGTTACGGCCGAGCCGCATTTCCTGCCCGAACATTCGGAGCCGGAGGACGACCATTATGTTTGGGCCTACACCATCCAGCTTGAAAACCGTGGGCAGGAGACCGTGCAGCTGCTGAACCGCTACTGGAACATCACCGACGATGTGGGCCAGACGCAGGAAGTGACCGGCCCCGGCGTCATCGGCGAACAGCCGGTGCTGAAACCGGGGGAGAGCTTCCGTTACACCAGCGGCACCGCACTCACCACTCCCTCGGGCTTGATGTTCGGGAAATACGAGATGAGCACGCCCATTGGGAGCCGGTTTGAGATTGATATTCCAGCATTTTCCCTCGATAGCCCCTATTTCGTGGGCAAGGCAAATTAAGCCCTTTTTGGGGCGATTGTCACACTACTGTCACAAAAGCTTTGTTATACTAGGGACATGGTTGATATTGCCCAACAGTTAGCAGCGATGCAGACACCGCCCTCGAAAACTATTCCGGGGATTTTTGCGGTGTTCGGTGGCGCCATTCAGCGTCCTTCGCTTCAGGCCAATGGTTTGTTCACCGGCCAGATTGGCGGCCCCTTCGGGATTAAATCCAAAGGTGGCGGCGGGGAGGGTGATTATAATCGTCAGCGAATGAAGCAGATGAAGGACGAAGCCGATAACTACCTCGCACAGGCATGTGCGGCGGCAGCCCCCGTGCAAGGAACCCTGCAAGCCACTGGAAATATCTTTGAAGGCAACGGCCTTGGCGGCATTGGCCGTGGCGGCGGCAGCTTCGTCGATATGGGCTAATTAACCAGCCATGCGCTCAGCGCATAGCCCCCCTTCCGAACCAGCACTCCTCATATGACCCGCTTGCGCCTATATCTCGGCGCAACAAAAAAGCAAACGGCAGCAAAGCACGTTTCACGGGTCACTAAGGGGATAGTTATGAAAACGACGACGAAGGGATTGGCCGCACTCGCAGTCATGGTTCTGCTCGCCGCCTGTAACGACAGCACGCAGCACGCTGCAGCAACTTCCACCACCACCGTTAAATACGAGCAGCTCAGCCAGCTTGATTGGTCGGAAATGACCGCCGCACCCACCGCGGCGCAGGTGACGAACAACAACCTGATCATGATGCGCTAGACCGGTTTCACCCGGCTTCAAGCATAACAGGGAAGGCGCTGCCGCAAGGCGGTGCCTTTTTTTATAGTAGTTTGCCAGAGAGGCAATAAAACCAGTGGCTTATAATGATTAAAACAGGCGCTTGCATTTTCCATTTTGTTGCGTATGTTGAGCGCCCTGTTGGGGGTTTAACCCACGGAATGCGGGCGTAGCTCAGTGGTAGAGTGCAACCTTGCCAAGGTTGATGTCGAGAGTTCGAATCTCTTCGCCCGCTCCATTCCAGACTGGCCATTTGGCCAGTCTGGAATGGAAGTGTTTTTTTAAGCGCTTCGCGCGGAATGGGGGCTTACCCCCCAAACCCCGCCGCTTCGCGGGTCGGCGGTCGCCTCCCGGATGCACATCCCCACTCACGACAATCACGCACTGGCTGTTTACATTCGCCGCGGGCACCGCTAGAACACCCGCATGCACACCGGAACCCTTGATCCCGTCCTCCTCGACATCCTCGTCTGCCCCGTCACTAAGGCGCGGCTGGTGTACGATGCTGAGCGCCAAGAACTCATCAGCCAAGCGGCCAAGCTGGCCTATCCCATCCGCGATGGGATTCCCATTATGCTCCCCGAGGAAGCCCGTAAGCTGGCGTAAGCCTGCCTGTGAAAAACTTCACTAGTTCCTCGACTCCCGCGTGCGGACTCTCTACACTGCCTCAAAATAAATTAAAAACGGCAGCAAAACCCTATGTTGGAAGTCATTTTCGTCAAGGGCGGGTGGGTGATGTATCTTCTCATCGCGCTCTCCATTTATTCCCTCGGCATCGTTCTTTTCAAAACCTATCAGTTCATCAGCTCGGGCGCGTTCAACACCTATTTCATTGACCGGGTGATGATGTACGTGAAGCGCGGCGAACTGACAGATGCATCGCAATTGCTGGCGCGCGAACGCGGGCCGATTGCGCGGGTGATGCGCGTGTCGGTGGATTGCATCCTCAACCGGGCCATCAGCATGAAATCGCGCGAGGCGGAAATTTCGCGCATCGGTTCGGCGGAACTGCGCTACATGGAATCCTACATGCGCGGCCTGGAAATGGCCGCCACCATCGCTCCGCTTATTGGGCTGATGGGCACGGTAATCGGCATGATCAAAGCCTTCGCCAAACTCTCGGAAGCGGGCAGCCGCATCGACCCCAGCATGCTGGCGGGCGGTATCTGGGAAGCGCTGGTGACCACGGCGGGCGGGCTTGTCGTCGCCATTCCGTCGCTGGCGGCCTACTACATGCTTGATAGCCTGATCGAACGCGTGCGCGCGACGATGCGCGACGTGACGATTCAGGTGTTGGCGCTGGAGGATATGTTCATCCGTAACGAACGCGAGCAGGAAAAACGCGAGACCATCGAGCGTGAAGACCGCGCCCGCGCGCTGCAGGAAGAACAGGAAAAAGCCGTGAGCGTGCCGCGTGGCGCGCCGGAAAGCTCCAGCACGCTGCGGCTGCTGAGCCCCAGCTACACGAAGTTCTAGCCATGGAATTCCAGCGCGATACACGGCGCACGCGGGAGCTGAACCTCACCCCGCTGGTCGATATTATTTTGATGCTGGTCATTTTCTTCATGCTCAGCACCAGCTTTGTGGTGTCGGAGTCGATGGAGCTTTCCTTGCCCGAGGCCAAAGCCGCGCCCGTCAATTTGCCCGACATACTGCGCATTCGCATCAACCCCGCCGGAACGGTGGTGGTGAACGATCAGGAAATGGACCGCACCGGCCTGAACGGCCTGCTGGTAACGCAACTGGCGAACAAACCGAATTCCAAGATTGCAATTTTTACCACCCCCGGCGTCAGCGTGCAGCAGCTCGTGTCCATTCTCGACGAAGTGTACCTGACCGGCGGAACCAACGTGCAAGTGGACAAGATCGAATATGCTGGTTGAGTTCGAACGCAGATCGCGCAAGCCCCGACCCATCACGATGATCTCGCTGATCGACGTGATGTTCGTGCTGTTGCTGTTCTTCATGATCGCCGGGCGTTTGGAAAAAATGCCGGTGGTGACGGTGGAACTGCCGCAAGCGGATTCCGGCCAGTTGCTCGACGAAGGCCCCATCGAAGTGCTGCTGGGGCGGCATGACGAGATCATCATCAACGACGAAATGAAAAAGCAGAGCGAAGTCATCGCCGTGCTGAAGCATCAACTTGAACTCAATCCCGAACGCATCGTCACCATCAAGGCCGACGCGGCGCTGGAGGCCAACAAGCTGGTGACGTTCATGACGACGGTGCGCGAGGCGGGCGGCATCAACCTGTCGTTGGTCACCAATTCGGGCGGGGCCGCGCAATGAACTGGAAGCAGAGCAGTTGGGCGCTGAAGCTGGGCATGATGGGCACGCGCCAGCAGCAAACGCTGTCGCCCTCGCTCTCGGCGGTGGGCAGCAACACCTATCTGCAGCCGTTCGATTTTATCAAAATGATCGGCATTGCATTGCTGCTGCACGCGGTGATCCTAGGCATCGCCGGGCTATGGCCGGAGGAGAAGGTGACGGACATTCCCGTGCGCGCGCTTACCTTCAAGATCGGCGCGGGACAACGCATCAGCGCCATGCCGGGGGAGAGCGCCCCCGTGCAGCCGCAACCGCTAAGCATGGTGCCCAGCACCCCCAGCCAGTGGCGGGCCGAAGCGCCGAAACCCAAAATCAAACCGCAGCCGGTGAAGCCCGCAAAAATCGTGCCCGTCGAGCAGCGCCAAGCGCCGAGGGAGAATCCGCGCGCGGCACCCGTGGCGCCTGCGCCGCAGCCGATGGTGGCGCAACCCGCTGCCGCATTGCCCGACACCAGCATCCTCACGCGGCAGGCGGCCATTGCACCGCAGCCGCAACGTTTCATCCGCGAAGCGCCCAGCTACGGCGCCGAGGTAGGCAGCGGCGGCGAAAGCCCCCAGGCCGTGCGCGAGCGCTACGAGCAGGAAATTTCCGGGTGGATCCAGAAACACAAACTCTACCCCGCAGGGGCGGGCGGCAAAGAGGGCCGCGCCGTGATTCGCGTGCGCATCGATCGCAGCGGCTACGTGCGCTATTACGCCATCGAAGCTTCGGCGGGAACGCCCGTGCTGGATGCTGCGGCGGTGGACATGATTCGCCGCGCCAACCCCATGCCCGCCGTGCCGCCGACCTACCCGGCAGGGAATTTGATTGAATTCCTCATCCCTATCGTGTTCCGTGTGCCGGTATGAAAACCATTCTCCTCACCGGCGGCGCCGGATTCATCGGCAGTGCCATCGCAGCGCAACTCGCGGCGCGTGGCGATAAGGTCATCGTGCTCGATCGGCTGAGCTATGCGGGGCATCCGCAAAACCTCGTCGGCATCGAATGCCAATTGGTGGAAGGCGACATCCGCGACAGCGAACTGCTGATGAAACTGTTTGCGCAGCATCGGTTCGATGCGGTGATCCATGCGGCGGCGGAATCGCATGTCGATAATTCCATCAGCGGTTCGGCAGCGTTCATCGACACCAATGTGGTCGGCACGCATTGCGTGCTGGAAGCCGCGCGCATCGCTAAGGTGGCGAAGTTCGTGCATGTCTCGACCGACGAGGTGTACGGCGCGCTGGGCGAAGAAGGCGTGTTCACGACCGACTCGCCCATTCGCCCGAACTCGCCCTACGCGGCCAGCAAAGCCTCGTCCGACCATCTCGCGCGCAGCTGGTTCAAAACCTACGGGCTTCCTGTCGTCATCACGCGCTGCTGCAACAATTACGGCCCACGCCAGCACCCGGAAAAACTGATTCCGCGCATGGTGACCAACGCGCTTAAGCAGGAAAAACTTCCCGTGTACGGCGACGGAAAACAAGTGCGCGAATGGATCCATGTCGACGACCATGCGCGCGGCGTTATCGCGGCCATGGACAACGGCGAAGCGGGCGAAGTGTACCATCTCGGTTCCGGTGAAGAACGCCGCAACATCGAGCTGGTGGAGCTGCTGTGCGACGCGCTGGACAACGATGCACGGAAGCTCATCACCTATGTTGCCGACCGCCCCGGCCATGATTTCCGCTACGCGCTCGATGTGTCGCGCACTCAGGCGCAGATCGGCTTCGCGCCGAGCATCGCCTTCTCCGAAGGGATGCACGACACGGTGATTTGGTATCAGGAGCATCCCGAATGGGTGGCCACCATGCTGGCCTGGAAGGGCAAATGAATCTGCTGATCCTTGGCGCCAACGGGCAGGTGGGCCGACGGCTTGGCGCCCTTGCTGGGGAGCAGGGCCACGCCATCGGCCGCGAGGCGCTGGATTTTACCAACACGGATGCCCCCGCCATCGAGCGGTTGTTCGAGGCCTACCACCCCAGCCATATCATTAATGCCGTGGCCTACAACGCGGTGGACGAGGCGGAACAGAACGAAGCCTTGGCGCAGAAAGTGAACGCCGAAACGCCGAAACTCTTGGCGGAAATCGCGCAGCGCCGTGGCATTCCGTTCGTGCATTTTTCCAGCGATTACGTGTTCGATGGCAAGCACGGAAATTACGCCGAAACCGCACCCACGAACCTGCTTGGCGCTTACGCGCGCAGCAAGTTGGCGGGCGAGCAGGCGGTGCTGGAGGCGGGCGGCACGGTGTTTCGCCTGCAATGGGTGTACGATGTGCTGGGCACGAATTTCTACCTCACCATGCGCCGATTGCTTGCCGAACGCACCACGTTGAATGTGGTGGCCGACCAGATCGGCGCACCCAGTTTCGCGGGACATATCGCGCAGGCGGTGCTGCAGGCGTTGGATGTGCCGCTGGGGCTTTACCACCTGACGGCGGGTGGGCACACCAGCTGGCATGGTTTCGCCACCGCTATCGGCGCGGCGATGGGCAGCCAATGCACCATTGCACCGATCACCGCCAAAGAATATCCTACCGCTGCAACGCGCCCGCGCGACACGCGACTGGATGCATCGAAACTGGCGGCGTTGGGCATTTCCATGCCGCATTGGCGCGAGGGATTGAAAGAGGCACTGCATGAAACAAATTGATACGGCACTGCCCGAAGTGAAACGCATCGCACTGGATGTGTATCCCGACGCGCGCGGGTTTTTCGCCGAGCGCTACACGGAAGCGAAATTCCATGCGCTTGGCATCACGGATACGTTCACACAGGACAACCATTCGCGCAGCTGGCCGGGGGTGATTCGCGGCATGCATTTTCAGTTCGATCAGCCGCAAGGCAAGCTGGTGGGCGTGCTGCGCGGGCGCATCCTTGATGTGGCGGTGGATGTGCGTCCGCACTCGCCGAATTTCGGCAAGCATGTGCAGGTGGAACTGGAAGCCAACACCGAACTGCTCTGGATTCCCGCCGGGTTCGCCCACGGGTTCTGCGTGCTGGGCGAAGAACCGGCCGACGTGCTGTATAAAGTGACTGCGCCGTTCAACCCCAAAGGCGAAGGCGGCATCCGTTACGACATCGTGGACTGGCCGATTAAAAATCCGAATCTTTCGCCGCGCGATGTGGCGTTGCCCACGCTGGCCGAGGCCACCCAACAACTCAAACAATGGTTCCCCGCATGATGTCGCTGCCCAAACCCGAAGTTATTCTGTTCGACTGGGACAACACGCTGGTCGATACCTGGCCGATGATCCACACCGCGCTGAACATGACGATGCGGCATATGGAGCATCCGGAATGGAGCTTCGAAAAAGTGAAAAGCAACGTTACTAAATCGATGCGCGATTCATTCCCTGAGCTTTTTAAAGAGCGTTGGGAAGAAGCGGCGGAGCATTTCCAACACAGCTACCGCGCCACGCATTTGGAAAATTTGAAAGAGCTGGTGGGTGCAGAGCGCATGCTGGCGGAGGCCGCGAAGGTGGCCAAAGTGGGGCTGGTGAGCAACAAGCGTGGCGACTCGCTGCGCAAAGAACTGGCGCATTTGGGCTGGGAAAAATACGTGGTCACGGCAGTGGGCTCCGGCGACGCAGCGCATGATAAACCCGCCTGCGATCCCGTGTGGATGGCGCTGGAAGCAATGGACGCGCCACGCGATGCCGCGCTGTGGTTCGTCGGCGATACGGTGGTGGACATTGAATGCGCCAAGAACATCGGCGCGACGGCGGTGCTTTACGGCGACCATGCGACGGAAGGAAGCCTGTTCGAGGGGTTCCCGTTCCACGCGCAAGTGCGCAATCACGAAGAAATGACCGCGCTTATTGCCGCGGCGCGTTGAGCGATTCGGCGTCGCGCACCATGGTGCTGACTTGCGCGAACAAAGCGGGTTCGTCCTCGGCACCAATGAGTTTTTCCAGAGCGATGAAATGCGGCAGGATGAGATCGATCGCATCGGCCATTGGCGCAGCATGGTTCGAGATCATTTGCATTGCGGTTTCGGGATCTTCGGCGGCGGGGGCGGCGATGTCGCGCATGCCGGCACCACCGAACGGGCGCAGCTCCATGCTGGCCTGCTGCTCGTAAAGTGACACGCTGGAAATGAGCGAGGCCGCGAGGATGCGCGGCAAATGCGCTTTGGCCAGTGCCAAGGTATCGCCTGTGCCGGGCTCGCCCGCGCGTAGTTCTGCGGCGAAATGCTGGAGCACAGCGATGTAGGCGGCGAGGGCAGGCAGCAACGCCTCGCGGTTTTCCAGAAAGATGTCCGTCCACATGCGGGCGTTGGAACGCGAGATGCGCAGGAATCGCTGCAAGGTAGATTCATCGGCGCCAACGCGGACGCCTTGCCCATGCAGGAACGACGCGGCGACGAACGCGATGAGATGCGGCAGGTGTGAGACATAGGCGTAGATATGGTCGTGAATTTCGACGGGCATGGCCAGCACATCGGCCCCCACCAATTGCCACAGTGTTTCGATGGCCTGTACGGCGTCCGTGTCGGCCTGTTCGCCGGGCGTGAGGATAACGAGGCGACCGCTGAACAGCCCGGCCTTGGCCACGCCAACGCCCGCTTTTTCACTGCCCGCAATGGGATGGCCGGGAACGATGCGCGCGTTCGGCAGCAGCGCGTAGAGCGGCAGCATGCTGGCTTTTACGGAGCCAAGATCGGTAACGATGGTGCCTTCGCGCAGCACGGGGGCAATGGCTTCGGCCAGCGCGCGGAAGGCGCGTACGGGTGCGGCGAGCACTACGATGTCGGCGTCCGCCACGGCTTCGGCAGCGGAGGCAACGCGGGAGGTGGCCCCGCCGATATCGACCAGTAATTGTGCGCTGGAAGCGTGCGTGTCGTAGGCGGTGATGCGGATGCTGGGATCGGCAGAGCGCAGGGCCAGCGCGAACGAGCCGCCCAGTTGCCCGGAGCCTAGCAAGGCGATGTGCAGCCCGTCGCTCATGCGCTGAGGCGCGACAGCGCGTCGATGAGCAGCGTGTTCTCTTCCGTGGTGCCGATGGAAATGCGCAGATATTCGGGCAGGCCATAGCCGCCGACCTCGCGGATGATGAGGCCTTGCGCCGCAAGTTGCTGAGCGACGTCCGACGCGTTCGCACCGAATTTCACCAGCACGAAATTGGTTTCGCTGGGCACGCAGTCGAAGCCTTTTTGTTTCAGGCTCTGCACCAGACGCTCGCGTTCGGCGGCGTTCTTCTGGCGCATGGTGTCGATGTATTCCTGATCCTTCACGGCGGCGATGCCTGCGGCCAGCGCGGGGGCGTTGACGTTGAACGGGCTGCGCACGCGGTTCAGCACATCGATGATGGCGCTAGGGCCGAACGCCCAACCAAGGCGCAAAGCGGGCAGGCCGTAGATTTTCGAGAAGGTGCGGAACATGACGGTGTTGGTGCCTGCGGTCACCAGCGATTCGCCGGCATCGTAATCCGGCGCATCGAGATATTCGGCGTAGGCGGCGTCGAGACCGAGGATGATATGTTCCGGCAGTGCGGCGCGCAGGCGCTTCACTTCGTGGAAGGGAATACTGGTGCCGGTGGGGTTGTTCGGGTTGGCGAGGAACACGATCTTCGTGCGCTCGGTCACTTTGGCGAGCAGCGCATCGACATCGGCGGTGAGGTTTTTCTCCGGCGCTTCGACGGGCGTGGCGCCGTTGCCGAGCGTGTAAATTTTGTACATCAGGAACCCGTGCTGGGTGTAGAGCACTTCGTCGCCTTCGCCTGCGTAGGCATGCACCAGCAGACCGAGAAGTTCGTCGGAACCCGCGCCGCAAATGAGCTGTTCGGCGGGCAGGCCGTGGGCTTCCGCGATGGCGCTGCGCAGCGCCTCATGCGCGCCGTCGGGGTAGCGGTGCAGATGCTCGGCTTGTTCTTTGTACGCCGCCGCCGCTTTGGGCGATGCGCCCCATGGATTTTCGTTCGAGGAAAGTTTGATGATGCGCGACACGCCTTCGATCTTCGATTTGCCGCCGACATACGGCGAGATGCGGGTGATACCGGCTTTGGGTTGCGGCTGCATGAGAACTCCTAGAGGGATACGGGCTTGGGATGCGTGCCCAGCCCGGTGAGGGAAAGCAGGCGCTGGCCGAGACCGCGCGCGAGGGTGGTGGTTTCGGAGGCGCCCTCGGTCACGAACCCGTCGAGCATCAGCAGATGATGCGTGGCGTCGGCGGATTGCACTTGGCAGGGCAGGATGGCTTGCAGCTCCGCCGCATCGATGGGCGCGTTGGTGGTGAGGGCGAGGTAGCTGATGTCGTTGCCCGAAGGTTCGGGCTGCACGGCGGCCAGCGCCAGCGCGGGTGTTGCGCCCTGTGGCAGCGGCAAGGTGCTGACGGGCAGCGTGGCGAAAATGGACAGGCCGTGGTGGGCGAACAACCCGGCATCGCGCCACCAATCGCCGCTGGCGGGCAGCAGCACGATGTTGGCGGTGCCTTGCGCCACGGTGTCGAGCATCTCGACCAGCGACTGCTCGGTGTGGTTGCCCACGCCCGCGCCGAAATATTCGCGCGCCAGCCATGCATGATGCGGCTGATGCACCAGCGACACCACGGAAAGTGGCGATTCAAGCGTGGTGGCCGCGCCGATCATTTGGCGCCAGATGGCGAGCGCGGCGATGGGCGGAATGTCGGTGCCGGTGAAGCGGGCGGTGATGGCCTCGTGCATCTGCCCTTCGCGCGCGGGGCGGATGTGGCAGCTGCCCGGCCAATGCACGGCCTTGAGTTCGCCCACTTCGCGGATGATGCCGGTGCGATCGAGCAATAGCTGCGTGATTTGCTCGTCGATGGCGTCGATGCGCTGGCGGCAGGAGGCCAGACGTTCGGCGGGGGAGAGTGCGGGGTTTTCGGTCATGCGCTGGGTTTAGAGGATTCCGCAGTCTAAAAAAACAACTTTATCGTCATTCCTGCGCCGCGCGGCGGAACGGTGATTAGGGTTGCTTGCGTTTATGGGAACGCTACAACACTGCGTATGCATGTCACCGCCCCGCAACCTATTCGTCTGACGTTCGGCCCCGAAGCGCGGGAAGCCGAGGTGGGGCAGGTTGTGGAAATCACGCCCGATGCGCCGTTCCGCTTCGATTGCGGCGCCGAGATTGCGACGCTGCCGCTGGCCTACCAAACGTACGGCACACTGAACGCCGAGAAATCGAACGCCATCTGGCTGTGCCACGGGCTGACGGGCGACCAGTATCTGAGCGGCGCGCATCCGGTGACGGGCAAGCCCGGCTGGTGGCAGGACCTGGTGGGGCCGGGGCAGGTGTTCGACACCGACATCTATTACCTCATCGTGAGCAACGTCATCGGCGGGTGCATGGGGTCGCTGGGCCCGAAATCGGTGAACCCGCTGACAGGCGCAGTGTACGGCTCGGATTTCCCGGTCATCACCATCGCCGATATGGTGCGTGCGCAGGTGCTGCTGCTGGATGCGATGGGAATTGAAAAACTGTTCTGCGTCATCGGCGGTTCGATGGGCGGCATGCTGGCGCTGGAATGGGCGGCGCGCTACCCCGAACGCATGTTCGCCTGCGCGCCTGTGTGCACAGCGGCGCGGCATTCGGCGCAGAACATTGCGTTCCACGAAATCGGTCGTCAGGCCATCATGGCCGACCCGAACTGGGAAGGCGGGCATTACCTTGCACGCGGCAGCTTCCCGGCCAAGGGCCTCGCCGTAGCGCGGATGACGGCGCATGTGACGTATCTCTCAGAAATTGGTCTGCAGGAAAAATTCGGGCGGCGGCTGCAGGATAAGCAGAAGCTGAGCTATGGGTTCGAGGTGGATTTCCAGGTGGAATCCTACCTGCGGCATCAGGGGATGACGTTCGTAGAACGGTTCGATCCCAATTCGTATCTCTACATCACCCGCGCGATGGATTATTTTGATTTGGCGGCCGATGCGGGCGGTTCGCTGCCCAGCCTGTTCCGCGACACGAAAGTGCGTTTCTGCGTGGTGAGTTTTTCCAGCGACTGGCTGTTCCCGCCCGCCGAATCGCGTGCCATCGTGCGGGCGCTGAACGCGGTGGCGGCGAACGTGAGCTACACAGAAGTGGAGACCGATAAGGGCCATGATGCATTCCTGCTCGACGTGCCCGCGTTCCACACCACCTTGCGCGGGTTCCTTGAAGGCGCGGCACTGGCACGGGGGCTGAAATGAGCATGAAACTTCGCCCCGATCACGCGGTGATCGCGTCACTCATTAACCCCAATACACGGGCGTTGGATGTGGGCTGCGGCAACGGCGCGTTGTTGGGCTGGCTGCGCGACCATAAAATGGTCGATGGGCGCGGCATCGAGATCGATCAGCAGCAAGTGCATCAGGCCATCGCGCATGGCATCCCGGTCATTCAAGGCGATGTGGCGAACGACCTGCCGCATTACCCCGAGCAATCGTACGATTACGTGATTCTCAGTCAGGCGTTGCAGGCGATGGCCGATCCGGTAGCGGTGTTAAATGAGCTGGTGCGCATCGGCAAACAAGCCATCGTGAGCGTGCCGAATTTCGGCCATTGGCGGAACCGCCTTCACTTGGCGCTGTTCGGCAAAATGCCGGTGACGAAAACACTGAGCTACCAATGGTACGACACGCCGAACATCCATTTCTGCACCATCACCGATTTCGTGGTGCTGGCCGAGCAGCTCGGCATCACCATCGAAGACCGCATCGTGGTGGACGCCGCGGGGCATAAGGGCAAATTCAGCGGCCGTGGCCGTTGGGCCAACCTGTTCGGCGAACAAGGCGTGTTCCTGTTGCGCAAGGCCTAGCGGCCTACAAAACTAATGCGCATGTTTCGTAGAGCGGATGGGCGTTTCGGGTTTGGCGGCTTCCACCACAGTTTCCGGCGCAGCTTTGGCGACGGGCGTTTTCTTCGGCGGGTGACGGAATTCCTCGCCCCTCCCGCGCATGTCCTTCGGACGCTTCATGAAAGCGGCGCGCTGATCGGCGGGCAACGCATCGGCGAGGTCGAGCATCATGGACTGCGCTTTTTCCTGCATCTCGATGCTTAGATCCTGCATGAGGGCAAAACGCTCCTCGGCTTCGGCGCGTGTATAATCCTTGCGCTGGAACATGGTGTCGATGGCGTCGCGCGATTTCATGATGCGGCGCATCTGTTTTTTCAAGCCGGGCTGATGGCGGTTGAGCACCTTCTGCACGGCGGCGCGCTCGGGCTCGGGCAAGGCGGCGGCCTTGTCGTTGAACGCTTCGAAGAACGCGCCACGGCCACCCGAAGACGGGCCTTTTTGGAAACCACCATCGCCGAACAGCCAGCCGCCTAAGAAGAGGTTGAGGGCCAGCGAGGCGAAGAAGATGCCGCCAAAGAACCAGCGTGTTTTTGCGCAGTTGGACATTACAGTTCCTCCGTCCAGTTCGGGTCGGCCATCACCACCGTGCCCACATCGAGCAGGCGGTTTGGTCCGGAGTTCAGTTGTGCGCTCAGCAAGCCAAGCACGGCGAAGGCGGCCAAAGCGGCGCCTTTGAATTGCAATCCGTAGTTCCATTCGCTGAAGGCGCGGTTGAGCATGCCGAACAGGCCTTGTTTTTGCGGCTGCGCGGTGGCGTTCGCGATGATGCGCGACGCCAGCCAGTCGGGCGCCTCGGGTTGATAGCCCGTCAAAGCATGGCGGAGGGATTGGGTGTCATCAGGCAGCATCGCGCTCTCCTTCGTTCAAATCTTTTAGTTTTAGGCGCAGGCTCTTGCGGGCCCGCACCAGTAGTCCTTCCAACGCCTTGATATGCACGCCCATCATTTTGGCGGCCTCGGCGTTGCTGTATTCCTCCGTGTAGCAGAGGGTGATGGCGGCGCGCTGCTGAGCGGGAAGCTCTGCGATGGCGCCTTGCACCACCGAGCTCTGCTCGGCGTCGCTTGCCTGCGTTTCGGCATTGTCGCCGTCGTCGGGCACGGCGTGGAGGATTTCGTCGTCCACGGCGGTCGGGCGTTTTTTGCGCGCCATGTCGAGGGCAGTGTTCACGACGATGCGGTGCAGCCAGGTGGTGAACTTGGCTTTGCGTGCATCGAAATCACGCGCGTTCACCCATATTTTGGTGAAGGCTTCCTGCGCCGCATCCTCGGCATCGCCGTTGGCGTTCAACACGCGGCGGGCGATGGCGTAAGCCCGGGGAAGATGCCGCCGGACAAGCAGACTGAAGGCCACGTTGTCGCCTTGGGCGACCCGTTGCATCAGCTGCTCGTCGGCGTTTGGTTCTGTGCTCATGAGCCGCAAAACTACATCTTTCCGCTTAGGAAAACCAGCTATTCAGCTTTGTCGGCTGCCGCTTTCTTGGCTTTCCACTCGTCGCGTTTGGCTTCGTGCTGCTTTTTCATGGCTTCACGTTCGTCCTTAGTGATCTTGCCATCGCCGTTCGCATCGAGCTTGGCGAACATTTTGTCGCCTTGCGCATGGAACTCGGCTTTGGTCACGACGCCATCTTTGTTGGTGTCGGTTTCCTCGAACATTTGGCCTTTACGGTGGCCGCCCGGGCCTTCTTTGCCTTCATGATGCTCGGCAAGTGCTTGGCCGGCGAACAGTGCGGTGGCGAGGCTGAGAGCCAGTACGGTGGTCTTTTTCATCAAAAACTCCTTTTAAAAATGGTGTACGCATTCTCGGTACAGAAGTGATACGCGGGGCCAAGCTAAAACCCTGCGCGTTCTTTTCATATAAGAATTTTATGCAGCCGGTAGTCGCAGGCAGATCTCGCAGGCATAGGCCGAGAGAGGCACCACGGTGAGGGTGGCGTCGAGCCGATGCAATAGCAGCTCGGCCAGTTGCAGGTTGCCATGGATGCGGATGGTCTCGGCGAACATGTGAGGCGAGCCGTGCTGCATCTGCCGCACCAGATGCGCCGCGCGCTCGTCGGACGACATAGCGGCGGGCGCCAGCTCGCTGATGATGATGCTGAGCAACGCCTGCTTGCGCTCGCGGTCGTAGAGGCAGCGCATGCGCAGGGTGCTTTCATCGGCGGCGTAGCGGATGAGGCCCAGCAGCATCATCCAGATGGCGTGGGTGAGCAGGGCCGGGTCGCTCGACGCCACCACCGATTCGTCCACCTCGGCGGTGGTGAGTTGCATGGCGCGGCGGTCGAGGCTGGGGGCGAGGGCCAGCATGGTCTGCTGCATCATCGCCGCAAGGGTGACGGGCAGGCGCCGGGTTTCGGCGGGCTGGCCCAGCAGCTCCAACGCACCGCTGATGAGCTTCAGCGTGAAACTGGATTCGCAGACATCGTCGAAATCGAAACGCAATTCCGGCTCGGCGGTGCGGCGTTGGATATGCTCGTCGAGGTAGTTGGCGTAGCTGAGTACGGACTGGTACTGGGTGACGATCTCGCGGCGGGTGGTGCGCAGCATGGCCTGTTGCTGCAAGGTGCATTGCGCCAGTACCCGCCGTGCGGTTTCCAGTTCGCCCGTCAGCTCGCCGCGCACGCGGGCCTGTTCTTTTACCAGCGCGGTGAGGGTGGTCATTTCCCGCAGCATGGCGCCCACATCGCGGGCCACGGGCAGGCCGGGCCGGTCGAGCGAAGCGGAGGCCTGCTCCATCAGCCGCCGCAGGTCGGCCAGTGGCCGGGCGAACTTCCAGCAGACGAGAAAATAGCACGCGGCCAGCGCCGAGTTCGCCACCAGCCACAGATAAACATCGCGCGCCGTGATGGCCGCGATGCCGCCGCCGATACGCTCGTAAAGGGTTGTGTAGCTGTCGGCATGCGAGATGCCCAACGCCACCGTGAGGTTCATGGTCAGGATCAGGCCAAGCAACGCCATGCGCGATACCCAGAGGGAGTTGCCACCTACTCTCTGTATCGCCTGTGCTAAGGATTGATTTTGGGGATTTCTCATCGAACCTACACGATACGATGCGCGAGAGCCGTTAAAAATTAGTTAAAATACGCTGTATTCCCTGCATCCATGTGCCCCGCACAGCACAAAAAGCACGTGGATAACGTATACAAGCCAAGGGATTGTAATAAGAAAACAGTTTTTGCTGCAACGCACGTGTTCCTGTGTTACAGCACAGCAATGAAACGCCTTACGACCTTTCTGGCAGTAACGACGTTCGCCGCGCTTAATATGGGTGCGGGCGTGGCGTATGCGGCGAGCCCGTACGACGAATACTACAACAACCATTATGGCAAAGCCGACCCTGCCAACACGGCGCAGCCCATCGATAACGATAGTTATTATGCCGTCCCCGGCACACAGTACCCGACCGATAACGACGCCTATTACAGCCCGCCCGGCGCCTATTCCGACAGCTACCCGGCCACCACCTACCCAAACAATAACTGCAACACCATCGGCGACATGCCGAGCTGCGGAAGCGATTAGCTTTTAGCGATTCGTGCCTGATGGGGGCCTTAACCATGACGTTTAGTCATGGTTAAGGGGCAAAGGGCGCCATTCCGCGCGCAGCGCAAAACGCTACCTCACCAGGTCTTTCTTGATGGTGAGCTTCGCGTCCTTGTCCATGCGGGCGCGGTAGACTTGGAGGTTCTCCAGCACGCGCTGCACGTAGTTTCGGGTTTCCGAGAAGGGAATTTTCTCGATCCAGTTGATGGCGCCGGCCACATCGTTCGGTGGCATGCCGAAGCGCGCCACCCATTTGCGCACGCTGCCGGGGCCCGCATTGTAGCTGGCGATGGCGAGCACGTAGCTGCCGTCCCAGCCATCGATCATGCTGCCGAGATAGGTGGTGCCAATGATCATGTTGGCCTCTGGCTCGTAGAGATGCCGAGCATCGACCGACAGACCTTTACGCTTCGATGTTTGGTTGGCGGTGCCGGGCAGCACCTGCATGAGCCCCCGCGCATCGGCACGGCTGCGGGCCTTGGGGTTGAACTCGCTTTCTTGCCGCGCGATGGCCAACGCCAACGCTGGTTCGATGGGGCTTTGCGACGGAACTTTCAGCAACGGCCAGCCAGCATCCGCGAGAATGATGTTCCTGCGGATGGCCTGTTTCGCCACTTTCACGCCGCCATGGGCATAGTTGTTGGCACGCGTGCGTTGGGCAAGCGCGGCGGCCTGCGAGGGGTTCGATTGGTCGGCGAGGGTGGTGAGGAACAGGTTGGCCATCACCATGTCGTCCTGCCCCACCAGCCACATGGCGGTCTTCGCCATTTCCTCGTTAGCAACGCTGCCCGCCGACACGTTGGGCAGGTCGAGATGCTCGCCACGTTCGGCCGCCGAGAGCTGGCCATAGAACACAGTGGGGAACTCGGCACCTTTAGTGAACCAGTCGCGCGCGATGTCGGCGTTGCCGTTCTTCTGCGCCGCGCGGCCCGCCCAATAGGCAGCGCGCGCTTTGCTGACGGGGGTGGAGACCGCGTTGTAGAGCGCATAGAAATCGGTGTAGCCGTCGCGCGCGTTGCTGAGGAATTCGGTGGCGATCCAACCGCGCAGGAACAGCGCGTCGGCGTTGTTCTCGGCGTTCAGCTCGCCCGCTTTGCGCAACAGGCCAAGCGCTTGGGTGTAGCGCCCATCCTCCACCAGGTCGCGCACCACCATGGCGCGCAGCGGCCACCAGAGATCGGCGTAGGGTGGGTTGGCCGCCGCATCGAGCAGGATCTCGCGCACGCCGTCTTCTTGCTTATGGCGGTGGCGCCACTGCAAGCGGTTAAACATCAGCCCCGGCGAGTTTTGCAATGCCTTGGGCACGGAATAAACTTTTTGCGAGGCATTGGCGGCGTCGGATATCAGTGCGATGCGGGCCTCGGCCAGCAAGCGTTGCGCTGGGGTGAGGCGAGGCAGCATGCGCTTGGCCTGCTGCGTTTTGCCTTCGAACAGTAGGCGGTCCGTACGCGCTTCGTGCTCTTTGGTGGTGAAGGTGTGGTTGGCGAGAATGGAGTTCTGCTCCGATTCGCCGAAATCGCCTTGCAGCCATGCCTGCTTCACCCAGTTGGCGCGGGTAGCGGCATCGCCCACCCCCGCCTGCGCGCAGGCCAGCATGCCGCGCCCGGAAATAGGCGGATAGTCGCGGCAGAACACGCGCATCTGCGCCGCGTCGGGCTGTTCGAACAAGGCGGCCTGCTCGGTGCGTAACCGCAACACATTTTCTTGCGGCCAGCCTTTATGCTGGGTCAGGAACCGATAGCCCTCGTCGAACGACGCCACGCCCGTCGCCGGGTCGCGCAGGTATTTCCACTGCGTATACACCTCCGGCACCCCCGCATGCGCGGGCAGGGCGAGGAGGAGAAGAGGGAGAAGAAATAAGTGACGGGTCATCAGCCACCGCTAGCGGATGCACCGCCGCCGCGCAATCGGGCGATGCGATTTCGGCTTCTTAGATGCATTATTTTTTGCGACTGTCATCAAGCGTTAATAATTCGCTGGTTAAATGGGGCTATGAATGATGTGAGCCAACAGGATACTGAAAGCACTGCTCTCGAAGCCCATCGCGGCTATGGCTATCACCAGACGATGCTGAATTTGAGCGGCAATCGGCATCCGCATGTGAGCATGGCCGACCGCTTCGAAGCCACGATCGAACGCTTGCGCGATTTGCCGGGCTATCCGTCGCAGGAGGACTGCGACCATGCAGAAGCCTATGGCGAAACCATGGCGCAGAACGAGTGCCGCCAGCAACAAGGCCGCCCCGCTTTCGGGCGCGGGTAGGCGCAAGGGACGCGTTATAGAATGCACAAAATAAAAAAGGCCCCGGATTGCTCCGGGGCCTTTCTCGTTTGGGCGTGAATTCGCTTACTGGGCGAGAAGTGCCAGCAACAGGAGCGCCGAGATGTTGGCGATCTTGATGAGCGGGTTCACGGCGGGGCCGGCAGTGTCCTTGTAGGGATCACCCACGGTGTCGCCGGTCACGGCAGCCTTGTGGGCCTCCGAACCTTTGCCGCCATGGTTGCCTTCCTCGATGTACTTCTTGGCGTT
>JBBKVX010000050.1:0-8355 GCA_037968615.1 Rickettsiales bacterium
TGGCCATTTCTGTCATCAGCGCCATGCGCACGCCTTCATCCACTTCCGGGAACACGCCGTGCCATTCATGGAACGCCAGCTGCGCCTGATACAGCAGCATGCCCAGCCCATCCACCGCGTGCAGGCCGCGGTTGCGCGCTGCCGTCAGCAATTTGGTTTCCAGCGGCGTATACACGATGTCGTACACCGCTGATTTTTCCTTCATGAAGCTGAGGTCGATGCTCAGTTCCGGCTTTCCGGCCATGCCCAGCACGGTGGCGTTCACCAGCAACGTGGCGTCCGCCAAAAGCGCGTCGCGCGCGTCCCAATCCCCGGCCTTGGCGCCGAATTCGGCGGCCAGCGCTTCGGCGGCTTCTTTGGTGCGGTTCACGATCAGTATCTGTTCCGCGCCCGATTCTTTCAGCGCCACAATGGCCGCCCTCGCCGCCCCGCCTGCGCCAAGGATCACCACGCGCTCGAGCGTTTCTTTCAGCGACCCGACGCTGTGGCGCAGATGGGTGATGAACCCATACGCATCGGTGTTGGTGCCGCGCCAGGTCGAGCCGTCGCGGATCACCGCGTTCACCGCGCCAATATGGTGCGCGGCGTCGTCGACCGTATCGAGGAACGGCATCATCGATTCCTTGTGCGGCACGGTCACGTTGAAGCCGCGCACGCCACGGGATTTCAATTTCTTGATGTCCGCTTCCATGTTCTCCGGGTCGATGGGGAACAGTTCGTAGCTGCCCTCGATGCCATAGCGTTCCCGCCAATATCCATGGATGACGGGCGACAGCGAATGCGCCACCGGCCAGCCGATCAGCCCGGTATCCACTTTGTTCATTCGGCGTCCTTTCCGGCGGCGCGGCGTTTTTCCACCTGCCGCGAGCGGTACTGAATGATGAGCGTCGCCGTTTCTTCCACCGAGCGGCGGGTCACGTCGATCACCGGCCAGTTTTGCTGGCGGAACAAGCGTTTCGACGTCTCGATCTCGTCCTGCACTTTTTCCTCATCCACGTAATCCGTATTCGTATCCTGGCTCATGGCGTTGAGGCGCGAGGTGCGGATTTCGATGAGTCGGTCGTTGGCGATGGTGAGGCCCACCACCAGCGGCTGTTTCAGCTTCACGATGTTGTCCGGCAGCGGCACGCCTGGCACATACGGCACGTTCGCCGCCTTCAATCCACGATACGCCAAGTACACGCAGGTCGGCGATTTGCTGGTGCGTGACGGGCCGACGATGACCACGTCGGCGTTCTCCAGCTCCCATGTCGCTTGTCCGTCATCATGCTCCAGCGCGTAGTTGATGGCGTCGATGCGCTCGAAATAGTCTTCGCTCATTTCGTATTGCGCGCCGCTATGCCCAGTCGCTTCCGCGCCGAGGTAGTTCGACAGTTCGCGCACCACATGGCCGAGGATGGGAATGCACGGTAATCCATGCTTGGCGGCGGCCTGGCGCAATTGCTCGCGCATGTCGGAATCGACCAGCGTGAACATCACCACGCCGGGGAATTGCTCCAGTGACGCGATAATTTTTTCAAGTTGGCTTTTGCTGCGCACCAACGGCCAAATATGTTCTTCCGCATCGATATGTTCGAATTGCGCCAACGCGGCGCGCGCGACACTCGACACGGTTTCGCCCGTCGAATCGGAGACCAAATGGAGGTGGAATTTCTTGTGCATAAAATTGGGCTTATCCACTGGTTAAGGAAAAAGAGCGAAGTTGTTCGCATCCGTTCGTTTCCCCTCCTCGGTCCTTATGCACAGAGGCATGGTTTGGGTCGCCCGAATGGGGAAACTGGGGACAACCCATTGGTACCCGCAATTCCAGTCTGCGGCAATTCTTGTTTTGCGCCCGAGGGGTTATGGTTCTGATGCACAACTCTGTCCCGTTATTGGGTTGGGTGGCCATGCCCCATCATATCTCTGCATACGCTGTGCGCTTGTATGCGTCCCCGTTATGTGGTCAACCAACTACCCCTACAGAAGACTTTATTTAAAGACTTATAGAAGAAGTATGACCGACGAAAAATTGTTAGTACGCGCCCTCAAAGGCATTCAGGACGAACGGGTTCCTTTCTGGTTCATGCGCCAAGCAGGCCGGTTCCTTCCGGAATACCGGGAAGTGCGCGCCAGCACCAAAGGCTTCCTCGATCTGTGTTTCACACCCGAGAAGGCCGCGCAGGTAACCTTGCAACCGTTGCAGCGGTTCCAGATGGACGCCGCGATTTTATTTTCTGATATTTTGGTAGTGCCCTACGCGTTAGGCGTCGATGTGAAATTCATGGAAGGCGAAGGCCCTCTGGTCGAAATCACCGATACGGATGCGCGCATCGAAGCCCTCACTTACGATCGCACCAAGTTACTACCCATTGGTGAAACCGTAAAACTGGTGAAGAAAGATTTGCCAGCAGGGGCCGCGCTCATTGGCTTTGCTGGAGCACCATGGACGGTTGCTTGCTACATGCTTCAAGGCAAAGGCGGCAAAGAGTTCGCCAAAGCCCGTGAGTTCGCTTACGCCCATCCACTACGTATGCAGAAGCTTATGGATGTGCTTACCGACGCCACCATCGATTACCTGAAAATGCAAATTGATGCCGGGGCCGAAGCCATTCAGTTGTTCGATAGCTGGGCCGGATTGCTGGCCCCCGAACAATTCACCGCGCTGGTTACGGCCCCCGCCGCCAAAATATTTGCCGCGCTGAAAAAATCCCATCCGCATATTCCGCTGATCGGTTTTGCCAAAGGTGCTTCGCATAATCTCGCTGGTTTCGCCCGCGACAGTGGGGCCGATTGCATTGGCATTGATCAGCATACGCCCATGGCGTACGGCATTTCCTGCGCACAAAAAGGTCAGGCAGTGCAGGGTAATCTTGATCCACTGCTGCTTGCCTCCGATAAAGCTGGGGCCTTGAAACAGACCGAAGCCATCCTCACCGCCACGAAAAATACCGCGCATGTATTCAATGTCGGCCATGGGTTCGTGCCGCATACTCCGATTGAAAACGTCGCCGCCGTGGCCGATTTTGTGAAAGCCTGGCGCCGATGAGCAATGTAATATCACTTTCCACCAAAACGGCGGTGGTGCTGTTCAATCTCGGCGGGCCAAGCGATCCCGATTCGGTACAGCCTTTTCTGTTCAATTTGTTCAACGACCCCGCCATAATTGGTTTGCCCAACCCGTTTCGACGTGCATTGGCCTCGTTCATTTCCCGCCGTCGCGCGCCGAAAGCGCAAGCGATCTACGAGGAATTGGGCGGTAAATCACCCCTTCTGGAAAATACCGATGCGCAGGTTCAGGCGTTAGAAGCCACCCTCTCCGGCCATGGCCAAGTAAAAATATTCACCTGCATGCGTTACTGGAACCCAATGAGCGCCGAGGTGGTGGATGCGGTAAAAGCCTACGCGCCCGATCATATTATTTTGCTGCCGCTCTACCCGCAATTCTCCACCACCACCACGGGTTCCTCGTTCAAGGATTGGCATCGCGCCGCGCAGCAGGCAGGACTGAAAACCCCCACCACTTCGGTCTGCTGTTACCCAACGCAAAAAGATTTCATCACCGCGCATGCCCAATTGGTGCAGACCTACGTGACCGAAGCCGAGCGTTTTGGCCCTGCCCGAGTACTGTTTTCGGCGCACGGGTTGCCAGAAAAAATCATCAAAAAAGGCGACCCCTACCAATGGCAGGTGGAAGCCACCACCCGCGCCGTGGTGAAAAAACTCGATCTGAAAGACGCCGTGAATTGCTACCAAAGCCGCGTCGGCCCGATGAAATGGATCGGCCCCTCCACCGAACATGAGCTGCTGCGCGCCGCTGCCGACAAAGTGCCCGTCGTGCTGGTGCCCATCGCCTTCGTGTCGGAACATTCGGAAACGCTGGTTGAGCTCGACATCGAATACGCTGAACTCGCCCATGGCAAAGGCCTCGACCATTATTACCGCGTGCCCACCCTGTCGGTGCGCGCCCATTTCATCGCCGCGCTGGCCGATATGTGCCTGAAGTTGAAAGTCGGTTCCAAAACCGCGTCGCATACCGGCACGCGCTTGTGCCCCACCAGCATGAAACAATGCCCCTGCCCGGCGTAAGGAAACCCATGGAAAATTATTACCTGCTCATCAAAGCCCTGCACATCATCAGCTTCACCGCGTGGATGGCGGGCATGTTCTACCTGCCGCGCCTGTTTGCGTACCACGCCGCCAGTAGCGTCGGTTCGGCCGAGAGCGAGCAATTCAAGATCATGGAACGCCGCCTGCTGAAAGCCATTATCAATCCGGCGATGATTTTCACGTTTCTGTTTGGCGGCATGCTGCTTTCCATCATCGATATGGGCCGCCCCCAGCATTGGTTCGACGCCAAAGCCACCCTGCTCGCCGTCATGGTCGGCTTGCACGTGTTCTTCGCCATCACCCGCAAAAAACTGGCGCGCGACGAACGCCCACGCAGCTCGCGTTTTTATAAAATTATCAACGAGTTAGTCACGATCATCTTTATCTTCATCGTGCTGCTGGCGGTGCTCAAGCCTTTCTAAAATAACGAAAGCCTTGACGTTTCATGGAAAAAGCTTAGATTGGGGTTAACCCAGTTCTTGGGCCAAGCGCGCCCCGTTCCGGCTGGCGCCAGAAAAAAATCCTCCTGATTATTTTCTCCGACCCCCAAACACCCCCACCCACGAGAACCGAATGAAACTGCAAGAATTGAAGCGCGAACGCACCAGCGAACTGTTGGCGATGGCCGAAAAACTCGGCATCGAGAACGCCAGCTCCATGCTGAAACAAGAAATGGTGTTCGCCATCCTGAAGCGCCGCGCGGAAGAAGGCGAAGAGATCGTCGGTTCCGGCACCATCGAAGTGCTGCAGGACGGGTTCGGCTTTTTGCGCTACCCCGAGGCCAACTATCTCGCCGGCCCCGACGACATCTATGTGCCGCCCGTCATCGTCAAAAAACTTGGCCTGCGCACGGGCGATACGGTCGAAGGCCCCATCCGCGCCCCCAAAGGTGAGGAGCGTTATTTCGCCCTCAGCGAAGCCAAATCCGTGAATTTCGAGCCCATCGAGAACCTGCGCCAACGCGTGAACTTCGACAACCTCACCCCGCTCTACCCCGAAGAGCGTTTCAAGATGGAATATTACAACCCCGACTCGAAGAAAAAAGAAGATCTTTCGAGCCGCGTGATCGATCTCATCGTGCCGCAGGGCAAGGGCCAGCGTACGCTGATCGTCGCCCCGCCGCGCACCGGTAAAACAGTGATGATGCAGAACATCGCCCACTCCATCGAGAAGAACCATCCCGAATGTTTCCTCATCGTGCTGCTCGTCGACGAGCGCCCCGAGGAAGTGACCGATATGACCCGCTCCGTGAAGGGTGAAGTCGTCAGCTCCACCTTCGATGAGCCCGCGACCCGCCACGTACAGCTCGCCGAAATGGTGATTGAGAAAGCCAAGCGCCTGGTGGAACACAAGAAGGACGTCGTGATCCTGCTCGACTCCATCACCCGCCTCGCTCGTGCCTACAACACCGTTGTTCCCTCATCCGGTAAAGTGCTCACCGGCGGTGTGGACGCCAACGCCCTGCAACGCCCGAAACGCTTCTTCGGCGCCGCGCGGAACATCGAGTTCGGCGGTTCGCTCACCATCATCAGCACCGCGCTGATCGAGACCGGCTCGCGCATGGACGAAGTGATCTTCGAGGAATTCAAAGGCACCGGCAACTCCGAGATCGTGCTCGACCGCAAACTCTCCGACAAGCGCATCTACCCGGCCATGGACATCACCAAGTCCGGCACCCGTAAGGAAGATCTGCTCTACGAAAAAGCCGATCTGATGAAAGTCTGGATGCTGCGCAAGATCCTCAACCCCATGGGCCCGATGGATGCGATGGAGTTCCTCCTCGCCAAGATCAAGGACACCAAGTCGAACGACGAGTTCTTCGGGTTGATGAATAAGTAAGCTTAACCTGCTGCCGACCGGCCGCGCCCTTGTTCGTCTTGCGGCTTCTGGGCATGTTTTTGCACCATCGTTTTTCTGGGAGTTTTGCCGATGGCCTCGTCGATGGCCCGATGCAATCCTTCGGTGTTCTGCTTAAGAAAATGACCGGCAACCGACACGTTGGAAGAGTCCGACAGGTGACCGCTTTGTTTCAGCAGCAAGCTGGTATGCTCCATCAACTCGACCAATTGATTCGTAATACGATCGCTCTGCTCCACAGAACCGGGATGGCCCTGTTCCGCCAGAATGCGGGTGAGCACCAGTTTTTCCAACATGTGGTTCAGTGTAAACCGCGCCTCGCGTACGATGCTGCCGCCGCCTGGACTGGCCAGCATGCGCGCGATGTCGCGCTCTCCTTGAGCTGCTTTTACGCCGGCTTCGAGGCGGGTTTGAAGATCGGCCATGTTTCTCTCCATTTGTTCGCGGGCACGCTAACAGGCCACAAAAAAAGAAGTGTTAATCTTTTGTGAATTGATGCGCTCTCGCCTTTCCCCATCTTCACTTGCCATGCCCAACCCCGTGTGGTTAGAAGACGGCGACTCATTTATGCCCTCAAGGAGGCCCTCATGGCTACTCGCAAGAAAATCGGTTTGGTTGGTGCTGGCAATATCGGTGGCACGCTTGCCCACCTCGCTGCGCTGAAAGAATTGGGGGACGTGGTCCTCTTCGACGTGGTCGAGGGCCTGCCGCAGGGCAAAGCGCTCGATATTTCGCAGTCGCTGGCCGTTGAGAAGCTCGATGCTTCCGTGAAAGGCACCAACAATTACGCCGACCTCGCTGGCGCCGATGTGGTGATCGTCACCGCCGGCATCGCCCGCAAGCCGGGCATGAGCCGCGACGATCTGGTGAACACCAACACTGGCATCATCAGCACCGTGGCCGCCAATCTGAAAGAACATTGCCCGGACGCGTTCGTTATTGTCATCACCAACCCGCTCGACGCGATGGTGTGGGTGATGCAGCAACAAACCGGTTTCGCACCCGAGAAAGTCGTCGGCATGGCCGGTGTGCTTGATTCCGCGCGCTTCAGCTATTTCTTGGCGGAAGCATTCAAGACCTCGCAAAAAGACATCACCACCTTCGTGCTCGGTGGCCATGGCGACACCATGGTGCCGATGGCGCCTTACAGCACCGTGGCTGGCATTCCGCTGCCCGACCTCATCAAAATGGGTTGGATCAAGCAGGATGAGCTCGATGCGATGATTCAGCGCACCCGCGACGGTGGTGCTGAAATCGTTGGTCTGCTGAAAACCGGTTCCGCGTTCTACGCCCCGGCCGCCGCCGCCATCCAAATGGCCGATGCCTATCTGAACGACCGCAAGGCCCTGCTGCCCTGCGCTGCGTACCTCACCGGCCAGTATGGCCAGAAGGACATCTATGTGGGCGTGCCCACCATCATCGGCGCCAAGGGCGTTGAGAAAATCGTCGAGATCGCTTTGCCTGCCGAGCAGAAGAAGCAATTCGACAACTCGGTCCAAGCCGTGCGCGAACTGTGCGGCGGGATCAAACTGGAAAAGAAAGCCGCCTAAAGCGGATTAATTTTAAGGAGCATCTATGAATATCCATGAGTATCAGGCCAAGTCGGTCTTAGCGAAATTCGGCGTTACGGTTCCCCGTGGCGGCGTGGCCTACACCCCGGCGGAAGCCGAGCAGGTGGCTCAATCCCTCGGCGGCGCGCTGTGGGTAGTGAAAGCACAAATTCACGCGGGTGGCCGCGGCAAGGGCGGCGGCGTGAAACTCGCCAAGTCGCTCGACGAAGTGAAGCGCCTCGCCAAAGAAATGCTGGGCATGACGCTCATCACGCACCAGACCGGCCCCGAGGGCAAGGAAGTGAAGCGCGTGTACATCGAAGAAGGTTCCGACATCGGTACCGAGCTTTACGTGTCCGCCGTGCTCGACCGCACGCATAGCTGCGTCAGCTTCGTCGCCTCGAAAGAAGGCGGCATGGACATCGAGGAAGTAGCCGCTTCGCACCCCGAGAAAATCCTGACGGTTCCCGTCGATCCGGCCACCGGCATTCAGGCGCACCACGCGCGCACGCTGGCTTACGGCATCGAGATTCCGCAAGAACTTCAGGCCGATTTCCAGAAATTCATCTTCGGCGTCTATAAGTCGTTCATCGAGACCGACGCTGCGCAGATCGAGATCAACCCGCTGGTCATCACCAAGCAAGGCAAACTCATCGCGCTCGACGCCAAATTCAACTTCGACGACAACGCCCTCTTCCGTCAGCCGGAAGTGATGGAAATGCGCGACGAAGACGAAGAGGATCCGCTGGAGCTGCAAGCAGCCAAGTTCGGCCTCAGCTACGTGAAAATGGACGGCAACATCGGTTGCATGGTGAACGGCGCAGGCCTCGCCATGGCCACCATGGACATCATCAAGCTC
>JBBKVX010000051.1:0-10711 GCA_037968615.1 Rickettsiales bacterium
GGCATTGGCAAGATGCTGCCAGAAACGGTAGGTCTCGTTGCTAGTGCTAACAAAAGGTGAGATCTGTCCGTTGGCATTGCCATTGCACGTCGCCATGGTGGTGCTCGGCGTTCCGCTTAATCCCGGGCAGGCCGTAGCCGTTGACCAGAATTGGGTGGCGTTGCCGAGGTCTCCCGGCAAGGCAAAATATTTGTCGCGAAAGGCGTGTACTGCTGCGATATACCGGCTGTATTCAGTACTCACTGCTCGCAACTCACTGGCGCGAATAAGGGACTGGCCCGCCAATATGCCACCAACCAGCAACCCGAGGATAACGAGGACGATGCTGAGTTCGACCAGACTGAACCCACGACGCATATTACAGTCCTATTTTGATGAGCAGTGAACAGGCGGCGGATGGGTAGGAGAGCGTGTATACGCTGCCGTTGGTGCAATTGGTTTGGTAGGTGGCGTCGTATGGGAGAACTGCACCTTGGGCAGGAAGACCGTCATCCATTTTGGTATCGATGTTCCATGCTTCCTCCGGTTTGAGGAAGCTTAGGGCAGTTGCCCCATCCTTACGTATCTCGGCGACGTTGCCGTAATTGCCGACGAACAACCCGCCACCGGCACTGGTAATGGTGCCGGTGTAAATATGCGACCAGCTTGCCCCATCCGTTTTGGAGGTGGGGGTGTTCTGCCCGGCGATGGTGTTATAGATGCCTCCGCTGCCGGGAACGCCCGTGTATTGTCCTTCGATCAACCCCGCATTGGCCAGATGCTGCCAGACGCGGTAGCGCTCGTAGACGTTCGTCGAAGGGATGCCATCGATACGGCCGTTACCGTCGCCGTTGCAGGTACGGCTGTCTGTGCTGGGGGTGGTGTGCGTTAGCACGGCGCAGGTTGCGTCGCGCCCGTCCGTTGTCGCGCCGGCCTGAACGCCCCAGAAGCGTGTGGCGTTACTCATATCGCCTGCGATGGCAAAATACTTGTCGCGAAAACTGTACAAGGCGGTCTGGTAGCGCGTATGTTCGCTGACCACTGCCCGCACCTGCGCCGCACGTATCAGCGATTGTCCCGTCAATATGCCACCGACTAGCAGGCCGAGAATGACCAGCACGATGCTGAGTTCAACGAGGGAGAACCCGCCTTGTTGTTTAGGCGGGAAGAAGGCGGGCGCATAATTACTTTTCGGTTTGGCGTGTTCTTTCATGCGTTATTTATAACGAATAGGAAAAAGGATGTCATAGATTATTGTGCTAGGGTGTAAGCACGCATCTCGTTGTGACGGCATGCGCTACGATTGCGGGGAAGTAGCAGGCTATATCGAGGCAATGTCATCCTGTCGTTCCGGCCGCCCTGAACTAGCCGAGAAGCTGCGTCCGCAGCTTACAACACTTTTGAAGTAATGCTGGCATACCTCTATAAATCGAAGAACGGAACGCACCCTTCAGTTGTGTTTGCAGTATTGCGATCTAGTCGGTACTGCGCGCCGTTGGTACTAGTGCCAGGCGGGGAGTTGCCGAATTCAGCGCTATTTGCCGTGGCGCAGTTGAGCGTGTAGGTTGAGCCGGTGCCGGATGCATCTACCAGCTTGCCGGTATAGGGCATGCCATCATCGATCTTCGTATCGACATTCCATTGGTCCGCCGCTCCTAACGATGCCCCAAACCATATTCCAGAGGAGCTGTTCGACGGATTCCCAAGAGCAAGGATATTCCTATCTTGATCGGCTGCGCGGCCGTTCCAGCTCTTATCCGCATTAGTCGCAATGGAGAACGCCACCCACCCACTGCCACCCATCGGGCCTTGCAGGCCATTCTCTCCGGGGACGAGGCAATAAGATGCGATAGAGCAGGCACTGCTATTAGTTGCTCCCGTATAGGTGCCGGGAATCAGCCCTGCATTGGCCAGATGTTTCCAGAAATGCCATGGTTCGTAGCGATAGGACGAACCAACGAGATAGGCCAGCCTGCCGCTGCCATCGCCGTTGCAGGTCGTGCTATCGCTAGTGGGGGCAAGGCAATCGCTGGAAATGCCCCAGAAGCTGGTGGCGTTGGTGATGTCGCCGGGTAGGCCCATATACCGGTCGCGGAAACTGTTTGTCGCCGCGCGTATCTGGTCGTACTGCGTAATGACTTTTCGTAATTGCGCCGCCTGAATGAGCGACTGCCCTGTCAATATGCCGCCGACCAGCAGGCCGAGGATGACCAATACAATGCTGAGTTCGACTAATGAGAATCCATTGCGCATGTAAGAGCTATAACCATCGAAGCGGGGCTTGTCATGTAGCATAATGTCCTATTGCCGTCGGCTGCTAAGCGGCAGGTCACGAACATTTATGCCGTCATCGACATGATGGCGATCAATCGGCGATGTGTGTCCAGAACACGCAGCGATTAAGGGTGGAGGTGAGGTTATAGCCGGTGGCGAGGCCGCAATAGCTAGTGCCCCATATTTTACCACTGCGTGGCATGCCGTCATCCATTTTCGTATCGATGCGCCAGACTTCGTCGCCATTGAGGGTACCGGTATCCATCAGGTAGCCGCTGCCCGCGCCATCGTCGGGGATGGTGCCGTGATAGATATAATGGCCGGTGGGCACGAAATTATGCGTGGAGCTTCCGGAACCCAGGATCTTGCGAACAAAATCGATGGATTGGCTGCTGCCGAGGGGAGAGATGGGCACATCGTAGCCATTCACCAACCCCGTGGTGCGGTAGCGCCCATAATAATGGCCCGGCCACAGGCCCGCCAACTCCAGATGTTGCCAGACAAAACGGCTTTCGCCGGCGGTGGTGATGATGTTGTCGCCGCCGCCATTGCAGGCGCCACCTGAGGCGCAGTCGGGGGTTGGCCAAAAGCTGGTAGCAAGGTTGAAATCGCCCGGCATGGCGAAATATTTGTCGCGGAAGGCGTGGTAGCTGGATTGGAATTTACTCATCTCGCCGGTGAATTTGCGAATCTCGGCGGCACGGATCAGCGATTGCCCCGCCAGAATGCCGCCCGTCAGCAATCCAAGAATCACTAGCACGATACTGAGTTCGACGAGGCTGAAACCACGCAATTTATCATTATGCGTCATGCGTTGTGTATAACAAGCCATGCACGGGCTGTCATTAACGAACGCGGGAGAATCGTGGCGCACCATCGGGGATGATGGGCTCTGGGACATACAGGTTACACCATAGATTAAGCGCCACCCGGTGTGGCGAATGCTTTCCCCTTGGGGCGGCGGGGCGAATATCCTTGCACGGAATCGGTCTAAAAGCCGGATTTAATAAATAGCGGACATGCAACGCTTGCAACGTTTAGGCTATAAGAAGCGGCAGAAGCAGTGGCGCTTGTAGCGCAGTTGGCGTTGTAGTACCCCACCATATGCGTCGTGACTATCCCATAGCCGGGCCTACCATCATCCATCTTGCTATCGATATTCCATGCTTCCTCGGGCTTTAAGAAATCGCCATTTGTTAAATAGTTTACGGAGCCAGGAGCAGTCCCCAAAATATATGTGTTTCCATAACTTCCTGGGTAAAAAGCATTCCCAGGAAAACTGCCACTAGTAGTAATATTTCCTACATGAGCCATGCTGATTGCTCCATTTCCAATTCGTAGTTTTGGAATTTCTGCGCCGGGTGTCATCGGGGCATAACAGGTTACAGCTGTGTTGGGAGTGTAATTCCCCTCAATCAATCCGGCGCGCACAAGGTGCCGCCAATACTCTTCGTTTTCACACTGATTTGCGACGTTGGAGCCTTGACCAATCTTCCCGTTACCGTCGCCATTGCATGTGCCGGTTGCACCGCCCCCATTGGGGCAACCGCCCGCATCCGTGCCCCAAAAAGCGATAGCGTTGGCCATGTCGCCCGGTAGTGCAAAATGTTTATCCCGGAAGGTCGCAGTGGCTGTTATGTAGCGGTTCACATCTGTCGAAATGCTGCGCAACTCCGCCGCACGAATCAGCGACTGACCAGCCAGTATCCCACCGACCAGCAGGCCAAGGATGACTAGCACGATGGAAAGTTCGACTAAGCTAAAGCCATGCGACTTATGATGATGCGCCATGCGTTATGTATACCAAGTCCACCATAGGCTGTCATTAACGAACACGGGAGGAGCGTGGCGCACTTAATTATTTGAAGAAATCGACTAGCATTCGACAACTGAGGCTTGGATTATTTAAATAATAGATTCGGTCCGGATAAGTGCCACTCACGCATACATTGCCGATGATCCTGCCGAGATCAGACTTGCCGTCATCGTACTTGGTATCGATGTTCCACAGTTGTTCAGCATTGAATCCTGCGACGCCATTCTCGGTGTAACTGTTTGTATTTTCCGCTCCCATCACCAGAACATTCCGCCCCACCAGCGGGGGTTGTTGCGTCCAAGAGGAGAAATAAGCCATGCTGTAGCCACACGTGCCTAATGGGCAGCTCGGTACATGTGTGCCGATGATAATCTGTGAAACAGTGCTGCCTGCAGGCGCAATATTGCCGGTAAGCAACCCAGCTTGTTGGAGATGATTCCAAAAATTGATCCCCGACAAGCTCCAGTACAACCGTTGGACGCCGCCTCCGTTCGCGGCAGTTGGCCAAAAACTTGATGCGTTGGTCATATCCCCGGGCATGGCAAAATACTTGTCGCGGAAAGAGAACGTAGCCGTACGAAAACTTTCGATTTCGGTGCCAACTTTACGCAGTTCTCCTGCGCGTATCAGGCTCTGCCCCGCTAATATGCCACCGACTAGCAGGCCTAGGATGACCAGCACGATGGAAAGTTCGACAAGGCTGAAAGCGCGAATCATAAAATCTCTTAGAGCGGCAGTTTCATTTGGAAAGAACAGGCAACGCCGGTATTGGCGAGGACATAAGTGGCGGCAGAGGTTCCGGTATCGACGCAGTTGGGCGTGATGGGCGGCCCCCAGCTCAGCACTTTGCCGCGGGCGGCCATGCCGTCATCGATTTTCGTGTCGATGTTCCAAGCTTCAGCGGTGGTAAGCACGGCGCCGGTAGTATAGTTCGCTTGCGCACCGAACGAGATGCCATTGCCGTAGTTGCTGGGCAGCCACTGGCCGTTATCGGCGGTGACGTTGCCAACCCAACCAGCCGTCCACCCCGCATTGTTGAGGCGGCTGCGCGGCACATTGCTGCCGATGACGGTACAATAATAGCAGCTGGCGGAAAGGCCTGTATAAGTCCCCTCGATCAGCCCAGCCAGAGCGAGCTGTTTCCAGAACTGATAATTTTCGCCGGTGAGGTTGGCGCCGACTGCGGGCCAGTTCAGGATACCATCCGCGTTGCCGTTGCAGGTACCCGGCGTACCGTTGGCAATGGCGGCATCGGCACAGTTGGTGTTGTCGTCACCCCAGAAGCTGGTGGCTTTGTTGAAATCGCCGGGCAGGGCAAAATATTTATCGCGGAAGGAATACATGGCGGTGACATACCGCGTGTATTCGGTGCCGACCGCGCGCAGTTCTGCCGCCCGGATAAGTGATTGCCCAGCCAGTATCCCGCCCACCAGCAAGCCAAGGATGACCAGCACAATGGAGAGTTCGACTAAGCTGAAACCACGCGATCTATTGTAATGCGTCATGCGTTATGTATAACAAGCCAGCCATAGACTGTCATTAACGAACACCGCGAAGAACGTGCTGAGCCATTTCCTCTTTCCATATATATAATGACACTCGCCGCCCTGATTGGTACTCTCACGGCATGATAAAGCATCTCTACCGACGCGCTTTCAGCTTAGTCGAACTCTCCATCGTACTGGTGATTCTCGGCCTACTAGTCGGCGGCATACTGGCTGGGCAATCACTGATACATGCCGCAGAGTTGCGCAGTGTTTCTGCTGACTACCAACGTCACATTGCTTCCATACATGCTTTCCGCGACCGCTATTTTTCCTGGCCGGGCGACATGAATAACGCTGTCCGTTTTTGGGGTGCACAAGCGGGCGGCACAGCCGACGGTTCCGACAGTACCTGCGCAGCTCTAACTACAGCAGCAACGGGCACGGCCACCTGTAATGGTGATGGCAATGGTCGGGTAGATGTGGCTACCTTCGAAGTGTGGCGGGCTTGGCAACATCTTTCCAATGCTGGTTTGGTGGAAGGCACTTATAGCGGTATTGCCGGATCGGCGGGGATAAGCCATGCTATTGTTGGAACGAACATCCCTGCATCACGCATTAAAGGGGCAGGGTGGGGATTGTTTTATGGCGGTAACCCCAATGCTCCTTTTTTTGCGGGAAACTATGGTCATGTTTTTGCGTTTGGGGGCAATAGTGTTAACGAGAATGATTACACGAACAATCCCGTCATGCGCGCTGAAGATGCATGGAATATCGATACCAAGCTGGATGATGGATATCCGGGCACCGGGATTGTGCGTTCGTGGATTAATACAAATCGGCCATCCTGCGCCAGCTCCAACGACGCTTCCACCGCTCAGTATGTCTACGCAGATACCACCCTCGGCTGTAATTTGATCTTTATGGTTCGCTAATTAAACCACCCGGATCGCCGGGAATTTTACCCTTACGGTCGCGGTGCGGCCCTGCGTCATTTTCATATCCAACGTGCCTTGAAGCTCCGCCACTTCCTCGACCCGGTGCTGCTCCCATGACGCTGCTCCTCAGGTAGCTGGATGCGAATTGTTTTTGGCTGACCTTTCGGCCTTCTCCTATTATGATAGGCGCATGAAGCGTGGATTTTCACTCGTCGAACTTTCTATCGTCCTGGTCATCCTTGGCCTGCTCGTAGGTGGTATCTTGGCTGGGCAATCACTAATCCGTGCCTCAGAGCTGCGCAGTGTTTCCACGGATTTCAATAAATACCAGACCGCTATCCATGCGTTCCGCGACAAGTATTTCGGGCTGCCAGGCGACTTGCGTAATGCTTTCTCGTTCTGGGGAACGCTAGCAGGCTGCACCAATGCCTGGGTAAAAGATTCCGCCGCAGGGTGTAATGGCAATGGAGACAGCCAGATAGCCATTAGCGGTTATGGTGAAGAATTCCGCGCATGGCAGCATCTAGCGCTAGCGGGTTTGATTGAAGGCAGTTACACGGGCCTTCATACGGGTGCGGAAGGCGTGATAGGCACGAACGTTCCAGCCTCAAAAATTGGCGGCGGCTTTTCTATTGGCTACTGGAACCCTAACAACTATATCGGCTGGCCCGCCACCACATCGCGCAATTACCTTCATATCGGCCGGTTTTTCACTAGCGAGCTGCCCATTTCAGCCATCCTGCGGCCCGAAGAAGCCTGGAACCTAGACACCAAGCTGGATGACGGCAAACCCGCTACGGGTAGAATCATTGGCGGCAACGGTTTCGGTAGTGTGGGATGTCTTACTGGAGCTGGCACCACATCGGAATACGCTATATCCGTCACTACATTAATCTGCGGTCTCGAAAATGCCGTCGATTAATCGACGGCATGAGAAAGCTATGGCGAGGCATTTATTAGGTTAGTTAGTAGGCCGTCTTCTGACGAAGGAGTAGTTCGCTGAACTTGTATCTAGCCGGTATGCAGCGGCCGCCAGGCTGGTAACCGCGTTGGCCAGGTTGACACAGCCGGGGCTGGCCGCAATACTGCCCTGGCCCTCAAGCTCTAAGGCCATAAATTACCACTCGTTTTTTTATGACTCAATTATTCATGCTCGCGCAATGTGAACTGCAGACGCACAAGCCGGCCACTGCATTTGATTCTTAGCAGTCAATCCCAGGGCAGGGACGTTGTCGGAACACCGATTTATGTTGCTGTACAACGAGACGCGTAATCCGACCTTCTCGCTGATATTCTGTGGATTATGCACTTTGTGGGACTAGGAATGCATATCCTACTCAACAGGTTTAAGTATTAGCGCCGACCCCCGAAGTTAGGTGGAGCGTCAGTTGTGGGGTAGGGTGGGCAATCAGTTTGGATTTGCAATATTTCTTGTCGGCTGTGCCGTGCTGGGATGAGGCCATATCTAGGAATTTCAAGAAACCAGTTGCCCAGCCCGCTCTACCAAGCTTGACGGACAATCAGCACGCATGCCACGGCATTGCTGTTGAGCTTATAAGTGGTGTCCAGATCGTTCTGGTCGACAGCATTGGTGCAGGGCGACCAATAGCGCGGCACGATCTTGCCGCGACCAGGTTTGCCGTCATCCAATTTAGTATCGATATTCCACACTTCTTCCGGACGAAGCACCGGCAGGCCGTTGTCCCATGTTAGTGCATCGGCGCCCAATTGAAGCCAGTTGCCATAAGTGAGAGCAAACTCTGATGCGCTACCCATCGTCGGCGAATAGCGAAGCCCCCAGCCGGCGCGCGGCAGCTTTGAAGCAGGAATATTAGTGCCTGGCACCATATGCAGACCGCTGGCACCGCCCGGTCCCGAATAGCCCGTATAGCTACCTTCGATAAGTCCGGCAACAGCCAGCTGCCGCCAAATCTGGTAATTCTCGCCAGTGGCACCCGCGGCGCTGGCACCGTCGAGTCGAGTATCGCCGTTGCCGTTGCAGGTGCCGGTATCAGCATTAGTGGTACCGCTGTGTGAGGGGCAACGTGTATTGTCTTTCCCCCAAAAAGCAGTGGCATTGGTCATGTCGCCGGGTAGAGAAAAATACTTATCTCGGAAGGCGTTGGTGGCAGTGATGTAACGGTTATATTCGGTGCTGACACTCCGCAGCTCACTGGCCCGGATGAGCGATTGGCCCGCCAGAATACCACCCACCAACAGGCCGAGAATGACTAGCACGATGCTTAATTCGACGAGCGAGAATGCGTGGTTCTTTTTCATGTCATCACATATTGAAAAGCAGATTGCAGTCGATGCTGGTGTCGTTCAATCTATAATTTGCAATATTCGCACGCGGTAGCGTAGTGGAGTATGTGTTATCATTACAGCGATTTTCATAGGTACGAACGGTGCCGGTGCCGGGTTTGCCGTCATCGAGTTTGGTGTCAATGTTCCACGCTTCTTCGGCTTTTATTGCGCGGCCCTCCGTAACAGAAGTAGACACCTCAGCGCCCAATAGAAATTGGTTGCCGTAGGTTCCTTCAAAATTCGCCCAGCCAGCATTATCTATCGCAATAGTGGTAGGGAAAGGATAAATCGACCACCCGGCATTATTCAATTTGCTACGGGGAGCATTTGTTCCAATCATCGCATGACTGATACTGCCGCCTCCCGCGAGACCGGTATACGTTCCCTCGATTAGCCCTGCCAATGCCAAGTGCTGCCAGAAGCGATAATTTTCTCCAGTGGCAGAAGCGCTTGCGGCTAGGTTCAATACAGCGTTGTTGTTTCCATTGCAGGTTCCGGGAGTCGCATTGGTTCCAGTGTGGGCTGCGCAGTTAGTATTGTCCTTGCCCCAGAAGCTAGTGGCGTTATTCATATCTCCCGGGAGGGCAAAATATTTGTCACGGAAACTGTGCATGGCGGTAAGGTAACGGCTGTATTCGGTGCTGACTGAGCGTAACTCCGCCGCGCGAATCAGCGACTGCCCCGCCAGTATGCCCCCGACCAGCAGGCCAAGAATGACCAGCACGATGCTGAGTTCAACTAAACTGAAACCACGCGATTTATGATGATGCGCCATGCGTTATGTATAACGGGCCAAGAACAGGCTGTCATTAATGAATACTCGAATCCGCGATCACACTATCCGTGATTACCAGTATAGTTCTGCTACGGCTTCTTTGGTTAGGGCAGAGCGGTAGGTGCAACAGAGCCCCAATCTGATCTGAGTTAGGACAGATAGCCCTATCGCACCGTTTAAGGACACTATGGGGACATTAGAAATCTTGACTGTGATCCTTCTACCGCCGAGCATAAACTGCAATTGCTCTGTAATTAACCAACGTTAGGTCTGCGGCTGGAATACAGAATGACATCATGTGCCTAAATCATTATGGTCTTGGAATGAGAACGTCCCTATCGTCCATCTCCCCAAAACAAGCGTTCAGCTTGGTCGAACTCTCCATCGTGCTGGTCATCCTTGGCTTACTGGTCGGTGGAATATTAGCTGGGCAGTCGCTGATTCGGGCGGCGGAGTTGCGCAGTGTGGCCACCGAATATAATCGTTATGTCACGGCCACCCATTCTTTCCGCGACAAGTATTTCGCCCTTCCCGGCGATATGACCAATGCAGAAGCATTCTGGGGTACGATGAGTGCCGGAACTTGCCCCAATGCCACGGCTGGCACAGGAACCCAGACCTGCAATGGCGATGGAAACGGTCAGCTGCGATATAGTGGCGCAGCCAATCAATCCAATGAATTATTCACTTATTGGCAACATCTGGCGAACGCCGGACTAATAGAGGGAAGCTATACTGGAATCGCAGGATCTGCAGGGGCATATCGCACCGTTATAGGTACGAATGTCCCCGCTTCAAAACTCCCCAATGCAGGATGGACTGTTTTATGGGAAGGAACTAAGGGAAGTGGGAGTCAAAGCTTTGCGGGTAATTATGGCAATGTATTTTACTTTGGGGCGCAAGCATCAGGAAATGATGTAACCTATGCCCCGCTCATAAAGCCTGAAGAGGCATGGAATTCGGACAAAAAAATCGATGATGGGCTACCGGGTACAGGAAAATTGCGCGTTCTAGAAAACACATCATCCGTAACTCCTGGATGCGCTACCACCGACGATGCCAGCACTGCGGAGTATGCCCTATCAAACAGCAGCAAACTTTGCTCATTCATTTTTCCAGAAGTGTTCTAAGGTGAGCC
>JBBKVX010000052.1:0-54401 GCA_037968615.1 Rickettsiales bacterium
TAGCCATTTTTTGTGCCTCTTTTGTTGTTGCCGGGCTGGCCGCGCGCAACGCTCTCGGTGCCATCAGAACCCCCGCCGAAGCGAGGGAAAGCTGCATAAATCCACGTCGAGTGATGCTCATGGTCAGTCTCCTTGCGCGCAACCTAGTACGCGCGGACGCAGGAGCCAAATAAAATTACCGTTGTTTCTGTAGGGAACGCTTCGGCAATCTCTCCATCGCCAGCGCTGCGGCGGCGTGGCCGCTGGCAGCGGCGGCCTCCAGCGTGGGTGGCAAGGCGGGGTGCAACCAGTCGCCCGCCAGCAGCAAAGTGCCGTGGTCGTGCGGCACATGGGAGGATTCGCTTACCGCATGTCCCGCGCGTTTCTCGCGCCATTGCGCCACGGTGGGCATGGCCGTGTTTTTTAAATAGCGGTGCTGTTTCTGGATGGCGCGCCACACGCGATGGGTAAGCAGCTCGGGGTCGCTGCGCCACGCCGGCCCGGCAAGACGGATGCTGGCGGCGATGCTGCCTTCGTCGTAGCGCAGCAGATCCATCGGGGCTTCCAGCGGATAGGTGACGGAACCAATCGGTTCGCGGTGCGCGCAGGCGAAATGCAGCGTGATGGCGGATTGGTCTTGTACCGGAACCTGCAGTTCCGGCAGCACAGTGTGCGCGAAGGCGGGGGGCGTGGCGAGGATGACCATATCGCCGGGGGCGAGCAGGATTTTTTTGCGCGCGAACACCAGGGCCGACGGCACGCCATCCATGCGTTCGATGCGGGTGAGCGCGTGGCTGAAATAGACGCTGCCGCCGCACGCATCGAGAAAATCGAGTGCCGGTTGGATGTAGCTGGATTGCAGGTCGGCATTCATGGTGTAGGGGCGGCGGCGGCGCGCGTAACGGCGCAAGGCGCGGGCGGGAAGTTGCGCGGGCGGCGTGGCGTAGAACAAGCGCGCCAAGGGGCGGAACCATGCGTCGCGCAGCATGCTCTCGCGGGTGATGGCGTGCTCAGCCACACCACGCGGGCGCAACGCCCAGCGCAGCCATGGCAGATAATCCAGCAGTGGTGCGGCGGGCAGGGGCAGTGCTGCCACACGCCTCGGCATCGCTTCGCTTTCGATGCGCGCAAGGTAGCGCTGCAGTTCGGAATCGCGGTCGGTGGTGAGGTGCAGCCCATGGTCGTAAAGACCGATTTCAGCGTGGCTGCTGCTGCGGCAACGGCCACCTGCATGCGCCGTGGCTTCGTACAGTTTCACCGGAATTCGTTTCTCCGCCAGCATCGTCGCGGCCGAAAGACCGCTGATGCCTGCGCCGATGATATGCACTGTCGCCATGGCGCAACTGTGCGTTAATTTGCGCAAATCGACAAGTGGGAATGCCACAACCCAAGCAGCCCTGCACCGCGATGCAACACAACCACGAATTGCGCCAGCCTGTGGAAATGCGCTCTCAGTGCGACTTAGCGAGAAATAATTTTGACCATGCGTGTTTTTTGTGTTACGCAACCCACACAAAAACAAAAATAACACAGATTAATTTGTGTAAAGATTTAGAAGAAGTTGTGTTCGCTTCATTCTAACGGGGAATAGGCAGGTTTTTATGAAATATAAAAAATTGCATCGGCTGATAGGCGACATGAGACGTGACGACGCACGCGCATCCCACCTTGCGGTAGGTGCGTTGCTGGTGGTCACCATTCTCTACTCGGCCACGATGATGTAAACGGAAGTCTGGCGACTGGGGATGAGGGCGCGCAAGCCCCTCATCCCCAGTCGCTGATTCCTAAAAAAACTGGTACTCTGGCGGTGCTTCCGCTACATCGCGCCCATGAGCCCAATTCAAGCCACCGACTACTTGATCTCTTTCCTGCGCGAAACCGAAGGGGCGCGCGGACGTCTCGTGCGGCTTGGGCCGGTAGCCGACACCATTCTCTCGCGCTATGAATACCCCGCGCCCGTGGCCAAGCTGCTGGGCGAGCTGCTGCTGGTAGCCGCCATGCTGGGTGCCACCCTGAAGCAGGAGGGCATCTTCACCATCCAGATCAAAGGCGATGGCATGGTGCCGCTGGTGGTGGTGGACGCCGCCCATGGCGGCGAACTGCGCGGCTTCGCCGATGTGAAGCCCGACGCTGTGTTCGGTAAAGAAACCTACACCCCCGCCGAGCTGATTGGCAAAGACGGCTACCTCGCCATCACCCTCGACCCCGGCGAGGGCATGCAGCGCTACCAAGGCGTGGTGGCGCTGGAGGGCGAAACCATCACCGACGCGCTGGTGAATTATTTCACCTACTCGCAGCAGCTCGAAGTGCTGTTCCAACTCGCCGTTGAAAAACGCGATGGCGCATGGATCGCAGGCGGCTTCATGCTCGAGCGCATGCCCGGCGAAGGCGGCCTGAACGTGCAGCCCACCGACGAACAGGAAGAAGGCTGGCGCACCAGCATGGCGCTGGCCAGCACCATCAAGCCGGGCGAACTTATCGACCCGTTGCTGGAAGCGGAAACGCTGCTGTACCAATTGTTCCACGAGGACGGCGTGCGCGTGTACCCGCCCGTGGGCCTGCGCACCGGCTGCCGCTGCAACCGCCAGCGCATCCTCGACCTGCTGATGAGCATGCCCTTAGAGGACCGCGCCGACATGGTGGACGAGGGCGAAATCAGTGTGCATTGCCAGTTCTGCAACAAAACCGAGCGGTTCACCCCGCAGGATGTTGGGCTAGGCTCCGTTCAGTAACCACTCCCGCGCTTTCATTGTACTTGCATTCAGTATGGCTTTGCCTTATCGGTGGTGCTGAATATACGTACAATCAACTCTTGGAGAGCATTGATGTCGCGGGCAAATGTTAAGGATAAACGCAAAGCGCAGCTGATCGCGGCGGCGCTCGATTCGATTGCCAAGCGCGGGCTGATGGAAACCACCATCACCCATATTTCCAAAGGCGCGGGCATGAGCCGCGGCATCATCAATTTCTATTTCACCTCCAAAGAAACTATGCTGCGCGAAACGCTGAAAACGCTGATCGACGAATACGAAACCGAATGGACCGAAGCGCTGGCCAAATCCGGCGATGATGGCCGCGTACGCTTGACGGCGTTAGTAGTAGCGCATTTCGGCAAGAAGCTCTGCTCGGCGCGCCGCCTGAATGTGATGTCGGCCTTCTGGGGCCACGCCGCCACGCAGGCCGCCTACCGCAACCAACTGGAAGCCGCCGACCAGAAAATCGAACATGCCTTCACCGAAGCACTGGCCCACACGCTGGGTGCCAGCCTCGAGGAAGCCAAACACTCCGCCACCCAATTGCACGCGCTGGTGCGCGGCTTGTGGCTGAACTTCATGCTGAACCCGCAAGACATCAGCCGCGAAACGCTGGCGGCGGAATGCCTCAGCTTCATCGACCGCCTGACCGGCGCGCCGGTGCGCATCGTGGCCAACAACGCCCCCCTGAAACCGGAAAAACCGGCGTTGGTGAAACCCGCCCCGAAAAAGTCCAAAAAGCCTGCCGAGCCGCAGCAGATGGACATCGAAGACCTGTTCGGGAACATTCGCTAAGACGACTCTTTCATACATGCATTGTCACGAAAGGTTCACATCGCTGCGCTGATGGGGCGGCTATGGTGCGCCAATGAACCAAGGAGGCAGCCATGGCTAAGCATGAACGACTTTTTGATAAAGGCGACCCGCTTTCGAGCGTGGCGAACGAGCCGAAATCCTTCGGCGCAGGCGGGTATACCAATGGCCAAAAGGCATCCAAACCCTGGGTGGACCGCCGTTTGGAAAAGAACGATCGCGCTTCGGAGCGCAAAGGCCGCTAAGCCGCTTTTGCTTCCGGCGCAATCCAGCCCGCCAGATCGCGCAGTGCGCGGCTGGTGTACCCCATGGGGCGGTTGTCCTTTTTCACTTTTTCTTCCAACGGCAAGAACAGGCCGAAATTCACGTTCATCGGCTGGAACGTCTCGGCGTTGGCTTCGCCCGTGATGTGGGCCAGCAGGGCGCCCATCGCGGTGGTGCGCGGCGGCGGCGTCATGGCTTCGCCCATCAGCTCAGCGCTGGCGAAACGCCCGGCCAGTAGGCCGCAAGCGGCGGATTCGACGTATCCCTCAACCCCGGTCACCTGCCCAGCGAAACGAATATGCGGCGCGGTTTTTAGGCGCAGCACCTCATCGAGCAGTTTCGGCGAGTTGATGAAGGTGTTGCGGTGGATGCCGCCGAGGCGCGCGAACTCCGCGCCCTCAAGACCGGGAATGGCGCGGAAAATACGCGATTGCTCGGCGTATTTCAGCTTGGTTTGGAAGCCCACCATGTTCCACAACGTGCCCAGTTTATTGTCCTGCCGCAGTTGCACGATGGCGTAGGCCTTGTTGGCGCGCGGGTTTTCGTCGGTGGGCTGAATGTGGGGGTTGGTGAGGCCCACCGGCTTCATGGGCCCGTAGCGCAGCGTTTCCGGCCCACGGCTCGCCATGACTTCGATGGGCAAACAGCCCTCAAAATAGGCGGTGGCCTTTTCCCATTCTTTGAACTCTGTCTTTTCGCCCGTGTTCAGGGCCTCGATGAAGGCGAGGTACTGTTCCTTGTCCATCGGGCAGTTGATGTAATCTTTGCCTTCGCCTTTGTCGTAACGGCTCTGGAACCAGGCGCGGGTCATATCGATGGAGTCGCGGTGGATGATGGGGGCGATGGCGTCGAAGAAGGCGAGGTACTCGGTGCCGGTATGTTTCAAGATATCTTCCGACAGCGCTTTCGAGGTGAGCGGCCCAGTGGCCACTATGGTCATGCCGTCGGTGGGCAGGGCGATGATTTCCTCGCGCTTGAAGGTGATGTTTGGGTGCGCTTCGAGTGCCTCGGTCACGGCGCGGGCGTAGCCCTCGCGGTCCACGGCCAGTGCGCCGCCTGCGGGCACTTTGTGGGCATCGGCGCAGCGCATGATGATGCTGCCGCAACGGCGCATTTCCTCGTGCAGCAGGCCCACGGCGTTTTTCTCATGGTCGTCGGAGCGGAACGAGTTGGAGCAGACCAGCTCGGCGCAATCGGTGGTGTGGTGCGCCTCGGTCGGCTTCACCCCGCGCATTTCGTGAATGACCACGGAAACGCCGCGCTCGGCGGCCTGCCACGCGGCTTCCGAGCCCGCAAGGCCGGAGCCAATGATATGGAGAGTTTTTGTCATATCTTCATCCTATTGTCACACGCGGCGCGGTATAATGGATTCACCCAATAGAAACAAGGACAGACGGCATGGAACCCAATGAGATGGCAACCGTTATCGCCAAAGCGTTGCCTACGCTGCACGTAGGCAACCTGCAGTTAATGCAGCGCGACGTGAGCCAGTATTGCCGCGAAAACAACGTGACGCTTGATATTCTTGCCGCCCGGGAACTGCTGGATCCAAAGATCGGCGATGTGCCGCACGCCAACGACAATAGCCTGTCGTTGCAACAGGAGCCGCTGAAGCGGGTGGATGCAAAACATGCCGCCCAATGTTTCCTTGGCCTCAAAGAGGTCGAGATGATCGCCAAGCTTCACGCCGCCAGCTATATGACCGATTACATGGCAAAGTTTGTTTTGAAGGATAGCGGCGATGTGGCCAGCACCGTGGGGCACATGGCGAATAAAAATTCAGGCACCGACCGTAAGCAGCTAAAAGATGCGCTGCTTTACTATGCTCCCGGGCAGGAGGCGGTAGTGAGCCAGCTTATTCGCCGTTTTGATACGCAGTTGGTGGATGGTATGGGCCTGCCGCCGTTGGGCTAAAGAACGATTTTTTCTAAAAGCGCCGCATCGCCCACGGCGACGGCGGTCGAGAAATGCGTCAGGGTAATGGGCGCGCCGTCCCATCCGGTTATTGTTCCGCCCGCGCCTTCCACAATGGGAACCAAAGCCAGAATATCGTAGGGTTTTAGCCCCGCATCGACCACCACGTCGCGGGCGCCACGAGCCAGCAATCCATACGCGTAACAATCGCCATCGGCCACGGTGTTGCGTGTGGCTTGGGCGATGGGCACAATTTTTTTTGCCTGCTCGGGGGTGAAGTGGCTGGCGCTGGTGGTGGAGAGTTCGGCTTCGGCCAGCGCGGTGCAGGGACGGGTTTCCACCACATCGCCATTCAGCGTGGTGAGCTTGCCGCGCACACCGACCCAACGCTCGCCCGTAGCGGGCTGGTCGAGGATGCCGAGGATGGGCACGCCGTCGGAACAAAGCGCAATGAGCGTGCCCCATTCCTTGCGGCCCGCGATGAAGGCGCGGGTGCCGTCGATGGGGTCGAGCACCCAGGTGAATTCGCTGATGGTTTTTTTCTGGCCGCCTTCTTCGCCGAAAATGGCGTGGTCGGGGAATTCCTGCTCGATGAGGCCGCGCATGGCTTGCTCCGCCTCGCGGTCGGCCTTGGTGACGGGACTTTTATCGGCCTTCACTTCCACCGTTAATTGCGACTCGAAATACGGCAAAATCACCCGCCCAGCCGCGTCGGCCAGCAGATGCGCGAAGGCGGTGAACTGGTCGAGATTACTCAAACGACGGAATGCCCGTGATGGCGCGGCCCATGATGAGCGCGTTGAGGTCGTGCGGGCCTTCGGAGGTGTTCCCGGCCTCCAACTTCACCATGTGGCGCATGATGTGGTATTCGTCGGAGATGCCGTTGCCGCCCAACATGTCGCGCGCGGTGCGGGCGATGTCGAGCGCTTTGCCGCAGCTGTTGCGCTTCACGAGGGAAATCATTTCCGGTGCGAACTGGTCTTCGTCGATCAGGCGGCCGACGCGCAGCGCGGCGTGCAAGGCGAGGGAAATTTCCACCATCATGTCAGCGAGTTTTTTCTGCACCAGTTGGTTGGCGGCGAGGGGGCGTTTGAACTGGTGGCGCTCCAGCGTGTAGTCGCGCGCAGCCTCGAAACAGGCAGTGGCTGCGCCCATGGCGCCCCACGCAATGCCGTAGCGCGCTTTGTTTAGGCAGCTGAACGGCCCGCGCAGGCCGCTCACATCAAGCAGCCGCTCCTCGGGCACGAACACGTCGTCGAGCATGATCATGCCGGTGGTGGAGGCGCGCAGGCTGAGCTTGCCTTCGATTTTCGGGGTGCTGAGCGAGCCTTCGTCGCCGCGTTCCACGATGAAGCCTTTGATGACGCCATCGAGTTTGGCCCACACCACCATCACATCGGCGATGGGGGAGTTGGTGATCCATGTTTTGGAACCGCTGAGCTTGTAGCCACCCGCTACTTTCACGGCTTTGGTTTTCATGCCCGCCGGGTCGGAGCCAGCATCCGGCTCGGTGAGGCCGAAGCAACCCACGAGTTCGCCCGTGGCGAGGCCGGGGAGGTATGTCTCTTTCATCGCGTCCGACGCGAAGGCGTGGATCGGGTGCATAACCAGCGAGGATTGCACCGACAGCGCCGAGCGGTAGCCGGAATCCACCCATTCGATTTCCTTGGCCACGAGGCCGTAGGCGACGTGGCTGACGCCCGCGCAGCCATAGCCTTCGATGGTGCTGCCCAGCAGGCCCTGCGCGCCCATGTCGCGCATGATGGAGCGGTCGAAGCTTTCGGTGCGGTTGGCTTGGATGATGCCGGGAAGCAGCCGCTCGCGCGCGAAATCGCGCGCGGCGCTTTGTACCATGCGCTCTTCGTCGGTCAGTTGGCCGTCGAGGTTCAGCGGGTCGTGCCAGTCGATTTGTTTCAGCATGTCAGACCAATAAGTTGAGGATGGCGCCGCGCGTCCATGTGACGCCGCGTGAGAGGGCGGCGAGGGCGCGGTCGATCATGCCGCCAAGCACGGTGTCGTCGGGCAGGAAGTTCAGTTTGGCGCGGGGCGAGGCGCGAGGGCGCACGTCCTCGGCGTCGTCGACGCGGTCGACGGGGTCGATGCGTTTCGCCGCTTTCGCGCGTTCGATGGCGCGCGTGAAGGGTGAATTCGGCGGGATAATTTCGTTGGCCATGGATGCAACCTAACAGATTTAACAGTCGCTTACAATCCCGCGATCTTGAAGCCGGGGGCCATAACGAAATCGGCGACCAAGTTGATTTGGTCGGGGGTCATCAGTGCCGGGGCATGGCCGACGCCTTTGATGATAACGCTTTGCGCCTTGGGGTTGGTGGCGCGCATGGCGCTGGTGGTCTCGGCGTCGAGAATGTCGGAAAGCTCGCCCCGCAAAATGAGCGTGGGAATGAATATCCTGCCCCAGATCTCGCCGAGGTTCACATCTTCGATGTTCGTGAAATCCTCTGTATCCTTACGCATCGGCTCGATGATGGCAGGGTCGCAGGCGAGGCGGAATTTCCCGCCCTCCAGCGGCAGCAACGAATTGGTAAGGAAATCCTCCCACACGGGTAGCGCGCAAATGCCGAACGGCTCGAATACCTTGCGCAAATACGCATCGGCCTCGGCACGGTCTGCGAAACTTTCGGGGATGGACTGCACGTAGCTGTAAATGCGCTCCAGCGCTTCCTTGCGCAGCCGCGCGCCAATGTCGTTCAGCACCAGCTTGCGAATGCGGCCCTCGTAGGTGCCTGCGATAAGCATGCCGATGATGCCACCCATGGAGGTGCCCACCCAATCCACCTGCCGCAGGTGGAAGTTATCGAGGATCTTGATGCAGTCGGCCATGTAGCTGGCGTAGCTGTAATCGGCGGTGTTTTTGAGCCATTCCGATTCGCCGCGCCCGGGCATGGAAATGCTGATGACGCGACGACCGCGCTTGGCCAGCTCCTGCGCCAGCAGGTCGAAATCGCGGGCATTGCGCGTGAGCCCGTGCACACACACCACCGGCACCAGCGACATGGGGTCGCCGTAATCGTAATAGACGATCTCATGCGTGCCTTCGCCCGCCATGGTGTTTGGTACGCGTAGGCTGTGGCGTTGCGGGGTCATGACAGGCGAATCAGGTTGCGTTCGATCTCTAGGCCGCTGAGCGGTATCTCGGTGGGGGTATTATCCACCACGTCGGCCAGCAAACGGGCGGAGCCTGCGGCTTGCGTCCAGCCCAGCGTGCCGTGGCCGGTGTTCATATAGAGGTTCGAGATGGGGGTGCGGCCAACGATGGGTGGGCCGTCGGGCGTGGAGGGGCGCAGGCAGGCCCACTCGGCCAACTCGTCGATGGGAACTTGGGGGAACAGGCTTTTCACCCCATTCACCAGCGGGTCGATGCGCACTTTGCGCACGGATTCGTTGTAGCCCGCGAATTCGGCAGTGCCCGCCACGCGCATGCGGCCACCGAGGCGGGTATAGACCTGCTTCGCCGCGTCGTCGGTAATGCTCACTTGCGGGCACGCATCGGAGGCATTGAACGAGATGCTGTAACCCTTCATCGGGTAGATCGGCACATACAGCCCGAGCTGGCGCAGGTAGATGGGGCTGTAGGAGCCCGCGGCCATCACGTAACTGTCGAAGCCGCGGAGGAATTCGCCTGTGTCGAGTTCGAGATGCGACACGCCGTTGCCCGCGCGGTGCATGCGGCGCAGCGTGGTGTTGAACAGGAATTTCACGCCGTACTTCTCGGCGATCAGGTCGGCGAGGTTGCGGGTGAAGGTGTGGATGTCGCCGGATTCGTCGATCGGCGCATGCATGCCGCCCACCAGCTTCTTGGTGGTCTGCGCCAAAGCGGGCTCCATGCGGAAACATTCCTCCACCGTCAGCGCGTTCTCTTCGCAACCGAGTTTGTTTTGGAAGTCGGCCTGCGTGCGCGCGTGGTCATAGGATTTCTGGTTGTCGAACACATGCAGGATGCCCTTCGACAGATGGTCGAATTCCACGTTCGTGTCGGCTATCAGCTCGGCCATTTTTGCTTTGCTGTAGAGGCCGAGGCGTAGCATCACTTCGCTGTGGCGGCGGGCGCGGCTGGGCAGGCAGTTCAGCAGGAACAGCGCGCCCCAGCGCATCATGTGAATGTCGGTGGAGGGGCGCAGCACCAACGGCGCGTCGGCTTGGAAGGCCCATTTGAACAGTTTGGGGAACACGCCGGGGTTGGCCCAGGGCTCGGCATGCGAATAGGAAAGCTGGCCGCCATTGGCGTAGGAACATTCGCGGGCGGGTTCCGCCGCGCGTTCGATCACGGTGACCTCGTGCCCACGCTTCGCCAATTCATAGGCGCTGGTTACACCCAGCACGCCCGCACCGATCACACAGATTTTCATCACCAACTCCACGGTTGTGAAATTACTACTTAAAATACCCCGCCATTGGCAATACAAAGAGCGCAAAGGAGTGGCTTGTGGATATCGAAAACATCGTGGTGCTGACTGGGGCGGGCATTTCTGCCGAATCCGGGCTGCAGACCTTCCGCGCGGCGGACGGGCTGTGGTGCGAGCATCGGGTGGAGGACGTGGCCACGCCCGAAGCCTACGCGCGCGACCCGGTGTTGGTACAGAATTTTTACAACCTGCGCCGCCGCCAGCTCGCCGAGGTGGAGCCCAACGCCGCGCACCATGCCCTCGCCAAGCTCGCGTGCGAATGGAAAGGCCATTTCACGCTGGTCACCCAGAACGTCGATGATCTGCATGGTCGGGCATTGGAGGGGGTGGAGCCCGCGCCGGGTTTCCGGCTCATTCACATGCATGGCGAACTCAAAAAAGCCCGTCACGGCGAAACCGATGCCATTATCGCCTGCGCGCGCGATTTGGAGCATGACGACGCGTATCGTCCGCATATTGTGTGGTTCGGTGAAATGCCTCTGGAAATGGACGTCATCGACACGGCGCTGCGCGAGGCGGATCTGTTCGTCGCCATCGGCACGTCGGGCAATGTTTATCCTGCCGCAGGGTTCGTGCAGCAAGCGCGCATGGCGGGCGCACAAACGCTGGAGCTGAACCTGGAGCCGTCGAACATACGCACGCATTTCGACGATGCGCGCTATGGCCCCGCCACCGAGCTGGTGCCCGCGTTGGTGAAGCTGTTGTTAGGCTAGCTTCTTTGCGGCTTCGAGCACTTCTTTGGCGTGGCCAGTGACCGACACTTTGGGCCAGACTTGCGCGATTTTTCCGTCCATGTCGATCAGGTAGGTGGCGCGCTGGATGCCCATATATTTTTTGCCGTACATGCTTTTCTCGACCCAAGTGCCGTAACGCTCGCACACGTCACTTTCTTTATCGGAGGCGAGGGCGAAGCTGAGTTCGAACTTATCGCGGAACTTGCAGTGGCTCTTGATGTCGTCCTTCGACACGCCGATGATGATGGTGTCCTCGAAAGCAAAATCTTTTACCATGTCGCGAAAATCTTTGGCTTCCAGCGTGCAGCCCGGCGTGTCGTCGCGCGGGTAGAAATAGAGCACGACGTTTTTCTTGCCCGCGAAATCGGCGAGTTTCACGTTGCTGCCGTTATCGGCCGGCATGTCGAAGGCGGGGGCTGTGTCGCCCGCATCGAGGCCCAGTGAAATGGTTTTTTTAGCGGCGGTGGCCATAACAAAATCTCCTTTATAAATATTTCAACACATCGTCTTTCGGAGCCGACAGGCGACCGCGAAGTGGCGGGGTTTGGGGGGGTAAGCCCCCATTACGCGCGCAGCGCTTATATCTATCAGCTGAACTTACCTTCGGCCATGGCGTTGTAGGCTTTTGTTACCTGTTCCTGCATGGCCAGCATGCGGGTGCGTAGGGTGGCGAAATCTTTCACGCGCATGCCGCGCACCAGCAGGCGCTTCAGCCCGGCGGGTGCGTCGTCGGTGATGGCGCCGCCGGGGGCCGAAAGGCGCAGCAGGCTGAGCAGGTCGGTGAGGAATTTCTTGGCGGCGATCAGTTCGTTGGCGGTATCCTCGTCGAGCAACCCGTGCAGGTAGGCCTGTCCGTAGATCTTGCGCACGCTGTGTTGCCAGATATCCGGGAATTTCGAGGCGTGGCGCAGCACGAGATATTGCGAAATGAAATCCATATCCACCATGCCGCCACGTACATGCTTTAGGCCCCACGGGTTCTTGCCGGGGAATTCCTTGGCGATGCGCAGGCGCATGTTCAGCAGGTCGGCGAGCAATTTCTCTGAGTCGCGCGGGGCCAGAATATGGCGGCGCACGGTGGCTTCCACTTGTTCGGCGAAGGCCGGCAGGTTGCTGGCTACCACGCGCGCGCGGCTGAGGGCCATGAACTCGAATGTCCAAGCCGAATTGGTGAAGTAGGAGTCGAACGCGGTGAGGGCGGTGGCCAGCGGGCCATCGGCCCCGCCGGGGCGCAGGCGGGTATCCACCTCGTAGAGCCGCCCTTCGCGCGTGAGCAGGGTGAGGGCCGAGACCAGCCGCTGGCTGATGCGCTGCATGTGCAACCGCGCGTCGCCCGCTTCTTCGCCTGCGTCGTCATAGAGGAAGATAATGTCGAGGTCGGAGCCGAAGGTCATGCTGCGGCCGCCGAGTTTGCCCATCGCCACCACCGCGAAGGGCATCGAGAGTTCTTCATGCCCGCCAGATACGTACTCGGCCCATACTTCCTGCATGGTCACTTGCAGCACCACTTCCGCGAGGTCGGACAGGAAGGTGCTGACGCGCTTGGGCGTGGCCAGCCGCTTGAGCATATGCACGCCCGCTTGGAAGCGCTTCTCGTTGTTGAAGAACCGCAGATAGCCCATTTTCTGTTCGTAGGTGATGGCGTAGCGCAAGCGGTCGGTGACGAGGCTTTCCAGCTCCGTCTTGTTGGCCAACATAAGGAAGAAGTCCGGCTCCAGCACGCCCTCGAGCAGCGAGGGGTTGTTGGAAAGTGTGGCACCCAATGCAGGTGTGGAGCCAAGGATGTCGGCCAGTAACGAGAGGAGTTCTGGACGCATGTTCAGTAACGAAAAGATCTGCGCGCCGGAGGGAAGCCGATCGATGAAATCATCGAAATGGAAGAAAGCGGAATCCGGGTTCGCGGTTTTGCCGAGCGCTTTCAGCACGGCGGGCACCAGCTCCGTCAGTACTTGGCGCGAACGTTTCGAGCGCGTGGAGCGGCGGTTGCCACGGTGCCAGCCCTGAATGATCTCGGAGATGCGCTTGCCTTCCAGATAACCCATCGATTCCAGCGTTTTCAACGTGCCGCGATCGGCCTCGACGCCCGTGAACACAAGGTTGCCCTTCACCGACAGCGGCGCCGCGCCACCGATGGAATCGCGGTACAGCTCATGCACAGTGACCAGCACCTCACGGCAGGCGGTCTCGAACGGTGCGGTGCCGTCGTAGCCACAGAAGATGCTGGTTTCGTGCAGTTCCTCCGCGTCGGCGGGTATGTCGTGGGTTTGCTCGTCGTTGCGCATCTGCAGCCGGTGCTCCACCGTGCGCAGGAAATAATAGGCCTGCCGGAAGGTTTCGAGCTTTTCGGCGCTAAGCATGTCGTATTGATGCAGCATGGCCAGCGCATCGAGCGTGCTTTTCACGCGCAGCTCGGGAATGCGCCCGCCCCACACCAATTGCTGGGTGGCGGCAAAGAACTCGATCTCGCGGATGCCGCCGACGCCAGTTTTGATGTTATGGCCCGCCACCGCGATCTCGCCGCCATCGAGCGTGTTCATTTGGCGCTTGATGGAATGGATGTCGGCGATGGTCGCGAAATCGAGCGTTTTGCGCCAGACGAACGGCGTCATCTCGCGCAGGAAACTATTGGCGGCCTGTATGTCGCCCGCCACGGGGCGCGCTTTGATCATCGCGGCGCGCTCCCAGTTCTGCCCCACGGTCTCGTAATAGGCCAACGCCCCCGCGATGGTGACGGCGGGCGGGGTGGACATGGGATCGGGGCGCAAACGCAGATCGGTGCGGAACACGTAGCCTTCAGGCGTGCGCTCCTGCAGGATGGAGACGATGTCGGTGGCCAGTTTGCTCATGAACAACTGCGCGTTGCGGCTGCCGCGATAGGGCAGGATGTCCTTGTCGAATAAAATAATGAGATCGATGTCGCTGGAATAATTCAGCTCGAACCCGCCCAGTTTGCCCATACCCAGCACGATGATGCCGCTGTCCTTCTCGGGCTCGGCAGCATCGGCGGCGGCGAACTCGCCGCGCTTCATCGCTTGCAGCAACAGGAAGCGCAACGCGACCTGCACGGCACCGGCGGCGAAATGCGACAGCGCCCGCGTGACCGAAAGCAGCTCCCATTCGCCGGAGATATCGGCGATGGCGGTGGTGAGCGCGACCCGCGATTTCAACGCGCGCAGATGTTTCATCAACGCAGGCTGGGTGAGCTCGGCGAGATCGAGCGCCTCCATGTCGTTCATCAGGATGGGCCAGGCATTGTCGGCGCCCAGCGTCAGCACGTCGGCAAGCTGTTGCGGATATTTGCCAATAAGCCGCGCGAGGAAGGGCGAATTGCCAGCGCTGGCATCGATGATCTCGCTGCATTGGGCCTCGGTCATGCCTGTGGCATCAAGAAACTGTACGAGAGTGGACGCAGCATCGGCGGTGCGGCTTGCCTTTGGCCGATGGCTGGTGATAACAGGAAGTGATGTCGCGCTCATGGGCGCAATTCTTCGTCGGAACCGGGTGAATGGTCAAGCTTAAGCCACTATGGACATTGCTGAAACTGCTGCTGCTGATTGTGCTGCTGGCGGGGATATTCGCGGCTATCTGGCTGCGTCAGGGGCCGAAATCGCTCGATTGGGCCAAGCCGTACATCCTCAACAGTCTGAACAGTGCCGACGCCACCTACCGCATAGATACTGGCAGCATGGTGATCGATTGGCGTGATCTGAGCAAACTCGGCCTCGTGCGCGTGCAGAAAGTGCGCGTTACCGGAAATGATGGCGCCGTGTTCGCCAGCCTGCCGGAGCTGTATGTCAGCCTCGACCCGCTCGGCTTCCTGCCGCAACGGCGGCTTCTGAACACCATCATCGTGCAGGAGCCAAAGTTTTTCCTGACGCGCGATAAGGACAAAAACCTCCGCCTCGGGCTGCAAGGCAACGACCAAAGCATGACGCCGATGGCGCAGTTGAGCGGCGAGCCGAAAAAAAGCATGGGCTGGAATGGGCGTCTGCCGTTCCGCCACCTGATGATCGAGCGCATGTCGTTCGTGATCTCCGACGAAGCGACCCAGAAACGCTTGGTGGCCACCGATGCCTCCATCGAGCTGCGTCGCCGCTTTGGCTATTACACCGGATATGTCGACCTGCCGTTCACCTACGGCAAACAAAAAGGGTCGGTGCGCTCCACCATTCGTTCCGTCGAGCGCGGCAAGCACCTCATTGAAACCACGCTGGATGCCGTGCCCACCGATTACGCCTGCATGTTGGCGGCCTGCCCGGGCGGGCTCGACCTTAGCGGCATGGTGGGGGGCGAAGTGACGCTGGCCTTCGATGACCGGTTGAAAGCCTATGGCGGCCATGCCGCGCTCACCACCGACAAACTCACCGTGACCGCCCCCGAATGGTTCCCCGAGCCGCTGGAAATGCGCAGCAGCTCCGTGGAGGTAAAAGCCACCGACGGTATGAAAAAAGTTGAGCTGGTGAAAATGGAGCTCGACCTTGAGGACACCTACCTCACCGGCACGGCGAGCGCCGAGAAAAAGGCCGACGGCTGGTACGCGCAGGGCAAGGGCGGGACCGACAAACTTGATATTCAAAAACTCTATAAATACTGGCCGCTGATTCTTGCCCCCGATTCGCGCGAGTGGGTGATGAGTAGCTTAGTGGCCGGAATGGGCGAAGATTCCGTCGTCAATTTCAAGCTGACGCCGAAGGATTTTGCAGCCCCGGAGATCAGCGACGAGGCCATTGAAGCCACAGTGAAAGCGCGCGGCGTGACGGTGCATTACATTCCCGGTTTCCCGGAAATGAAGCAGGTGAACGGGTTGGTGACGTTCACGGGCACCACCATTATGGTGGATGCCACCTCGGGCAGCTTGCTCACGGGCACCACCATCAGCAAAGCGCATATCGCGTTCCCCGACCTGAACAAGGCGGGCACGCCCATGGAAATTCGCACCACGCTCAACGCCCCGGCCCGCGACGCGGCCACGCTTCTGCAACTGGAGCATTTCGGATTCGACGACGCGCTGGAGCTGAACCCCGCCACCATCAAAGGCACCGTAACGGGCACGTTGAACCTGAAATTCGATGCCTTCTCCGCCGACAAGCCCGGTGCGGCACCTGCGGGCGATGGGCAAGTGAGCTTCGACGATGTGGGCTACGACATCGACCTGAACCTCAGCGACATCGCGCAGCCGAAATTCGCAGGGCTGTTCGATATCTCGGGCGCCAGTGGCAAGCTCGCCGCCAACAATGACGGCATGGCCTTCGATGGTGCAGTGAAGCTTAGCGCCTCCAATGAGGTGAAGGTGAAAGTATCGCAAAAAAGCGGCGGCGATGCCAAGCTGCTGATCGATGGTGGCGTAAGCCGTGACGAATTCGCGGCGCTGGGCCTACCCGACGACCGCCGCTTCGGCGAAGGCACTGTAAAAATGCTCGCCGACATCACGGCGATGAAAAACGACATCCTGCTCAACAGCGCCAAGATTGATCTTAGCGACATGGCGTTCAGCATTCCCGAAATCAGCTGGCAGAAAAAACGCGGCAGCGCCGCCATTATCGAGTTGGAGCCTAGCGGAAAAAGTTACAAACTGAACGTGAAGGCCCCCGGCCTCTCCGTGCCCAACGCAACGCTGACGCTGACCTCCGGCATGGACGTGCAGCAACTCACCCTGCCGCGCGTGAAAACCGACAGTAGCGATTTCGGCCTGCGCTACAGCCAAACGGCGAAGGGCATCGTGGTGAAACTTACCGGGAACACGCTGGATGCCTCGATGAGCTACGCGGGCGAGGGCGATGAGGGGGCCGAGAACAGCCTGCTGGCGAATTTCCCCGCGCTGGATCTCACCATCGATTTGGGCGCGCTCATTTTGGTGCCGAGCGACCCGCTTACCAATGTGAAAGGCACGTTGGTCTGCAGCAAGGCGCGTTGCGAATCGGCCAACATCACCGCGCATGCGGGAAAAAGCGACATCGCTTCAACGATTATACAGGCGCAAGGCGTGCGGACATTCCTGCTCACGGCCACCAGCACGGGCGACTTCCTGCGCGCGCTCGACATCACCGACCGCATGTATGGCGGCACCATGAAATTGCAGGGTACTTACGACGATAGCGTCACGCCCCCGGCCTTGCCCGCGCATCTCAGCATCCGCAGCTTCACACTGCGCAATTCGCAAATACTTGGGCGCATCCTGTCCATCGGTTCGCTCACTGGCCTGTCGAACGCGCTCACGGGCAGCGGCATCGCGTTCAAAGAACTGAGCGGCGACATCCGCAGCCAGGGCGGTGTCATCAAACTTAAAAACGGCAAGGCGCAGGGCAACGCGCTGGGCATCGGCATCGGCGGCACCATCGACACCAACAAAAGCACGCTGAACCTGAACGGCACGCTGGTGCCCGCAGCGGCGCTGAACACCATCTTCAGTAACATTCCACTGCTGGGCGCGATCGCCGGGGGCGACAATGGCCTCATCGCGTTCAACTTCTCGGTGAAGGGCCCGCAATCCGACCCCAGCGTGATGGTGAACCCGTTCTCCGGCCTTACGCCGGGCTTCCTGCGCGGCATTTGGGGCAGCAACAACCCCTCCGACGACGCGGACGACAAACCCGCGACGGATAGCGACGAAGTGCCTGCCCGCCGCCACCAGCGCGGCATCGGGCAGTAAGCTTTAGGAAATTTTCACCAGTACGTGGCGTTTTTTGCCCGCGGACAGCTTGATGTAGCCGTCCGTCATGTCGGCGGAAGTGAGCTTCACATCCTCACTCTTCGGCGCCGCATCGTTCACTTTTGCGCCGTTGCCTTTGATGAGGCGCCGCGCTTCGCCGTTGCTGGCCGCAAAGCCAGCCTGCACCAGCAGCGCGATGAGTGGAAGGCCTGCTTCCAGTTCCGCTGCGCTCACAAAAATCTCCGGTAAATCCGCACTTACGCCCGCACCACTGAACGTGTCGGTTGCCGTCTGCGCGGCTTTCTCGGCGGCCTCGCGGCCATGCATCAGCGCGGTGGCTTCGGTGGCCAGCACTTTCTTGGCCTCGTTGATGCCTGCACCTTCTGCCGCGCCCAGTGTGGCGATCTCTTCCAAAGAGAGCTCCGTGAACAGCTTGAGGAATTTCACCACATCGCCATCCTCGGTATTGCGCCAGAACTGCCAGTAATCGTAGGGGCTCAGCAAATCCGCGTTCAGCCACACCGCCCCCGCCGCCGTCTTGCCCATTTTGGCGCCTGAGGCGGTGGTGATGAGGTTCATGGTGGCGCCGAACACTTCGGTCTGGCCGAGGCGGCGGTTCAGCTCCACGCCCTGAATGATGTTGCCCCATTGGTCGGAGCCGCCCATTTGGATGCGCACGTTCTGGTGTTTGTGCAGCTGCGCGAAATCGTAGGCCTGCAGGATCATGTAGTTGAATTCGAGGAAGGTCAGCGGCTGCTCGCGCTCAAGGCGAAGCTTCACCGAATCCATCGTCAGCATGCGGTTGATGGTGAAATGCGGCGCGATGGTGCGGAGCATTTCGATGTAGTTCAGTTTATCCAGCCAATCGGCGTTGTTGACGGGCAGGAACCCATCGGCCAGCAGGCGCGAGAAGGCGGTGGAAATGCTGGCCATATTCTGCGCGATGGTTTCTTCCGAAAGCATCTTGCGCGTTTCGTCCTTGCCCGAGGGATCGCCGATTTTGGTGGTGCCGCCGCCCAGAAGAACGACGGGCTGGTGCCCGCATTTCTGGAACCAGCGCAGCGCCATGGTGGGCAGTAAATGCCCCACATGCAGGCTCGGCCCCGTCAGGTCGTAGCCGACATAGGCGCGCTGGCCGGGCGTTTTCAACAGTTCGCGCAGCCCTTCCTCGTCGGTGAACTGATGCACGAAACCGCGCTCTTTTAAAATCTGGATGAAGTCCATGGGCCTATGTCTGCTTGAGGGTTGTAGGCCCGTTGATAACGTGCATGATGGGCGCATGACAAGCACGATTGCATTTCCTTGCTGGGTGATCGGCCTGATGAGCGGAACTTCCGCCGATGGGGTCGACGCCGCGCTGCTTTACACCGACGGCCGTGACATCGCCACGCCGGGGGCCAGCCTGTTCGTGCCGTATGGCAATACATTGCGCACTGCCATCCTCGCCGCCATGCGCGGGCAGGGGCATATCGATAGTGTGGCCGCCGATCTTACCGAAATTCATCGCCAAGCGGTGGAGCAGTTGATTGCCACGGGCGGCGTAGCGCGCGAGGAAATCAAGCTGCTGGGCTTCCACGGCCAAACCATTCTGCATCGCCCCGCCGATAAAATCACCGTGCAGATCGGCGACGCCGCTTTGCTTGCGCAAAAAACCGGTATCCCGGTGGTGCATGATTTCCGCAACGCCGACGTGCAGGCAGGCGGGCAAGGCGCGCCGCTTGTGCCGCTCTACCACGCCGCGCTGGCCGCCACGCTGGAGAAGCCGGTGCTGGTGGTGAATATCGGTGGCGTGGCGAACGTGACGTGGATTGGAGAAGAAGCTGTCAATCATCAGTCGTCAGTCGTCCGTAAGAAAGAAAAATCTGACGACTCACGACTCGCAACTCACGACTCCCTTCTCGCGTTCGATTGTGGCCCCGGCAACGCGCTGATCGACGACTGGGTGCAAACCCACACCGACGCCCGCTGCGACGAAGGCGGCGCACTGGGTGCAAGCGGCACGGTGGATACGCTGGCGGTGGAGAAATTTTTGGCTGACCCGTTCTTCAAGCAGCCCGTGCCCAAATCGCTGGATCGGAACCATTTCGCTTCCATCAGCGGCATGACGCTGGCCGATGGCGCGGCGACACTGACGGCGATGACGGCGGCGGCGATTGCGGAGGTCATCCGCATTCTACCCGCCGCGCCGAAGCGCGTGCTCATCTGTGGTGGTGGCCGCCACAACCCCACGCTGATGGCGATGCTGAAAGCCTACCAACTGCCGGTGCAATCCGTCGATGAAGTGGGTTGGAACGGCGACATGCTGGAAGCCGAAGCCTTTGCTTACCTTGCCGCGCGCAGTGTGCAGGGCTTGCCCCTCAGCCTGCCGACCACCACAGGCGTGGCGAAGCCCACTACGGGCGGGGCGTTGTGCGTTCCTAATTAATTAGCGGCAGCAACTGCGCGGCGAGGTGCAATCCTCGTCGTCTTCGTCGTCATGGTGATGATGCGTTGGCTGAGGCTCCGCAGGTGTCGGAACGTCCGTATCGTCGGGCTGGTTCGGCGTCGTATCCACGGTTATTGCGGAATGTCGGCCGGAAGCTGGCGGCGTTTGCGGTCGGCGCGGACGCGGGGTTTGTTGCGGAATTCTTCGAGCTTGCGAGCGATGAATTCGTCGGTGCTGCCGGTAAGCGCTTCCATTTGCGTGCGGTAGTAATGGTCGGCGCCGGGAATGACTTTATATTCCACGTTGGTGCCTTTTTGCGCGCGCAATTTATCGACCAGCGTTTGCACGGCGGGCTCGCTCACGATGTCGTCGCGGTCGCCCTGCGTGATGAGGCCAGAGGCCGGGCAGGGGCTGAGGAAGCCGAAATCGTACATGTTGGCGGGCGGGGAAATGGCGAGGAAGCCCTCGATTTCCGGGCGGCGCATCAGCAATTGCAGCGAGATCCACGCGCCGAAGCTGAAGCCTGCGATCCAGCAACCCGACGCGTCGGGGTTCTGCAGCTGCACCCAATCGAGCGCCGTGGCGGCATCCGTCATTTCGCCGATGCCGTCGTCGAATTTACCTACCGAACGGCCAACGCCGCGGAAGTTGAAACGCAGCACCGAGAAGCCCTGGCGCGCGAAGCTGGCATACAAACGATAGACGATTTTGTTGTTCATCGTGCCGCCGTAAAGCGGGTGCGGATGCAGGATCACCGCGACGGGGGCCTGTTTATTTCCGTTATGGTGGTAGCGGCCTTCGATGCGGCCTTCGGAGCCTTGGAAAATAACTTCAGGCATGTACCCTCAAAATATCTGGCGTGATGTGACATGGCGTGCTAGCCCAAACACTCTGGAAGTACAAGGATTTTCGTTATTCATGGCCAGTATCCTCGACGAGCTGCATTACATCACCACCCGCGACCCGGCGGCGCGTAACCGCTGGGAGGTGGCGCTGGTCTATCCCGGTTTTCATGCGGTGCAGCTGCATCGCCGCGCGCATTTTCTGTGGAAGCACGAGTTGAAGCTGCTGGCGCGCTTGCTGGCGTGGCTGTCGCGGCTGCTGACGGGCATCGAAATCCATCCCGCCGCCGTTATCGGCGAGTATTGCTTCATCGATCATGGTTTGGGCGTCGTCATCGGCGAAACCTCCATCATCGGCAACAAAGTGACCCTTTACCACGGCGTCACCCTCGGCGGCACCACACTGGCGCAGGAAAAGCGCCACCCCACCATCGAGGACGACGTCGTCATCGGCGCGGGCGCGCAGGTGTTGGGCCCGGTCACGGTAGGCAAAGGCGCGCATATCGGTGCCAACGCGGTGGTGGTGAAGGATGTGCCCGCAGGCGCCACCATGGTCGGCATTCCCGCCCGCGCGGTGGAGGGCGAAACCCACGAGAAATTCACCGCCTACGGCATTTCCAGCGACGGGCAGGATCCGCTGCAACAGGAACTGGATGCCCTGAAACGCCACATCGAACAGCTCGAATCGCGGCTGAAGCCGAACGAAGTTGAAGGCTCGGGCATCTAGCAAATCCTTGCGTTTCTGGCTTATCTACGCTAGTGAGCCGTGGAATTGGAGACCGCGATGATTTTATCCACCAAAGGCCGATACGCGGTGATGGCGATGGTCGACCTCGCCATGCACCAGAAAGAAAAGCCCGTCGGGCTGGCGGCGATTGCCGACCGGCAGGAGATTCCGCTCGCCTATCTGGAACAGATTTTCGCTAAGCTGAAACGCGCAGGCGTGGTGCAATCGGTGCGCGGCCCCGGTGGCGGCTACACGCTGGCCAAGCCTGCTGAACTGCTGCGTATTTCCGACATCGTCGAAGCTTCCGAAGAAGCCATCAAAATGACCCGCTGCGCTACTGAGAGCCACATGGGCTGCATGGCCGACAAATCGCGCTGCGTGACGCATGACCTGTGGGAAGGGCTGGGCGAGCACATCTTCCAGTATCTCAGCAGCCTGTCGCTGGCCGATGTGATTCAGCGCAAAGTGCGCGAGAAATTCCCGCGCGATGCCGAAACCCAGCCGCACGCGACGCTGTATGCGCAGCTCGCCGAGCAAATGACGGTAGCGTAATGATCTATCTCGATTACAACGCCACCGCGCCCGTGCGCCCGAACATCGCTGCCGCCATGGCCGCGGTGATGGGCCAGCCGCTCAACTCCTCCTCCGTCCATAGCTCCGGGCAACAGGCGAAAAAGCTGGTGGAGGATGCGCGCACCGCCATCGCCCATGCGCTGGGCGCGTTCCCGAACGAAGTGCTGTTCACCGCTTCGGCCACCGAGGCCAACAACATGGTGCTGCGCGGATTTGCAGAAAGCCACGCGTTGTTGGTGTCGGCCATCGAGCACCCCTCCGTGGGCAAACTGGGCAAGCTGCTGGGGGCCGACACACTGGCCGTTGATGGCCACGGCGTTATCAAGCTCGATCTGCTGGAAGCTAAGTTGAAAGCCCTTGGCGAGCGCAAAGCGCTTATCTCCGTTATGGTGGCCAACAACGAAACCGGCGTCATCCAACCCATCGCCGACATCGTAAAAATCGCCCGCCAATACGGCGCGCTGGTGCATTCCGACGCCGTGCAGGCGCTGGGCAAAATTACCCTCGATTGGGGTTTGTTGGGCGTGGATATGCTCACCATCAGCGGCCATAAGGCCGGCGGCCCCGTGGGCGCTGCCGCTTTGCTTATCCGCAACGACCTGCCCATCCGCGCCATGCTGGTCGGTGGCGGGCAGGAGCTGGGCCGCCGCGCCGGCACCAGCAACGTCCCGGCCATTCATGCCTTTGGCCTGTTGGTAAAAGAAGTGGCGAACTGCCCCGAAGCCAAGCAATGGGCCGAATGGCGCGATGCGCTGCAAGCCGATTTGCAGGCTGCCGCCCCTGAAGCCCGCGCTTTCAGCGCCGAAGCGGCGCGTTTGCCCAACACGCTTTGCATCAGCATGCCGGATGTGGAGAGCGGCACGCAGTTGATGAATCTCGACATTGCCGGTTTTGCCGTTTCGGCGGGTTCGGCCTGTTCCTCGGGCAAAACGGAGCCATCGCCGGTGCTGTTGGCCATGGGCGTAAGTGCTGAGGAAGCGCAAAATGCGCTGCGCATCAGCCTGGGATGGGCGACCACGCGCGCAGAACTGGAAGCGTTTGCTGCGGCCTGGAAGAAGCTTTGCGCGCGCCTGAGCGCCGTACGCGCGGCTTAAAGGCCGTTAGACCGGACGACGGCATCCACCGTTGCATGAATTTTTTCACGATCGGTGAAAAAACCCATACCGGAGACGGGGGCTTTGAATTCGGCGGCATTCGCGACATTATAAACGGCGGCACGCAGATGATGGTTCTTGACCGGATGGCTTTCCAGCAACTGCTCGACGCCATGCCCCAACGTTTCCACCATGGTTTCGTGCCCATAGGGGGCAAGCACGCCTTCCGCGCCCAACATCTCATTCACGGCCATGCGCGTGTTCACATGATGTTTCAACCGCATGGTAGCGCTGCCCGCGCTGCGCACTTCTTGGGAAAAACTCCCGAAATTGATGTATTTCTCCGCTATGAGCTTGAACGGGCGGAGCAAAAGCGTGTCTTTCGCCAAGCTGCGCACTCCGAAAACACGCGCATGGTTGGCAGTGAGTAAGCGACCGAGCAGTGCCATGATGAATCTCCATTTGCCGGTGGTATAGCGTTTTCTTACGCCTCCGTGCGTGAAGCTTTGATGACAACGGGGGCCTTGATAATAGTTGACTTCATTACTAGGTTATCCTAGTGCAACGCACAAAGAACAAGACGAATAGGGACACATCAGAAATGACCAGCGCCATACAGGCCAAAACGGGCGGAATGCCCATCTTCATGGATTACCAGTCCACCACCCCGGCAGACCCGCGCGTGGTCGAGGTGATGATGCCGTACTTTACGCAGAAATTCGGCAACCCGCATTCGCGCAGCCATGCCTATGGCTGGGAAGCGGAAGAGGCCTGCGAGATCGCACGTGGCCATGTCGCCCGCCTCATCAACGCCGACCCAAAAGAAATCATTTTTACATCCGGCGCGACCGAAGCGAACAACATCGCCCTGAAATCGGTGGGTGCGTTCTACAAGGACAAGAAAAACCACATCATCACGGTGGTCACCGAACATAAATGCGTGCTCGATTCCGCCCGCCATATGGAGCAGCAGGGGTTTGAAGTGACCTACCTGCCGGTGCAAACGAATGGCCTCATCGATCTGGAAGTTCTGAAAGCCGCCATCCGCCCCACCACGCTGATGGTGTCGGTGATGGCCGTGAACAACGAGATCGGCGTGATCCAGCCGCTGGCCGAAATCGGCGCGATTACGCGCGCGGCGGGCGTGTTCTTCCATACCGACGCGGCGCAGGCCTTCGGCAAAATCCCGCTCGATGTCGATGCTATGAACATCGACCTGATGAGCATCTCGGGTCATAAAATTTACGCGCCGAAGGGCGTGGGCGCCCTCTACGTGCGCCGCCGCCCGCGCATTCGCCTTGAATCGCTGTTCAGCGGTGGCGGGCAGGAGCGCGGCATGCGCTCGGGTACGCTCCCCGTGCCGATGGTGGTGGGCTTCGGCGAAGCCGCGCGCATCGCCGGTTTGGAAATGCAGGACGAAACCGCCCGCATCCGCTACCTCAGCAGCAAATTCCTGAAAGCGGTGATGGACGATGTGCCCGACGTGTTCATGAACGGCGACCGCGAACAGCGCTGGCCCGGTTGCATCAATCTCAGCTTTGCCTACATCGAGGGCGAATCCATGATCATGGCCATTAAGAACCTCGCTGTCTCCAGCGGTTCGGCCTGCACCAGCGCTAGCCTTGAGCCGAGCTACGTGTTACGCTCCATAGGCGTCGGCGAAGAGCTCGCGCACACCTCCATTCGCTTCGGCATCGGCCGCTTCACCACCGAAGCAGAGATTGACGAAGCCATTAAACTTGTTACAGGCAGCATCGACAAACTTCGCGCCATGAGCCCATTGTGGGAAATGACGCAAGAAGGCATCGATATTTCGAAAATTGAGTGGGCCGCCCACTAAGGAGTCTAGACCATGGCATACAGCGAAAAACTCATCGACCATTACGAGAACCCCCGCAACGTGGGCAGCTTCGGTAAGGACGACGACTCCGTGGGCACTGGCCTCGTGGGCGCACCCGCCTGTGGCGACGTGATGAAGCTCCAGATCAAGGTGAACGACGCGGGCATTATTGAAGATGCGCGTTTCAAAACCTTCGGTTGCGGTTCGGCGATTGCTTCGAGCTCGCTGGTTTCTGAATGGGTGAAAGGCAAGCATATCGACGAAGCCGCCACCATCAAGAACACGCAGATCGCTGAAGAACTGGCCCTGCCGCCCGTGAAAATTCACTGCAGCGTGCTGGCGGAAGACGCCATCAAAGCCGCCGTGAACGATTACAAAGAGAAGCATAAGGCGTAGCCCCATGTTCGCCAGCCCCGGCAAAGCCGTTACCATTACCGACCGCGCCGCCGCGCATATCGTGGAGCTGCTTGCAGCGCGCGAGAAGCCGAGCGTGGGCATCAAGGTCGGCATTCGCACGCGCGGGTGCTCGGGGCTTTCCTACACCATCGAATACGCCGACGAGGTGGGGAAATACGATGAAGTGGTCGAGGACAAAGGCGTTCGTGTGCTGATCGACCCCAAAGCAGTGATGTTCCTGCTCGGCACCGAAATGGACTTCCAGGACGACAAGTTCAAAAGCGGCTTCGTGTTCACCAACCCCAACGAAAAAGGCCGTTGCGGGTGTGGCGAAAGCTTCAACGTTTGATCAGACGCTCATAAAGCGTTTGCCGCTGACGATGCGGTCGGATTGCGGCACGTCGTAATGAAGTTCGCTGCCCCAAGTGGCGCGCAGCGCTTCAAATTCTTCCCAACGATCCTTAAACTCCGGGTGCATCGCGCCTTCGGTGTAGAGAATGGGCTTATCAAGCCATTTGGTGCCATGCTGTTGATTGAAGGCTGTGATTTCGCTGCGCGTGAACGCTTGTCGGTGCGCGCCTGCTACCCCGTGCTGTTCGCCGCTGGGGTCGTAATACAGCACCTGCTTCGATTCGGGGTCGCGCACCATCAGAAATACATGGTTCACGCCGCAGCGGTGGGAGGCCGTGCAGACGGGCAAAACATCGAGCCCCTCGGCCCGTAACCCGCGCAGCGCCTCATCGGCCCAAGGAACGCATTTGCCGACAAAAGCAAAATTAGTGGTTCCCGGCACAAGCAGCGCATCGCTCAGCGTTTCCGCCTCGTGATAGAAAGGCAGCTTCTGAACCGCGTCAGAAATGCGAGCTCGCAATGTTTCCTTAGAATCCATGCGCAAAAAATACAGTACAACAGGCGTAAACAGCATGAAGTTTCTGTGACAAATCCCGTGCAATACGGTGGACAGGGGAGGCTCACTCCCCTATATCGCCCCGACATGCAAAATTTCTTCGACATTCTGGGGCTTCCCACGGATTTCGCGCTGGAGGAGAAGGCGCTGGAAACGGCGTATTTCGCAGCGCAGCGGAAGACCCATCCCGACCTCGCCATCGGCAAGCCTGAAGCCGAACGCGTCGAGGCGTTCCTGAAGTCGCAATTGGTGAACGAAGCCTATGAGGCGTTGAAGAACCCGTTATCGCGCGCCGAGCATCTGCTGGCGCTGCAGAACATTTTTGTGAACACCGATGAGCAAAAGAATGTTCCGCCCGCGCTGCTCATGGAAATCATGGAACTGCGCGAGCGGCTGGAAGAAGCCGCCAGCGGCGTCGAGCTGAACGCCATGCTCGCCGAACTGAAGCAACTGGCCACCGACAGCAAAGCCACCATCGCCAGCGCCTTCACCTTCAAAAATTACAAAGCCGCGGCCGATGAAACCACGCGCTTCGGCTACCTCATCAAATCCATCGAGGAGGCGCATATGCATATCTATCGCCTGAAAGCGCAGCACGCATGAGCGGCCTGATCCAGATTTACGAGCCGGGCGAAACGCCGTTGCCGCATGCCGATGCGCAAGCGGTGGGCATCGATCTTGGCACCACCCATTCCGTCATCGCCATCGCGCAGGACGGCATGGCCGAAGCCATTCACGACGCCGAAGGCGACGCCATCATCTCCTCCGTGGTGCATTACGGCGAGAGCTACAACACGGTGGGCCACGACGCCCGCGCGGCACTGGCCGAGGGCGAGGAGCATGTGGTCGGCTCCATCAAACGTCATATGGGCAACCCCTCCTATCGCGTGCAGGTGCAAGGGCGCGAGCTTTCCGCCGTCCAAGTGTCCGCCGACATTTTGAAACATCTGCGCCGCACGGCGGAGGAGGCGCTGGGCCGTCCGGTCACCCGCGCCGTCATCACCGTGCCTGCGTATTTCGACGACGCGGCGCGCAATGCCACCAAGGCCGCCGCTGCGGAAGCTGGGCTCGATGTGCTGCGCCTCATCAACGAACCCACCGCCGCCGCGCTGGCCTACGGCCTGCAAACGCAGGCGCAAGGCACCTACGCCATCTACGATTTTGGTGGCGGCACCTTCGATATTTCCATTCTGAAGCTCGAGGACGGCGTGTTCCAAGTGCTGTCCACCGCGGGCGACACGCATCTGGGTGGCGACGACATTGACGCCGCCATCGCCAATTACGCGCTGGAGAAACTTGGCCACAAGCCCGCCGAGCTTAGCGACCGCGAACGCAATAAGCTGCACGCGCTGGCACGCCTGAAAAAAGAAAAACTCTCGCACGACGTGGACATCACGCTGCGTTGGAAAGGCGGCGAGGTGGTGCTGAGCAAAGCCATCGTCGAGCGCCTCGCCGAACCGTTCATTAAGCGCACGCTGCTTTCTTGTGATCAGGCACTCACCGATGCGGGATTGACGCCGCACGCCATGGGCGGCGTCGTGCTGGTGGGCGGTTCCACCCGCATGCCCATCGTGAAAAAACAGGTCGAAGAATTCTTCGGCAGCAAACCGCTCGACGAGCACGACCCCGATCTCGTGGTGGCCTACGGCGCCGCCGTGCAGGCCGAAGCGCTGACGCTGGGCGGCAGCACCCTGCTGCTCGACGTGACGCCGCTGTCGCTTGGCTTGGAAACCTATGGCGGCATCGTCGAAAAAATTATCTACCGCAATTCGCCCATTCCCGCCGCCGTGGCGCAGGAATTCACCACCTATCAGGATGGCCAGACGGCCATGAAAATTCATGTGCTGCAGGGCGAGCGCGAAAAAGCCTCCGACAACCGCACGCTGGCCGAGTTCGAGCTGCGTGGCATTCCGCCCATGGTGGCCGGTGCCGCGCGCATCAACGTCACGTTTTCGCTGGATGCTGATGGACTTTTAACGGTGGGTGCGAAAGAACTCACCACCGGCATCGAACAGCAGGTCGTCATCACCCCCGCCTCGGGCCTTGAATTCGAGGATGTGGAACGTATGGTGACGGAAGGCAACGAACATGCCCGCGCCGACATCATCGAACGCCTCCTCATCGAGGCACGGGTGGAGGCGGGACGCGCCATCAGCGACGTGAACGCGGCCATTAAGGCCAGCCAAGCGCTGCTGAAGCCGGGAGAAGAAGCCATGATCGCGGCGCAGATCGCGACACTGAACAAGGCCATCGCTGGTGACAACCGCGACCGCATCGACCACGAAGCGAAGCAGTTGAACGCCATGGTGGGCCCATTCGCCGAACGCCGCATGAACGCGTCGATCAGCGAAGCGCTCAGCGGTAAGAATGTAGACGACGTAAAATAACAACAAACGAGAGCAGAATGCCGAACATCACCTTTGTAATGCCCGACGGAACCGAAAAACACGTGAACGCCCCCAACGGCATCTCGCTGCTGGAAGTGGCCCACAAAAACGAAGTGCCGCTGGAAGGTGCCTGCGAAGGCTCGCTGGCCTGCAGCACCTGCCACGTGATCGTGGACGAGAAATTCTACAGCCAGCTCCCCGCAGCGACGGATGATGAGGAAGACATGCTCGATCTTGCCTTCAGCCTCACGCACACCTCGCGCCTCGGCTGCCAGATCATGATGAACGATTCGCTGGAGGGGCTGAAAGTTACCGTTCCCGGCGCCACCCGCAACATGATGGTCGATAAGAAATAATAAAAACCCCACCCAGAAAGTCACGCACATGACCGAAGAACTCGCCGCAACGGAAAACGAAAAAACCTCGCGCGCACGCAAATTCATTCTTCCGGTCGCGGTGGCGATTGTGGCCTTGCTGGTGGTGGGCTACCTCGTTTCGCAATCGGGGCTCGACAAAGCCGTTCTGCGCCAACGGATCGACGCGTTCGCCACGTCGCTTGCTGAAAAAGGCAAGCAGGAGGGCCGCGACATCCAGCTCACCTACAAGGACATCGCCATCGACGGCAGCTTCTCCAGCCGCCACGCGGTGATCATCGAGCCGCAGCTTTCGGTAAAGCCGTTGGCCGCCGAGGGCAAAGCCATCACGCCGAAAGACAACCTCATCCTGCGCACCGCACAGATTTCGATCTTCCCCAAAGCAGTGGACATGTCGAAACTGAATGTGGTGATCGATAAACCCATCGAGTTTTTCGATGGCAGCGATGACACCCGCAAACTACTCACCATCACCAGCGCAACACCGTTCGAGGCGCTCGTGAACCAGCATAAGCAAAGCGGGCAGGCCTATCTTGAAATTACCCACGCGGTGCCCTCCGACATCCAGATGACCTACCTGCGCGAGCAGCAGGTGGAGGGCGAAGAAGAAGCGACCCCCACCGTGGTTCCGGTTTACGAGACCATCAAACTTACGCAAGCGTCGGGCGGCCATTTCCGCTCGAACCTGGCGCAGGACGGCACTGGGCTGGGCGAAGTTGAGCTGAAGCTGAGCGAGCTGGCACTGGTGCCGGAAGCGCAGCCGGAAGGGGCCATCCGCATTGCTGATGTAAGTGGCACATGGAAACACGCGCTGAACGAAACCGGCCTACACGTGGTGGACGCCCAGCTGCATATCGGCGACATTGTTGCGCCGACGGAAGTGGTTCCCTACGCCCCGATCGCCCTCACCATGGACGCCAGCTACGAAGGTGCCGCCCCGCAAACGGCAGCCGATGTGGCCAGCATCCGCGCGCAGGAATCCTCCATCAAGCTCAGGAAATTTGCACTGACCACGAAGGATGCCAGCCTTAAAGCCACCGCCGATTTCGTGGCAAGCCCCACCGACATATTGCCCGTGGGCATGGCCAACCTATCGCTCACCAACGTACCATTCGTGCTGGGCGAACTGCGCAAATATGGTTTCCTCAACCGCAACAACGAGCCTTTCGTGCGTGATGTGCTGGAGCTGGCCACCGGCACGCCGATGAATGAGCTGACCGACGCTTCCATCGACATCAACCGCATTCGCGGCGGTTCGTTCGCCATTGGCAAAACCACGTTCGAGGAATTGTTCGCGGTGGTGCTGAAGAACGCCATGACGCGCCGCCCGGCGCCCACCGAGGGCGCTGCCCCCGTCGAGCCGATCGAGCAGAAAGATGCGCCCGCGAAAATGGAAATAGAGGAGGGTGCCCGTGGCTAAATCCGCTGCAAAGAAAAAACCCACCGCCCTGCCGACATGGGATTTGTCGGCCCTCTATAATGGTTTGAAAGACCCGGCCATCGCCCGCGACCTCGCGCGTTTGAAGAAGGACGCCGTGGCGTTCGCTAAACACAAAGGCAGCGTGGCCAAACTGCCCGCCGATACATTAGCTGCCACCGTAGCCGCCTATGAAAAACTGCAGGACGGCCTCGGCAAAATCGGCAGCTACGCGCAGCTGGTATACGCCGCCGACATGGGCGACGCCGCCATCACCAAATTCTATCAGGACATGCACGAAGCGCTGAACGGCATCACCAGCGGGCTGGTGTTCTTCACGTTGGAACTGAATCGCATTTCCGATGCCGCCTACGCCAAAGCCCTGAAGGCCAGCAAAAAGCTGGCGCATTACCAGCCGTGGCTCGACGCCGTGCGCGTCTACAAACATTACCAGCTCAGCGACGAGATGGAGCAATACATCCACGAGCTTTCCGTGGTCGATGCTTCGTGGCAGCGCCTGTACGACGAATCCATCGCGCGCCTGCGCTTTACGGTGGATGGAAAAACCATGACTTCCGCCGAAGCACTCGACCTGATGTCGAACCCCGACGGCAAAAAACGCAAAGCGGCCGCTAAAGAAGTGGGCCGCGTGTTCGCCGAGAACGGCGCGCATTACGCGCTCATCACCAATACGCTGGCCAAGGCCAAGCAGATCGAGGACGACAAGCGCGGTTTCGAAAAACCCATCTCCAGCCGCAACGTGAGCAATCAGGTCGAGGACGAAGTGGTCGATGCGCTGATCGCCACGGTGGAAAAGAACTACAAAAACCTCAGCCACAAATACTACGCGTGGAAAGCCAAACAGTTCGGCAAAAAATCCATCGATTATTGGGACCGCAACGCCCCGCTGCCTAAGGCTGGCGACCGTTCCATCCCATGGCCCGAGGCCGTTTCCTTAGTGAAGGACGCCTATAAGGCGTTCTCGCCGGGGCTGGCGCTGGTGGGTGAAAAATTCTTTGCCGAGAACTGGATCGATGTGCCGACCCGTCCGGGCAAATCGCCGGGTGCGTTCGCGCATCCGACGGTGCCAAGCGCGCATCCGTACCTGCTGCTGAACTATCAGGGCAAAACCCGCGACGTGATGACCTTGGCGCATGAGCTGGGCCATGGCGTGCACCAAGTGCTGGCCAACAAACAAGGCGCGTTGATGGCTGACACGCCACTGACGCTGGCCGAGACTGCGTCGGTATTCGGCGAAATGCTCACCTTCCAGGAAATCCTCCGCCGCGAACCCGACGACGCGCGCAAGCAGCATCTCATCGCCTCGAAGGTGGAGGACATGCTGAACACCGTGGTGCGCCAGATCGCGTTCTGCGAGTTCGAGAAGCAAGTGCATAACCAACGCAAAAAAGGCGAACTCAGCGTCGAGCAGATCGGCCGCATCTGGATGGATGTGCAGAAAGCCTCGCTTGGCCCCGCCATCACGCTGCATCCGGAATACCAATCCTTCTGGATGTACATTCCGCACTTCATCCATTCACCGTTCTATGTTTACGCTTACGCGTTCGGCGATTGCTTGGTGAATTCGCTGTACGGCGTGTACCAGAAAGAAGCAGCGGCTGGCCGTGGCGCCGCGTTCGCGCGCAAGTACCACACCATGCTCGAAGCGGGCGGCACCCTGCGCCATAAGGAGCTGTTAAAACCTTTCGGCCTCGACGCCACCGACCCCAAATTCTGGCAAGCCGGGCTGGACGTGATCGCGGGCTACATCAAGCAGCTGCACTAGATTTATTTTAAAACGTTCCCAATAGCCGCGAACAGCGTTTCGAGTTCCTCTTCGCGGATGTTGAGCGGCGGCATAAGGTACAGCACGTCGTCGAACGGGCGCAACCACACGCCGTGCTCGATGAAGGCGGGGCGTAGGGCGCGGGCATCGACGCCCTCTTTCAATTGCAGCACGCCAATGGCGCCTTTGACGCGCACATCTTCCACCTGTTCGCGGCGGGCGAAGGGCTTCAGCCCATCCAATAACATTTGTTCCATATCCTCGGCCTGCTGCAGGCGCGGTTCGCGCTCGAACAGATCGAGCGACGCATTGGCCGCCGCGCAGGCGATGGGGTTGGCCATGAAAGTGGGCCCGTGCATCAGCGCCTTGCTGTGCTCCTCGCCGAGGAACGCATCGAAAATTTCCTTGCTGGCCAGCGTGGCAGCCAACGGCACATGACCGCCGGTCAGCGCTTTGCCGAGGCACAGAATGTCGGGCGTAATGGCGGCCTCGTGGCAAGCGAACATGTTGCCGGTGCGGCCAAAGCCGGTGGCGATTTCATCGGCGATGAACAGGATGCCGTTATCGCGGCACACGCGGCGCACTTCGGACAGAATATCGGCGGAGTGGAATTTCATGCCGCCCGCGCCCTGCACCAGCGGCTCCATGATGAGCGCGGCCACTTGGCCTTTGATGGCCGACACCGTATCGGCGAATTCGGCGAAGCTGTATTCGTCGTGCGGCAGGTCGAGCTGGTAGTTCTTCAGCGTCAGCCCGGAATAGGCGGTCTTGAAATCGCTGTCCGACGATACCGACATCGCGCCCACCGTGTCGCCATGGTAGCCGCCGTTGAAGCAGATGAATTTCGTGCGTTTCGGTTCGCCTTTGTTGCGCCAGTATTGCAGCGCCATTTTCAGCGCCACTTCCACCGCCACCGAACCGGATTCCGCGAAGAACACGCGCTCCATGCCCGTCAGCTTGGCCAGGCGTTTCGCCAGCGTATAGGCGGGTTCGTGGGCAAGGCCCGCGAACATGACATGGCTGAGTTTTCCGGCCTGTTCCTGAATGGCGCTCACGATGTGTGGATGCTGGTAGCCGTGGCACATGCTCCACCACGAGGCGATGCCGTCGATGAGCTTCCGGCCATCGGCCAATGTGAGTGTGCTGCCCTCGGCACCGACCACGGGCAGTGGCGCGACCACCGTTTGCATTTGCGCGTAGGGGAGCCAGATATGGCGGTAGCCCTCATCGAACCATGTGGGGTTCTGGGTCATTACGCAGCGGCAGATGCCGTCGAAGAAATATCCATCGGCACGAGGCCGAGCTTGGCGAACAGGGCGGCGTCGGTGTCGACACCGGGGTTGGCGGCGGTGAGGAGTTTTTCGCCATGGAAAATGGAGTTAGCCCCGGCGAAGAAGCACAGCGCCTGCATTTCTTCCGTCATGTCCTCGCGGCCCGCCGACAGGCGCACCATGGATTTTGGCATCAGGATGCGCGCCACGGCGATGCTGCGTACGAACTCGATCGTGTCGATGCGCGCGCGGCCAGCCAGCGGTGTGCCGTCCATGCCCATCAGCATGTTGATGGGCACGCTCTCGGGCGGCACTTCCATATTGGCCAGCGTCACCAGCATGTCGGCGCGGTCGGTGCGGCTTTCGCCCATGCCGAGAATGCCGCCGCAGCACACTTTCATGCCCGCGCTGCGCACATTGGCCAGCGTGTCGAGGCGATCCTGGTAGGTGCGGGTGGTGATGATTTCTTTGTAGTAGTTCTCGGAGGTATCGAGATTGTGGTTGTAGTAATCGAGGCCGGCGGCTTGCAGTTCCGTGGCTTGCTCCTCGGTCAGCATGCCGAACGTGCCGCAGGTTTCCAGCCCAAGGGCCTTCACTTCGCGCACCATCTCGGTCACTTTCGGCATGTCGCGCGGTTTGGGGTTGCGCCATGCGGCGCCCATGCAGAAGCGGCTCGCGCCCCCGGCCTTGGCGGCTTTGGCGGCATCCAGCACGGCGGATGTGTCCATGATCTTGGCGGCTTTCACGTCGGTTTCGTAGAGCGACGATTGCGGGCAATACGCGCAATCCTCAGCGCAGCCGCCGGTTTTTACGGAACAGAGCGCCGAGATTTGTACTTCATTGGGCGAGAAATGTTGGCGATGCACCGTGGCCGCCTGAAACAGCAATTCGTTGAGTGGCAGGGCGAACAGGGAAAGCACCTGCTCGCGGGTATGGTTCTGTTGCGTCATTTCCGCTCGCTTGATCGTTTGGTTTATGGCAGTTATTTAGTCGGAAACCGCTAGGCTTACAAAGAAAAAATAGGATGCCATCCCGAGCATATCCGCGATGGCATGAGAACGTATGGTAAAACTCACCGATTATTGCGACTCGGCGCTGCAAACGCTGGAAGCCAGCCATGCGCGCCGTGTACTGCGTGGCGCGCCGGAAGGGCTTATTTCCTTCGCCAGCAACGATTATCTGGGAATGTCCGCCCATATGGAAGTGGTGGCGGCGTTGGCGCAGCCGAGTGCGGGGGCAGGGGCGTCGCGCCTCGTCACTGGTAACCACGCGTATTTCGCCCCGTTGGAAGCCAAGCTCGCGCAGATGAAAAACGCTGAAGCGGCGCTGGTGTTCGGCAGCGGCTATCTGGCGAACCTTGGAACTATTACCTCGCTGATGGGCGCGGGCGATCTCATCCTTGCCGATAAACTGGCGCATGCCTGCATCCTTGATGGCGCGCAGCTTTCCGGCGCCACGCTGAAACGCTTCCGCCACAACGACATGGCGCATGCCGAGGCGTTGCTGAAGGAACATCGCGCGGCGCATAAAAACGTGCTGATCGTCACCGAACATATCTTCAGCATGGACGGCGACCGTGCACCGCTGGCGGAGCTTTCCGCCCTCGCCAAAACCTACGACAGCTGGCTGATGGTGGACGACGCGCATGGCCTGTTCGAGAAACCGCCCATCGAAGCCGATATCTGGATGGGTACGCTGTCGAAGGCCGTGGGCACTTATGGTGGTTATGTAACGGCGAAACGCGCGGTCATCGACCTGCTGCTGACCAGCGCGCGGAGTTTTGTGTTCTCCACCGGGCTGCCGCCTTCGGTATGCGCGGCGTCACTGGCGGCGTTGCGGGTTATCGAACGCGAACCGCAGCGCGCCGCACGGGCGCTGGCGCTTGCACGCAAAGTAACGCAGGCGCTGGGCCTGCCGGAAGCGCCAAGCGCCATCGTGCCCATTATTCTCGGCAGCAGCGAAGCGGCACTGGCGGCCAGCGAGGCGCTAAAAGCGCAAGGCATGCTGGCCGTGGCCATTCGTCCGCCCACCGTGCCGCCGAACACAGCGCGCCTGCGGCTCACCTTCACCGCCGAACATACGGATGCGGAAGTGGACGCGCTCATCGCCGCACTGAGAACCATCGTATGAGCATTCTCACCCTCAGCGGCTGGACGCAGCCCAGCGACGCACTCGCCATTCCCGGCGCGCAGACGTTCGATTACAGCGCCTACGTCTCGCCCGAAGCCAGTTTCGAGGCGCTTAAAAACATGGATGCCGAACATGTGGTGGGTTGGTCGATGGGCGGGCAATTGGCCATTCGTGCCATTTTGGCGGGTGTGCTGAAGCCGAAGAAACTCACGCTCATCGCGGCCCCGTACCAGTTTGTCTCCTGCACCGAATTTGATGGCGGCATGGACAAAGTTACCTACGCGCTGTTCCGCCAAAGTTACGCGCGCGACGCGCAACGCACCATGGGGCGGTTCGCTGCGCTGATGGCCAAAGGCGACCGCGAAGGCAAACGCGTGGCCGCCGAACTCCAATACCACCCAGACGCCGCGAACACCGCAAGGTGGCTGCCGTGGCTCGACATACTGGGTGCATATTCGCTGGCTGGGCACGACCTTTCGGCGTTGCCCACCACACGCATCGTCCATGGCGTGAACGATGCCATCGCGCCCATCGCGCAGGGGGAAAAACTCGCCGCGCTCATCCCCCACGCCACGCTGGAACGCTGGGAAGGCGCTGGCCACGCGCCGCATCTGCATGATAGGCTGCGCCTCATGGAAAGCATCCTCTCCGCATGAACATCACCGCCAAACGCTTGCAGAATAATTTCGGCCGCGCCGCCGCGGATTACGACGCGCATGCATGGCTGCAACGCCAGCAAGTGGAACGCGTGCTGCTCAGCGCGCGCCAATATTTCCCCAACAACGCGGCGATTCTGGATGTGGGCTGCGGCACCGGTTATTTCGCCGAACTCGCCAAATCCGAACACCCGGATTGGCGCATCACCGGTCTCGACTACGCCTACGGCATGACCGCGCACGCACGCACCCGCTGCGATGCGGTGTTGCAAGCCGACGCCACGCACTTGCCCATCGCCGACGCGGCGTTGGATGGGTTGGTCTCCTCCCTCTGTCTGCAATGGATTTCTGACCAGCCACAGATGCTGCGCGAGATGGGCCGTACACTAAAACCCGGCGCCACCGCCATTCTCACCACGCTGGGCGACCGCACTTTGGGCGAATTGCACGCCGCCAGCGCCCAAAGCGGCGTGGCGCTGGGGCTGCTGCCCATGCATTCGTTCGCGCATTACCGCGCGCTGGCCATGGAAAGCGGCATGCAACTGGTGGCTTGCCAACGCACCATGGCCACCCAGCATTACCCCAATGTCGAGGCGCTGCTGGAATCGATGCGTGTAATCGGCGCGGGCAATGCGGGGGGCAAACAGTTCGTGGGGCCAAAAGCTTTCGCGCGGCTTATCCAGCAATACGAGGCCAGCTTCGGCACCGCACGCGGCATTCCCGCCACGTGGGAACCCATTCTGATGATTTTGAAACGCGTATGAGTAGCTATTTCATCACCGCCATCGGCACCGATATCGGCAAGACCTTCACCACCTGCGCGCTGGTGCATGCGCGCCCGGAATTTATGGCGTACAAACCTGTGGTGACGGGGTTCTCCGGCGAGGATACCGACACGCACCGCCTGATCGGCGCCATGGGCAAAGGCACCGTCGACGAGGTTTCGCCCTGGCGCTACGGCGCGCCGCTGGCGCCCGACATGGCCGCCGCGCGCGAGGGGAAAAAGCTTCCGTTCAACGAGCTGCTCGCCTGGTCGCGCGGCAAAGAGGATGCGTTCATCGAATCCATCGGCGGGGTGATGGTGCCGCTGACCGCCAACGAAACCACCCGCGACTGGATGGAGCTGTTGGGCCTACCGACCATTCTGGTGGCGGGCACGTATTTGGGCAGCCTAAGCCACACGCTTACGGCGCTGGCGGCGCTGCGCGAAGCTTCCATCCGCGTGCGCGCCGTGGTGCTAAGCGAAAGCGCCGAACCCGCCGCCACGCTGGAAGAAACCCACGCCGCACTGGCCCGGCAAACGGAGACGTTGATTGTGGCGCAGCCGCGTGTATCAACCTATAGGGAAGCGCACGCCATCCATGCACTGGCAAAGGAACTGTAATGAAACCGATCTGGCTGCCCTTCGGGCTCAAACCGAAAGAAAAAAAGACCGAGGACGGCCCGCGTTACGCCGATCTGTACGAGCGCGGCATTGCGGCTGCGGTGGATGTGACCCTTCTGTTCCTGCTGCTCAGCCGGGTGTTCGACAAAATCAGCGGCTGGTTCTACCGCCATGCCGACCACGACCAGCTGATGCTGGCGGAGAAGGCAGAATCGAGCTGGGAAGCATGGCATTACGCCTGGGCCTCCGGCCTGCCGCAGCTCTGGCTGGCCAACGCGCTGCTCCAAGTAATGGTGCTGGGGCTGTTCATGGTCGGGTGCCAAAGCGTGTGGCACAGCACGCCCGGCAAGTGGCTGTTGGGCATCAATGTGCGTCGCCGCCGCGACATGGGCACGCCCGAAACATGGCGCTACGCGCTGCGCTACCTTGCCCTCATTCCTTCGGCGTTGCTGTTCTTCATCGTTAGTTTCAACAAACAACGGCGCGGCCTGCACGATATGATCGCGGGCACGGTGGTGATTCATTTGCGCCCCGAGGGCTGGTACTGGGAACAGGTGAAGCGCGGTTTCCGCTGGTTGCGCGCGAAGCTACGCCCGCCGGTTGAATAGGCGATGCGCCAACCAACCGCCGCCAAGCGCCATTAAAATCGCGCCGATTCCGTAGAGCCAAGGCTGTTTCTGCGCGGTGTCGTAGACCTGCGCATCGAAGCCGGTTTTGTAGGTGAGCAGCGGAATGGATTGCAGCCCCACCAATTGCCCGCGATCGAACAGGTACACTTCCACCGTGAAATTGCCGCGCGGCAGGCGGTCGGGCAGCTCGATGCGCGCTTTGAACAGGCTCTCACCAAAGAAGGTGATGTCGCCGAACGGTAACTGCCACAGGCGGTATTTCGCCATATGTTCCGTCAGTGCCTCGCTGAACAGCGCCCGGCTGCGCGCGTTGCTTAGCGCGATCACCTCGTTGGCGCCTAGGCCCAACGCTTGCAACGTGCCCACGGGGGCGACCAGTTCGAGCGGGCGGGTCGAGGCGTAGCCATAGAACATGGGCAGCGCGTGGTATTTTTCCTGATCGGTATGCATCCACATGCCCGCGATGCGTTCCTTGCGGCGGAGCACGGCGTTGGCTTGCGGCCCGCGCAGGGCGACCACCAGATCGCCGGGCTGGTTCTTGGCCCCGAACACCAGCAACTGCAGACCATTGAAACTGGAATGGATCTCGACGCGATTCTGCGACACGTCGGCCACCATTGGCGTCAGCAACGACACGCTTACCGGTTGCTGGCCCATGGCGGGCGCGGCGATCAGCAGGCTCAGACTGGCAAAAAGCACTCTCATCGAACGGTCAATGTGAAGATTTCCTGAGGGGTGATGAACAAGCCGTAGGCCAGTCGCAGCGCGACGATGGCCAGCACGGCAGCCATCATGCCACGCAGGATGTAGGTGGGTATTTTCTGGCCCAGACGCACACCCCATTGCGTGCCAACCACTGAGCCAATGAGCAGCAGCGCCGCCAATACAATATCAACGCTGTGCGTGGTCACCGCATGCAGGATGGTGGAAATGGCGGTGATGAAAATGATCTGGAACATGGAAGTTCCGGTGGTCAACCCCAGCGGCATGCGCAACAGATAGACCATGGCGGGAATCATGATGAACCCGCCGCCCACACCCAGCAGCGCCACCAGAATGCCCGAGGCCACGCCGATGCTCATCGGCAGCAGCAACGAATGGGTGACACGCGAATTGGTGAATTCGATTTGGAAGGGCAGTTCGCGCACCCATTTCGGCATTTTCAGCGGGCGCAGCACCGTAACCGATTCGCCCAAACGGTGCGAGCGCAGCAGGCTGCGGCATTCATGGTAGGTGATGTAGGCCACCACCACCAGCAAGGTGATGTAGAGAATGCTGACGATGAGATCGATCTGCCCGGCGCGTTTGAGCTGCGCGAACCACCAGATGCCCAAGCCCACGCCGATGACACCGCCCGCGACAAGGAACCCGCCCATTTGCGTATCGACCTTTTTGCGTTTTTGGTGCGAGAGGAAGCCAGAGAAAGACGAAGCCACAATCATATTCGTGGAGGTGGCCACCGCCACGGCGGGTGGAATGCCCATGAAAATCAGCATGGGGGTGAGGATAAACCCACCGCCAATACCGAACATGCCCGCAAAAACGCCCGTTACACCGCCCAAAAGTATGAGCCAGGGGGCGTGGGCAGAAAGCTCGGCAATGGGCAGGTAAATATGCATGGCGCTAGCCTAGCGGCACATTCCGAACATTCCAAGCAAATGCATCGCAAAGGTTTTTAGCGGGCCTTAATAGCCCATGTACGTGCCCATGAAGCGACGGAGCTGCGTTTCGGCTTCGCCGTTGAACGCCTGCATCATGTCGCTGACCAGCTGGTGATAGAACAGCTCGCGCTGGGCCAGTGTGGCGTCCTCGTTGATGCTGCGGCCACGCGCGACGTTCACGTTCGCCTCGGCCACCGGGGTGGTGCTGATGCCGTTGAACAGACGGAAATTCACCACCAGAGTGCCGGTGTATTTGGCGTCCTGGTCGTCGGTGAAGAAGCCTTTGATGCCGTCGGTCTTGGCCAGTTTGGTCTCGATCATCGAGGCGTTCTGCATGCTGACGACCATGTAGCCACTGCTGCCGGCGGCCACTAAGCGGTCGTTTACCCATTGGGTGACGGCGGCTGCGGGCGGGGTGGGCATCTGTGCATCCACGGCGCCGGGCAGGGCGGGTGTGAGGTTTTCAACGCGCACCTGCGCTACCGAAACTTTCATCGGCGGCTGCGTGAAGCGGATGGGAGCGAGGGCGGTGCTGGCCGGGGCCTCGGTGCAGGCGGTGGCGAGCAGGACGGTGGCGACGAGTGCGAGGATCTTTTTCATGTTTTCTCTCCGTTGGATGAGGGCGATATAGACTCATCGGGTGTAAAGCGGAAGTAGGAAATCTATTTCAACCATTCCGGCTTTTGCGGAATTTTTGCGTCGGCGTCGCGGATGTAATAGGGCATGGCTTCGGCCAGCGTGGATGTTTTAAGCTGCGGTGCGATGCGTGCCAGCACGGCGGCGTCCGGCCCCGCCACATAATGCGGATGATTCTCGCCCCATAAGTTACTATAGCAAGGCAAAGCCAGATTTTCGATGACCTCGCGCGGATGCAGCGTGATGCCGCCCACTGCGCTGGGCACATTCTCGCTGATGGTAAATTCCTGCAAGAACGCTTCGCCTTTGCCAGCGTTCAGCGCCACGATGGCGCGCTTTTCGGGCAGCGCCCACGCCACCGCTTCCGATGCGGTGATAATCTTCACCGGCACGCCGCTGGCCAGCGCCAGCCCATGCAGTGCGGCGAGGCCGATGCGCAGGCCCGTGAAGCTGCCGGGGCCAACGGTGGTGACGATGCAGTCCAACTGCGCGTAGACAACGCCCGCCTCCTGCATCAGCGCCTCGATGGTCGGCACCAGCAGCGCGGCTTGCTTTCCATGCGGCACCTCGCGGCGCGCGCCGTTCAGCGCCACGCTGGCCACGTTGGTCGAGCAATCAAAGGCTAAAACATATGGGTTGTTCATACCGCCCGTGTTACATGTGGAGGCCGTGAATGCAACAAATTGGAGAGAATCATGGCCTTAGCTGCTGAGAAATGCGTCCCCTGCAAGGGCGACGACGCGCGCATCGAAAGCAAGGAAGCGCTTGAGATGGTGAAAGACCTGAACGATTGGCAAATGCAGGAGTTGGAACATAAGCTGTTCAAAGATTTTAAATTCAAGAATTTCGCACAAGCGCTCGACTTCGTGAACAAGCTCGGCGCACTGGCCGAAGAACAGGGCCACCACCCCGACATCAGCTTTGGCTGGGGCTACGCCGAGGTAATGCTGAGCACGCACTCCGTTGGCGGTTTGAGCCGCAACGACTTTATTCTCGCGGCGAAGATCGACGGCATGAATAAGTAACGGTGGATGATGTTGCCCTATCGGTTGACGTGCAAAATCCACGTGCCTAGGCTCGCCCTACCACCAACCCAAGGAGCTTTATGTCGAAGCCAGACAAACGTGCTGCTGCCGAAACCACCAACGTTTTCTTCGAACATAACCAGTATCTGCCCGCCCTCTACGGCGACCGCGATGCGCATCTTGAACAAATTTCCCGTCTGTTGAGCGTCGAGCTGGTCTCGCGCGGGAACATGATCTCCATCACCGGCCACCGCCGCGACATCGAAGCGACGGAGCGGGTGTTGACGTCCCTCTACGAGCAAATCGAAAAAGGCATCGAGATCACGGAAGAGAACATCGGCGCCGCCGTGCGCATGATGCCCCCGGTGAATGAGAAAAAACCGAAGAACCGCCATGGCATCAGCGAAGCGGATTCCGATGTTTATATCCGCACCATGAAAAAGACCATTGTTCCCTATACGCACATTCAGGCGAACTACATTCGCGCCATGTACGACAATGACTTAGTGTTCGCCCTAGGGCCAGCAGGTACCGGGAAAACCTACATCGCCGTGGCCATGGCCGTGTATATGTTCCTAAACAAAAAAGTCGAGCGCATCATCCTGTCGCGCCCGGCGGTAGAAGCGGGCGAAAAGCTCGGTTTCCTGCCCGGCGACATGAAAGACAAGCTCGACCCCTACATGCGCCCGCTCTACGATGCGCTGTTCGACATGATGCCCGCCGAAAAAGTGCAGGCTTGCATCGAATCCGGCGAAATCGAATTGGCGCCGCTGGCATTCATGCGGGGCCGTACCTTCAGCAACGCCATCGTGATTCTCGATGAGGCGCAGAACACCACCCGCACGCAGATGAAAATGTTCCTCACCCGCATGGGCGAACGTTCGCGCATGATCATCACGGGCGACCAATCGCAGATCGATCTGCCGAAGGACATCAAGTCCGGCCTCACCGATTGCATTCCCAAAATCGAGACCATCCCCGGCATTGACGTGATTCGCTTCAGCTCGGGCGATGTCGTTCGTCACCCGCTCGCCGCGAAAATCATCGAGGCCTACGACGACTGGGAAGAGAAAAAGAAAAACTTCGCCGAATCGGATCGGGATGCCTAAGCATCAGGTCACCGTCATCACCAACGACCCGCGTTGGAAAGGGCAGGTGCGCCGTGTGCGTGCGGCGGCGCTGGCCGCATTGGCCGCCCAATCGATTCCTTATGCCGACGCCACTATCCTGCTGAGTAATGACACGGAAGTTCAACAGCTCAACAAAGCGTATCGCGGGTTCGATAAACCGACGAATGTCCTCTCTTTCGAGGACGGCTCAGAGCTTCAAGGGCGACGCCAGCTGGGCGACATTGTTATTGCCTATGATACAGTTCGCCGTGAGTCGGAAAGCCAAAACAAACCCGTATCTGCTCATCTTACCCATCTTGTTGTCCACGGGGTTCTCCATTTACTCGGCCACGACCACGAAGCTGAAACCGAGGCGGAAATGATGGAATCGACAGAAATCGCGATTTTGGCCGCGATGGGCATTGCGAATCCTTATGAATCGCAGTAGCATATAAGAAATCATGGGCTCACAAGAAAACAACTCCTCAAGCACCGACGACAAACGATCGCAGTTCGAAGCGACGTCGCCGATGATGCTGGCCATTCGCTGGTTCCGCGAAAAAGTAGCTGGCAAACCCGAAGGCACCCTCAAGGAAATGATCGCCGAAGCCCTCGACGAGGATTCGGAAGCGAATGATGCTCTTTCCGACGACGAGAAAAACCTTCTCAAAAACATGATTCATTTTGGTGAGCTCACCGTAAACGACATCATGGTGCCGCGCACCGACATCCTCGCCGTGAGTGCCGACGCCGATGTGGAGGAATGGAAACGCTACGTCATCGATATCGGCCACACCCGCATTCCGGTGTATGAAGAGTCGCTCGATAAGGTGACCGGCTTTGTGCATGTGAAGGATCTGTTCCTGCATGTGGCGTCCGATCTGCCGTTCGACATCAACCGCGTGCTGCGCGAGTTGCTGTTCGTGCCGCCCAGCATGCGCATCGTGGACCTACTGATGAAAATGCGCGTCAGCGGCTGCCACATCGCCATCGTGGTCGATGAATATGGTGGCACCGATGGGCTCGTGACCATGGAAGACCTGTTCGAAGAGCTGGTTGGCGAAATTCAGGACGAGCACGACAGCATGCCTACGCATCTGCTGCACTGGATCAGCGAGCATGTGCTGGAAGTCGACGCCCGCGCCCGCATCGAAGATGTGGAGGAGGCGCTGAAGGAAACCTTCAGCGTTGGCACCGACCACGAAGCCGAATACGACACGCTGGGCGGGTTTATTTTCTCGAACCTTGGCCGCGTGCCCGCCAAGGGCGAGGTCATGAAAGTGAACGCCCATCTCAAGATCGAGATCATCGCCGCCGACCCCCGCCGCGTGCGTCAGGTGCGCATCCTCCGCTCCGGCCATTAAGCTTGTCAGCACTGCGAAACCGTGCTGAAACTCCGCGCATGACGCTCGCCCGCATCACCGCCACCATCGACCATCTTCGCGGATGGAAGGGAAAGCTTGCCTGTTTCGTGGCAGGCGCCGTGACCGCGCTTGGCTTCGCGCCGTTCTATGGCTGGCCGGTGCTGTTCGTCACGCTGCCCATCCTGTTCCTGATGCTCGACAAAGCGCGCCACTGGCGCAGTGCGGCGCTGTATGGTTGGGCGTTCGGGTACGGCTACTGCATGGCGGGCACCTACTGGATATCGAACGCGCTGCGCGTGGATATGGCGCAGTTCGGCTGGCTGATTCCCATTTCCGTCCTCGGCCTGTCGCTGGTGATGGCGGTGTGGTTCGCGTTGTTCGGCGCGCTTTATGGCGCGTTGCGCACCACCCGCACCACCCATAACCTGCTGCGTTTCGCCGTGCTCTGGGCGCTGGTGGAATACGCGCGCTCGTGGGGCGCCTTTGGTTTTTCGTGGAACCTCATCGGTTCTGTTTCCCTCGCCAGCGACCGTATGGCGCAGCTCATGTCGCTTGTCGGGCCCTTTGGTATGGGGCTGTTCGTGGTGCTGCTGGCGTTGCTGCCCGTGCTGTGGCTGAAGCCCGACATTGGGCCAAAAACACGCCAGAATTTGTTCGTAAGCGCGTGCCTGCTGGTGATCGCCGCGAACCTGTTCGGCTGGCAGCGCGTGCCCGAAAAAGCAGCGCTGACCGACACGCAACTGCGCCTCGTGCAAGGCAACATCGCGCAATCCATGAAGTGGACGGACGAGGGGCGGATGCATTCCGCCAATATCTACGCCGAACTCACCCGCGCACCCGCCAAGGGCAAAACCCCCTCAGTAGTAGTATGGCCGGAAACGGCGCTTCCCTTCACGCTGCGCGAGGGCTCGCTGGTGCCGGGGCAAGTGGGCAACCTGCTGCCGCCCGGCGCGGTGCTTATCACGGGGGCGGTGCGCAGCACGGGCATGTCGGCGGGTTATAAGGTGTATAACAGCATCGTCGCCATCGATGCCGACGGCCAATGGCTGGATTCCTACGACAAGCACCAACTGGTGCCGATTGGCGAGTTCGTGCCTTTGCGCTCGGTGCTGCCCATCGAGAAAATCACGCCCGGCGGCATCGATTTCTCGCGGGGCGAGGGGGTGCGCACGGTTTCGGTCGCCCATGTGCCGCCCTATTTGCCGCTGGTGTGCTACGAAGTGATTTTCCCCCGGATGGCCGTTGGCGCGGTGCGTCCGGCTTGGATCGTGAACGCCACCAACGACGCGTGGTATGGTGTGTCGCCCGGCCCATTCCAGCATTTCGACACGGCCCGCATGCGCGCCATCGAGCAGGGATTGCCCGTGGTGCGCGCCGCCAATACAGGCGTATCGGCGGTAATCGACCCCTATGGCCGCAGCGTAGCGCGTTTGGGGTTGAACGAGCGCGGCATTCTCGACCAGTTATTGCCCGCGCCGTTGCCCTCTACCATCTATCAGCGGGCAGGCGAATGGCTTACTTTAACCATTTTACTTTTATGCTGGATTGTCACGTATCCGCCGCTTTTCCGGCGAAAATAATAAATGAATCATTAATTTCCTTGCGTTAGAATGGTCGCATCGCTAATTCAAAACCATCGAGTTGCACCGCCACATAAATTTCGCGTGAGTTGTATGAGTGAGCCCCATCCCGTTGATATCCATGTCGGACGCCGCCTGCGTCTGAAACGTACTATTCTGGGCATGAGCCAGGAGTCGGTAGGCAAGGAAATCGGCGTTACATTTCAGCAGATTCAAAAATACGAACGCGGCATCAACCGCATGGGCGCCAGCCGCCTGTACGATTTTGCGAAAGCACTTGGCGTCACGGTTTCCTATTTCTTCGAGGGCTACGGCGAATACGTGAACGAAGCGGGCATCCCGCTCGGCGCGGGTGAGCCGGAATCGGCGCGTTTCGAACATGAAAAAGTGAACAACCGCGAAACCCTAGAAGTGATGCGTGCCTATTACCGCATCAAGAACCCCGCAGTGCGTAAGCGTATCATCGAGTTGGTGAAAGCGTTCGCCGAGGATTCCAACGATTCCGCCAACAGCAAATCCGCTTCCTAACCCATTCTACTTGACGCGGGCGGCCTCGGCGCTTACCAACGCGCGGTGGGCATTTACAGCTTGGCGGCCACCCTTTCCGGACTAAGCAACGAAGCGAAAGCTTCGCTTTCTATATGCTCACGCCAAACCTTTACTTGGAGTTTTCCGTGAGCCAACCTTCGACCTACAAACCCCGCGACCATTACATCTTCACTAGCGAATCCGTGTCGGAGGGCCACCCCGATAAGGTCTGCGACCAGATATCTGATGGCATCGTGGATGCTTGCCTGGCGGAGAACCCCGAGGCGCGCGTGGCGATTGAAACGTTGGCCACCACCGATTTCGTGTGCATCGCGGGCGAATATCGCGGCGCCGACGCCGTTGGCCGCAACCAGATGGAAGAGATCGCCCGCCAAGTGGTGAAGGACATCGGCTACGAGCAAAAAGGGTTCCACTGGAACACGCTGAAAGTAGAGCACCATGTGCATGCTCAGTCGGCCGACATTGCGCAGGGCGTCGATTCCTCCGCCAATAAGGACGAAGGCGCGGGCGACCAAGGCATCATGTTCGGGTTCGCCTGCCGCGAAACGCCGGAATTGATGCCCGCCACGCTGCATTACTCGCATCGCATTCTGCAAGCGCTGAGCGGCATTCGCCGTGCCGGCGCGGTGCATTTCCTGCGCCCTGATGCTAAAAGCCAAGTGAGCCTGCGCTACGAGAACGGCGAGCCGGTCGGCGCCAGTTCGGTGGTGGTATCCACCCAGCACACGCCGGATGTTTCGCAAACCGAGATCCGCGACCTCGTGCGTCGCGTGGTGGAGCAGGAACTGCCCAGCGGCTGGATGCCGAGCGAAGACCAACTGTTCGTGAACCCCACCGGCCAGTTCATCATCGGTGGGCCGGATGGCGATTCGGGCCTCACCGGTCGCAAGATCATCGTCGATACCTACGGCGGCGCGGCCCCGCATGGTGGCGGCGCCTTCAGCGGCAAGGATCCAACGAAAGTCGATCGCTCGGCCGCCTACGCCGCGCGCTACCTAGCGAAGAACGTGGTCGCAGCAGGCCTGGCCGACCGCTGCACCATTCAGATCTCCTACGCCATCGGTGTGTCGCATCCCATGTCGTTCTATGTGAACACCCATGCCGCACCGAAAGTGGATCCCGAGCGCCTCGAAACCGTCCTGCACGAGCTGATGGATCTGACGCCCCGCGGCATCCGCAACCATCTCAAGCTCAATCGCCCCATCTATCTGCCCACCGCCAGCTACGGCCATTTCGGCCGCGACCCCGGCGCGAATGGCGAGTTCAGCTGGGAGCAGCTCGATCTGGTGGATGCGTTGCAACGTGAGTTCGGTGTCACAAAACTGTAATTAGGTTTTAGATGTGTCGCCCGTTACAAACGTAGGATGACAAAAGAAACACCGACGAACACAATTTCCGAAGGCATCGCCATTCAACCGGTGAGCCGCATTTTAGATGAAGGTTTCCACCCCAAAGGTGGCACACCCATCTCCACGACCCCCACAGTGTATGGTGAGGGGAAATATGCACGCACGGAATTCCCTGGCGTCTGCCATCCGGCAGGTGAAGCGAAGACGCTGGAGCTGTTCAACGCCCTGCAAAGCGTCTTCGGCAAAGCCGACAATATTCATTTAGAGCCACGCTTGTGGCACGACAGAACCTTCTCGGATTTCTCCATCGTGGTCGATGGCAAGCACGACAAACTGCCTATCGGCATCGCCAACGTGCTGGCAGACGAATGCAAAGGCAAACCCTCGCGCCATGCCGAACGCTAGCGCTTAGCGCTTGCATTGCGCGCGCTGGCAGTTTAGCCGGACGGCATGAAACCATCCATCCCATCCTACCTGTCCTCGTTCGGCCGCAACCGTGGCCGTGGCTTGCGCACGTACCAGCAGGGGCTGGTGGATAATCTCCTGCCGACATTGGTGCCCGACCCGGCAAACCTGCCCGCGAAGGTCGCTCTCGAAATCGGTTTCGGCGGCGGCGAGCACTTACTGGCACAGGCCGCGCATAACCCGGACACGCTCTGGGTCGGCTGCGAGCCGTTCATCAACGGCGTGGCGAAATGCCTCGCGGGCATCGATGCCGGAAACCTAAAAAACATCCGCCTGTTCACCAGCGACGCGCGCGAGCTGGTGGCGGCGATGCCCGACCATTCCGTCGACAGCATCTTCATCCTGTTCCCCGACCCCTGGCCCAAGCTGCGCCACAACAAGCGCCGCCTTGTGAGCGCTCAAACGCTGGAAATGCTCCACCGCATCCACAAACCCGGTGGCCGCCTGCTGCTGGCCACCGACCACGAGGATTACAGCGTGTGGATGCTGGAACTGCTGCTCACCAGCCCACATTACGAATGGCAGGCCCGCGAAGTCGCCGATTGGAATACCCCACCCGCCGATTGGACCGAAACCAAGTACCAGCGCAAAACCACCGCCGAGGGCAGGGCGCCGGTATTTATGGAGTGTGTGCGGATTGGCTGATGCCCTGTTCTGAGCGCATGGCGGCGATTTCGTACTTCAAGTAATCAAAAATAATTTTTGCCGGAATATACGTCGTCGCTTCTTGATAGAGATGGATGTGAATGTCGGTGGCTGCACGCTGCATGGCCATGGCGCTGAGTTTAAGAGGGTCGGTTTTTACTTCTTTGTGTAAAATTTTGTCGATCTCCATATCCAACTGATCGACTTCTTTACGCTCCCAGCCCGTTTCCGCATAGAGTGCGGCCATCATCGCCGCCGTCATCTGCGGCTTTGGGCCGAGATCGACCAGCGTCAGCTCCTCGCACAGCCGCAAAGTGAGGCGGTGGCTGAGTTCGGCGAGATTCTTTTCTTGTTGGCAGTCCATAGGTGCAATAAGAACATGAATTGATTGCATTTCTATGACGATTCCCAAAAAATCTGCTTGATTCTACAGATTGAACGCCCTACATACCCTTCAACATTATAATACACATCCGCAGAGGTGGCCAACGGGCCGCCTTTTTTATTGGCTGTAAGGAACCGAATGAAATCGTTGAGCGAACAGGTTGAAGAACTGCTGAGCCCCACCATCACCGCGATGGGGTTCGATGTAGTGCAAATTAAAAGTCTCGACGGTAAGAACTCGCGTATCCTTCACATCATGGCCGAGCGGCCGGATGGCTCGATGTCGCTCGACGATTGCGAGGCCATCAGCCGCCAAGTGTCGGCGGTGATGGATGTGGAAGATGTGATTTCCACTGCCTACCGCCTCGAAGTCGGCTCGCCGGGCATCGATCGCCCACTGCGCAACGAAGCCGAATACGCGAAATTCGCTGGCCATCTGGTGAAAGTAGAGCTGGCGCTGCCTGTTGGCGGCCGCAAGCGTTTCACTGGCATTGTTAAAACCTCGACGGGCGGCGTGCTGACGCTGGATGTCGATGGCAAGGACGTTGAAATTCCCACCGTCGATGTGCAGGCCGCCAAGCTTGTGCTAACCGACGCACTTATTAAGGCTCATCAGAAAAAGAAAACCCAGGAGTAACACCAATGGCTGCCCCCCAAGTAATCCACGGCTCGACCGAAATGCTGCAAATTGCCGATGCCGTAGCGCGCGAAAAGAACATCGACCGCGACACCGTGCTGGAAGCGATGGAAAACGCCATCGAGATCGCTGGCCGCAAAAAATACGGCCTTGAGCACAACATCAAAGCCGAGATCGACAAGAAAACGGGCGCCATCTTCCTGTTCCGTCTCACCGACGTGGTGGCCGACGACGCCGAGATCGAGAACGAGTGGCACACCATCACCGAGACCGATGCTAAGCGCCGCAAGCGCAAAGAAAAAGCGGGCGAGACCATCCGCGAAGAGCTGCCGCCGATCGATTTCGGCCGCGTCGCCGCCCAAACCGCCAAGCAAGTCATCGTGCAAAAAGTGCGTGATGCCGAGCGTGATCGCCAGTTCGAAGAGTTCAAAGACCGCGTGGGCGAGATCGTCAACGGTACCGTCAAGCGCGTGGAATACGGCAACGTGGCCGTCGATTTCGGTCGCGCCGAAGCCATCATCCGCAAGGACGAGCTGATCCCGCGCGAGACCTTCCGTCCGGGTGATCGCATCCGCGCTTACATCTTCGATGTGCGCCGCGAGAAGAGCGGCCCGCAAGTGTTCCTGTCGCGCACGCGTCCGGAATTCATGGCCAAACTGTTCATGCAAGAAGTGCCGGAAATCTACGATGGCATCATCGAAATTAAAGCTGTGGCCCGTGACCCCGGTTCGCGCGCGAAAATCGCTGTCGAGTCGAGCGACCCGTCCGTCAACCCCGTGCTGTCGTGCGTGGGTGTGCGTGGTTCGCGCGTTCAAGCAGTTGTTTCCGAGCTGCAAGGCGAGAAAGTGGACATCGTGCAATACCACGAAGATCCCGCGACCTTCATCGTGAACGCCCTGTCGAGCGCCGAAGTTTCTAAAGTGGTGATCGACGAAGATGCAGGCCGCATCGAAGTGGTGGTGCCGGACGACCAATTGTCGCTCGCCATCGGCCGCCGTGGCCAGAACGTGCGCCTCGCTGCGCAACTCACCGGCTGGAACATCGACATCCTCACCGAGGAGACCGAGTCCGAGCGCCGCACGCAAGAGTTCAACCGCCTCAGCGCGCTGTTCATCGAAGCGCTGAACGTGGAAGAAGTCATTGCGCATTTGCTCGTCACCGAAGGCTTCTCGAGCGTCGAAGAAGTGGCCTACGTTCCCGTTGAGGATCTGGCTTCCATCGAAGGCTTCGACGAATCCGTCGGCGAAGAACTCCGCAACCGCGCCAACGAATACCTCAAGAACAAGGAAGCACTGCAAACCGCCAAGCTCAAAGAAATGGGCGTGGAAGATGCACTCATCAAACTCGAGGGCCTGAACATGGACATCGTCGAGAAACTGGCCGCCAACGACGTGAAAACCGTCGATGACTTCGCCGGTCTCGCCACCGATGAATTCTTCGAATACGTCTCCAAGTCCGGCATCAGCCGCGAAGAGATCGAAGCCATGATCATGAAACTTCGCGAGAAGTGGTTCTAGGACCCTCGCGCACTATCGAAACGAATGCGGCTGTCCATCCCGGTGGATGGCCGCATTGCACTTAAGGCCCTGAAATGACCGAACCCGAACGCACCTGCATCGTTACCCGTGAGGCGAAATCAAAAGAAGCGCTGCTGCGTTTTGTGGTGTCGCCCGATGGCGTGCTGACGCCGGACATCGAGAACAAGCTGCCGGGCAGGGGCATCTATGTGAGCTGCTCGCGCATTTTGCTGGCCGAGGCGCTGGCGAAAAAAGCGTTCCAACGCGCGGCGGAGCAGCCCATTACGCTGCCTTCGGATTTCCTGAACCGCATCGAGGAGCTGATGGCGCTGCGGGTGAAAAACGCGCTGTCGTTGGCGCGCAAGGCGGGACAGGTGATTCAGGGCTTCGAAAAGGTGGAGACCGCCATGAAACGCGGTGATGTGGCGGCCTTGTTGCACGCTCCAAGCGCCGGTGCCGATGGCGTGAAAAAGCTGCGCGACCGCGATGTGCCGACGTTCCAGCACCTGCCGCGCGAATGGCTGAACGAAGTGCTGAGCCGCGAGAACGCGGTGCATGTGGCCGTGACGAAAGGCCCGGCGGCTGGGTTTTTTATCGAGCAAGCCCGCCGTTTCTCTTTATTTCTCGAATAGATTGCATTATATAGCCCCACCCCCGCAGTAAGCGGAGTGAAATTAATTAGGAATATCATGACTGATAACGGCAATACTCCGAAGAAAGACGCGCTGAAACTGAGCAGCCCGACCACCCTATCGCTGACCAAGACCATGGAAGCGGGCAAGGTGAAGCAGAACTTCCAGCGCGGCCGTTCCAAAACAGTCACCGTAGAAGTCAAAAAAACCCGCACCTTCGCGCGCGGCGCCACCGGCGCCCCGATGGTGGAAGTGGATCGCGGCGCCTCCGAGGCGACGAAGCAGCGCATGCTGAACCAAGCCGAGCGTGAGGCGCGCCTGCGCGCCCTGCAGCAAGCTGAGCGCGGCGAAGAAGAGAAAGCCGAACAATTCGCCAACTTCACCGCTGAGGTGGACGACCGCACCGGCGGCGAGGGTGACGACAACGATTCCGATAACGCGCCCGAGGACAACGATGGTGCGGCCACCAGCCGCCCCGCGATGGACGATGTGGGGGCCCGCAACTTGGCGGCCCTGCGCAACGCGCCCTCGAATAATTCCCGCCCGTCGGCCCCGGCTTCGCGCCCGTCCACGGCGGGCTTTAAACGCCCCGCCGCTGCCCCCGCGCTTACCCCGCGTGAAGCCGAGGAAGAAGCCCGCAAAAAAGGCAAACGCGTCGAGACCCCGGAAGAAGAATACAAGCGCGGCGGCAAGCTGACCATCACCCAGGCCCTCGGCATGGATGACAGCACCATGCGCATGCGCTCGCTTTCGGCCGTGAAACGCCAGCGCGCGAAAACGCATAAAAAAGGCCACGTGATCCCGTCGTCGCAGCAAGAGAAAATCGTGCGCGAAGTGCAGATCCCGGAAGCCATCACCGTCGCCGATCTCGCCAACCGTATGGCCGAGCGTGTGGTGGATGTAATTAAAGAGCTGATCAAGCTCGGCATCATGGCCATCCCGAACCAGGCGATCGATGCCGATACCGCCGAGATCCTCGTGGAAACCTTCGGCCACAAACCCAAGCGCGTGTCCGATTCTGATGTGGAAGAACATCTGGTGAACGACGTGGATGGCGACGATGTGAAGCTGCCGCGTTCGCCGGTAGTGACCATCATGGGCCATGTCGATCACGGCAAAACTTCGCTGCTCGACGCCTTGCGCAAGACCGATGTGGTCGGCGGCGAGGCGGGTGGCATCACCCAGCATATTGGCGCCTATCAGGTCGAAGTGACCCCCGGAAACAAAGTGACCTTCCTTGATACCCCCGGCCACGAAGCCTTCACCGCCATGCGTATGCGCGGTGCGAAAGTGACCGATATTGTCGTGCTGGTGGTGGCGGCGGATGACGGCATCATGCCGCAGACGGAAGAAGCCATCAACCATGCGCGCGCCGCTGGCGTGCCCATCATTGTGGCCATCAACAAAATTGATAAGCAAGGTGCCGATGTCGGTAAAATTAAAACCGCGCTGATGAATCATGGCCTCGTGGCCGAGGATTTCGGTGGCGACACCATGGTGGTCGAAGTTTCCGCCAAGCAAAAAACCAACCTCGACAAGCTGCTGGAGACCATCCTGCTGCAAGCCGAAGTGATGGAACTGAAAGCCAACCCGAACCGCAAAGCGTCGGGCAGTGTGGTGGAAGCCCGCATCGCCCAAGGGCGCGGCTCGGTGGCGACCCTGCTCATCGAACGTGGTACGCTGAAAGTGGGCGACATCGTAGTGGCGGGCGCGGCTTATGGCCGTGTGCGTGCGCTGACCAACGATAAAGGCGTGCAAGTGAAAGAAGCCGGCCCCAGCGTGCCGATCGAAATTCTCGGCCTTGATGGCGCCCCGGATGCGGGCGACGAATTCGCCGTGGTAGAGAACGAAAAAGCCGCGCGCGACATTGCGCAATACCGCGCCGACAAAGAGAAGAAACGCCTTTCGGTGGCCTCCACCAAATCGCTCGACCAATTGTTCGCCATCGCGGGCAAAACTTCGGCCAAGGAACTCCCGCTCGTCATCAAGTCCGACGTGCATGGTTCCACCGAGGCCATCATTGGTTCGCTCAACAAATTCCTCGACGACGAAGTGAAGGTGCGCGTGCTGCATAGCGGCGTGGGCGCGATCTCGGAATCCGATGTGACGCTGGCGCAAGCCACCGGCGCCATCATCATCGGCTTCAACGTGCGGGCGATGCCGAAAGCCAAAGAACTGGCGAGCGCGCAGAAGGTCGATATCCGCTACTACTCGATCATCTACAACCTCATCGACGATATCAAAGACGCACTCTCGGGCATGCTCAGCCCCGAACTGCGCGAGGATTTCATCGGTTACGCCGAGATTCGCGAAGTGTTCAACATCACCAAGTACGGCATGGTCGCAGGCTGCATGATTACCGAAGGCATCGTGAAACGTGGCGCGAAAGTGCGCCTGCTGCGCGAGAGCGTGGTGGTGCACGAAGGCACGCTGAAAACACTGAAACGCTTCAAGGAAGAAGTGAAAGAAGTGAAGTCGGG
>JBBKVX010000053.1:0-16615 GCA_037968615.1 Rickettsiales bacterium
ATCTACCACAACAACAAAAGAGGCACAAAAAATGGCTATCACCCTTCCCCCCCTTCCCTTCGACAAAGCGGCCCTCGAGCCGCATATCTCGGCAAAAACCTTCGAGTTCCACCACGGCAAACACCATCAGGCGTACGTGACCAAAACGAACGAGCTGATCGCCGGCACCGAGCTGGAAGGCAAACCGCTGGAAGACATCATCGTGGCCGCGTGGGAAAAGAAAAACACCGCCCTGTTCAACAACTCGGCGCAGGTGTGGAACCACACGTTCTTCTGGAACTGCCTGAGCCCCAACGGCGGCGGCAAACCCACCGGCAAACTGGGCGAGCAGATCGTGAAGGATTTCGGTTCCTACGAGAAATTCGCCGAGGAATTCAAGAATGCGGGCGTCACCCAGTTCGGCTCCGGCTGGGCATGGCTGGTGGCCGATAAGTCGGGCAAACTCAGCGTTACCAAAACGCCGAACGCCGAGCTGCCGCTTGTTACCGGCAACACCGCTATCCTCACCTGCGATGTGTGGGAGCACGCCTATTACCTCGATTACCAGAACCGCCGTCCGGATTTCCTGACGACCTATCTGGAGAAGCTGGTAAACTGGGAATTCGCCAACGCGAACTACGCCGCGCTCTAAGCGTTGCGCCCAAACAAAAAGGCCCGCCGGATCGCTCCGGCGGGCCTTTATTGTATGTGCGCGCTAGCGTGCGCGGTCAGAGCGATTATTGGGCATCGATTGCAACGCCTGTTGGGTTACTTCCGACGCATCGAAATACGCATCGATGGCCGCATCGGCCGGGCGGCGCGCCACACCCTGAGGGTTGGTATCGCTGCGCAACTGGTTCACAATTTCCAAAGCCTGTCGGTCCAAACCGCTTAATCCATGACGCTGCAGTTCGGCTACATATTGCCCGTAACCCGCCCGTGTCATGTTGCCATCATTGCGCCCATCGGCGGCATCGATGCCGCGGGCATGTTGTTTCACTAAATCGCGCAAACGGTCATTGTCGCCCATACCCACTCCTGTAAATGCTTAACCACATTCTATGGGAAGAGTTTTAACAAACCCTTAAGTCGGCAACACAAGCAATGCCGCCACGCGGCGTTCTTCGGCAAGGAGGATGTTGAAGGTGCGGGCCGCCGCGCCCGTGTTCATGGCATCGGCGCTGAGGCCTTGGGCCTTGAGCTGTTGGCGCAACTCGGGTGGCAGCATTTCGTGGGTGGTGCCGGTGCCCAGCAGCAGCACTTCCAGCGGCGGGTCGAGCGTCCAGAGCCGGGCGAAATCGTCGATGGTCACGTCCTCGAAGCGTGTCACGCGTGCTTCGGTGGTCGTGGTGGCGCTGACCAGCACGCTGCCCGCGTAATCAACGCCTGCGATGCGGAATCCGGCGGGGCCATAGGACTGAATGAGTTGGGCGGCATCACCAAGCTGCGGGGTGATATCTTCCATGCTAGATCGGCACCGTTTTGGGGCGGGTGCGCTTGATCCAGGCCACGATCAGCATGCGGGTGAACATCACCGAAGCGAACAGGGTGGAAAGCAGACCGATGGCGAGGGTGACGGCGAAGCCCTTCACCGCGCCCGAGCCGAAATAGAACAGCAGCGCGGCAGCGATGAGCGTGGTGAGGTTGGAATCGAAGATGGTGCCGTAGGCGAGTCGGAAGCCGGATTCGATGGCGGTGACGGCCGATTTTCCAAAGCGGATTTCATCGCGGATGCGCTCGAAGATCAGCACGTTCGCATCCACCGCCATGCCCAGCGTCAGCACGATACCGGCGATGCCGGGCAGCGTCATCGTGGCGCCCAGCAGCGACATGGTGCCCATAATGATGATGAGATGCACCGCAAGCCCAATATTAGCGATGAGGCCGAAGAAGCCGTAGGACAGCAGCATGAACACCACCACCAGCAAGGTGCCGAGCACCGCAGCGGAGGTTCCGGCGTCGATGGAATCCTGCCCCAGCGAGGGGCCGACGGAGCGTTCTTCGATGATGGTCAACGGCGCGGGCAAGGCCCCGGCGCGCAACAGTTTCGACAGCTCGTTGGCCGATTCGACGGTGAAGTTACCCTCGATGATGCCGCTGCCGCCCAGAATGGAGCCGCGAATGACCGGGGCGGTGATGACTTTATTGTCGAGCACCACGGCGAAGCGCTTGCCGATGTTCTGCTGCGTGATCTGGCCGAATTTCTGCGCGCCGAGGCGGTTGAACTGGAAGCTCACCACCGGCATGCCGTTCTGGTAGCTGGCGTTGGCGCCGGTCAGCAGTTCGCCCGAAAGCGCCACTTGGCTGTAGACGGGGTAGCGCATCGGTTGGCCGTCGAAGCCGGCATCGTCGGCGCTGTCGGCTTGCAGCAATTGCGTGCCCATCGGCACCGTACCGCCCATCATGGCTTCGGGCGACACCGACTCATTGACCAGATGGAAGGTCATTTTTGCGGTTTTGCCGAGCAGGCGTTTTAGCTCCGCCGGGTCGGCCAGGCCGGGCACCTGCACGATGATGCGGTCGGCGCCCTGACGCTGGATAATCGGCTCTTTGGTGCCGGTCTCGTTGATGCGGCGGTTCACGATCTCGATCGATTGTTCGAGCAGGCGCGCCTGTTGCTGCACCAAAGCTTTATCGGTGTAGGCAAAGCTGGTGAGGCCGTTATTTTCGCTCACTTCCAGATCGGGGTCGATGGTGCGGTAGATTTTTTTGAGGTCGACGTGCTTCTCCACCGTTTCCGGGCGGATGCGCAGGCTGACGGCATCGGCACCCGCGCGCAGGTCGCGGTAGCCAACCTTCTGCTTGCGCAATTCGGCGCGCAGTTCATCGCGCACGGTGGTCATGTGGTCGCGCAGGTAGGTTTTGCTGTCCACTTCCAGCAGCAGATACGAACCGCCACGCAGATCGAGACCCAGCGGCACGGAATCGGTGAACGGCAGATGTTTGGACAGGGATTCGGGAAGCACGTTCGGCAGTGCCGCCAGCGCAAAGAACGCGCAGGTCAGCCAGACGAGGAGTTGTTTCCAGCGAGGAAAATCGAGCATGAGGGGGAGCCCCTAGTTGTCGTTGGCGACGTCTTCTTTGCTCGGAACGATGTTGTCGTTCTTCACGGCCGCATTTTTCTTTTTCGGAGCGGCTTTCACCGACGCCACGGACGCGCCATGCAGGCCCGAGATGGTCGATTTCAGAACTTTCACTTCCACGCCGGGCGCGAGTTCAACATGCACCACATCGTCGGCCACTTTCAGCACTTTACCGATCTTGCCGCCGCCGGTCACCACCATGTCGCCCTTTTTCAGGTTCGACAGCGTGGCTTGGTGCAGCTTGAAACGCTTCTGTTGCGGGCGGATCAGCAGGAAGTAGAAGATGAAGAAGATGAGCACCAGCGGCATCATGCTGGCCCATTGGCCACCCATGGGGCCAGCGGCTGCGGGTGCGGCTTCCTGCGCGAAGGCGGGAGTGGCGAGAAGCGAAACGACGACAGCGAGTGCGCGCATAACCACTACTTCAGCTTGGTTTCTTTGAAATCCACGTGCTTGCGCGCGACCGGATCGTATTTTTTGAACGCGAGTTTCTCGGTCTGTTTGCGCGGGTTACGCTTCTTCACGTAGAAGAAGCCGGTGCCAGCGGTGGACTCGAGTTTCACGAGAATAGTTGCCTTCTTAGCCATGGTAGTACCTTTACGTTTGAGGGCCGCAACTTACGGATATTTTGGCCGCTGTCAACTGGCTAAAAGCAATAATAGCCTCCGCCCGGGCCTGCCCCGGAATTTCGCGGCGCTTCAGAATGGAATTTCATTGATTTTAGTAAGCAATTGCCTGAGATTTAAGCCCATGAAACCCATCCGTAAAGTTGTCTTCCCCGTGGGCGGCCTTGGCACACGCTTCTTGCCGGCCACCAAATCCATGCCCAAGGAAATGCTGCCGGTGGTCGATAAGCCCCTCATCCACTACGCGTTCGAGGAAGCCCGCGCGGCGGGCATCGAGGAGTTCATCTTCGTCACTGGCCGCAACAAGGACGCCATCGAGAACCATTTCGACCATGCCTACGAGCTGGAACACACGCTCGAGGAAAACCATAAAAAACACATGCTTGAAGAGCTGAACGCGTGGTTGCCCAAGCCCGGTTCGGTGGTCTATCTGCGCCAACAGCAACCGCTGGGGCTGGGCCACGCCGTGTGGTGCGCGCGCCATGTAGTGGGCGACGAACCCTTCGCCGTGATGCTGGCCGACGATCTGGTGCAGGCAAAAACCCCCTGCCTGAAACAAATGATCGAGGCCTACCACGACCTCGGCCCGGTCAACATGGCCGCCGTGATGGACGTGCCGCGCGAGCGCACCGCCAGCTACGGCATCCTGAAAACACTGTCCGACGACGGGAAACTGGTGGCCGCAGAAGGGCTGGTGGAAAAGCCGCAACCGACGGAGGCTCCCTCCACCACCTCCATCATCGGCCGCTATCTTTTGCAGCCCGGCATTTTTGCGCAGCTCGAAAACCAACATCGCGGCGCAGGCGGCGAAGTGCAGCTCACCGACGCCATGAACCGCGCCCTCGCCGACACGAAATTTTATGGTTACCGCTTCGAAGGCACCCGTTTCGATTGCGGCGAAGTGGCGGGCTACATCGAAGCCAACGTGGCCCTGTCGCTGGCCCGCCCCGAACTGGCTGCACAACTCCGCACATCGCTGGCGGCGCTGCTCAACAAATAATTCCTACTTTGCGTTTTTAAACACAGCGATCGCCCGGGCGCGCGCTGCCGCATGGTCGACGATGGGGGCTGGATAGTCGCGCGGGCAGCCGGGTTTGCCGTGGGGGGCGTGGATGTTCTTATTAGACACATCGCTTAATTCCGGCAGGTAGAGCCGAATATAATCGCCTTCCGGGTCGAAACGTTGGCTTTGCAGCAGCGGGCTGAACACGCGGAAATAGGGCTGCGCGTCGGTGCCGGTGCTGGCACTCCATTGCCAGCCGCCATTGTTGCTGGCCAGCTCGTAATCCATCAGATGCTGGGCGAAAAATTCCTCGCCGATGCGCCAATCCATCAACATATGTTTGGTAAAGAACGACGCCACGATCATCCGCGCGCGGTTATGCATCCAGCCGGTGGTGAGAATCTCGCGCAGCGCGGCATCCACAATGGGGTAGCCTGTTTTCGCCTGCGTCAGCGCATGCTTCACGCGCGCAGAACTGTCCCATGGAATCGTGCCACGATACTGGGGCTGGAATTCCTGTTCCACCACTTCCGGCCAATGGAACAAAATCTGCGCATAGAATTCGCGCCAGCAGAGCTCCTTGATCCATGTCGTGCTGTTCGGCGCGTCCCACGCCGCGCGCAAACATTCGCGCACCGACACCAACCCATGCCGCAGATACGGCCCCAAACGGCTGGTGCCACGCGCGCCCATATAATCGCGTTGCTTGGGATAGGCCGATACCGGGCCCGCCACGAAATTCGCCAAAAGCTCCGGCCCCATGTCGGGTTTCCACCGCGGGTCGTCAACATATTCGTAGCCTATTTGCTGTAGCGCATGCGCTTCGCCTTGCCCTACATCAATCACCGTAAGCCCAGCTTTTTTAGCACGCGCCACGGCGGCGTTCGCATCGGCGTAGCGGCCCGCATCCTGCACCTCGAACGCACCGCGATCCATCGGGTCGAGCGAAGCAAGCCAGCGTTTGTAATAGGGCGTGAACACTTTCAACGGCGACTTATCGTCTTTCACAATTTGGTACGGTGCGCGGACGAGATGATCGAGCATTTGTACGAAGCGTCCGGCAAATTTTTTCTTCACTTCCGCGTCGCGTGCGCGGGTGGCGGGCTCGAAATCCTCGGCACTGAAGATGCTGCTTACGCCCAGTGCTTCCGCCAATTTTGGCACCGCGTCACGCGCTGCGCCGTGCAGCACCAACAACCCACCGCCGCGCTTTTCCAACGCGCGATGGATGCCGCACAACGCGCCCATAACAAAACTCAGCCGTCGGTCTTTCGGGTTATCGAACCGCGCCAGAATTTCCGTGTCGAACACGAACAGCAATTGCACCGCCCCCGGCGAAGCCAACGCCGTCGCCAGCGCCGCATGGTCGTGCAGGCGCAGGTCGCGGCGAAGCCAAACAAGTGAAGCGATGGTCATCCCTACGGCATGATTCTTTTTTGCCGAACGGGCTAGTTTTTTGTGATGGAAACGCTGCTTACTGCGCGTGCGCCCGCACTACGGAGGAGCGGAAAGGCAGCAACGGCTTGGCCCATTGGACATAGAACCAAAGCACGCGAATCAGGTAATTCCAGGAACGGGGTTGCATAGCATCTCCTTAGCGGCTGGCCATTTGGCTGGGGAGTTTGCCCATCGGGTCGATGGCGTGGGTGCCTTCGCGCATGGCGAAATGCAGTTGCGGGGTTTTGGCATTGCCGGTTTTGCCGACATAGCCCAGCACGTCGCCCTGCACGATGCGGTCGCCTTTGCTGACGAGGATTTCGCGGGCATGCGCATACGAGGTAAGCTCGCCACCGGGATGGCGCACGATGACCATGTTGCCGTAATCGCGCACGTTGCTGCCCACATAGGCCACCTCGCCCGCGCCCGCCGAGGTGATCGGCGCGCCGTCGTTAGCGGCGATGGTGATGCCTTCGTTGGTGAGGCCTGTGGCCTGCTTACCGAATTTTTCCGTCACGTGGCCCTGCACCGGCCAGCTCCAGCTGGAGGTCGAGGCGGCGGCCAGCGGTGCGCTGGCGTTGCGGAACATAATGGGTGCGGCGGCCTGTTGAACGGGTGCGGCTTGCTGCACGGGCGCCGCCAAGGGTGCGCTGCTGATGCTGTCGGTGCTGGCGGCCTGATACGTGCCGCTGCCGAAATTAACGCTCATGCTGCTGGCGTAGGAGCCGGTGCCCGATTCCATGCGCTTGGCCATGTCGCGCCCATAATAAAGAGTGCTCTTATCCTCAAGGCTGGCGACCTGTTGCTGCTGGCAGGCAGAGAGCAGCACAGTGGTGATGATCATGAGAGCGGCGACGACGGATACAGGCATGCAAACCTCTTGCTCGAGTGGTTTTTCCTACGGGCTTGCGAAACCCGATACATGCCGATGCGACTTAGGGCTTAATGTAATTAAAAGCGCCTATTTTTAGTAGCTTATGTAACTAGCAACTTCGCCAGCCCCAAGCTTTCACTCGTTGTAACACACAGCTTAACTGAACGCCAAGACAAATAAACGCAGCGTAAATATTTTTTGGTCTGCGTTGCTTTTGTTGTGGCATTTTATACACACGTTAATTGAATGAAAGTTCAGCATTGCGCGTGCCTCCCGCACTCCCCGGTGGCTGCGTCCATGGTATAGTCGCGTTTCGTCCTCACGCGGCTGCGTGGCGGCGTGTTTCACGCGAGGAGGTCGTGTCAAGAAATGTCAAGAAAACGCAAGCCACGCATGCGCGCATGGCATGAAGGCCACCCTAGCCGCCAAACGCACTGTCCTGAAGCGGTGCGGATTCGCTCACGAGCGGCACGAAACGCACCGGAGCGAGTAATTCTTTGCGCACTTCGTCCTCGGCCACGCGCGTTAGCTTCAACAGCTGCTGCGCCGCCACGTGCGGGCCCACCGGCACGATCATGATGCCGCCCATGGCCAACTGCTGCAGCAGCGCCTGCGGCACTTCGTCGGCGGCGCAGGTGACGATTATGCGGTCGAACGGCGCGGCATGGGGCCAGCCCTTTGCGCCGTCGCCCAGATGCGGGGTGATGTTGCGCAGCTTCAGCGCTTCAAACCGCGCTTTGGAAATGTCGGCCAGCGGCTTGTGGCGCTCGATCGTGTGTACGCGCCGCGCCAGCTTACTGAGAATGGCAGCCTGATAGCCAGAGCCAGTGCCGATTTCCAGCACCGTATGCGTCGGCCCAACATCCAGCGCCTGCGTCATCATCGCCACGATGGAGGGCATGCTGATGGTTTGCTCCATGGCGATGGGCAGGGCGTTGTCGTCGTAAGCGCGGTCGAGGAACGCGTCGTCGACGAACTGTTCGCGCGGCACCTGCTCGATGGCGCCGAGCACCTTCGTGTCGGTGATGCCCGAGCGGCGCAGCTTCATGATGAGGCGTATCTTTTCCGAATGCAGGTTGTCCTGCATCGATTGGCTCAGCGCGGGGTGTACGCCCTTCACGCTCACGCGCTCTGCTCCAGCACGCCGCGCATTTCCTCAAGCATGCGGTAATGCGTCATGTCGAGGTTGAGCGGCGTGACGGTGATGTAGCCCTCGGCGATCTGGCGGTAATCGGCCGTCGGGTGATCGGCGTGCGGCTCGGTGCGCTGGCCGCCGATCCAGATGTAGTTGCGGCCATGCGGATCGACGCGGCGATCCAGATTATCGTGCAGCACGCGGCGGCCATGCGGGCACGGCTTGATGCCTTTAATTTTCTCGGGCGGCAGCGCGGGGAAGTTCACGTTCATCAGCGTGGCGGTGGGCCATGTCAGCTTGGTGAGCGAGCGAATGATGTCGGCGGCGTATTTCTCCGGCGTCGTCCAATCCGGCCCCGCTTCGGTGATGACGTTCGAGAAGGCAATGGAGGGAATATCCAGCAGCGTGGCTTCCATGGCGGCCGACACGGTGCCCGAATAGGTCACGTCCTCGGCCAAATTACTGCCGCGGTTGATGCCCGAGAGCATAAGCCCGGGGCGTTTGTCTTTCATGATTTCCATCACGCCGAGCAGCACGGCGTCGGTCGGTGTGCCGCTCACAGCCCAGCGGCGCTCGCCCACCTGACGGTAGCGCAGCGGCAGATGCAGGCTAAGCGAATGCCCTGCCCCGCTCTGTTCGCGCTCGGGCGCCACTACCCACACATCGTCGGAAAGCGTGCGCGCCACGCGCTCCAGCACCGCAATGCCCTCGGCCTCCACGCCATCGTCGTTGCTGATGAGAATGCGGGTGTTCTTGAGGTCGATGGCCATGGCGGTTCCTTGTCGTCCCGCCAAAGCGGGAGGGGTGCTGATTGAATGGCCATACGTTGCGCTCCGCGCGGACTGGATTCCAGCCTTCGCTTGAATGGCGGCTTATTTGGCGATGACTTTCAGCCCGCCCATGTAAGGCTGCAACACTTCCGGCACGGCGATGCTGCCGTCGGGCTGCTGGTAGTTCTCCATCACCGCGATCAGCGTGCGGCCCACGGCGAGTGCGGAGCCGTTGAGCGTGTGCACGAACTCGGTGGGTTTCTCGCCTTTGCGGAAGCGCGCCTTCATGCGGCGCGCCTGGAAGTCGCCGCAGTTGGAGCAGCTGGAGATTTCGCGGAACGCGTTCTGCCCCGGCAGCCACACTTCGATGTCGTAGGTCTTGCGCGCGCCAAAGCCCGTATCGCCCGCGCAGAGCAGCATCACGCGGTAATGCAGGCCGAGGCGCTTCAGCACTTCCTCGGCACAGGCCGTCATGCGCTCGTGCTCGGCTTCCGAATCTTCCGGCTTCACGATGCTGACGAGCTCCACTTTCGAGAACTGGTGCTGGCGGATCATGCCTTTCGTGTCGCGCCCGGCGGAGCCCGCTTCCGAACGGAAGCACGGCGTATGCGCGGTGAAACGGCGCGGCAGAACGGCTTCGTCCTGAATCGTATCGGCCACGATGTTGGTGAGCGACACTTCGGCGGTGGGGATGAGCCAGTGATGATTTCCTTGGTAAACTGCTTTTTTTAAATCCTCTAATACTAAGGCATGCATTATTATCGACCCAAAACCATTCTTCTTTGGCCCCTCTTCTCTTAGCCTTATGTACTCCATTAGTCCGTCCCAATTGATTGAAGAAGTTTTGAATAAATCGTCTTCAAACTTCGGCAATTGGCCGGTGCCAAACAGAGCGTTGTCCTTCACGAGATAGGGCGGGTTGGTTTCTATGTAACCAAACTCCGTGGTGTGGATGTCGAGCATGAAGGCGGCGAGTGCGCGCTCCAAGCGGGCGAGTTTGTCGGACAGCACGACGAAGCGTGCGCCGGACATTTTGGCGGCGGTTTCGAAATCCATCATGCCGAGGGCTTCGCCCAGCTCGACATGTTCTTTCGGCGCGCTGATGCTCGGCTTGGTGCCCACCACGCGCAGTTCTTTGTTGGCTTCTTCGTCGGCGCCTTCGGGCGTTTCGTCGGACAGTAGATTGGGAATGCGCATCAGCGCGTCGGTGAGTTCTGCGTTCTCGCCCTCGCCGCCTTCCAGCGCGGCCAGTTTGGCTTTGATGTCGGCGGCTTCTTTTTTCAGCTCCTCGGCTTTGGCGGGGTCGGTGCGCATGGCGGCGCCGATGGCTTTGGCCACTTCGTTGCGGCGCGCCTGCAGGGCTTGGATTTCGGTTTTGCCATCGCGCGAGGCTTCGTCGAGCTTCAGCAGCTCGGCGGCCCATGGGCCTGTATAGGCAGGGCGGCGCTTCAGCGCAACGTCGTAGGCGGTGGGGTTCTCGCGGATTTTTTTAATGTCATGCATGGTCGGGTTCCTCGGTTCCCCGGCGGCGCTCGATGAGGCGGCAGACCAGGATGGAGAGTTCATAAAGCGTGTAAAGCGGGATGAGAAGCAGGATTTGGCTGAGGATATCCGGCGGGGTGATAAACGCCGCGATGCTGGCCAAAATGACGATCATGTAACGGCGGCCTTTGGCCAGTTGCGCCACAGTGATCAGCTTCACGCGCACCAGCAGCGTCACCACCACGGGCAGCTGGAAGCTGATGCCGAACGCCAACAGGATTTGCATGACGAGAGAGAGATATTCACTGACCTTGGTTTCCAGCACCAACGGTAGGCCCTGGCCGATATGCGCGCTCTCGAACGAGATGAAGAACGCCCATGCTTTGGGCATCACGAAGTAATAGGCCATCGCCGCACCGAGGAAGAACAGCAGCGGCGCCATCACCAGATAGGGCAGGATGACGCCTTTTTCCTTGCGGTACAGCCCCGGCGAAATGAACAGGTAAATCTCGGCCGCAATGTAGGGGAACGCGAGGAAGAACCCGCCATACACCGCCAGCTTGAGGTAGGTGACGAAGGTTTCGGTGAGCGACGTGGCGATGAGGCGGCGGTCTTCGCCCGCGAAGGCGTCGGCCAATGGCTGCACAAGGAAGCGGTAGATGTCCTCGGCGAACAGGTAGCAGCAGGCGGAGGCCAGCAGCCACACGGCCACTGCGCGCATCAGTCGGTTGCGCAGTTCCAATAAGTGGGTGATGAAGGGGGTAGCTTCGCTCATCCTTCGTGGCCTTTTTCGATGGCTTTTTTATCGGCGCGCAACTGCTCCAGCTCGCTCACGTCGTAGGCCTGCTGCTTGCGGCCTTCCATGTCGATGATGGTGGTGGCGTTCATATCGTCGAGGCCGGATTCTTTCACCACCTCGTGCATCTGGCGCTTCACGTCGTCGCCGATGGATTTTAGTTCGCGAAAGAATTTCATGGCGTGGCGCATCACCGCCGGCAGCTCTTTCGGGCCGATGGCGACCAGCGCAATGCCCGCGACGAGCATCAGTTCTGAGAATCCAACATTGAGCATGACGCCACCTTTACCGCGGGGCGGTTACTTTTTGGCGGTGGTTTTCTTTTTGCTCGGCGGCAGCACTTCCTGCTCGGGCGTCGCGGCGGCGTCGCCGCCCATGCCTTCACGCAGGTTGCGGATGCCTTTGCCGAGATCGCCCATCACGCGCGGCAGTTTGCCTGCGCCGAAAAGCACAAACACCAGCAGCAGCACGATGAGAAGATGGCCGAGGGAAAGCGACATAAAACCTCCAAAAGATGGCGTAGGGTTAGCACCCCTCGCCCGCCGTCACAAGCACTAAGCGGCGGTGAGGCCCTGCCATTCGGCGAGCAGGGTTTCGGTGGCGGGTGCAGCGAAGATAGGCAGACGGCCCAGCGCCGTTTGTGCGCGGCGCAGCGCGTCGCCTTCCAGGCGGATGGATTTGGCGGCCACGGCCAGCATTTCGTCCATGTGGCCGTTGCAATGCAGGGCAAGGTCGCAGCCCGCATCCAGCGATTTCTCGGTGCGTTCTTCGAAGCTGCCGCCGAGGGCTTTCATGCTCAAATCGTCGGTCATCAGCAGGCCGTCATAATCGATGTCGTTGCGGATGAAGCCGATCATCGCAGGTGATTGCGTGGCGCAATGCACGGGGTCGATGGCGGTGTAAACGATGTGCGCCGTCATGGCCAAGGGGATGGCGCGCAGGGCGCGGAACGGCAGGAAATCGCAGGCTTCCAGCTCTTCCAACGAAGCGGTGACGGTGGGCAGCTCGTGGTGGCTGTCGGACGTGGCGCGGCCATGGCCGGGAATATGTTTCAACACCGGCAAAATGCCGCCCGCCAGCAAGCCCTCGGCCTGCGCGTTGGCGAGGAAGCTCACTTGCTCGGGCGTGTCGCCAAAGGCGCGGTCGCCGATCACGTCGTGGCATTCGGCAGCCAGCACATCGGCCAGCGGTGCGCAATCGGTGGTGATGCCCACGGCGCGCAGTTCTTCGGCGATGAGCAGTGCGTTCACCAGCACGGCTTGGCGCGCGCGCTCGGGGTCGGCCTTCACCATGTCGGCGAAAAATTTTGCGGGTGGATAAGCGCGCCAGTGCGGCGGGCGCATGCGGGCCACGCGGCCACCCTCTTGGTCGATGAGGATGCTGGCGTAGGGATGGTCGAGCAGCTCTTTGATTTCGGCGTTCAGCGCGCTGACCTGGGCTGGGTTGTCGATGTTGCGGGCGAACAGAATCACGCCGTAGGGTTTTTCCTTAGCAAGAAACTCGCGCTCGGCGTTGGTGAGCGCGTGCCCTTCAACGCCGCAAATGAACGACTTGGCCATGCTACTTACCGGCGTAGAAGCACGCTTGGCCGCGGCTGCTCAGCTTGGTGCAGGCGGCTTTGGCCGCCTCAGGCGTTGCGAAGCCGCTGGCGCGCAGACGGTAATAGGTGACGCCATTCACATCGGCTTTCACGATGATGGGCGAACCTTTCACCACATCGCTGTTCTTGGCGCTGATCTTGCTCCAAAGCGTGCGTGCTTCGGCATCGGATTTGTAGGCGCCGAGCTGGATTTTGTAGGCACCCGTTGTGGCGGGCGCAGCTGCTTTCACCGGCGCAGGCGCAGGCTTGGCGGGTTTCACATTTACCATCGCGGGCGCGGCAGCGCTTGCCGGTTCCGGCGCAGCGACGGGTGCAGGCTTCGGCTCTTGCTTCACCGCTGTCGTGGCGACGGGCACTTCCTTCACTTCCACGGGCGCAGGCTTGCTTTCCGGGGCCAGCGCGGGTGCGGGCTGTTTCATTAACTGCGCATCGACGGGATCGATCGGCGCTTCGGCTTTGTTGAGATTTTTGTTCACGAAGGTCGTGGTGTCGGTCTCGGCTTTGGGCGCGGCCGTGGCGTCATCCACCGCCGGTTGGGGAATCACCGGCTCTTCGGGTTCCGGCAACAATTTTTCTACTTTCCTAGCGCTTGAAGCGTTCGGGGAAATGGCGTCGTAGATGGTCTTATCCTGATTGGGGAAATCTTCGCCTTGCGCGTCGAGTGGGGCTTCCTTGATTGCGCTTGTGTCGGCCTGCACCACCAACACTTGCCCGTCCTGCATCGACTGGCTGCCGCTGTGGTAGGCGTAATAGGCCAGCGAAGCGAAGCCGCCCACCGCCACCACCATGAGTAGCCACGACATGGCGCGCGAGCGTGGCGCGTCGTCGTTCAGTTCTTCAAAATCATCAAGATCCGGACGCATTATCGCAGCTCCTCAACAGGTTCAACGCCACAGACGGCGAGCCCGGACGCTATCACCGTCGCCAGCGCCCGCGCAAGGGTTAATCGTGCCGCCGTTACAGCGGGTTGGTCAGTTTGAATGAAGCGCAGGTCGTCGGCATGGTTCCACAAGCCATGGAACGCGGCGGCCAGTTCTTGCAAATAATAGATGACGCGGTGCGGCTCGTGGGCCACCGCCGCCTGCTCCACAATGCGCGGCCAACCGGCGATGAGGCGAATAAGCGCCAGCTCCGCCGGGTGCGACAGCAGCGACAGTTCGGCTTGTTCGTTGGCGAAGGCCTCCGGCATCTGCTCGCTCGCGCCACGCAGGATGGATTTGGCGCGGGCATGGGCATATTGCACGTAGAAGACGGGGTTGTCCTTCGACTGTTCTTTCACTTTGGCGAGGTCGAAATCCATGTCCTGCGTGCTCTTGCGCATCAGCATCACGAAACGGATAATGTCGCGGCCCACTTCGTCGAGCACATCGCGCACCGTCACGAAATTCCCGGCGCGTTTGCTCATGCGAATGGGCTCGCCGTTCTTGGTGAGATGCACCAGTTGGCATAGCTTCACATCGGCCTTGGCCTTGCCTTCCGACAAGGCGGTGGTGATGGCTTCCATGCGCTTCACGTAGCCGCCATGGTCGGCGCCGAGCATGTAGACCATGACGTCGTATCCGCGCGCGATTTTGTCGAGCGTTAGTGCAAGGTCCCCGGCGAAATAGGTGTAGTTGCCGTCCGATTTTTGCACGGTGCGGTCCATATCGTCGCCAAACGCTGAGGAACGGAATAATAGTTGCTCTTTCGCTTCCCAGTCGTCCGGCTTCTCGCCCTTCGGCGGCTCAAGGACGCCTCGGTAAAGATGGCCCAGCGACTCAAGACGCTGGATGGCGGTTTCAATTTTTCCTGCATCGCGTAACTTCTGTTCGGAGGTGAAAATGTCGTGGTGAATGCCAAGATCAGCAAGATCGCCGCGGATAAGCGCCATCATGCAATCGATGGCAATGGGCTTGGCGGCCTCGATTTGTTTTTCTTTGGGCTCGTTCAGCAGCTTGTCGCCATATTTTTCGGCCAGCGCTTGCCCAACGCCTTTCAGGTAATCGCCGGGATAGAGGCCTTCGGGAATCTCGATGGTTTCGCCCAGCGCTTCGCGGTAGCGCAGCAACGCCGATTCGGCCAGCACACCAATTTGCACGCCCGCGTCGTTGATGTAATATTCTTTGGTCACTTCGTAACCCGCTTTTAAAAGCAGCGTGGCCAGCGCGTCGCCATAGACCGCGCCGCGCGCATGGCCCACATGCATGGGGCCGGTGGGGTTGGCGGAAACATATTCGACGTTGATATGCGTGCCGTTGCCGACCTTGGAATTTCCGAAGCTGTTGCCCTGCGCCAAAATGGCGGGCAGCACTGCGTGCCACGCCGAGGTTTGCAGCGTGAGGTTGATGAAGCCGGGGCCGGCCACATCGACTTTCGTTACCAGCGGCACGGCGCGCAGTTTCTCGGCCAACGCCTCGGCAATCTCACGCGGTTTTTTGCCCGCCTGCCCGGCCAGCACCATTGCGGCGTTGGTGGACAGGTCGCCATGCGCGGCTTCGCGCGGCGGCTCTAGCGTGATGGCATCGGTTTTCAGGCCGGGGAGAGTGGATTCCACGGCGGTGAGCACATGCTGGCGGTAAGTTTCGAATAGGTTCACTGCAACTCCTAGAATGTCATCCCGGCGAAGGCCGGGATCCATGTCAGGCCGCTCGCGTTAGGTTTGGCATGGATCCCGGCCTTCGCCGGGATGACGTACTTACTAATTGCGGGCATTCACGTCGAATATCCGCGCGTGCTCTTCTAATGCGAAGCGGTCGGTCATGCCAGCGATAAAATCGGCGATGACTTCGGCGGTGCGGTGGGTCTGGCGGCCATCGGTCTGGGCGTACCACACGCTGGGCAGGCATCCCGGCTCCTCGTGGAAGAACTCGAACAGCTCGCTGATAACGCGGCGGGCCTTGCTGGTCATGCGGTTCACTTTGTAATGGCGGTACATATGCTTGAACAGGAAGCTCTTCACGGACTTATTTACATTGTCCATTTCCGGCGAGAAATGCACACTCATCTGCCCGAGATGGCGCACGGTGTCGGGGCTGTCGAGGCGATGTTTGCTGATGTTGGCCTTGGCGGTGGAGGTCACGTCGGCCACCATGCGGCTGATCATGCGGCGAATCACCTCGTGGCTGTGGCGCTGCGGCGATAGCATGGGGTGCTGGGCGCGCACTTCCTTGATGAGATCGCCGATGAGCGGCAGCAATTCAAGGTCTTCCAACCGGAAGAACCCGGCGCGTAGGCCGTCGTCGATGTCGTGGTTGTTGTAGGCGATGTCGTCGGAAATGGCGGCAACTTGCGCTTCCATGCTGGCGTAGGTGTAGAGTTCCAGATCCTGCTGCGAGGCGTATTCGCGCAGCGCGCGCGGCAGTGCGCCGCTGACCGGGCCGTTATGTTTGGCGATGCCTTCCAGCGTTTCCCAGGTGAGGTTCAGCCCGTCGAAATCGGCGTAGCGATGTTCCAGTTGCGTGATGATGCGGATGGTCTGCGCGTTGTGGTCGAACCCGCCATGCTCTTTCATCACCGCGTTCAGCCCCTCCTCGCCCGCATGGCCGAACGGCGTGTGACCGAGATCGTGCGCCAATGCGAGCGCTTCGGCTAAATCCTCGTTCAGGCGAAGCGAACGTGCGATGCCACGTGCCAACTGCGATACTTCCAACGAATGCGTCAAGCGCGTGCGGTAATGGTCGCCCTCGTGGTTTACGAACACTTGTGTTTTATACTCAAGGCGGCGGAACGCCACGGAATGGATGATGCGGTCGCGGTCGCGCTGGTGCGGCGTGCGCATGCCGTCCTCCGCCTCAGATATCAACCGCCCGCGGGATTTGCTGGGATGCACGGCGTAGGGAGCGAGATGGGCG
>JBBKVX010000054.1:0-32243 GCA_037968615.1 Rickettsiales bacterium
GGCCTGCTGGTCGGTGGGATACTGGCGGGCAAATCGCTCATCCGCGCGGCAGAGTTGCGGGCCGTGCACACTGAAGTCAGCCGTTACAATACCGCCATGCATACGTTCCGGGATAAATATTTTGTGCTACCCGGTGATATGAATAATGCTCAAAGTTTCTGGGGATCGGCCGGAACCTGCCCGGGCGACATTACAACACCCGCCACCAGTGCAGCGACCTGTAATGGGAATGGCGACTCTATGCTTTCCTGGAAAGAATCCTGGCGCTTATGGCAACAGTTGGCCAATGCTGGTTTAGTGGAAGGCTCCTACACTGGCGTGGAAGCATTATCCGGCGATAGCAGCTACGGAACGGCTGGTGTCAACATGCCGACTTCCTCAATTGGTAAGTCCGCTGGCTATGCGTATGTGTGGAGAGGCTCACGGGATGGTACAGCCACCTACTTTGCCGGATCCTATGGAAATTCTTTGTTCCTGGGCTACGGCAACGGCGTCGATGCAAGCGTTCTCCTTGCGCAGGAAGCATGGAACATTGACACAAAAATGGATGATGGATTGCCGGGAACCGGAAAGGTGCGCTCGTTTCTTAATAGTACCCGATCCAATTGCGCCGACAGCAACATTCAAGCCAGCGCTGTTTACCGGTTCACTGTGACTACTATTGGTTGTCCATTGATTTTTATACCGGGCTTCTAATGCGTAGGTACTCGCAAACAAGGGGCATTAGTTGTTTAGGCCACATGCGCTGATGGCATCGCCAAGAATGGCCTCAGGCCTTTTCGTAGTTAGACACATGACGCATAACATGTTGAGCTGACGTTATTGGTTAGACAGGTTGTCCGCGGCCAATAGTCTGAGTTGTAAACGTTAGGCTACGATTGAAAATCCCCGTGTCGGCGGTTCGATCCCGTCTCTGGCCACCATTTTCTCCATTAGATATTGCTGGATGTGACGGTTGCTGCCTCTAGGTTGGCTCAATGTTGCTCTATCAAATTTTTGTGATAGATTGACGGCATGATTACGCTCTCCAAAGGTTTCAGCCTCGTTGAACTTTCCATTGTGTTAGTAATTCTCGGATTACTAACCGGCGGAATTCTGGCGGGACAAAGCCTGATTCGCGCGGCGGAGCTACGCGCAGTGGCCACTGAATACAGCCGTTATATTACGGCGTCGCACAGCTTCCGCGATAAATATTTCGCGCTTCCAGGCGACATGAACAATGCGCAAAGCTTTTGGGGCATCATGACGAATTGTGGCGTTGCCAGCCCCAGTGGTACGGGAACACAAACCTGCAACGGCAACGGGAATGGATTATTCAATGGGGCATCGGCCGCAAGCCGTACAGCGGAGACGTTCATGTTTTGGCAACATCTAGCCAACGCCGGGCTGATTGAAGGAAACTATAGCGGCATTGCGGGAAGCGGAAGCAGCCATAATGTTGTTTTTGGTGAGAATGTGCCAGCTTCTAAAGCCAGCAATGCTGGCTGGTATTCCATTGACACTGCTTTTTCAGGAAATGGGGCCTTTAGCGATAACTATTACCGCAACATGATGGTCTTGGGGGCATTATCTGACTGGACATACGGTGTAGCATTTGCTCCTGAAGAAGTCTGGAATATCGACACCAAATTGGATGATGGCTTGCCCCAGAAAGGAAAAATTTGGGCTGTTCGCTGGAGTACCTGCACAACTGCGGCTAGTTCGGCGGACTTGACGGGTGCCTATAAATTGAATGTTAGCGGCAAACAATGCGCCATTGCATTCCTCAGTAGTTTATAAATTCGTGTTTAAAAACCGAGTGCCACCACTGTTTATGGACTGAACCTGTAATAGCTTGCGTGGACTCCTTTGCATCCTCGGCATCCATAATGCTTAGTTAGACACATGACGCAAACATGTTGTGCTGACGTTATAGGTTAGACAGGTTGTCTGCGGCCGACAGCATGAGTTGTAAACGTTAGGATGCGATTAAAAATCCCCGTGTCGGCGGTTCGATCCCGTCTCTGGCCGCCATTCCTCTTCCGATAGATTCAGTTCCGATACTCGGTGGACTGCCAGGCGACGTCCGCGGGGGCACTTATGTGGAAATAATAATTTCTTACCTATCGGCGTATCTCATTTTGTAAACGGTTTGGCTAATTGTGTCTGACAACAACAATCTATGGAGACACACATGCTGGATTTTTTGAAAAGTGACGAGGACGCGATCAATCTTTTGAAAGCCGACCACGATAAGGTGAAAGACCTGTTTGATATGTTCGAAAAAGCCGAGTCGATGGCAGAGAAAAAGCGCCTCGCGACGGAGGCCATTCATGAACTGAGAATGCACGCCACCATCGAGGAAGAGCTGTTTTACCCCGCGTTTCGCGGACGGGAAGAGGTGGATCAGGCCCTGCTGAACGAAGCAGATGAGGAGCACCATGTAGCGAAGCTGATCATTGCAGAGCTCATTACCATGACCAGCGAAGATCATTTCGAAGCGAAGTTCACGGTGCTGGCGGAAAACATCAAGCACCATGTGAAAGAAGAAGAGCATGAGCTGTTCCCGCAAGCACGCAAAACCAACGTCGATTTCATGAAGTTGGGCGAGCAAATTCAAGCCCGTAAAATGGAACTGAAAAAGAATGGTATTCCCATGAACGCGGAAGAAAAGCTTATGGGTATGAACCCCATGGCCGATTCGCCTGCGGACGCTGCCAAGCGGCGGCCCATCATGCCGACGCCGTTAAAAGCTGCTTAGGCTATCGACATCGAGAGAAGGGGAGCTTTGCCGCTCCCCTTTTTTATACGGCGCTCAGGGCTTCGAGGGCGAGCCAGCGTTCTTCGGAGGCGTCGAGTTTCTTCTGCAAAGCGCCGAGTTGGCGGATGGTTTTGTCGAAGGTGACGGGGTCTTTGGTGTAAAGGGCCGGGTCGTCGATGAGCACTTGCAGCTCGCGTATTTGCTGTTCCAGCGTGGTGATGAGCGTGGGGAGTTTTTTCAGTTCGTGCTGTTCGCTGAAGCTTAGTTTTTCAGCCACTTTGACCGGTTTGGGTGGCGGGGGCGGGGGCACGGCGGCCACGGATTTTTTCGGTGCGGCGCGGCTTGTTTTGGCTTCTAAATAATCGCTGTAGCCGCCGATATATTGGTCGATCTGCGCGTCGCCTTCGAAGGCCAGCACTTCCGTCACGGTGCGGTCGAGGAAATCACGGTCGTGGCTGACGATGATGAGCGTGCCTTCGTACGCTGCGAGGATGTCCTGCAACATGTCGAGCGTGTCCATGTCGAGGTCGTTGGTCGGCTCATCGAGGATCATCAGGTTGCCGGGGTTGATGAGCGTGCGCGCCAGCATCAGCCGGTTTTGCATGCCGCCGGAAAGGGTGCCCACATCGTCGCGCGCGCGTTTAGGGTCGAACAGAAAATCTTTCAAATAACCTGCAACGTGCTTGTGCTTACGCTTTTCGCCAGTGCCGAAGAACACGTAGTCGCCGTTGGGCGCCAAGGTTTTCCAGAGCGTTTTTTTTGGGTCGAGCGCGGTGCGGTGCTGGTCGAAATAGGCGAGGTCGATTTTCTTGCTGCGGTTGACGCGGCCATCGTCGGGCTCCAGTTCGCCAATCAGCAGTTTCAGGAAGGTGGATTTACCCGAGCCGTTGCGCCCCAGAATGCCGATGCGGTCGCCGCGAATGATGCGGCGGGAGAAATCCTTCATGATGGCAATCTGCTTGCCGTCGCGCTCGAAGGTTTTGGTGACGCCCTTGAACTCCGCCACGATCTTGGAGGAGGGGGTGGGTTTCAGCGGGTCGATGTCGATGGCTTTGGTTTTGGCGGCGTAGGCGGCTTTGTCGTTCTTCAATTTGTCGCGCAGACGGCCCAGCTCGCTCAGGCGGCGCTGGTTGCGTTTGCGACGCGCGGTAACGCCGCCTTGCGTCCAGTCGATTTCGGCGTCCATTTTCTTCTGCATGTTCTGGATGGTGCGGGCCTCTTGCTGCAGCAGGGTTTCCGCCCATTCGTCGAACCCTTCGTAGCCCACCGGGCAGGTGCGTACGATGCCGTGGTCGATCCAGAACACCCTATGGGTAAACGCGCTCAGGAACGCCCGGTCATGGCTCACGCAAATCACCGCGCTGCGGGTGCGGGCGAGGAAGTTCTCCAGCCACAACGTGGCTTCCAGATCGAGATGGTTCGTCGGCTCGTCGAGCAGCAGAATATCCGGCTCCGCCACCAGCGCTTGCGCCAGCGCGGCGCGGCGCAGTTGGCCGCCGCTCAGATGCCCCATCGGCGCTTCCGGGTCGAGGCCCAGCGGGGTGAGCACGATGTCGGCGCGGTGCAGGCTTTCGGGGGTGCGCTGCTCCGGCGGCAAGCCCAGCATCACGTAATCATGAATGCGCATTTCGGTGTCGAAGGTCGGGTTCTGCGACAGGTAGCCGATGGTGGCGCCGGGCAGCAGGAAGCGCTTGCCCGCATCCAGCTCCAGCTCCTGCATGATGAGGCGCATGAGCGTGGTTTTGCCCGCGCCGTTGCGGCCCACGAGGCAGATCTTGTCGCCTTCGCAGATATGCAGGTTCACGCCCTCAAACAGCAAACGGCTGCCCACGGTGAGCACAATGTCTTCCAAACTGAGCAGAACGCGTGCGGCCATGGGTTAAGCAGTCGGAAGATCGAGCAGGCGCTCGAGATGATGATGGCCGATGCCGAAATAGTTTTTGGCGGCATAAATTTTTTTCAGCGTGTCGGCTTGGCCGGGTGTTTTGTTCTTTTGCGCCACCAGCATCACGTTCTTCGGCGTGTGGGCGTCGGAAACGAACTCGAACAGTTTGGTGCTGTAGCCGCTGTATTCAAGCATCAGGGCGCGCAGCCCGTCGGTCACCATTTCGGCCTGGCGCTCCAGGAACGTGCCGTGCTTGGTGAGGAAATCGAGGTCGGTGCTGGCGTTGGTTTTTTCCATCTCGCGGCGGATCTGTTTGTGGCAGCAAGGGGCCGCCACAATGAGCTGCGCGCCCGCGGCCACGCCTTGGGCGATGGCATCGTCCGTCGCTGTGTCGCAAGCATGCAAGGCGATGAGCAGGTCGGTGCCGCTGCTGTCAAAATCGGCGATGGTGCCTTCGACGAAGCGGAGCTTCTCGAAGCCGCATTCCTTGGCCACGCCGTTGCACAGCGCCACCATGTCGGCGCGGAACTCCACGCCCGTTACCTGCACGTCGCGTTTCAGTGTGTGCGTAAGGTAGTCGTAGAGCGCGAAGGTGAGGTAGCCTTTGCCCGAGCCCATGTCGGCCACGGTTTTAATATCCGCTTTGTCTACCAGCCCGGCCAATATCTCGACGTATTTATTGATCTGGCGGTATTTGTCCTGCGCGTTCTTATACACTTCGCCGCGCGCGTCGGTGATGTTCAGCGCCTGCAGCCATGGGCGCGAGGCCTGCACCGGGCGCTGCTTGGCGCGGTCGTGCGACAGGTCGGCCGCGTGCTGGGTGGGGGCGGCACTTTTCAGCATTGGGGTTTTGCCCGTGGCGTCGAAGCGCAAATCCTGCTCGGTGGTGTGCAGCGTGGCGGTGCGGAAGCTGGCCAGCAGCTCCTCGATCAGCACCATGCTCTCGCCGAACACGTAGTTTTTCACGATGTCGCGGGTTTTGTAGCGGTAGGTGAAGCTTAGTTTCTCCTGCCGTTTGATGGAAATGCGCCGGATATGAACCTGTTTCAGCTCCTTTTCCGCCCCCGCATAGGCCACCATCGACAGCTTCACGAAGCTACCGTCGCGCAGGCTTTCGCTGGTCTGGTGGAGGAAATCGGGCAGGGGTTTTGGCGCGTTCATGCCTGCCTTGTAGCACGAAACCGTGGCCTGAAAAGGGGTTAGAGCGGTTTCTGTTGACAACAGGTTAGAAATAGCGGATAAGCGTCCTCGAGTTTTATTCGCTATTCTTTACCTATGCCTCACGATCGTCTCGATCCCGACAGCGTTGTTTGAAGAATTGACTGATTCTCACAAGAGTGCCCAATGATGGGTGGTTTTGAAACGCTAAAGATCTAGGAGACTACAATGGCTACAGGTATCGTTAAATGGTTCAACCCGACCAAAGGCTTCGGCTTCATTCAACCGGAAACCGGTGGTGCGGACGTTTTCGTTCACATTTCGGCAGTTGAAAAAGCTGGCCTGCGTTCGCTGAACGAAGGTCAAAAAGTTAGCTACGAGCTCGTTACCGACAAAGGTAAGACCTCGGCTGGCAACCTGCAAGTTGCTGCTTAATTAGCACAACTTCAGTTCCGACTGAAAAATCGGCACCGCTCCCGTGATGAGCAATCATCCGGGAGCGGTCGCTTATTTACTACTCTACTGCTCGATTTATTTTCTTACACCCATCTCTCTCTAAAGCCATTCAATAGGGCTCCATGATGGCGATGATCCTCCAACGACGAGGATGACGCGTTAGCGTCCACACAGTGGGAATAATGGATCACCACTGACCCGCTTCATTACTTCTTCTTCTCTATCCATAGGTGCCGACCTGCCTGCGCAAGCGGGCTTCTTGGCGCACTGTCGTGTCGGATAGGCACCTGAGATCCCGCATGCGCGGGAGCGGGGAAGACGCATGAAGCACGGATGCTATAAACACACATCATATGAAAGAAGAGACCATGGAAACCATGCAAACCCAAACCACCCCCATGATGGACAATGTTGTCCCGATGGAAGCCCCGAAAATGGAAGCTGCTGCCCCGATGGAAGCCCCCGCGATGGCGAATTTCGATTCGCTGGACCTGCCGGAAGTATTGCGCCAGGCGCTTGCCCACATGCAATTCACCACCCCCACGCCGATTCAGGCCGCCGCAATCCCGCTGGCACTGGCCGGTAAGGACATCCTCGGCTCGGCACAGACCGGCACCGGCAAAACCGGCGCGTTCGGCATTCCGCTGATCGCCAAGCTGATCAACGAACCCAACGGCACCGCACTGGTGATGACCCCCACCCGCGAACTCGCCGTGCAAGTGCTCGGCCTGCTCGAGAACCTGCTGGGCGCCAATTCCGGTATCAACACCGCGCTGCTCATCGGCGGCGAGCCGATGCCGAAACAGTTCCGCCAACTGAAAATGCGTCCGCGCCTCATCGTGGGCACCCCGGGCCGCATCAACGATCACCTGCAACGCGGCACCGTGAAATTCAACGACACGAACTTCCTCGTGCTTGATGAGACCGACCGCATGCTCGACATGGGCTTCGGCGTGCAGATCGACAAAATCGTGAAACACCTCGCCACCCCGCGCCAAACGCTGATGTTCTCGGCAACCCTGCCGGCCAACATCGTGCAGATGTCGAACAAGTATCTGGTAAGCCCGGAGCGCGTGTCGGTTGGTTCGCTCACCGCGCCGATCGCCAAGATCAAGCAAGAGATCATCCACCTGAAAGAAGACGACAAGTTCGGCCAATTGCTGGTGCAGCTGCAGCAGCGCGAAGGCTCGGTCATTCTGTTCGTACAAACCAAGTGGGGCTGCGACAAGATGGCCAAGAAACTCACCGACGCCAACCACAGCGCCGAGCCGATTCATGGCAACCTGCGTCAGCAGCAGCGTGATCGCGTTATTCAGTCGTTCCGCGACAAGAAATGCCGCATCCTGGTGGCCACCGACATCGCCGCTCGCGGCCTTGACGTGCCGCACATCGAAACCGTGATCAACTACGACATGCCGCAATGCCCGGAGGATTACATCCACCGCATCGGCCGCACCGCGCGTGCGGGTGCCGAGGGCACGGCCGTTAACCTGATCAGCAGCAAAGATGGCGCCAAATGGAAAGCCATCTGCCGCCTGCTGAACCCGGGTGACAAAATCGAGGGCAGCCAGTTCACGGCCCCCCGCGACTATGCCAACGCGTCCAAGAAAAAACGCTACGGCAACAACAAACAATTCCGCCGCGGCTCCGGCCGCCCGGGCCAAGGTGGCCAACAACGCAAAGCCGCGTAGTTGTAGCCTTGAATGCAAATGGAAAGGGCGTCCGAAAGGGCGCCCTTTTTTTAATGCGTTACCGTGATGCGCTCGCAAAGGCGGTCATATAAATATTTGCCCAACTTCCTCCGCCCTCAGCACCCGTAACTCCCCCGCCTTCAAATCATCCGGCAATTCCAGCCCGCCTATGCGGTCGCGGTGGAGGGCGTTTACGTGGTTGCCGGTGGCGGCGAACATGCGGCGGACTTGGTGGTAGCGGCCTTCGGTGATGGTGAGGAGGGCTTCGCACTCGGCCAGCACTTCGAGTGTGGCGGGGACGAGGGGGGTGGTTTCGCTTTCCAGCATCATCGTGCCGCTGGCGAACAGTTCGCTTTCATTCCCCTGCAGCGGGCGGTCGAGGGTGACGCGGTAGCGCTTGGCCACCTTGTGTTTCGGCGAGATGATTTTGTGGAGGAGCTGGCCGTCGTCGGTCATCAGCAGCAGGCCGCTTGTGTCTTTGTCGAGGCGGCCGACGGTGCTGATGGCGGGGTCGCGCTGGCGCCAACGTGGGGGCAGCAGGCTGTAGACCAGCGCGCCGGCGTCCTTATGCGAGCAGGTGACGCCGAGGGGTTTGTGGAGCATCAGCACCAGATGGCCGGGGGGCAGGTCGGCGGCGGTGCCGTTGATGGTCATGCGCGTGGCGATGTCGGCACGCAGGGCGATGTGCTGCTCCGGCGCGTCGATGATCTCGCCGTCGAGCACCACGCGTTCGTCAAAAATAAGCGCCTGCACCTCGGCGCGCGAGCCGTAGCCCATGTTGGCCAGCAGGCGATCGAGGCGGAGGGATTTTTGCGCACTCATTTCACGGCCTCGTACAGTTTGAATGCGCCGGTTTCTGCTTTCAGCGTGACGCGTGAGAAGAGCGGCTGCATGGCGGCTTCGTAGGGCAGATGGCGGTTGGCGACCATCCACAGCGTGCCGCCATGGCGCAGCGCGGCGGCGGCGCGGGCGATGAAGCGTGCCCCAAGCGAGCGGTCTTCGATGCCGCCATCGTGGAAGGGCGGGTTCATCACCACGAAATCCAGCGCGCTCAGCGTGTTCTCTTTGGTGGCGTCGTGCCAGAGCAGGGAGGTGCGTTGCGGCTCCACGTTCTTTGCCGCTTGCTCCACCGCGCGGCGGTCGAGGTCGAGCAGGGTGAGATGCGTGACGCCGGGCGAAGCCAGTACGGCGCGTGACAGGTGCCCGATGCCGCAGCCGAAATCGGCCCCACGACCCGAGAGCGGGGGCAGGTGCTCGACCAGCAAGGCGCTTCCGGCGTCGATGCGGTCCCAACTGAACAGGCCGGGCTGCGTCCACATGCCTAGCGCGTCGTCGAAGCGCGGTGCGCCGTCGGCGAGGGCGGCGTCGATGCCGGTGAGTTGCGCGGGGCGCGTGCCGGTGCAGATGCGGTGATGTTGTTTGGACGCGTCGTGCGCGGTGCAGCCGAAGGCTTCCAGCTCTTTGCTGAGGCGGGCGCCGCCTTTGTCGCGCGGGGCGAGGAAGGTGAAAGGCGCGCCGGGTTCCAAGGCGTTGAGCGCCAGCGCCATGGCGTAGCGGCGCTCGATGGTGCCGGGTGGGGTGAGCATGGCGATGCTGGAAAGCGCCGCGCCTGCCTCCAGCGATGCCGAACCGGGCAGCAGCGGCGAGCATTGCATGGCGTGCTGGGGGTATGGGGCCAGCGCCGTGGGGGGAAGGCCGTACAGCCCTGCCATTGCCTTCTGCATAACGTCCGACCTTACCTAACGATTCGTGACAGCCGTTCTTGTACTGCACGGGGGCGAGCATACAAGGGGAAATCCCCAGTGCGATTCTTGATGCGCGCCTTGGTAACGCTTGCTATCGCTGGGCGAACGGAGAATAACCAAGCCCAGAGATACGCTGGCCGACCCCGGCCAGAACAACAAAAAACCGGGCATGCCCGACAGGAGCTTTTACTCTATGGCCACCATTACTAAAAAAACATCCAGCCGCCCGACCATCCATATTCGCAACGCGAAAACCAGCGACATCTCCGGCATCCGCGAGATGGCGGCCGAAGTCTATGCGCCAGCGCAAATGGCCACCTACAGCAGCGACATGCTGCGCGGCCAGATATCCAACTTTCCCGAAGGCCAGTTCGTGGTGTTGGCCGACGAGCGCGTCATTGGTTATTGCGCGACGTTCATCATCGACGAGGAGAGCGCGCTGAATCAGCATACGTGGCAGACCATCACCGGTTCGGGGTTCGCTTCGCGGCACGATCCGCATGGAGATTATTTGTACGGCATGGAAGTGTGCGTACTGCCCGAATACAGTGGCAACCGTATTGGCCAGCGGCTGTATAACGAGCGCAAAAAACTGTGCATCCATAAACGTCTGAAGGGTATTGTGTTCGGCGGACGCATGCCGGGCTACGCGGCCAAGAAACGCAAATACTCGACGCCGGAAGCCTATCTGGAAGCGATTAAAGAGGGCAAAGTCCGCGACAAGGTGATTAATTTCCAATTGAAGAACGACTTCGAGATCATGGGCGTGCTTAAAGGCTACCTGCTCAACGATTCGGAGTCGGGTGGGTATGCGGCGCACATGCTTTGGCGCAACCCGCGCATCGACCATGGCGTGATGCCAAAAGAGCAGCGTGGCCGATTGCCGGATACGGTGCGCGTGGCCACGATTCAATTCATGCAGCGGCGCGTGTCCACGTTCGAGGAGTTCATGGCGCAGGTGCAGTTCTTCGTCGAAACAGCCGCCGATTACAAAACGGATTTCGTGACGTTCCCTGAACTGTTCTCGCTGCAATTGCTTTCGTTGCTGACGGAAGAGATGACGCCGGAACAATCCATCCTGAAAATGGCTGGCTACACCGATCGCATCGTGACGGAAATGCAGCAAATGGCGGTGCGTTTTAACATCAACATCATTGGTGGCACCCACCCGGTGATCGATACCGATGGCACGCTCAAGAACATCGCTTATGTGCTGCTGCGTGATGGCACCACCCACACGCAGGAGAAAATCCACGTGACGCCGAACGAACGCGTCTGGTGGAAAATGAAAGGCGGCAACGCCGTGCGCGCCATCGAGACCGATTGTGGCATGATCGGCGTGCTGATCTGTTACGACAGCGAGTTCCCCGAACTGGCCCGCCACCTGGCCGATCAGGGAGCGCTTATCGTGTTCGTCCCCTTCTCCACCGACGAACGGCAGGGCTACATGCGCGTGCGTTATTGCTCGCAGGCGCGGGCCATCGAGAACCAGTGCTACATGGTGCTGGCCGGCAATGTGGGCAACCTGCCGGGTGTGCCGAACGTCGACATCCATTACGGCCAAAGCTGCATTCTCACGCCGTGCGATCATTACTTTGCGCGTGATGGCATCGCGGCAGAAAGCTCGCCCAATACTGAAATGGTCTCGTTCGCCGATTTGCGCTACGCCAACCTGAATACAGCGCGTAACTCGGGCACCGTCCAGAACCTGAAGGACCGCCGCTTCGACCTCTATGCTGTGGACTGGAAAGCGAAGGATTAGGTGGTGCGCCACCTCAGCGCTATATAAAATGCCTATTTTTGGGCATATAAATATGTTATAAACCTATTTGTATGCTTACGGTGATACAGATTCGTGCGGCACGGGCGATGGTGGGGATGAGCCAAAAGGATTTGGCCGCCAAGGCCGGTATTTCCATTGCCACGCTGAACAACATCGAACGTGGCGCGCAGGTCGATCCCAAAGTGAGCACCATGCAGGCGTTGCAGCAATGCCTAGAAGCGTCCGGCATCGAATTTATCTTTGGGCCGCTAGGGCGCGTTGGGGTGGCATGGAAACCGCGGCAGGAGCATGCGGGTGAAGCCACCATCCTAATCATCGACGATAATAAAGCCGACCGTACCCTGTACAAAAACTGGCTCAGCAAAGCGCCGGGCAAACGCTACCGCATTCTTGAAGCCGAGAATGCCAGCGCCGGGATGGACGCATTCCTCGAGCACCAGCCCGCCTGTATCATTCTGGATTTCATGATGTACGGCACCGATGGGTTCCAGCTTTTGGCGGCGTTGAAGCGCGAAAAAACCACGCTGCCGCCCATCATTTTTGTGACCGGCATGCATAACGCCGTGATGGAAGAGAACGCCAAGTCCGAAGGCGTGCATACCTATCTCAACAAGCAACAGCTTCGCAAAGAAGACTTGTTGAAGGCGGTTGCACATGCGCTACGCCACTAGGGTTTTCTTTTGCATGGTGATGGGGCTCAGCGCGCACAGCGCACGGGCTGACGAGGGGCTGTTTCAATACCACACCACCAACATCCAGCTTCTGGAGGGATGGGATTATGAGGTGGGTGAGAAACAGCGTACCGTCGCCACGTTGGAGCATTACAACCAGTGGACGTATGGCGACCTGTTCTTTTTCATCGATGGCACGCGGACTGCTTCGGGCGATCTGTCGGCGTACGGAGAATTCTCGCCGCGATTGTCGCTTAGCAAAATAAGTGGCCGCGACTTGTCGGTCGGGCCGATTAGCGACTTCTATCTTTCCGGCACATGGGAGAAGGGGCGCAATGGGGTGGAAGCCTTTCTCTATGGCGGGGCGGTGAACCTCGATGTGCCGGGCTTCCAGCTGTTCCGGCTCGATGGATACGTGCGCGATACGCCGGGCATACCGGGCCAAACATGGCAGGGAACTTGGGTATGGCGCTATAAATTTACAGCTTCTGGGCTGCGCATGGTGTGCGAAGGTTTCGCCGATGTGGCGGGCGACGAAGGCACCACCTACCACGCCAATCAAATGGTGGTGCCGCGCGTGTTGGTGGATGTGGGGGATGCGCTTGGCCGCCAGAGCGATGTTTTGTTCGCTGGCATTGAGTGGCAATACTGGCATAACAAATATGGTATCGACGGCGTGACCGAATCGGTGCCGCAACTGCAAGTGAAGTGGGTGTTCGATTGATGCAGAACCAGCAAGCATGGAAGAGCTACTACCTCAGCAAAATGCTTGTGTTGGCGCTGCTCTATGTCGCCACGGGTAAATTGGGCCTGCTGCTGGCCGTGCCGCCGGGGTACGCCACCATGATCTGGCCGCCCTCCGGCATTGCCGTGGGCATGTTGTTGCTGCATGGGCGGCGCTTGTGGCCGGGCGTTTTGCTGGGGTCGTTCGTTCTTAATTGCTACGTGTCGAATGCCGTGGCCTTGGATGGAAGTTGGGTCGACGCCAAGCTCATCGCCGCATTCGGCATCGCCATCGGCTCTACGCTGCAAGCGGTGTTCGGTGCGTATCTGGTCAGGAAATATCTCGGCCTGCCGCTGCGCCTTAACAGTGTGCGCGAGATGGTGCGCTTGTTCTTGTTGTGTGGGCCGTTCGCTTGCGTGGTTGCCGCCAGCATCGGCGTAGGCATTCTTTACCATAGTGGCATAGTGCCCCTTTCTATGATTGCCAGTAATTGGCTTACGTGGTGGACGGGAGATGTGTTCGGTGTTCTTGTTTTCCTGCCGCTGCTGTTGGTAGCTCCGGGAAGCAAACGGCGTTTGGTTTGGCGCGACAAAAGCGTCAGCGCCTTACCCGCGCTGGCCATGCTGGTGTTGCTGGTGCCGCTGGGCCTGACCTTCTACGGTTGGAAAATTGCGTCGCTATCGTCGTACCATCAAGGTGAGATTACGTTCGAGAATGTGGCTTTCGAAAGTGAAAAGGCGCTGCAAACCCGTATGGGGTCGTACCAGAACGCCCTGCTGGGGGCGGCGGGTTTCGTGCTTGGCTCGGAAAACATTTCCGCAAACGAGTGGGCAGCATACATCGATACGCTCTCGTTGCAGAAGAACTTCCCCGGCATTCGTGGCATCGGTCTGGTCTCTCAAGTTGAATCAAATGCCGTGCAGGCGCATGAAAAAGCTATCCGCCGTAATGGCCAGACCAACTTTTCTGTTCATCCTGAAACGCAGGGCTTGCCCCAATACATCATCGATTTTGTTGAGCCTAAACGCGATAACTGGCAGGCCATTGGCCTGAACATTGCGTTTGAAACGCACCGCCGTGCCGCCGCTGATTTATCGCGCGACAGTGGAAAGCCCGCCATCACTAAAAATATCCCACTGGTACAGGATGTGGAGAGAAAGCCGGGTTTCCTGCTTTTGCACCCCATGTACCAGCCGGGTCAGGCGATCAGCACGAAAGCGCAACGCCGTGAGGCGTTTCGCGGTTGGATCTATGCGCCGTTTGTAGCGCGGGATTTCCTGAGCGGCCTCACGCGTAGTCAGGGAAGCTTGATGAACCTGCGCATTTACGACGGCGACACACCGGACGCTGCCCGGCTTATTTACGCCACCAACCAGGATAATATCTCGGCGCGCACCCCGGCGCATGAGGTCTCGAAAGTGATCCATGTGATGCAGCAGCCTTGGCTGCTGGTATGGAGCAGCACGACGGCGTTCGAGCGCGTACAAAAAAGCGATAATGCCTTGGTCATTCTGGTAGGTGGACTGCTGTTCACCGGTCTGTTCGGGCTGTTCCTCATGCTGGCGGCTGTGCGGCGAACAGAGACCATTGAAAAAATGTTCGCCAGCCGAACGGGTATCGTGCCCATTTTTGTTTTTGTGGTGGTGCTCGTGGGCACGGGGCTGCTTTTCCGCACCATGCAAAAAACCGAGAATGCCTCCGTGCATTCGGTTGTGGAGGTGGAGGCAAATAAGGTTCTTCAGTTAATGAATTACCAGATCAACGACAAGCTGCGCGCCCTTAAGCGCCTCGCGGTGCGGTGGGAGGTGGGGGGCGGCACGCCGCTGGAATTGTGGCAAGTCGATGCGGCCAACTACACCAAACAACTGGGTGGTCTTAAAGCCGTCGAATGGGTGGATGCCAGCTACCATATCCGTAGGGTGGAGCCTTTGGCGGGCAATGAAATGGTGATGGGCATGAACGTGGCGTTCGACAAAACACGCACTGCCGTGCTGAAGGGGGCGGCCGCACAGAACACGCCCACACTTACCCAGCCACTGGACCTGTTGCAGGGGTATAAAGGCATGATTGCCTACATACCGTTGCTGGTTGAGAATCGGTTCGATGGATTCATGGTCGGTGTCATTTCTATCAATGAATTTTTCTCCGAAGCGTTCGATGCGGAAAGTAAGGAGAATTTCGAAGTATCACTGCGATATGAAGGCAAAGAGTTCTTCAACAGTGAGGACATCGATAAAGATACCATCCATCTCTCGCCTAAAAATGAAGCGGCGCCTTGGAGTATCGAGCGAAAACTGAGACTTTACGATAAGGAATGGACCGTCAATATTCGCCCGAAACAGGGCATCCTGATGATCCATAAAACGATTCTGCCCACGATTATTTTGCTGGCGGGCGCATTGATCGCGATGCTTTCTGCCTTGATGGTGCATTACGTATTCATGGCGCGCCTTAAATCTGCCTATTTGCTGCAATCCAATAGCCAGCTGGAAGAAAAGAAAGAAGCCCTGGCGGCGAGTGACGAGCTCTACGATCTGGCGGTGAAGGGCATGAGCGTTGGTGTCTGGAGCTGGGAAGTAAAGGATGACGTCTTGTTCTGGTCGCCGCGGTTGCGCGAGATATTCGGCATGACGGATCCGAACGAACAGCCAACGATCGCGTACTTTTCCGAACGCCTGCATCCGGACGATAAAGAGCGGGTCATGGGCAGCCTAAAAGGCCATCTCGACAACCAAACGCCTTACGACGAAGAATACCGTTTCTTGCGCCCCGATGGCAGCTACGTGTGGATTCACGCCTCTGGGCAGGCGAAATGGGATGCGGAAGGCAACCCGTTGCGCATGGCCGGTTCTGCGGTGGATATCGAAGAACGCAAACGCATTGAAAAACAGATCGAGGAATCGCGCGCCTTCCTGAAACTCATTATGAACAACATTCCTGATCTTTTGTTCGTGAAGGATGCGGATTTGCGCATTGTCGAAGCGAACAAGGCTTTCCTCTCCCTCTACCCCGAGAGTAAGCGCCACGAAATCATCGGTACCACGACGCTGGAGGATTATACCCAAGCCGAAGTAGAGCTGTTCACTGAAAAAGACCGTGAGGCGCTGCGGGAAGGCATTTCTACGGCGCAAGAAGTGGTGGCCTTCCCTAACAACGAAGGTACCCGCGTGTTGGACACCACCAAAGTGCGCTTTGAGAACAGCGAAGGCGCAAAGTTCATTCTGGGCATCAGCCGCGATATGACAGAGCAACAGAAACTGGTGGAGCAGTTGCTGGCTTCCAATACCGAGCTGGAGCGGTTCGCGTACGTGGCCTCGCACGATATGCAGGAGCCGTTGCGCATGATCACCAGTTTCAGCGAGATCATCGCCGATGATTATGGTGACAAGCTGGACGCCGAAGGCATCGAATACCTCCATTTGGTGAAGGATGCAGGCCTACGCATGCGGCATATGATCGATGATTTGCTTGATTACGCGCGCATCGGTCATGACAACATCAGCCATGTGCTGGTCGACGCGAACAAGGAAATCGGTCATGTGCTCGAGAACCTCACGCCATTGATCGCGGAACGCAAATCGGTGATCACGCATGATCCGCTGCCCAGCTTCCTAGGCAATCCCATGCAGTTCATGCGGCTGCTGCAGAATCTCATTACCAATGGCATGAAATATCAGGCACCGGACAGTATCCCCGCCATCCATGTGGGCGTCGAGGCGGAGGCGCGCTTCTGGCATTTCACCGTGAAGGATAACGGGCTGGGCATAGACCCCAAATTCCTTGAACATGTGTTCCAGCCGTTCCGCCGCCTGCATGGCTGGAATGAAATTAAGGGCAGCGGCATCGGGCTGGCAGTGTGCAAGAAAATCGTCGAGAATCATGGTGGCACCATTTGGGCCACGTCGCAGCCGGGCGATGGCAGCGTCTTCCACTTCACCATCGCCAAAACCATTGAGGATTGGACCGTATGACCATCGATATCGTGCAGAACAAACAACGCCCCGCCCGCATTCTTCTGGTCGAGGACAGTCCGGGCGACGTGATCCTGACGCGGCGTGCGTTCAAGGGGTCGAAGATTGCCAACAGCATGTCTGTTGCCACCAGCGGCGAGGAGGCGGTGGCCATGCTCAGCCAGGAAGGCGAGTATGCGGAGAGCGAATTGCCAGACATTATCCTGCTAGACCTGAACTTGCCGCGCATGAGCGGCAAGGATGTGTTGCAAATTGTGAAAGGCGACCCCCGCACCAGCCACATACCCGTCGTGATGCTCTCCAGTTCGCGCGCCGAGCAGGATGTCATCAAAAGCTATCAGCTGCATGCCAATGGCTATGTGGTGAAGCCGCTAAGCCTCGAGAAATTTACGGAGGTGGTGCAGAAAATAGAACAATTCTGGTTCACCCTCGTCGTGTTGCCCGACGCAGCGGATATCGCCCCGAAGGAATAGAAATGACCGACACAACCGAGAGCATTGCCAAGGAATTCCGGGAGTACGCCTACAGTGTTTCCCACGATCTCGGAGCGCCGGTGCGCGCTATGGTCGAGTTCTCGAAAATACTCAACAGCGACTACGCCACCGCACTCGACGATGAGGCGAAGCTCTATCTCTCGATGGTGGTGGAAAGTGGCCAGAAGCTACAAAAAATGATGGAAGGGTTGCTGGTCTATTCACGGTTGGATACCGAACCGTTCGTCGCCATGCCTGTGGAGTGCGCGCCGCTGCTACAGCAATGCCTTGCCGACCTTCAGCCACAAATCACGCAGACGCAGGCGGTAATTGAAATTGGCTCGCTGCCCGTGGTGCAGGGGCATTCGGAGCGGCTGCAGCGGTTGTTTCATAGCCTGTTGCAGAACGCACTGACCTTTGTTGCGGCGGGTGTGGTGCCGCATGTCAGCATTTCGGCGCAGGCCCAAGGCGAGCACTGGTTATTTTCCATCGCCGATAACGGCATTGGCATCGCGGCGCATCATTACGAACGTGTGGTAAAATTATTCCAGCGCCTGCATACCGACGAGGAATATCCCGGCATTGGTATGGGCCTATGCCTTGCGCGCAAAATCATACAGCAGCATGGCGGCATGCTTGCGTTCCAACCCAATGAGGGGCAGGGCATGATCTGCCAATTTACCTTGCCCGCTGTGAAAGAGAGTTAAATGTCGACTGCACCGAACGTGCCTGTTGTGCCGCCCCGCATCCTCATCATCGAGGATTCCGTGGGCGATGCGTTGCTGATTGCCAAGGCGCTGGTCAAATCCATGCCCGGTATCGAGGCACCCGCCAAAGCGACCACCTTGGCTGCTGGTTTGAAGTTGCTGGCGGAGCAGGAGTTCGACGTGGTGCTTCTCGACCGCTCGCTGCCCGACGCGCAGGGGTTCGATGGGCTGCACAATATCCAGTCCTTCTCACCCAAAGCGCCGGTGGTGTTCCTCACTGGCCACCGCGACGAGGCCACGGCGCAAGCCGCTATTGAGCAAGGCGCGCAGGATTACTTGTTCAAAGATACGATCGATGGCCCCACCATCAAACGCGCCATCGAGTTCGCCGTGCGGCGCAAGAAGTTCGAGAGTGTGCTCATTTCCCGCGCGCATTACGACCTGCTGACCGGGTTGGCCAATCGCGGTTTGTTCGAGAGCCGGCTCGACATGGCCTTGGCCAAGTTGAAGCGTCAGAAGGGTTTTGTGGGCGTGCTTTTCCTCGATCTCGACCGATTCAAACAGATCAACGACACGCTTGGGCATCAGGCCGGCGATGTGCTGCTGAAACAGGTGGGCGTACGTCTTAAAAAAGCGCTGCGGCCCTACGATACCGCCGCACGCTTCGGTGGCGATGAATTTGCCATTTTGCTGGAGGACATGCAGGAAGCCGAGAACGCCACCAGCGTTGCCCAGAAAATCATCCATTTGTTCGATGAGCCGTTCATGATTCTCGGCCAAGGTAGGGAAGCGGGCGTGAGCATCGGCATCGCCTGCGCACATGGCGATGCCATACCGGATCGTGAGCAGCTTCTGTCGCAGGCCGACAGCGCAATGTACGTGGCCAAGCGGATGGATGGGAACAGCTTCTGTTGCTATGCTGCGGATTCAGCCGTTTCGTAGAAAATCGTGTTTCGACGTATTATTTTGCATAAATAGGCATAATCCCTATCGCGCTATGTATTCTGCGGGTGGGAGTTAATTTTCTCTCAATGGCTGCGGCGTAGGCTCTGAACAACAGGAGCTTACAATGATAAGAGCGCACAGTGATCCCAGTTTCAATGAAAGCCCGATTGAGGCGCGGAGTTACCGCATTCTGGTGGTGGAAGACAACGTAACGGAATCCATGCTCATCAAGCGAACTCTGATGTTCAGTTCGCTGGCACGCCCGCTTGAAATTGTGGCGGCGGAGCGTCTGGCCGAGGCGATTGATTTGTTGGCGCATGTACGGTGTGACTTGGTGATATTGGATCTGCATTTGCCGGATGTGGTAGGCTTGCCAGCATTGGCGGCGCTTCACGCGTTGCACCCCGCATTGCCGATCGTGGTGCATACGGGCGCGCGCGATGCGAAACTGAAACAGGACGCCTTGCTGTGCGGTGCGCGGCATTTTGTGACAAAACAGAATGAAAGCACGCACTATCTCCAATATGTCATCGAAAACGCCATTTTTGCCACGAATTCCATGGATTTTCACGAACAGCGGCAGGTAAAGTAGATGCTTAGGAAAGCAGAGTATTTCATGGACGACGGCTTCTTAACTGGCGCACCTTCCCCGGCGATCAACGTGCTTTTGATCGAGGACGTGCTGAGCGAAAAAATGATGACACGCATCGCGCTCGATGCCGCGAATGTTCCTTATGCGCTGAAGGCCCTGACCCGTGGCAGCGAAGTGCTCCCCTATCTGCGCGATACGTCGCATGCGCTGCCTGATATCATTTTGCTCGATCTCGGCCTGCCGGACATGGATGGGTTTGCCGTGCTGACGGCGCTTTCCGAAAGCAACCCCAACATCCGCGCCATCCCCATTGTCATTCTGACCGGCTATAAGGATTTCGACTACATCCGCAAACAGTATTCCTTGCCGATCGTCGCGTATATCAACAAGCCCTGCGACCCCGCACAAATGCAGCAAGTGCTTCTAAACGCCAAACTTCACACGTCATAAACCTACGCCGCCGTTTGGTGAGTATGTGTGAAAAACAATGGCGGTCCCAAAGAGATTCGAACTCCTAACCTCTTGATTCGTATAGCTAATTGTAATTAGATTATTCATTATTAAACAATCACTTGTAGCGCTTGCCACCTGCTTCAACCAATGCAGGCCAATATGAATTCGTGCTGGTTGGCGTTAACCGTAAAACTTAAAATGCCCGTGGCATAAGCAATGCGCAAACAATGCTGGAACTGGTCAGTAAATAATTAGCATCCAGAGAAGCACTGTTTCCTGCGCCAGCATCCGTACAAGTGATGTAACGGTAAGCGATAATTCTTCCCCGTCCCGGCTTTCCATCATCAAGTTTTGTATCGATATTCCATGCTTCTTCGGGTTTCAGAGCGTAGTCACTGGTGAATGCGCCGGGAATCACCCGTCCAAAGAAAAGTGTGTTGCCGTGGTCCATGTCAAAGTAGCTGCCGGAGCCCGACTGAATGCCAATCGGATAGAGACTCCATCCGGCACTGCCTAATTTGCTGCCAGGAATATTCACGCCGATCGTAGAATCGTTCGCGCCGGCTGCTCCGTTGACGCCCGCGTAACTTCCTTCGATAAGCCCTGCATTGGCAAGATGCCGCCAAAACTGCATGACTTCGGTAGAGGCACCGGCAGCGCCACCACCCGTAATGGTTCCATTGGCATTCCCGTCGCATGCACCGGGAGATGCCAATGCTGCCCCGGAATTGGTAGTGCAGCTTGTCGTGCTGAGACGACCCCAGAAACGCGTCGCGTCAGCAAAATCACCCGGAATGGCGAAGTATTTGTCTCGAAATGCATAACTTGCTGTAATCCAGCGCTGATATTCCGTACCCACCGCGCGCAGTTCCGAAGCGCGTATAAGCGATTGCCCGGCCAGAATGCCACCCACCAGCAGGCCGAGGATGACCAGCACGATGGACAGTTCGACGAGGGAGAACGCATGCTTCATCCTCCGATTATACCCCGTATTTTTGCGGTTGCGCTATAAAAATGGGCGAAAGCTTTGCAGACGCTTGCTACATCTTGAAAATAAGATCGCAGCTTACCGTAGTGGTTGCGAGGGCGTATCTTGCCGTGCCTGCCAATGCGGCGCTGTTGGACGTGCCCGCATCGTGGCAGCTCGTGAGCGACTCGCGAACGCGCACCAGCCCGGTACCCGGCTTGCCATCATCGAGCTTGGTATCGATGTTCCAGGCTTCTTCGGGTTTGAGCACCGGTGTATCGCTGAGATAATCGGCGTAGTTAGAGCCAAGGAAAAAGATATTTTCGTACACGCCTTCAAATGCCCAGGTGCTGGAGATCAACTGCGTTCCATAATTGTAAGCTGACCACCCAGCCCCATTCAGTTTACTGCGCGGGACATTGGTGCCGACAATGGACGTATAGCTGTTCGCCGCACCGCCGGTCACGCCGCTATAGGTGCCTTCCACCAATCCCGCATTGGCCAGGTGCTGCCAATAGCGGTAAAGCTCATTGCTGCCGGCATAATACATGATGGCTCCATCGCCATTGCCATTACAGGTTGTGGCGTTTGTGCTGGGTTGCGCGGATGTGCCCGGACATGCGGCGGCACTTCCCCAAAAGCTTTGCGCGTTGCTGATATCGCCGGGCAGCATGAAATACTTGTCACGGAAGCTTTGGGAAGCGGTGATATAGCGGGTGTACTCCGTGGTCACCACCCGTAGCTCGGCCGCCCGAATCAACGACTGCCCCGCCAGCACACCCCCGACCAGCAAGCCAAGGATCACCAGCACGATGCTGAGTTCGACTAAGCTAAAGCCATGCGATTTATGATGATGCGCCATGCGTTATGTATACCAAGCCCACCATAGGCTGTCATTAACGAACAAGGAGAAGCGTGACGGTCCCAAGAAACAAGGAGAAGCGTGGCGGTCCCAAGAGGATTCGAACCTCTAGCCTCTTGATTCGTAGAGCTAGTTCTAAGTAATAATTTCACTATTTAACAGTTGCTTGCAGCGCTTGCCACCAATTTAGCCCAATGTAGGACAGTCCTGACTGATATATAGATACAGTTGAAGAAGGCATTGACGCTTAAGATAAGCGGAATAAAGCGATTCGCGCGGGCTAGAAGGGGCGGACGAACAAAAGAATGCATTGCTTGGTCGTATCGGAAAGCCGATAGCTGGCCACCAAATCCGTTTGGGCATGCGTGCCATCATCAGCAGCGGCGCATAAATTATTCCAGTAACCAGCGATGACTTTTCCTCGGGCGGGCTTGCCATCATCGAGTTTGGTATCGATGTTCCATGCTTCTTCGGGCCTCATTGTGGGCAAATACGGCTCGAACCCGGGTGAATAATTGGCGATCGACATATAGATCGGACCGTAATTGGTCGCGTAGTGCTGCACATCCCCACCATAATTATCAATATTGTGCGAGTTAGCCCACCACATCGCGCCACTGAGCTTGGAGGTCGGTACGCTGGCGCTCGTCGCATCACCACTGCCGCCGGGCCCGGCCACTCCGCTATACGAGCCCTCAATCATCCCCGAGAGGGCAAGCATGCGCCAAAATTGAAAGCGCTCTTGCGCAGCACCCGCACCGCCGCCGGTCAAGATGCGGCCATCCCCATCTCCGTCACAAGCACCGGTAGCAACCACGGCGGCCGAGGAATTGGTAGGGCAGTTAACATCGTTGAGTTGGCGGGACCAGAACCGCGTCGCATCACGGAAATCACCCGGAATAGCGAAGTACTTGTCACGGAAACTTTGCACCGCCGTCACATACCGCGTGTACTCGGTGCTGACGGCACGCAACTCTGCCGCACGTATCAGCGACTGCCCGGCGAGAATCCCACCCACCAACAGGCCGAGGATGAACAGCACGATGGAGAGTTCTACTAAACTGAATGCGCTTGAACGGCGTTGCTTCATCATGCTGCAAGGTTAGCAACCGGGGCAGGGGGTGTCATTATATATATGGAGAGAAGGAATGGCGGTCCCAAAGAGATTCGAACTCCTAACCTCTTGATTCGTAGAGTGATTTTAAGACTTTAAATTCATTGTTTAACAGTCACTTGCAGCGCTTGCCACCTACCTCATCCAATGGCGCCCAATTTCAGCGGCGCATGAATCTGAACTCAATAGCCATCATTATCATCGATGTTGCCCTATGGAGAATGATGATGGGACAAGTCATTAAGTACGGAGTTTTTAAAAATGCGAACCACGCGAAACGGCGGCATTAATAGCGGTAATAGATAAGGCAATCGATCGAGTTTTTGTCCAGATAATAACTGGATGGACCGCTAACATAGCTGCTCGAAGTCACACAACGATCTGTCGGTGGAACATAGGCATTATAGGCATAGAATTTTCCGGTATCGGCTTTCCCATCGTCTATTTTTTGGTCCATGTTCCACGCTTCATTGGGTCTTAGCATCGGGTATTCCAGATAATGCGAAGTGGCGTTGTTGGCGGCGAAGAGCATAAGGATGCCGCTGGCAGTGCTGTAGGGTATAGTACTGGTGCGTACGATATATCCGCCTGGGGCCAATCGCGATGCCAACATATTCACGCCGGGCACCCAGTCTGACGCCACCAGTGCCCCTGTATAGCTTCCTTCTATAAGCCCAGAGCGCCCCAGATGCGTCCAGAAAGCCAGCGATTCGGAAGAGTAACTAATCAGCCCATCATTGTTACCATTGCTGACGCCGCTCCAAAAACTTGAGGCCAGCGCTAAGTCGCCCGGCAAGGAAAAATACTTGTCGCGAAACGCGTTCATCGTGGTGGTGATCTTGTTAAGGTCAGCAGTTACGCTGCGTAACTCTGCCGCGCGAATCAGCGATTGTCCCGCCAATATCCCGCCCACCAGCAGGCCGAGTATAACCAGCACGATGGAGAGTTCGATGAGGGAGAAGCCATTTTTCATGTGAACAGGGTCACCTAGGCGTTTTTTTAAACCCAAGTGGAATACAAGGGAAGGCGGGGCCAAGGAAAACATGCAAATGGTGTGCGGCGTGGCCTCCGTCATTAGTAAAATCCTTTAAAATTAAGCGAACATACCGCGCCGCTATCATTTAATGCGTAACGGGCACTGAGGGTGGCGCTGGTGGCAGCATCGGTGCAGTCATCCCAGAAATAGGCGACGGTTAGGCCAGTGGCGGGCACACCGTCATCGCTCTTCACATCGATGTTCCATGCCTCTTCCGGTTTGAGGAAGGCCTGCACGCAGGTGCCATTGGTGCTGTCTTTGCCGATGAACAGGCGCGAGCCGCCAGGGTTATCAAAGGAAGACAAATCGCCACTCAGTGGTGACGACCAGTGCAAATGGCTCCAACATGCACCGCCCATTTTCGAAGCGGGAACATTCTGTCCGCGTACATGGTGATTGGTGGGGCTGCCCGCGCCAGAGACGCCGGTATACGTGCCCTCGATCAGCCCGGCATTGGCCAGATGCTGCCAGAAACGGAAACGCTCATTGCCGACGCCGACTACGCTGCTGGAGCTTAACAGCCCATCGCCATTGCCATTGCAGGTTTTGCTATCGGTACTGGGTTGAGTGCTGTCACCGGGGCAAACGGCGACGGTGCCCCAGACATCTGTAGCGCGATCAAAGTCGCCCGGCAGTTTAAAATACTTATCACGGAAGGCGTAAACGGCGGTGCGATAACGCTGGTGCTCCGTGGTTACGGCGCGCAATTCGCTGGCGCGAATCAACGATTGCCCGGTCAAGATCCCGCCCACCAGCAGACCAAGAATCACCAGCACGATGGAAAGCTCGACCAAGGAGAAACCGCGTTGCATCCTCACTCCGTTGTATAGCTGAAATAACAAGCAATGCCGCTGTTACTTAGTGAATATGCACTACTGGCCTTACAGATGCCGCTGGCTACATTGCCCGTTGCAGCCCGTAACTTTCCTGCATCCGGTAAGCCATCATCTAGCTTAGTATCGATATTCCACATCTCTTCTGGTTTGAGCAATGCATTGGAGGTAGTGCCTCCTGAGCTATTTAGTGCACCAATTATAAAGCGGTTAGGGTTGGTGGCAGACGTATTGCCGTTCGCATCGGAGGCATAAATATTGAAGGCGCCATTAGTGAGTCTAGCGCTCGGCATTACCCCTGCAGTGGCCAAGCCCCCGGTGCCAGGATAGGTCCCTTCAATAAGACCGGCCATTGCAAGATGCTGCCAAGCGCGTGGCGATTCCGTGGAAGAGTCTATTTTGCCATTTGCATCGCCGTTGCAGGTGCCAGGTGTGCCATCGGCTGTAGCCGCGCTAGCGCAGGCACCAGTGCCGGTTGCCTGGTCGCCCCAGAAGGCGGTGGCGTTGGTGATATCGCCCGGTAGGCCGAAATATTTATCACGGAAGGCGAAAAGAGCGGTGCGGTATTTATTGAGATCGGTAATGACACTCCGCAGCTCCGCCGCACGAATGAGTGATTGCCCGGCAAGAATGCCACCCACCAGCAGGCCTAGGATGACCAGCACGATGGAAAGTTCGACGAGGGAGAAGGCGTGGCGATGAATTTGATGGTTTCGCATAACGTGAATATAACCCGTCGGGAGGCGGGATGTCATCCATGAATAGTTTCATTCTGCTCTGGATTAACTTATTTCACTATTCACGTTCCCGGATATGATGGGTAGTAGAGAAATGCTGCGATAATACGGTGCGATGCTTAGAAGTTCCGCCAATTCGCGGCGCATTCTTTGTCAGTCGACGATAAATTATACTCTGATGTCACGGCGTTTGCAGCTACGCATGCGTCATAGTTTGCGCTAGAGGATTGTTTATACGCAATCATTCGCCCGTAATGCGGCTTGCCATCATCAATTTTCGTATCGATATTCCACATTTCATCTGCCTTCATAATGGGGCCATTCACTTTGGATATAATGAGCATATTTCCATAGGAGCCATCATAAAAAAAAGTATTACCAGTGATGTTGCCATACCAGGCTATTCGCGCACTGGCTTGCTCGAGTTTGAACGCAGGGCAATTAACGCCGGTGTTGCAGCGGTCACTGCCGGGATTAGACGGATTCTGAGTTCCTGTGTAGGAGCCCTCGATAAGGCCGGCATTGGCCATATGCTGCCAGATGCGAAACATTTCAAAGCTTCCAGTTAAGCTCCCCATCATACCATCGCCATTTCCATCGCAGGTAGCGGTGGTTGTAGATGCAGTGTCTTTGCATGTGGCGGGGTCGGCATCCAATACGCCCCAAAACTTGGTGGCATTATTCATGTCGCCGGGCATGGCGAAATATTTGTCGCGGAAGGCATGGGATGCAACCGTTAACTTAGAGATTCCCGTCGATACATCCCTCAACTCATCCGCACGAATAAGTGATTGCCCTGCCAATATCCCGCCGACCAGTAGGCCGAGGATTACCAGCACGATAGATAGTTCGACGAGGCTGAAAGCGTTCGGGCGGTGTTGTTTTATCATGCCACGAGATTAGCAATCGGGGTAGGGGGTGTCATTATAATATATATGGAAAGAGGAAATGGCGGTCCCAAGAGGATTCGAACCTCTAGCCTCTTGATTTGTAGAGCTCGCTGTAAGTAGTTTATTAATTATTTAACAATCACTTGCAGCGCTTGCCGCCAATCAAAAACAGCATCATCAAGTTTTGCGTTTCTGTTCGGTACTGAAATTCTAGCGATATGACGCTGATACTCAACACTATAATTCTTCACTACTCTCGAATTCTGGAATATATCAGTAAGTAACAATTTCAGTTCAATTGAGGGTGCTATGTCTACACCAAAAAAACAACGCACACTTCCAGATGGGTGCTTAAAAAGTATCCAAGAGATTTCTTATCCCGGTGTTTTAAACGGGAAAATAATGGATGTGGATTTTGGTCAACATAACTTAATCTATGGATGGAATGCTTCCGGCAAATCGACAATATGTCGCATGTTGCGATCACTGGAGAAGGGTGTACTGCTCAACAATTCTAACTTTAAAATAGAGAAGTTAGACGAAGCTTCGCCGGTCACACTCACACACCTAGACATTCAATCACACGGTCTAAACCTTAAGATATTCAATCAAGATTTCATCGATGACTCAATTAGGTTTGAAGATACAAAAAGCCTGAAAGGAATTGTCAGGCTTGGTTCAGATGAGATGCAATTTCATGATAAACTCAAGAAACTCAGAAAAAGAGATAGTAGCCAGTTTCGCATTATAAAGCCTTTGGCTGATGTGGTTTCGAGAACTGACAAGGAAATCGAAAATCTTTTGAAAAATGTCGCTACTGAGATTCGTTTGGCCACAGGGCTTCATCAACAAGGCTTTAATAAAAATCATACTCAGGCTGCTCTTAATCAACGGGAAAGCGACGAGTCGGTTGTATTATCCGAGGAGCTTTTAAAGCATAATTCAACAATCGCTCTCTCGTCTGAATTGAAAGCACCCATTGATGAATTCAGCGTGCTTTTCGAAGAGAGCATTAAGCGGCTGCTTCAAGAAGTTTCAAATATCACAGAGAAGTCTGTGCTTCCAACCAATCAAATAGATGCTTTGGTTAACTCACCGGCACTTGAGAAGTGGGTTCATGAGGGCATTGGTTTGCATTCAGATACTAATGAATGCCTCTTTTGTGGGAATGAGCTTTCAGAAGCTCGTAAGACCTCATTTAAATTGCATTACACCCAAGAAGTAGAGGACTTTAAAAATGCTATTCAAGCTCTGCGTGCAGATCTTGGAGTTGTAGCTAAGTTAAATCCTATCCTTCCTGACACAGGCGAATTTTACGCTGACGAACAGGAAAGCTGGCTTAAATTAAAGCCCATGATTCAAAATATATTTGATGAGAAACAATATTATGCAGCAACTCTCATAGAGGCCTTGAACAAAAAAGAGTCTGATTCAATGTTCGTAGGCGTTGTGCCAGGTACTTCCATTGCCGAAGAATTGGGTCTGACTAATGATGTTCTTGATAATTTTTATAAGCGTTGCATGGCGTTGCAAGCTGAATGCGATGCTCTAGTTAAATCTCACAACAGCAGGGTCAACCAGCATACAGCCCTTAAAGATGCTGCAATTACGTCGATTAAAAATCATTTTTACCAGCTGAACATCGGCGAATACCTAAACATCTCTGCTAAGCGCTCATGGTACAGAAGGTTGATTCGCCGGAGAGAAGACTTTTCCGCTGCCTTAATGCGAAGCATCAGCAAATTGGCGCAGGAAATAGAGGGTATTCATCATGCCGCTGAGAAAATCAACGATAGGCTAAAGGACTTTTTTGGACACGATAGGATTACTGTAGGCATCGCCAAAATTGATGGCGTGGAATCTTACCAATTAAAACGGGACGGTTTGCCAGCAAACAATCTGTGCGAAGGTGAAAAAAGTGGAATAGCGCTCATCTACTTTATCGAGAGTCTTGAGAACAATTCGAATACAATCCCTGATTCAATCGTTGTGATGGATGATCCAATATCTAGCTATGATTCATCCAATATGTACAGCGCTATGACCTACATTAGAACCTATTTAGGCGCAGCAAAGCAGCTGATAGTGTTTACTCATAATTATTCTGTATTTACTGAACTTAGAAACTTTTTCAAATTTGCTGATAAGGCCAGAACACAAAAGAATATCTATCAGATTATTCGTCGCGATGGCCATAGTTGTATAACTCCGGCTAGTTCTGTCATGGAGAATCACTATACAGAATACGAATTCCTCTTCTCTGAGTTGACCAAGTATAAGGAGACTGCCACTTTTCAAGATTCGTTCTATTTACTAAACGTTGCTCGAAGAGTGCTGGAAGTGTTTTTGACCTTCAAATATGGGTCCACTACTTCATTTGGTGAAAGCACTAGAAAATTATTTGAGAGTGCCGAGCAAGCTAAAACATTATCGGCTATCGAATGGAAGTATGTACATGACCTAATCAATGCAGGTTCGCACGGGGATATGGATATGGCTTCCTCTAAATCATTCGCACTATCAGAGCATGTGGGGGCTGCTGTAACAGGCACTCTCAAGCTTATCGAGCGAATAGATGATGGACACTATCAAGCTATGATTCAGCGCGCGGCCTAAGGTGTAAGAATATGAAGGATGATGCCGCAACGCCGAAAGATACCTCTTCAAAGGCCACTGAGAAAAATTTAAAGCATTTCCCGACAATCAATGGCTGGCCACATCCGTTTATCCTCAAAACGGTAATTGAACAGTACAGACGTTTGGATTCGGTACTCTCAGAATTAACCCAGCTTATTGCAGAAAAGTTCCCAGATGGAATGCCAGCTCAGTTCGCTTGGGCTCATCTTTACACTTATCCATACATACAACTCATGATGGCGAAGGCTTTAGAAAATAAGCAGCTTGCTGAGAAACTGATTTCTTTTACGGCTAAACACGACCCTAATCTAGCGGTTGCCAGGGCGACAGACCTAGCGAATGTCAACAGTATGGTTGATGACGAATTTGTGCCGCCAAGTAACAAAGAATACGCTATCAGGATGATCGCGGAAGGCTATGGTTTCGCTCGGGTTATGGCTCGTTCTATGCAATGCGTCGCCGTTCATAACAAAGAAATGTATGAACTGATGCACGAAGCCAAAAACAATAACAACGAGTCACTGTTTCTAGCTATCAAAGTGGATAATGCCATATCGACTTTGCCCTTTGTCCAAGCTCGCTTTAATGAGGCTATGGCAATGGATAAAAAAGATTTTACTGAGCCTTATAAAAGGGCTCTTCAGTACGACTTTTCCGCTCGTGCAAAAGAGGTCACTGCCTTGGATGAATTAAAGATTTTGTGCCATACTTTGAAACAGTTCCCGGGCATAGATGCCTTTAGCACGACTGAAATTATGACATACCTTAGAGAGGGCGTAGGCTATACAGGTTATTTTGGTGACGATGACAATTTGCGGCGTCATATCAATAACTACAGGTATTAAGAATCTGGGATTTTAAATCCTTTTTCTCATACCTCCGCTTTAAGCATTTCAATCTTCATCCTCGCTCCTGAAACCGCCAGAACTCTGACGGTCCAATTCAGGAGACTCAAATGTCTGAGAACGACGCAAAAGAAATAGATGTACTCTACGAAGTACATGACGAATTGAATTCTGGTTCCGGTGCGGAGCGCGCGAACGCGCGGACGCGACGTGGAGCACGAGAGTGCGCGGAGACACCGGAACCATGTATCACAGGTGTCTCATCCTCCGATGGGTACGTTTTTCAGTGCCTCGGGCATGGTGTCGATTCTTTGTACATTTCTCACAAAGGTATTTTAAAACCCGTCTACAAACAGATTCTCCCAGAACTGAAATTCTTGGCACAATCGCAAGAGCTAGTTGAATCAAACCAAGCCCAGATACAGCTCGGCCACCATGTTTTTGAGATCCAGCCTCGTGGTAAGGGGCTTTATCCTTACATCATTCGTGACAACTCATTTTACATCAATATCTGTGACGGTCTTGGCCAGCTTCCCTATACCCATACTCAGATTTCCTCGGAATACCTCCTGCACGCTGGCGTAGAGGCTGCACTACTGGATTTGAACGAATGCATCGATGATATGGCGGAGGTGGTCAGTTACTCGACTACATCGCGTCTAGATATCTATATGGATATTGTCTCAAATTACCCGTTTCACGCGCTCAACGAAGACAGTTTCGCGACCAAGTCCAAAACCTTTGTAAGATATGCAGATGGCGGATTTGAAGGGCTAAAGATCGGAAAAGGTAATTTCGTTTTCCGTCTTTATGACAAGACCAAGGAAATCAAGGTCTCCAAGAAATTCTATATGTACGATGTTTGGAAAAAAGCGGGCTGGGATGGTGTAAGTCCTGTTTTTCGTCTTGAATATCAGATGCGTGGCCAGCTCGTGAAAGCATTAGGTATGCTTTGGCCTAAAGACATCATGGAGCAACTCCCTGAGGCATGGGCCAAGCTCTGTAAGTATCGTCTGCGCTTATTGGTTCCTGGAAACCATCACGAACGTAATCGCCACCCAACAGAGCCAATGTGGTTGGAAATTGGCAAGGCTTTGGGTGTTAGCTACCCAATGCCTTTTAAAAAGGAGTATTCCAGTAAGCGGCTTCCACCCGATTACTACCTCTTTGGACACGGCTTAAGCCCTGTTCTGTCTTATATGGCTATCGAGGGTATCGACGACCTTGAAGAGGGCTTCCGCGCCTTCCGCGAAGGGCTAATGAAATATCACCGTATGCGCCATTCCGATCCAGAGGCGTTGCTTACGCATATGCGTCGGAAAGTGGCTGAGCGTCGTCGCAAATATAACATCAAACTCAACCCTCCCGATGACGATGATGGGGAGTAGCTCATGCGCTCCCTAAATCTTACGGATGCCGCAGCGTTCCTGATGATTCATCCAGAAGAACTGCGTCGTAGAGCTAAAGCCGGGGAGTTGCCCGGCGCTAAAATCGGTAAGCGCTGGCTGTTTATCGAGGATGACCTTGTACGAATGGTACGTGGGTATTACAATCATCCTCGGCAAGCGTTGCGAGTACCAAAGGAGGACCTATGGCACTCATCAAACGCGGACACACATGGTGGATTGAATTCACCACTTCTCGTGGGCGCAGAATTAGATGCTCTGCTCACACGGAAGACAAGACGGCAGCCCAAGAACTCCACGACAAGCTAAAGGCTGAATCGTGGCGGGAAGAGCTGCTTAACGAAAGGCCAAAGCGGACTTGGGATGAAGCTGCTTTGCGATGGCTGAAAGAGACGGAACATAAACGAAGTCACCAGACAGACGTTTATCATATCCAGTGGCTCCAACAGCATTTTCGCGGAAAGCTTCTGAACGAGTTGACCAGAGAGTACATTGCTCGGGTCGCAGAGATTAAACGTCAGGATACCAGCCCGACAACGGCGAACAGGATTCTGGCTTTAGTTCGAGCGATAATGAACCGGGCAGCAGGTGAATGGGAATGGATAGAGAAAGCGCCGTTCATTCGGCTCTATCAGGAACCTAGGAACCGGATTCGCTGGTTAAAGCCTGAGGAGGCTCAGACTTTGCTCAATGAGCTGCCGGAATACATGGCAGACATGACAAGGTTTGCGTTAGCTACAGGGCTTCGCCGTGGGAATGTGCTGGGTTTGGAATGGTCTCAGGTGGACCTGCCCCGAAAGGTGGCATGGATTCATGGAGATCAAGCCAAAGCAGGAAAGGACATTCATGTTACGCTGAACGATACGGCGATTGCGGTATTGGAAAAGCAGATTGGAAAACATGCCTCGCGGGTTTTCACCTA
>JBBKVX010000055.1:0-15759 GCA_037968615.1 Rickettsiales bacterium
ACCACAGGGCGCAATGTTTCGAGATAGGCGATGACGCGCTCGACCAGCAGTTCCGGGGCGGAAGCCCCCGCCGTCAGCCCGAGTTTGGAAATGCCGTCGATCCATTCGGGGCGAATATCGGTGGCGTCGTCGATGAGGTAGGCGGGGATGCCGTATTCCGCGCCGAGGTCGCGCAGGCGGTTAGAGTTGGAGGAGTTGCGCGAACCCACCACCAGCAGCAGCCCCACTTGCTGCGCCAGCTCCTTCACCGCTTGCTGGCGGTTCTGCGTGGCGTAGCAAATATCTTTAGTGTCGGGGCCCTGAATGGTGGGGAACCGCACTTTAAGCGCGGCAATGATGGCGCGTGTGTCGTCCACGCTCAGCGTGGTCTGGGTCACGTAGGAGAGCTGTTCGGGGTTGGCAACACGCAGCAGCGCCACATCCTCAAGCTTCTCGACCAGATGCACCTGCGACACGCGGCCGCTGGTGCCTTCTACTTCCGGGTGTCCGGCATGGCCGATGAGCACGATTTCGTACCCTTCGCGCTCGTAGCGTTTGGCCTCGTTATGCACTTTCGTGACGAGCGGGCAGGTGGCGTCGATGACGGGCAGCGCGCGCAGCTTGGCTTCGTTTTCCACGCGCTCGGAAATACCGTGGGCCGAGAACACGGTGATGCCGCCCTCCGGCACTTCGGCGACTTCTTTCACGAACACCACGCCTTTGGCGCGCAGATCTTCCACCACCCAGCGGTTATGGACGATCTCGTGCCGCACATAAATGGGCGCGCCATAGAGCTTCAGCGCCTGCTCGACGATGTCGATGGCGCGCTCCACCCCCGCGCAGAATCCGCGTGGGGCAGCGAGTAGAATGGTAAGTGGCTCGACGTGCATGCGGCGGTTTTACTCAGTTATTTGGTCAATGGCACGTGTTTTAATTCTACGGCAAATGCGGCAGCGCCAGATAGGCTTCGCTTTGCATTTCCATCAGCCGCGACACGGTGCGGTGGAACTCGAAATTGCCGTCGCCCGCCGGATAAATATCCTGTGGCGCAGTGGCGGCGGTGGCGATGAGCTTTACACGGTGGTCGTACAGCGCATCGATAAGCGTCACGAAACGTTTTGCCTCGTTACGGTATTCGGGGCTGAGGGCAGGGATGCCCTGCAACAGCAGCGTGTGGCACATTTTGGAAAGCTCTAGATAATCGCTCGCACCCAGCGGTCGCACGCAGAGCTCCTCGAAAGTGAGCCACGCGATGCCTTTGCAATGCTTGTCGAGCCGCAGCACGCGCCCCTGCACATCGATCCGCAGCGGCTCCGAGGCCGCGCCGTCGGTGAGGGAGCTCCATGTGGCGAGCAGGAAATCATCGGCCGCGCCATCGGCGGGGAACATGTACGTGTGCGCCATCGCTTTCAGTTGTTGCAGGCGATAGTCGGTGGGGCTTTCCAGCTTCACGATGGGAATGCGCGCTTCCAGCAAATCCACGAACACCAGGAACTGCTCGCGCTGCAACCCGCCCTGATACAGATCGCGCGGTGCGCGGTTGGAGGTGAACAGCACCGCCACGCCCGCATCCATAAGCCCCGCGAACAGGCGGCTCAAAATCATCGCATCGGTCACGTCATGCACCTGCATCTCGTCGAGGCACAGCACCTCCGCCTCGCGCGAAAGCTGCTTGATGAGCTGGGGCAGCAGATCTTCTTCCGACGCCACCTGCCGGAACGCGAACAGGCGCTTATGGACATCCAGCATGAAGGCATGGAAATGGACGCGGCGCGTCTTTTTCTGTTTCTCGATGACGCCCACGAACATATCCATCAGCATCGATTTGCCGCGCCCGACATCGCCCCACAAATAGAGGCCGGGTGCGTTCTTCGGCGCGGCACGCCACAGCCCGAACAGGCGCTTGCGCGGTGCAATCGCCAGCAACCGGTCGTAAAGCGTGCTCAGCGAGGCGGCGGCTTTCTCCTGCGCCGGGTCGGCCTGCAGTTTGCCACTGGCGACGGCGCGATGGTATTGGGCCATGAAAGCAGATGCTTGTGTGTTCGTCATGCAGCCTTTAGTAGTTCCGTCGATGGCTCCTCGCAACGAGGATTACAGAAAAGGATGTCCATGACGGTCGAACTTAAAACAATAGATGCACTACGCACGCAGGTAGCCGCATGGCGCGCGGCGGGCGAGGGCGTGGCACTGGTGCCCACCATGGGCGCGTTGCATCGTGGCCATATGGCACTGGTGGCGGAAGCAAAAAAACACGCCAAGCGCGTGGTGGTCAGTATTTTCGTCAACCCCACCCAGTTCGGCCCCACCGAGGATTTCAGCCGCTACCCGCGCCCCATCGCGCGCGACATGGAGCTGCTGGCAGAGGCGGGCGCGGATGCCGCGTGGCTGCCCGACATGGCCACCATGTACCCCAAAGGCTTCGCCACCAGCATCCGCATTTCTGGCATCACCGAAATGCTGGAAGGTCGCCACCGCCCCGGCCATTTCGATGGCGTCGCCACCGTGGTCGCCAAACTGTTCCAGCAAGTGCAGCCCGACATGGCGCTGTTCGGCGAGAAGGATTACCAGCAGCTCTGCCTCATCAAGCAGCTGGTGCGCGACCTCGACATGCCGGTGCGAATCATCGGCGTACTCACCATACGTGAGGAGGACGGGCTGGCCCTGTCATCGCGCAACCAATATCTCGATGCCACGCAACGCGAAGCCGCCACCGCCATCTATGCGGCGATGAAACAAGTTTCCGTCGATATTCATAAAGGCGTGCCCTCGGGCGAAGCACTCCTGAAAGGCCGCAAAATGCTCATCGATGCCGGGTTCACCCGCATCGATTATTTCGATATGCACGACAGCGCCGATCTATCCGACCGCGACGAGCCGCCAGCGCGCTTGCTCGTCGCCGCATGGCTTGGTACGACACGGCTGATCGATAACATGGCCATTTAAGGAGCCCGCACATGCTGACCGACGCAGAAGTGATGAACGAATTCGAAGCAGCGGAAGCCATCCTGAAGGGGCATTTCATTCTCAGCTCGGGCCTGCATTCCGACACCTACCTGCAATGCGCCCGCGTGCTGATGAACCCGGCCCGCGCCGATCGCCTGTGCAAATCGCTGGCCGCAAAAGTGGAGCTGGCGCTGGCCGGTGAGCGCATCGACCTCGTTGTCGCGCCCGCCATGGGTGGCGTGGTGGTGGGCTACGAGATGGGTCGCCAACTGGGCATCGACACGATTTTTGTAGAGCGTGAAAACGGCGAGTTTACCCTCCGCCGTGGCTTCCGCATCGAAAAAGGCGCCCGGGTGCTGATGGTGGAAGACGTGGTGACTACCGGGAAATCCAGCCTTGAGGCCGTTAAAGCCGTCGAGGCTGCAGGTGGCATCGTCGTCGCTGAAGCCAGTCTCATCGACCGCTCCGGCGGCGAATCCAGCAAACTGCCGTTCCCGCTGATTCCGCTACTGACGGTGGAAGTAAAAACCTTCGCCGCCGACGCGGTGCCCGCCGAACTGGCGCAAGTGGAAGCCGTGAAGCCGGGCAGCCGTTTCCTGAAAAAATAACCGCGCGACCTACTGCTGAGGACTGGCCGGCGCGTAATAGGTCGAGAGCGCCGGGGTCGTCGAGGGGATGACCATGTACGGCGCGGGCGCCATGGCAGCGCCGGGAGTAGCCATGGCTGGCTGCGGCACTACGTAGCTGGTGGGCGCTTGGGGTGCCACGTAAGGCTGCGTACTTGGGGCGTTATAGGACTGCGTAACCGGTGCGCTGTAGACCTGCGGGGCTGGCTGGCTGTAGGCGGGTTGGCCTGAGAGGGGAACAATCACATCTTTCGGGTATTCCCACATCGCGCCGCTCACGGCATCGATGAATACACCGAGCGGGCTGAGCAGCACGATGTCGCCCCAGAACCAATTCTCCAGATCCGATTTCACGGTTTTTTCGCCCTGCATACCGGTGATTGTGTCGGTGCAGCGCACGTTCAAATCGGTTTTAGAACGTTTAACGGTGACGGAAGTGGGCACCACCACTGAACTGGTGCCACGTGCGTTGCTCACTACGCAGTTGCTTGGTTGTTGGTCGGCCGTTTTGACGCGAATGTTCTGCCCGCTGCCCTCGACGATGGCGGCGCAACCGCTCACGATGAACAGAACGCTGGTCAGCGATAAATACGGGGTAATGCGCATGGGTGCTCCTTCGGTTGCCTGATAAAAACAACTTTTCGTGTATGGGGGCAAGAAGTAATGGGGAATTAGTTCTTCACCGCCGGAGCGGGGCTGACGACCATCACGGCTTGGCGGCCTTCCATACTGGGATGCGAGTCGATGCGGATTTTGCCTTCCAGCATGTCCTGCACTTTTTTTAGCACGTTCATGCCCAGTTCTTGGTGCGCCATTTCGCGGCCACGGAAGCGGAGGGTGAATTTCACCTTGTCGCCCTCGGCGAGGAACTTCTCGACGGCACGCAGCTTGATGCCGAGATCGTGCGGATCGATGTTGGGGCGCAGCTTGATCTCTTTGATCTGGGTGACTTTTTGTTTCTTGCGCGCATCCTGGTGCTTTTTCTGCTCGGCGTAACGGAACTTGCCGTAATCGAGAATTTTGCACACGGGCGGCTCGGCGTTGGGCGAGATCTCGACGAGGTCGAGGCCTGCAGCTTCAGCCGCGGCAAAGCCTGCAGCCAGATTGGTGATGCCCACCATTTCCCCATCGGCACCTACGAGTCGGATTTTTTCCGCAGTGATTTCGCGGTTGATGCGCGGCTCGTTGCCGCGTTTTTCCTTCAGACTCATACAATTGCCGTCATAGGTAAATTACTCCAGAAATGAAGCGCCAGCCTTAAGCGGGCGCGGAACAGTCTTTTACAAGGGTTGCCACCGCGCCGTCAAGCGGCAGTATTTCCTGCTTTTCGGAACCGAAGCGACGAATCGCCACCGTTCTGGCCTCCGCGTCGCGCCCACCCACGGCGATAATGAAAGGCACTTTCTGCAACGAATGGTCGCGCACCTTGAAATTGATTTTCTCGGAGCGGGTGTCGGTGCTGGTGCGGATGCCCGCTTTGGTGAGCGCAGCGGCCACTTCTTCGGCGTAGCCATCGAACTCGTTGGTGATGGAGCAGACGACGGCTTGATGCGGGGCCATCCAAAGCGGAAAGGAGCCCGCATATTGCTCGATGAGAATGCCCATGAACCGCTCGAACGAGCCAAGAATGGCGCGGTGAAGCATGACGGGGCGTTTTTTCTGTCCGTCCTCGGCCACGTAATTGGCGTCGAGGCGTTCGGGCAGCACGAAATCCACCTGCAAGGTGCCGCACTGCCAATCGCGGCCGATGGCATCGCGCAGTACGAATTCCAGTTTCGGGCCGTAGAACGCGCCTTCGCCGGGGTTGAGCGTGGTCTCCAACCCCGCCGCGTCAACGGCGTCGAGCAATGCTTTCTCGGCCTTGTCCCATGTCGCATCGGCGCCCGCGCGGTTTTCCGGGCGGTCGGAGAATTTGACGCGCACTTCGGTAAAGCCGAGGTCTTTGTACACTTCTTTCAGCAGGTCGCAGAAGGCGATGGTTTCCGAGGTGATCTGGTCTTCGGTGCAGAAGATATGGGCGTCGTCCTGAACGAAGCCGCGCACGCGCATCAGGCCGTGAAGCGCGCCGCTCGGCTCGTTGCGGTGGCATGAGCCAAACTCGGCCATGCGCAGCGGCAGGTCTCGGTAGCTCTTGATGCCCACGTTGAAAATCTGCACGTGGCAGGGGCAGTTCATGGGTTTGATGGCAAGGGTTTTCTCTTCCGAGGTGCTGGTGAACATATGTTCCTGGAACTTCTCCCAGTGGCCGGATTTTTCCCACAGCACGCGATCGACGAGGATGGGGGTTTTTACCTCGATGTAACCCGAACGCTGCAGCTTGCCGCGAATGTAGTTCTCCAGCGAACGGTAAATCGTCCAGCCCTTATCGTGCCAGAATACCTGGCCGGTGGCTTCTTCCTGAATGTGGAACAAATCCAGCTCGCGGCCCAGTTTGCGGTGGTCGCGCTTTTCGGCTTCCTCAATCATGGTGAGGTAGGCTTTTAGCTCTTTTTCGGTGGCGAAACCCACGCCGTAAATGCGTTGAAGCATTTTGTTTTTCGCGTCGCCGCGCCAGTAGGCACCGCTGAATTTCGTCAGCTTGAAGGCGAGGGGGATCTTGCTGAAATTCGGCACATGCGGGCCGAAGCACAGATCGATGAACGCGTCGTCGCCGTCGCCTTGGCGGTACAAGGAAATTGGCCCATCCGGCGCGCCTTCGATGATCTCGGCTTTGTAATTCTCGCCGCGCGACTTGAACAGGGCGATGGCTTTTTGCTTGTCCCACATCTCGCGTTTTACGTTGGAGCCACTGGCATGCAGTTCGCGCATTTTCGCTTCGATGACGGGGAGGTCGTCGGGCGTCAGCGGGGTTTCCAGCTCGATGTCGTAATAGAAGCCATAGTCAATCGTCGGCCCGATGGCCAGCTTGGCGCTGGGGTGCAGCAGTTTCACGGCGCGCGCCAACAACTGCGCGGTGGTGGTGTGGCGAATGATGTCGATGCCCTCGGCGTCCTTCGCCGTGAGGATCTGGAACTTGGCGTCGGCTTCGAGCGGCAGGTACAGGTCGCGTTGCACGCCATCTACCTTCATGCCCACGGCGGCCTTGGCCAGCCCCGCGCCAATGCTCAGCGCCACGTCCTCGCCGGTGGTGCCGGCGGGATATTGCCGCTCCGTGCCGTCGGGCAAGGTCAGGGTGATGGTTTTTTCGGCGAGATTCGGTTGCGACATGGTAACTCCAAATTGGGCCGTCACACTAAGGATTGGCCCCGAACTGTCAATGACGGTTTAGCTGCGGTTGAGCGACACCAGCACCCGATCGACGCTCAAGCTGCTCAAATCCTTCTCGCGCAGCACGGTGACGTTGCCAATGGGCGCGGAACGCACGGGGTCGGATTCATGCGAGAAAATCACGGTGCTGGGGCAGCCCGTGGCGGCGATGACATGCATCGGGCCAGTATCGTTGCCCACGGCCACCACGGCGCCGCGCGCCAGTTCCGCCAATTGGCCAATGGTGGTTTTGCCGCACAGGTTCAGCGTATGCGGCACCCGCGCGGCGATGGATTCCAGCACCTCCGCTTCCGCACCCGCGCCCACCAGCAGCGGGGTGATGCCTTTGGCCACCAGCTCCTGCGCCAATGCGGCGTATTGCTCAGCGGGCCAGCGTTTACCTGGGCGGTGGGCCGCGCCGCCGGGCACCAGTAATGCGTAATGCTGGGGCAGGGCGAACGCCGAGACCTCGCCAGTCAGCCACGTAATATCCGGCTGGCCGATCTCGATGCCCGCCACGGCCATTTGATGGTGGATGTTGGCAAGCGCATGGCGCGTCGCATCGTATTTCGGGCGCGGGTGGCTGGCCCAGCGGCTGGCGTTGCTGATGCGCGGCCACGGGCGTTTCAGCAGCCACTGATACAGGGTGGTGCGTTTCGACGCTTGCAGGTCGTACACCCAGCTCCATGCATGGCTGCGCAGCATAACACGCAGGCGCTTGATGGCGTCGCGCTGGAAGAGCTTTGGTTTGCTATCGACCCAGATCTCGTTGAAATACGGCGTCTGCGAGGTGAGTTCGGCGTAGCCTTTGCTGGTCAGCAGCACGATATGCGCTTCCGGATGGGTTTCACGGATGGCCTTGAATGCAGCGGTGGCGAGAATGATGTCGCCCAAAGCGCCATGCTTGATGACCAATATATATTCCGTGCTCATACGGTTTCCGCCAGATCGGTATGCGCCACGAGTTCGGCTTCCTGCATCGAGAGAATTTCGCGGTACACGGCGATGGTTTTGTCTTTCATCATCTGCGACGTGAAATGCTCGGCCACATGTTTGCGGGCGTACGTGCCCATGGCCTTGATGGTGCCTGCATCGCGCGACAAGGCGTAGCGAATGGCCTGCGCCATGGTCTCGGCATCGCCGGGCGGAACGAGGTAGCCGGTTTCGTTGGGAATGATGGTCTCGCGTGCGCCGCCATGGTCGGTGGCCACCACCGCCACGCCCAGTGCCTGCGCTTCGATGGCGATGCGGCCAAATGCTTCCGCCTGAATGGAGGGCACCACCACCAGCTGCGACAATTGGTAGGCTTCGTTCATATATTGCGTGGCGTTAGCAAGGCGTACCTTGCCTTCTAGGCCGGACGACACGATCAGATCCTCTAATTCCATACGGTATTCTTCGTGGCCGTCGTCCTTACCCGCGATGATGCAGAGGAAATCCATGTCCTTGAGAAGCGCCAGCGCCTGAATAAGAATATGCTGGCCTTTGATGCGGCTGATGCGGCCGGGGCAGAAAATCACGGGCACGCCTTCGTCGGGCAGGCGCCATGCTTTGGTGAGCTTGGCGATGCGCTCGGGGATGACGAATTTCTCGCCGAACGCGGCAAGGTCGACCCCGCGCGGAATCAGCCGAATTTTCTCGGGGGCTATGTCGTACATGGCAAGCAAATGATCGCGCACGAATTGAGAAATGGCGATCACGCGCACGCCCGCCGTCATCACGCGATTGTATTTCTTTTTCAACTCAGTTTTGGTGCCGTAAATGCCATGGAAGGTGGCCATGTAGGGAATGCCCGTCCATTTCGCGGCGAAGTACGCCGCCCAGGCCGGTGCGCGCGAACGCGCGTGGATGAGCGCCACATTCCGCTCGCGGATGAGTTTGGCCAGTTTGCGCGCGTTGCGATACATGATGAACGGGTTCTTGGCGTAAAGCGGCATGGTGATGTGTTCGCCGCCCGCATGGTTGATGTGCGGAAGCAGTGCCCCGCCGCCCGAGGCCACCAGTGGCTTCATGCCCGCTTTGCGAATGGCGTCGACCATTTCGATGGTGCCACGCTCCACGCCGCCCGATTCCAGTTTCGGCAGCACTTGCAAGATAACAATGGGTGTTGGTTGGCTCATAGGAGTGCTGTAAAGAGCGCGGGGTAAGTTGTCACTGTGGAAAACTTTTATCCCGTCAGGTTTTGTTTCCTGAATGGATGCCGCCACCCTATGAAGGTGCCATGGACTATCTGGAAACCAAAATCGGCCGCATTGCCTACCAGCACCAAAAAGGGGCGGGCATGGGTGTGCTTTTCTGCGGCGGCTACCGCTCGAGCATGGAATCGACCAAGGCGCAGGCGCTGGCCGAGTGGTGCGGCGCGCAGGGCGCACCCTTCACCAGCTTCGATTATTACGCCCATGGCGCGTCGGACGGCGCGTTCGTCGATTTCACCATCGGTTCCGCCATTGCCGCCGCGTTGGAAGTGCTGGACAACGTAGCGCCGGAGCAGATGCTGATCGTGGGCTCCAGCATGGGCGGCTGGGTGGGGCTTCAGGCCGCGCTCCAACGCCCCATGCAAGTAAAAGCCTTTGTGGGCATCGCCGCCGCACCCGACTTCACCGACCGGCTGATGATGAAGCAATTCCCGCCCGCTCTGCGCCAGCAGTTGGAGGATGAAGGGGTGATTCATTTGCAGGATTTCGACGACAATGAATATCCGGTGACCATGAACTTTATCACCGAAGCGCGGCGGCATTTGTTGTTGGAACATCCGATTCCCTTGTCCATTCCCACCCATCTGCTGCAAGGCCAGCGCGATGCCGAAGTGCCGTGGGACACCGCACTGCTACTCGCCGAAAAACTGACCGGCGACGAAGTGGGCGTGACGTTAGTGAAGGACGGCGACCACCGCCTGAACCGGCCGCAGGATGTGCAGTTGCTGCTAGAGGCTGTGGCCAGGCTGCGCGTCTAAGCGAGTTTGGAGAGTGGCCAATTGCCGCTCGATGGTCGCATACCGCTGCCGCGCCCAGAAATGCGACGACCAGACATAAAGCAAAAGGGCCGCCAGCAGGAACATCGCCGCATAGGGCTGCAGCTCTTTCACAAAGAAGAACGAGCCCAACGCCAGTCCAGCCAACACCGCGCCGCTGAGGCTGAACAGATGCGCAAGGATCGAATGTGAATGGGGCAGGGACATAGGGCTCTCCATTGCGGTGGAACGATTTAAATATAACCGAATTCTATATGAACTGGTAGTTACGGTTACTTAACCTCGCCCCGGTGGAGGTTGAAATGCGGATTCGTTGACAAGGCTTTCGGCCATGCCTAGGAAAGACCAACCCAGCACGAGGACATCATGAAACCCACCCAAAAACCTGCCAATCCTTGCTTTTCCTCCGGCCCCTGCGCTAAGCGCCCCGGCTGGAGCACCGACGTGCTGAAAGACGCCGCCCTTGGCCGTTCGCACCGCGCAAAGATCGGCAAGCAGAAGCTGAAAAAAGTGATCGACCGCAGCAAAGCCATCCTCGGCATTCCGGCGGATTACCATTTGGGCATCGTGCCTGCCTCCGATACCGGCGCGGTGGAAATGGCGCTGTGGAGCATGCTCGGCGCGCGCGGCGTGGATGTGCTGGCATGGGAAGCCTTTGGCAAAACCTGGGGCGGCGACTGCAAAAAGCAATTGAAGCTGAAAGACCTGAACGTCTACGACGCGCCCTACGGCAAGCTGCCCGACCTGAGCAAAGCCGATTGGTCGCGCGATGTGGTGTTCACCTATAACGGCACCACCAGCGGCGTGCGCGTGCCCGACTTGAACTGGATTCCCGACACCCGCGAAGGCCTCGCCATCTGTGACGCCACCAGCGCCGTATTTGCTATGGATGTGGATTTTGCCAAGCTCGATGTGGTGACATGGAGCTGGCAGAAAGCCTTGGGCGGCGAGGGCGCACACGGCATGATCGCGCTCAGCCCCCGCGCCGTTGCCCGCCTTGAGAGCTACAAACCCGAATGGCCGCTGCCGAAAATTTTCCAGATGACCAAAGACGGCAAACTCATCGAAGGTATTTTTGTTGGCGAGACGATTAACACCCCCAGCATGCTTTGCGTGGAAGATGTGCTCGACAGTCTGAAATGGGCCGAGACGGTGGGCAGCCTGAAAGGCATGATCGCCCGCGCAGGCGCCAACCTCGCCGCGCTTACTGAATGGGTGGCCAAAACACCGTGGATCGACTTCCTCTGTGCCGAGGAAGCCAACCGCTCCTCCACCTCCATCTGCTTCACCATCAGCGATGATTGGTACGCAGGCCTAAGCCCCGAAGCGCAAACGAAAGCCGCAAAAGACCTCGCCAGCATGCTGGAAAAAGAAAACGTGGCTTTGGATATCGGCGCTTACCGCGATGCGCCTGCGGGCCTACGTATCTGGGGTGGCGCTACCGTCGAAACGTCCGACATCAAAGCACTCACGCCATGGCTCGATTGGGCCTGGGGCGAAGTGAAGGGTGCTTCAGCGCAAGCGGCTTAATTTAATGCCGGGATGTTTGCGGCGCGGGCCCGCTCAGGTCGAAATCATCGAATTGCTTCACTCGTGCGAAGGCGGCGGGTAGCGTCGCCAACTCATTCTTGAGGCCGCTCGTCTGCTCGTCTTCCGCGACGCCGAGAGCATATTGACGGACAAACATATCAATGTATGTCGCCTCATCAGGCAGATTTTTATAATTATTCAGGCGTAGACCTTCAGGATCAAGCACCCTTAGCACCGTCTTGTAGGTTTCAGGGTTTGCCATAAGCTCTGCCATGATACGGTTCGCAATGTCGGCACGCTCGGCCAGCATTTCGTCGTCGGGGGCGCGTGTTGTAGGTTTATGGGTCATAACAAAGCTCCTAGTCAGACATTCTAGCAGATCCTTGTGACGATTTGATGACTCTCGCTATTCTGCGCTCATCGCAATCATGGCCTTGCTCAAAGCTGGTTTGGCCGTGCGAGTGCCGCGGGTGCGTTCTTTTTGTGCCAGCGCTATGGCCAATTGGCGCGCCGGATTGCCGGTTTTGCGTTCCATTTTTGCGATTTGTTCCGGCGTCAGCATGGCTAGTATCTGCTCGGCGCGCTTGGTAATGCTTTCGTTCTCACTCACAACTTGACCTTTCGTTACGCAAGGCTTTTAAGAAGGCCTTGTTTTTCACCCTATACAGCAAAGAAATCGAGTGTCCCATGCCTAAAGTCCTTATCTCCGACAAACTCAGCCCCGCCGCCGTCCAGATCTTCAAGGATAAGGGCGTTGAAGTGGACATCAAGACGGGGCTTTCGGAAGAGGAGCTGCTGAAGATCATCGGCGATTACGATGGCCTCGCCATCCGCTCGGCCACCAAGGTAACGCCGAAAGTGCTGGAAGCCGCCACCAAGCTTAAAGTCGTTGGTCGCGCGGGCATCGGGGTCGATAACGTGGATGTGAAAGCCGCTACCGCCCGTGGCGTGGTGGTGATGAACACCCCCTTCGGCAACTCGGTGACCACGGCGGAGCACGCCCTGTCGCTGATGATGGCGTTGGCCCGCCAAATCCCTGAGGCCAACAAATCCACCCACGAAGGCAAATGGGAAAAGAACCGCTTCATGGGCGTTGAAATGGCCGGTAAAACGTTGGGCCTCATCGGCTGCGGCAACATCGGCTCCATCGTGGCCGACCGCGCACAAGGCCTGAAAATGAAAGTCATTGCGTTCGATCCGTTCCTTTCGGTCGAGCGTGCAAGCGCTATCAATGTCGAGAAAGTGGAGCTGGACGCGCTGCTGGGCCGCGCCGATTTCATTTCGCTGCACACACCGCTGACAGACAGCACCCGCCACCTGCTGAACAAAGACACGCTGGCCAAAACCAAAAAAGGCGTACGCATCGTGAACTGCGCGCGCGGTGGTCTCATCGTGGAAGCCGACATCAAAGCCGCCATCGAAGCAGGCCAAGTGGCCGGTGCCGCGTTCGACGTGTTCGAGGAAGAGCCCGCGAAAACCAACGTGCTGTTCGGCATGGAGCAAGTGGTCGCCACCCCGCATCTGGGCGCCAGCACCACCGAAGCGCAAGAGAACGTGGCCATTCAAGTGGCCGAACAAATGGCGGAATACCTCACCGCAGGCACCGTCACCAACGCACTCAACATGCCGAGCGTGTCGGCAGAAGACGCGGCGCGCCTGAAGCCTTACCTGCAACTGGCCAGCGCCCTCGGCGCTTTCGCCGGACAAATGACCAAGGGCGGCCTCACCAAAGTGAGCATCGAGTTCGAAGGTAAAGTGACGGAGCTGAACACCAAGCCGCTCACCGCCGCCGCGCTGAACGGCCTGCTTTCGCCGCTGATGGAAGGCGTGAACATGGTAAACGCCCCCGTGGTTGCCAAGGATCGCAACATCGATGTGAGCGAGATTCGCCACGAGCGCACGGCGCATTACAAAACGCTGCTGCGCGTGAAAGTTGCTTACGATGGCGGCACGTTCGAGATCGCCGGCACCCTGTTCGGCGACAAGCCGCGCATCACCAGCATCAACGACATTGCTGTGGAATCGGCCATCGGCACCAACATGCTGTTCATCGCCAACGAGGACAAACCGGGTCTCATCGGTGGCGTAGGCCAGTTGCTGGGTGACGCGAAAGTGAACATCGCCAACTTCAACCTTGGCCGCAACACGGAGGCCACGACCGCCGTGGCGCTGCTTGAAGTGGACAATGTGGTGGATGCAGGGCTGCTGGCCAAAATTGCCAAGCTCCCGAGCGTCAACGACGTGAAGTCGCTCGCCTTCTAAGGAAGCAGATACACGCAAAAGTTGTTTCACATGAAACATTTTTGTCACAAGTCTGCAAATTCGTTGTAAAATAGCAACTATTGGGCGTTTTGCCCTTCCGGCAAGGCGTGGCCACGCGCATCCTGTCCATAGAGGCGAAACGCCCAGTGCTTTTATAACGTTGCCGTTAACTAAGCTTTAATCCCTCGGTGGTAAGTTTAAGTCACAGAGAACATGTTTATTGGAGTTGTGGCGATGATTATCAGTGTGAACAAAAAAACGAAAAGCAGCCCGGTGAAATACGCCGCGCTCAATTCGGCCTTGAGTGGTGCCACCACCAGCGGCGTCTGGCTCGACGAGGATACCTCGGCCAACGCGAGCGCCAAACGTACCAATCGCATCAAGCTCACCCGCTCGCGCAACGCCAACGACTACGACGCATAGCACGGTAGAAATAAAAAAGCCCGCGTGGAGCGATCCGCGCGGGCTTTTTCTATGGCGGCGCGAATGCGCTATTCCATGTGCTGGCCACCATTCACCGACAGCGTTTCGCCGGTGATGAAACCGGATTGATCGGCGGCGAGGAAGCAGACGGCGCGCGCGATTTCTTCTGGCTGGCCCAAGCGGCCCACCGGAATTTTCGCAACGATCTTTTCCAGAACATTCGCGGGCACGGCTTTCACCATGTCCGTTTCGATGTAGCCGGGGGCGATGGTGTTTACCGTGATGCCTTTGCCTGCCGATTCCAACGCCAAGGCTTTGCTGAAGCCGATGACGCCCGCTTTGGCGGCGGAGTAGTTGGCTTGGCCCACCTGGCCCATCTGGCCGTTGATGGAGCTGATGTTGATGATGCGGCCGAACCCGCGCGAACGCATGCCCTCGATGACCACGCGGCACATGTTGAACAGCGAGGTGAGGTTGGTCTCGATCACTGCGTGCCAGCTTTCGGCACCTGCTTTATGCAGGAACCCATCGCGCGTGATGCCAGCATTGTTGACGAGAATATCGATATGGCCGATTTCCGCTTCGATGCGTTTCACCGCATCGGAGCATTGATCGAAATCCGCCACGTCGAAGCGGAACACTTCGATGCCGGTCTCTTTTTTGAACGCGTTCGCGGCGTCGTCGTTGCCGTGGTAGGTAGCGATCACTTTCGCGCCCGCTTTTTTCAGGTCTTTGGCAATCGCGGCACCAATGCCGCGCGTGCCGCCCGTAACCAGCGCGATGCGCCCTTTCATGCTGCCGTCCTTGGTCATTACGCAGCCTCCACGCACATCGCGATGCCCATGCCGCCGCCGATGCACAGCGTGGCGAGGCCTTTCTTCGCGCCGCTCGCTTTCATTTCATGCAACAGGGTGGTGAGCACGCGCGCGCCCGAGGCGCCGATGGGGTGACCGAGGGCAATCGCGCCGCCGTTCACGTTCACTTTGTTGGTGTCCCAACCAAGGCCTTTGTTCACGCAAATGGCTTGCGCGGCGAAGGCTTCGTTGGCTTCGATGAGGTCGAGGTCGCTGGCTTTCCAGCCGGCTTTTTCGAGTGCCTTTTTAGCGGCGGGAATGGGGCCGCTGCCCATCACTTTCGGATCGACGCCCACGGTCGCCCACGATTTGATGGCGGCGAGGGGTTTCAGCCCGCGCTTGTCGGCTTCCGCACGCGTCATCAGCAGCACGGCGGCCGCGCCGTCGTTGATGCCGGAGGACGTGCCCGCCGTTACCGTGCCGTCGGGCTTGAAGGCCGGGCGCAGTTTGGCGAGGGTTTCAGCGGTGGTGTCGCCACGGATATATTCGTCCTTATCCATCACCGTATCGCCTTTTTTATTTTTAATGGTGACGGGAATGATCTGGCTGGTGAACTTGCCTTCGCTTTGCGCTTTCGCGGCTTTGGCTTGGCTGGCGGCGGCGAACTGGTCTTGCTCGTCGCGGCTGATCTCGAACTTCTCGGCCACGTTCTCGGCGGTGATGCCCATGTGGAAGTTATTGAACGCGTCCCACAAACCGTCCACGATCATTGTGTCCTTCATGGTGCCGTCGCCCATTTTCACGCCGTTGCGCAATTGCATGGCATGCGGCGATTGGCTCATCGATTCCTGCCCGCCTGCAATCACAATAGTCGAGTCGCCGCTGAGGATGGATTTCATGCCTTCGGCCACCGCGCGCAGGCCCGAGCCGCACACTTGGTTGATGGTCATGGCTGGAACTTCTTTCGGAATGCCCGCTTCAATCG
>JBBKVX010000056.1:0-34778 GCA_037968615.1 Rickettsiales bacterium
TCGATCTTTGGCGGGCGGGGCAGCTTTCAGGCGGTTGATTTGTTTCACCAGCATGAAGACAGCGAAGGCAACGATGAGGAATTTGATGATGGCGTTGATGAACAGGCCGTACATGATGATCGGGGCGCCAGCGGCTTGCGCGGCGTCGAGGTCGGCGTAGCCGCCCATCGAGAGATCAACATAATAATTCGAGAAGTCGACCCCGCCCATCATCACGCCGATGACCGGGTTGATGATGTCGCTTACCAGCGAAGTGACGATGGCGGTGAATGCCGCACCGACGACGATACCGACGGCCATGTCGATGACGTTGCCGCGGGCGATGAATGTTTTGAATTCGTTGAGCATGATAGTCTCCCTGTGTTACAAAATCCTTATCGATGCGCGCGGGGGCCACCAAGTTTTTTCGCATGTATGGATGGCGTTGGGCAAAAATAATTCGCACCCGTCGTGATACGGTCACACCCATCGATCAAACATCCGGCATGCACTATTGCGCGTGTGGGGCCAGGCGCTAGAGGCGCGTCGCGGCGGTGCAATGCCATGGGGCGTGGCAAATGCGGCGCAGCTATTATAAGGTGGTGGAGCGGGTGAAGGGAATCGAACCCTCGCCTAAAGCTTGGGAAGCTTTCGTTCTACCATTGAACTACACCCGCCTACGCTGGAACAGGCGGGTTTGTAACAAGCCGTGAGACAAAAGCAAGGAATACACTGCGCTAAGCAGCACGTGTACCGAAATAATCTACTGCTCATGGGTTGAGTGTTCGGCGGCAATCCGGGGGCGCTGTGGGCCATGTTCCATTTCCGCTATAAGTCGTGCAAACGTCCTTTCCAGATTAAATTTTGGTCACTTCTTTTTGCGCAAATTTTCTTGATTTTCTTTCCACCCGCACTCCTGCTGCACCTCGTCGGACAAATCCGCAACATTTGAAAAATCAAATAGTTTGTATGTTCGCACTTGCACACTAAGTTGCTTCTAATGCCCTGTTTTTTCTGGCATGGTCTCCTATGTAAAAGAAGAAGAACCAGATAAAGGATCGTTATGTCGCACGCTGTTATCGTCGGATACCTCCGTTCTCCCTTCACCCTTGCGAATAAAGGCGCGCTGGCCAAAGTGCGGCCCGACGATCTCGCGGCGGACGTCATCAAGGCGCTCATTAAAAAAACTGGGGTGAACCCCGACGATATCGAGGATTTGTTGCTTGGCTGCGCCTTCCCTGAGGGCGAACAAGGCTTCAACATGGCGCGCATGGTCGCGCTGCTGGCGGGCCTGCCCAACACCGTGGGCGGCGCCACCATCAACCGTTGGTGCGGCTCCTCGATGGAGGCCATCCATATTGCCGCGGGCAACATTGCCAGCGGCAAGGGCGAAGTGTTCATCGCGGCCGGTGTCGAATCTATGACCCGCATTCCGATGGGCGGCTACAACCCGTTGCCGAACCCCACGCTCTATGCCTCCATGCCCGACGCGTATCTGTCGATGGGCCTGACGGCAGAGAACCTTGCGGTGAAGCATAAGGTCGATCGCGAAGCGCAGGAAGCGTTCGCCATGGCCTCGCACAAAAAAGCGGGTTCGGCGGATTTCGGCGACGAGATCGTGCCGATCACGACCAAAGACGGTGTGGTTGATAAAGATGGTGCGATCCGCCAATCAACTAAAGAGGATTTGGCCAAACTGAACCCGGCGTTCGACGCGAAGGGCACGGTCACGGCTGCCACTTCTTCGCCAGTGACCGATGGCGCGGCGGCGGTGTTGGTGACCTCGGAAGCTTACGCTAAGAAACACAATCTCCCCATTCTCGCGCGCATCAAATCCATGGCCGTGTCGGGCCTCGACCCGAGCATCATGGGCGAGGGGCCAATCACGGCGTCGCAGAAGGCGCTGAAAAAAGCGGGCATCACCGCCAAGGACATCGACGTCATGGAAATCAACGAAGCCTTCGCGGCGCAGGCCATTCCCTGCATCGCGGCCATTGGCTGCCCGACCGACCGCGTGAACATGGAGGGCGGCGCGATTGCGCTGGGCCACCCGCTTGGCGCTTCGGGTGCGCGCATTACCGGCAAGGCGGCGCTGCTGCTTTCGCGCGGCAAAGGGAAATACGCCCTCGCCACTGCTTGCATTGGCGGCGGCATGGGCATCGCCACGGTGCTGGAGCGCGCCTAGTGCGTTTCGCGCTGCGCATGGCGGCGATGGCGATGATGCCGCTGTTCGCGGCTGCCGCGCAGGACATGCCCGCAGGCGCGAAGGACTGGCATCTTTGCGCCACCGATTACGATTGCGTGGTGGTGCCGGGCATTTGCGGCGAAGCGGCGGTGAACCTGTCGGTGAAGGACGCGGCGGCGAACTGGTATCGGAAGCAGAAAGCGGACACGAAATGCCCGCAAGCCTTTTGGAAAGTGAATACGGGTAAGGCGCGTTGCCGGTTAGAAAATTGCGAAGTCGCCATGTAATGGCGGCCTACAAGCGAATGGAGTTGAGTGTGGTGGATATCAAAAAAGTTGCGGTGCTGGGTTCGGGTGTCATGGGTTCGGGCATCGCCGGTGTGTTGGCCAACGCGGGCATTCCCGTGCTGCTGCTCGACATGAAAGCCGAAGGCGCCAACCCCAACGCCCGCGCGCAGGACGCGATCGACAAACAGCTTAAAGGCTCCACCCCCGGCTTCGCGCACAAACGCTTCGCCAAACTGGTGACCCCCGGCAACTTCGACGACGACATGGCGAAACTCGCCGATATGGATTGGATCGTGGAAGTGGTGGTCGAGAAACTGGAAATCAAACAGGACGTGTACCGCAAGGTGGACGCCGTGCGCAAAGCCGGTTCCATCGTATCGTCGAACACCTCGACGCTGCCGCTGCACGTGCTGATCAACGGCATGGACAAGAAGTTCCAGGATGATTTCATGATCACCCACTTCTTCAACCCGCCGCGCTTCATGAAGCTGCTGGAGGTGGTGCCCTCGCCATCGTTCGACAAAAAACGCTTCGCTGATTTCGGCGACTTTGCCGACCGCGTGCTGGGCAAAGGCGTGGTGCTGGCGAAAGATACTCCCGGCTTTCTCGCCAACCGCATTGGTGTGTATTGGATGACGGCGGCACTGATCGACGCCATCGATCTGGGCATTCGCGTGGAAGAGGCCGACCAGGTGATGGGCAAGCCGCTGGGCTTCCCCAAAACTGGCGTGTTCGGTTTGTATGATTTAATCGGTATCGATCTGATGCCGCTCATCGCACAGGCGATGATGAACACGCTGCCGGAAGGCGACGCGTTCCGCACCTTATTCAAGGCCCCCGAGCTGGTCACCAAAATGATCGCCGAGGGCTATACGGGCCGCAAAGGCAAAGGCGGGTTCTACCGCATGGTGCCGGATGCGAACGGCAAGAAAACCAAAGAGGTCATCAACCTGCAAACCGGCGAATACGCACCGGAGAAAAAAGCGCGGCTCGAATCGGTACATGCCGCGAAAGCGGGCATGGCCGTGTTGTTCGGCCATAAGGACATTGGCGGGCAATACGCCTCTGCCGTGATGCTGAAAACACTGCACTACGCCGCGTCGCTCATCCCCGAAATATCCGACGATATCTACTCCGTCGATCAAGCGATGGTGACTGGCTATAACTGGAAATACGGCCCGTTCCAAATGATCGACAAGCTCGCCTTCGATGGCAAATCGGACACCGAAGTGTTCGCCGCCGCGCTAGAAAAAGCAGGCATGAGCGTGCCGAAGATCATTCAGGAGTCGCTGGGTAAAAAACTCTACGAAGTGACCGATGGCAAACGCCACCAGTTCAACATCGGCGGCAAGTTCACGGCACTGCCGATTCCCGAAGGTTCGCTGACGCTGGAGGATATCAAACTCACGGGCGCTAAGCCGGTGAAGAAAAACGTGTCCGCCGCCGTGTGGGACCTCGGCGATGGCGTGGCCTGCATGGAGCTTATTTCCAAAGGCAATACATGGGACCCCGAGAACCTGCGCATGGTGGGTGACCTGCCCGCCATCGTGAAGGAGCATGGGTTCAAGTCCGTCGTCATCGGCGGCGATGCCGACCATTTCAGTTTCGGCGCTAACATCGGCTATTTCCTGCTCGCCACCAACACCGCAAGCTGGTGGGCGGTGAGTGACATGGTGAAGCAGGGGCAGGACGCCTTCATGGGCCTGAAATACGCGCCGTTCCCCAGCGTTGCCGCCCTCTCGGGCATGGCGCTTGGCGGCGGCTGCGAGATCAATCTGCACGCCACGGCGGTGAACGCTTACATGGAATCCTACATCGGCCTGGTCGAAGTGGGCATCGGCGTCATCCCCGGTTGGGGTGGCTGTAAGGAGCTTCTGTTCCGCCATTTTGCTGCGGGCGAAGCTGCGCATAAATCGATCATGAAAGGCCAGCGCCCCGAGGTGCTTATGAGCGGCGGCCCAATGGGGCCGATCAGCAAAACCTTCGAGTATATCTCGATGGCGAAGGTGGCGGGTTCGGCGGCGGAAGCCAAAGACATGCTTATCCTCAACAGCAAATCGCAGATCACGGCGAACCGTCGCCGCGTGCTTTCCGACGCGAAAGCGCTCAGCCTGAAACTGGCCGAGAACTATGCGCCGCCGGAGCAGCGCACGCTGCGTCTGCCGGGCGAGTCGGGTTATGCCGCGCTTAAAATGGCCGTCGAAGGGTTCCGCAAGAACGGCAAAGCCACGCCGCATGACGAAGTGGTGAGCCTCGCGCTTGCCACGGTGCTCACCGGCGGCAACACCGACATCACGCAGGAAGTGACCGAACAGGACCTGCTGAACCTCGAGCACGAAGCGTTCATGATGCTCACCAAAACCACCGGCACCCGCGACCGCATCGCGAACATGCTTAACTTCAGCAAACCGTTGAGGAATTAATTATGCCCACCTACACCGCCCCCGTACGCGACTACCAATTCCTCATCGACCATTTCATGGAGCTGGATAAGCACATGGATGTTGAAGGCTTCGCCGAGGCCAAAGACCTCGTGATGCCGCTGCTAGAGGAGAGCGCGAAATTCACACAAGAAGTGCTGTTCCCGCTGAACGTGGTGGGCGACAAACAGGGCCTGAAATACAAGGATGGCGTGGTGACCACGCCCGACGGTTTCAAGGAAGCCTATCAGCAATATATTGAAGGCGGCTGGAGCACGTTGGTGTGGCCCACCGAATTCGGCGGGCAGGGGATGCCCGAGTTCCTCAACATGCCGATGCTGGAAATGGTGTGCTCCTCCAACCTGTCGTTCGGCCTCACGCCGGGCCTCACCCACGGCGCCATCAACGCGCTGTTGAAATACGGCACCGACGCCACCAAAGCCACTTACCTGCCGAAAATGGTATCCGGCGAATGGTCGGGCGTGATGTGCCTCACCGAGCCGGTCGCGGGCACCGATTTGGGCTTGCTGAAAACCCGCGCCGAACCCGGAGAGAACGGCACCTACAAAATTACTGGCAATAAAATTTTCATTTCCGCAGGCGAGCAGGATCAAACCGAAAACATCATTCACCTGGTGCTGGCGCGTCTGCCGGATGCGCCGAAGGGCGTGAAGGGCATTTCGCTGTTCGTGGTGCCGAAGGTGATGGTGAACGCCGACGGCTCGCTGGGCGAGCGCAACGCGCTTTCCTGCGCCGGCATCGAACATAAAATGGGCATTCATGCCTCGCCCACCTGCGTGATGAACTACGACGGGGCCATTGGCCATCTCGTGGGCGAGCCACATAAGGGCTTAACTGCCATGTTCGTGATGATGAACACCGCGCGCCTGTATGTGGGCATGCAAGGCCTCGGCGTCGCCGAATCGGCCTACCAGAATGCGTTGGCCTACGCGCAGGAACGCCCGCAGGGCCGCGCGCTGAAGGGCGCGAAATTCCCCGACAAACCCGCCGATCCCATCACCGTGCATCCCGATGTGCGCCGCATGATCTACACCATGAAGGCCTTCACCGAGGGCAGCCGCGCGTTGGTGATGCTCACCGCCTTGCATCTCGACATCGCGCACCGCCATAGCGATCCGAAGATGCGCGAAGCGTCGGACGATTTCGTGCAGCTGGTCACGCCCATCGTGAAATCCTACCTCACCGATGGCGGGTTCGAAACGGCCTCCACGGCCATGCAATGTTTCGGCGGCTACGGCTACATCGAGGAATACGGCGCCAGCCAATATCTCCGCGATTCGCGCATCGCCATGATCTATGAGGGCACCAATGGCGTGCAAGCGATGGATCTGGTCGGCCGCAAATTGCCGTTCGATACGGGCCGCTATCTCAGCCGCTTCTTCCTGCCGGTGGATGCGTTCATTGCCGAGAACCGCGATGACGAAGCCATGGCCGAGTTCAACAAGCCACTGAAAACGCACCTGAAATACCTGCAGCAAGCCACCATGTGGATCGGGGCCATGGGCCTTGCCGACCCGAACCATGCGGGCGCGGGCGCGGTGGAATACCAGAAAATGTTTGCGCTGGTGCTGCTGGCCTATATTTGGGCCAAGCAAGCCAAGCTGGCCATGAAACTGCGCGACGAGGACCCGGCCTTCTACGACGCCAAGCTCGCCACCGCCCGCTTCTACTTCGCCAAAATCCTCCCCGGCACCATCTCGCTGCTCGCCAGTATCACCGCCGGATCTGAGACCGTGATGGCCGACGGCGGGTTCTAGAGAATTGTGACAATCGTCATAATTCCGTAACAATTCCCTGTTATAGTGCAGAGTGAAGGAATGGATGACGCACGCCATTCCCCCAAAAAATTAACGAATTGTTTACCAGTGAAGTGTTAAATTGGTAAAAATTTAAGGAGTTCGGCAATGGGTGACTTTAACTTACGCGATTTAAACCGCGGTCTGTCCCAAACCAACAGCGTCATGCGCAATAGCGAACGCTTGATTCATAGTGGCTCGCGCACAGCGGCCACCGTTGTGAATGTCGGCGGTATTTTCCGTGCCAATGACGATCGTATCGACGGTGCGAATATGGGCGCCAACACGCGACGCAACAATGCAGAAGCCGGCAATATTGCTAGCCACGAACGTCTGGAAGAAGCGCGTAAGCATGATAATGAGCGCCCTGGGCGTGTTAATGATGCTAGTAACAACCCCCGTCGTGGCGGTACGGATTTTGATCCCAATTTCAACAATCCGAACGCTTCCCGCACTTACTATCGACCAGATGGCCAGGAAGTGGAACGCGATTCGCGTGCGCCGAATGGTCGTCCTGATCCGAACCGCCCGCAATCCTCGGCGCGCTCGATGCAGGATGGCTCTAGCAGCTCCGGGCAACCGTCCTCAGTGCTTACCGACACCAACCTTAATCTGACTGACGGCCAGCGTGTGGTCGAGTACATGAAGGGTATTCGTTCCACCATCGCCAACCTTTCACCGCCGATCAATCCGCAGGATTTTAACGCGACCATTGGCATGAACGACCCTGCTACATCCAACAGACTTGCCGAACTGATGGCGAATGCAACTCCGACCGACCGTGCGGAAGCCATCGCCGAAGTGCGTGGCGCCATGGACGACATGCAGCAGCGCATTCCCGAAGCCGATCGCGCACGCACCGCCGATGCTTTCAACCAAATGCGTGCCAATGCCGACAACCTGTTTGCTGCAGCCATCACCACGGTCGACAATACACCAGCGCAGAATCAGCAATCGCAAGAGCGAGCTCAGGCGCGTATCACCGCGCTGGAAGCCGTGACTTTCACCAACCCCGCCAGTGATGCCGCTGAGGCGTATGCTCGTCGTCTGGATCAAGAACGCGAAGCCATCAACCCGGCCGGCGGCCCGTTCGCGGCCTTCTTCACGCAGTTGATAAACATGATTACCAACGCGATGGACCAAAGTCCCTTCGCGGGCATGTCGGCGGAGCAGATCGCCGCCGCCAACCAAGACGCCCTCACCCCCGAGGGCCGTACGGCGCTGGCTAGCGTGCAAGCGGGTCGCCCTGCGGGCACACTCGTACCCGAGGTCAACGCTGCGGCACCTGCTGCCGGATCGCCCGAAGCCGAACTTACTGCGCGTGATGCCGTCCTAGCGGCCGTGGCCCAGTCCGGCCAGACGACTATCTTCGAAACCCCGCGTACCAACCTGACCACCGACAACATCACTAATGTGCAGGCCCAGTTGACCACGCTTGGCTTTACCAATGTCGGCCCAGCGGAAGGCGTGATGAACGCCCAGACCGAAGGCGCGGTGCGTGAAGCGGAGCAGATGCTCGGCATGAACGTGGATGGCAAGATCGATCCGAAGCTGATGGCGTTGCTGAGCAACCCGGAAGTGCAGGCAGCGGTGCGCCAGGCCAATGGTGTCGCGGCATCGCAAATGGCCGATGCCCAGCCAAGTGGTCCGTCCTCGTCGCCCAATTACGCGCCCACACAGGCCGACCTTCTGCTGGGTGCGCGCGGCTAATCATTAATTCTTCTTGGTATGGCGTGTCGGCGGCGATAGACTGCGCGGCATGAGCCAAGCTGATTTTTTTCCTTCTTCCTTACCCGTCTATAAGGTCGGTGCGCTGGTGCTGCGCCGTCGGGAGCAGGGTTTCGACATTCTCATCATCCGTCCGCAACCCAAACATGCTGGGGAAGTGCCGCTGTTCGTGTTGCCGCGTGGCTCGCGCCAATACAGCGATGTGGCGGGGGCATGGCACGATGCGCGCGACGCCGCCACGGCGGAAACCCATGCCGCGCATTTAGAACCACTGACGCGCACTTTGCTGCGCGAGATCGAGGAAGAGGCGGGCGTGCCGCCGAAAATTCTGCGCGCCGCCACATTGTTCGAGCTGGGCGTCCGCGCTTTTGCCTCACGCAGTAAGGGGCAGTATCCCATCCATTGGTTCGTGGTGCTGCTCGAAGCGGCGGCGCTGCCGAAGCTGAACCCCGTACCGGTCGATGCGATGGCCGTGCGCTGGGAAACGCTGAAGGAGATTGAGGCCATGGCCAAACATGGCGAATTTTCGGCCGGGTACTTACCGGTCATCCGTGAAGCATTGGATGGGCTGAACGCACTGCCGCGCGTAACGCTTTAAGAAGCCTTTACGCCCCAAACCAAACCAAAGCCGCCTTTGTGCGGCACCACGCGAGCGGCGAGTTTGCCTTCGAGCAGGTCTTTGGCGGCGGCACCGAACACGTCGTGGCGCCAGCCGTGGCTGATGTGCGAATCCTCGAATTTGGTGAGGCCGCGCACCAGCATTTCCAGTTCGGTCTTGTCGGCCACGAGGCGCGGTACGACGTGGAATTCTTCGGCGCGTTGGCGCAGCAACAGTTTCACTTGGTCGAGGCAGCCCTCCTGCGCGGCGGGCATTTGGCGCAGGCGCTCTTCGGCTTTGGGGAAATTCTCTTTCGGTTCGGCGCGGGCGGCGTTCAGCGTCTCGATGAGCGAGGCCATAGCGTCCTTGCCCAACTGGCCGCTGATGCCACGCACTTCGGTAAGTTCCTCGACCGTTTTCGGCGCTTGCGTGGCGACCTGCACTACCCAGTCGTCCTTCAACACGCGTTGGCGGGGGAGGTCGCGGCGCTGGGCCTGCTCCTCCCGCCATGCGGCGGTGGCGCGCACCAGCTGCAGATATTCCGGCACGCGGGATTTCACTTTCAGGCGCTTCCACATATTCTGCGGATCGGCCTGGTATTTTTTCACGTCGGCCATCTCGACCATTTCTTCTTCGATCCAGGCGTCACGGCCTTCTTCGTGGATCTGGGCGCTGAGCTTTTCGTACACCACGCGCAGGTGGATCACGTCGTCCAGCGCATAGACAAGCTGACGGTCGGAAAGCGGGCGACGCGCCCAGTCGGTGAAGCGCGAAGCCTTGTCCAGCTTAGCGCCGACCACTTCCGTCACCAGCGTCTCGTAGCTGGCGGATTCGCCGAAACCACACACCATGGCGGCGATTTGGGTATCATAAATGGGGGTCGGTACTTTGCCGGTTTCGCGCACGAAGATTTCCAGATCCTGCGACGCGGCATGGAATACTTTGAGCAGTTTCGTATTGGCGAAAGCTTCCCACAACGGCGCAAGGTCAATGCCCTCGGCCAGCGGATCGATGGCCACGGCGGCTTTGCTGGTGCCCACCTGCATCAGGCACAGCTGCGGGAAGTAGGTGCGTTCGCGGATGAATTCCGTGTCGACGGTGATGAATTTCTCGTCGCCGAAGGTCGCACAGAATTCGGCGAGGTCGGCGGTGGTGGTGATGACTTTTGTTTGCATAGGCGCTTGTTTACTCCACCCGGGGGCCAGCGCAACCCCTTTATTGGGCTCCTCTCTTGCATTTCCCACCTCCTCGGCTATACCCAGCCCACGCCACACCAAAGGATAGAAGCCATGCACGCCTACCGCACCCATACCTGCAACCAACTGCGCGCCACGGAAGTGGGTAGCGAAGTGAAACTCTCCGGCTGGGTACACCGCGTGCGCGACCATGGACAACTGGCGTTCCTCGATCTGCGCGACCATTACGGCATCACGCAATGCGTGGCCGACAGCAGCTCAGGCCTGTTCGACAACCTCAGCAAGCTGAAGCCCGAGTCGGTGGTGACTGTGGTGGGCAAAGTGGTGGCGCGCTCGAAAGAAGCGGCGAACGCCAACTTGCCGACCGGCGAAATCGAAGTGGCCGTCACTTCCGTGGTGGTGGAAAGCCAATCCGAAGCCCTGCCGATTCAAGTGAACTCCGACGCCGAATTCCCCGAGGCCACGCGCCTGACCTACCGTTTCCTTGACCTGCGCCGCGAGCAATTGCACAAAAACATCATCCTGCGTTCGGCGGTCATTTCCTCCATCCGCCAGCGCATGATCGCGCAGGGGTTCATGGAATTCCAGACGCCCATTCTCACTGCTTCGTCGCCGGAAGGCGCGCGCGATTACCTGGTGCCCAGCCGCGTGCATCCGGGTAAATTCTATGCGCTGCCGCAAGCACCGCAAATGTTCAAACAACTGCTGATGGTGTCGGGCTTCGACAAATATTTCCAGATCGCCCCCTGCTTCCGCGATGAGGACGCCCGCGCCGATCGTTCGCCGGGCGAGTTCTACCAGCTCGATTTCGAAATGAGCTTCGTGACGCAAGACGACGTGTTCGCCGCCATCGAGCCGGTGCTGCACGGCATCTTCACCGAGTTCTCGACCAAGAAAGTCACCGACTATCCGTTCCCGCGCATTCCCTATGCCGAGGCGATGAAGAAATACGGTTCCGACAAACCCGACCTGCGCAACCCGCTCATCATCACCTGCGCGCGTACCGTGTGGGAAGAATCCGACTTCGCTATCTTCAAGTCGGTGCTGGCGGGCGGCGGAAAAATCCGCGCTATTCCGGCCCCCGGTTGCGCCGATAAACCGCGCAGCTTCTTCGACAACATGATCGAGTTTGCCAAGTCGCATGGCGCGAAGGGCCTCGCCTATATTGGCTTCGATGCGGAGGGCATGCCGAAAGGCCCCATCGCTAAATTCCTGACACCGGAGAAACTGGAACTGCTGAAAGAAAAAGCGGGCCTGAAAAATGGCGACGCCGTGTTTTTCAGCTCCGGCCCGAAACTGGAAGCCGAGAACATTGCGGGCAAGGTGCGCACCGAGCTTGGCACCCAGCTCGACCTGCTGGAAAAAGACGTGTTCAAATTCTGCTGGGTGGTGGATTTCCCGTTCTACGAATGGAACGAGGACGACAAGAAAATCGACTTCTCGCACAACCCGTTCAGCATGCCGCAAGGCGGCCTTGAGGTGCTGGAAGGCGCCAAGAGCAACGAAGACCTGCTGGCCATCAAAGCGTTCCAGTACGACATCGTGTGCAACGGCATCGAGCTTTCTTCGGGCGCGATTCGGAACCACAAGCCCGACTTGATGGTGAAAGCGTTCGAGATCGCTGGCTACTCGCGCGATGTGGTGGAGAGCAAGTTCAGCGCGCTGTTCAAAGCGTTCCAGTATGGCGCGCCGCCGCATGGCGGTTCCGCCCCCGGCATCGACCGTATGGTGATGCTGCTGGCCGACGCCGAGAACATCCGCGAGGTCATTGCCTTCCCGATGAACCAGCAAGCGCAGGATCTACTGATGAACGCGCCGAACATCGTGGACGACAAAGCCATGCGCGAACTCAACATCCAGCTTAGCCCCAAAGCCAAAGCGACGCTGGAAGAAGAGAAGACCAAAACGGACGCCGCGTAAGTTCACGCAACTGTCATACTGAGCATGCAAAAAGGCTGATACCGCTTCTCCCATCCGAAGGAGAGTTCTATGAAGCAAGCCCTACCCGTATTCCACGAGAACCAAGTGGTCGACATCGCCAAACGGGCGGGAACGCTCATCATGGCGCATCTCAACAATCCCGCGACGCTTGGCGTTGATTACAAAGAGGACGGCTCCGTCGTCACCCTCGCCGACACAGAAGCCAGCGCGCTGATTGTGCGCGACCTGTCAGGCGAGGGGCTTCCCAGCAAGTTCGGTCATTGCCTCACCCCCGGTATTCCCGTGCTGTCGGAAGAGATGCCGCTGGAGCAGCAGCAGGCCATCATGAAACAAGGGCTCTACTGGTGCGTCGATCCGCTCGATGGCACCCGCACCGCGAAACAGTATTCTGAGGGCGCTAAGGAACAAACCGGCTTCGGCGTGCTTATCTCGCTGGTGCAGAACGGCGAGCCGGTGTTCGGCGTGGCGCATTATCCGGCTCAAGGCCCCATCGTCGATGGGGTTCCTGCGGGCTGCACTTATTACACCAGCGCCAACGGCAAATCTGCGTTCTGCGACAGCGGCCAAGGCAAGCCTGCCCGGTTGCGCGCCAACCGCGCGACGGGGGACGCGCTCACCATGGCGGCGGGTTACCGTGGCGCGGCACCGGAAGCGATCGCCGGTAAGCGGGCGGAGAACCATCCCAGCGTCGGCGGCAGCCGCATCATCCGCGCGGCGGAAGGGGCGGTGGATATCGGTTATATGGGCAATGACGGCCCCGTCTCGTTCGGGTTCTGGGACCTCGCAGCCCCGCACGCTATCCTGAAAGCGGCGGGTGGCGAACTGGTGACGATGCCGGGCGATTTCCACGCGCACCAGCAGGCTGGCACGATGCGTCAAAGTAAGCCGCTGCGCTACGACGGCAGCATGTTCATCGAGGGCAAAGAAAGCCTGCCCTACCTGCCTGCTTGCATGGCCGCGCACCGCGACACTCTCCAGGCGCTGGGCATGCCTAGCCCACAGCGCCATCGTGCGTGACATCGCCCGGTGCTCGTGATACTCGGCGCCTATGGAAGCTTACGGAACAGAGATTGGCCTTATCGGCGTTGCCCTTGTGGCGTTGACCTACGGGCTCTATGCGTCGGGGAAAATTAAAAGCACCGATTGGTCGTACCCCATCCTCAACATTACGGGCACGACCTGCATCCTGATTTCGGTGCTGTACCAATGGAACCTGCCGTCGTTCGTGGCGCAGATTGCATGGATCATTCTTAGCCTCGTGGGTATGGCGCGCATTGTGTGGAGCAAACGTCGTGGCTGATACCATCTATAACATCATCGGCCTCATTGGCCTCGGTCTGTTCCTCTGGGCCTACGCCATGATCAATCTCGGTCTGTGGCAGGCCGATAACTGGCGCACCCATGCCCCGAACCTTGCGGGAGCCATTCTCATGATGATCTCGCTGAGCCATAACTGGAACATGCCCACCTTCATCCTTGAGTGTTTTTGGGCCAGTATCAGCGTGTATGGTCTTTGGAAGGCAAGGCGGGGTTAAGGGATACGGCTATTTCCACATGCCGGTCGGTGGCCATGTAATAGGACAGCACTGAATCGCGGATAATGCGGCCCACAACATCCTTCGTTTCCTCGCCCAGTAAAGGACGCAGCTCGTCCATTGTGTTGGCAATGAAGCGCGTGTCCTCTGCGTCCAGTACCTTGATACGCGCGCCGGCTTCTTGCTGATGGCGCATTACGCTGTCAGGGAATTGCTGGTAGTATTTCGGGTCACGCATGGCGGTCAGGGTCTCCACCATCGCATGGCGGCGGTCGAACCGATCACAGATGTCGTGGAACAGTGTGTCGGCACGTTCGGCGATGCCGTATTCTTTGATTTTGTCTTGCAGCGACCAGTCGTTCTTTTTGCCGGGGCCGGTCTGATGGAACTCCCAATAATGCTGCAGCTTTGCGCCGTTCGGCCCATGCTCTGTCGATTCAGTGGGAAGGGGGGTCCAGCCGCTCATAAAGTCAGCGCCGCGCGGTAGATATCTTCCTGCATTTCGTAGATGACACGCACGTGCTCGGGGTCGGGCGTGGGGGTGCCGAGTGCGTCGACGCAATGGGCGTGGGCGCGGGCCAGCAGGGCTGCTTCGTCCTCGCCAGCGCGCTTGCCTTCGAGGAACCAGAGCGCCACGAGCGATTCGACACGACGTTGTGCTTGGGCAGGGTTCATGGGAACATGCTAGCCGAAAAAGGTTAAGAACTGCCTAAACGATGGCGCCGTGGCAGTGCTTGAACTTTTTGCCCGAGCCGCAGGGACAGGGCTCGTTGCGGGCCACTTTGCCCCATGTGTCGGGGTTCAGTGAATTGCGGTCGGCGGGCTTCACGTTCATCGGCAGGGTGCGGGCGCGAGGTTGCGTCTGCGCTTCCACGGCCGGGTCAACGCGCGATTCCTGCATGTTGCTTTGCGGTTTCAGGTTCATCACCTCATCCGCCATTTCCATGCGGATCTGCAGGCGGGCCAAACGCGACACCACCACTTCGCGCAGATGGTCGAGCATGGCTTCGAACAGGCCGAACGCTTCTTGTTTGTATTCGTTCAGCGGGTCGCGCTGCGCGTAGGCGCGCAGGTTGATGCCTTGGCGCAGATGATCGAGCGTGAGCAGGTGGTCTTTCCACAGCTGGTCGAGTGTTTCCAGCAGCACGCGTTTTTCGGCGAGTGGGTAGATGCCTTCGGGGAAGCTGCACGCTTTCTCGGCGAACAGTTCTTCGGTGGCTTTGTTCAAACGGTCGAGGATCTCGCTGTCGGCGATGCCTTCTTCCTTCGCCCACAGCTCGATGTCGAGCCCGAGCCCATAAACGCGGAACACTTCATGCTGCAGCGTCACCGGCTCCCACGCATCGGCGTAGGAGTTGGCGGGGATGTATTTGGCCACCAGCGCTTCGTTCACGTCGTGCCACATATCGACGATGGTCTCCGTCACGTCGGTGGCGTCCATCAGCTCCAAGCGCTGTTCGTAGATTACTTTGCGCTGGTCGTTCATCACGTCGTCGTATTTCAGCAGCGTTTTGCGGATCTCGTAGTTGCGCTGCTCCACTTTGGTTTGCGCGCGTTCGATGGCCTTGTTCATCCATGGGTGGATGATGGCCTCGTTCTCTTGCAGGCCCAGTTTGCCCAGCACGTTGTCGATGCGTTCCGAACCGAAAATGCGCATCAGGTCGTCCTGCAACGACAGGAAGAATTTGGACGCTCCGGGGTCACCTTGGCGGCCCGAACGGCCACGCAGCTGGTTATCGATGCGGCGTGATTCGTGGCGCTCGGTGCCGACGACATAGAGGCCGCCCGCGGCAAGCACGATTTCTTTGTTGGCGGCCACTTCGGCTTTGATGCGTGCGGTGATTTTGGCGATCTCGGCTTCGTCGGTTACGCCCTGCGTTTGTTGCATAATCAGCATGTCGGCGTTGCCGCCGAGCACGATGTCGGTGCCGCGGCCCGCCATGTTGGTGGCGATGGTGACGCCACCCGGTTGCCCAGCCTGCGAAATGATGAACGCTTCCTGCTCGTGATGGCGTGCGTTGAGTACCTTATGCGGGATGCCTGCTTTTTGCAGTTGCGCCGCGAACATTTCGGATTTCTCGATGCTGACGGTGCCCACCAGCAACGGCTGCTGGCGGCTGTGGCATTCCTTGATCAGCTCGATCACGGCGAGGTCGCGCTCGCCCGAGGTGCGGTAAATTTCGTCGTGCACGTCCTTGCGGCTGACCGGGCGATGGGTGGGGATTTCCACCACTTCGAGTTTGTAGATGTCGGCGAATTCGCCGGCTTCGGTCATCGCGGTGCCGGTCATGCCCGAGAGTTTGGGGAACAGGCGGAAATAGTTTTGGAAGGTGATCGAGGCCAGCGTCTGGTTCTCGTTCTGGATGATGGCTTTTTCTTTTGCCTCGAGCGCCTGGTGCAGCCCTTCCGAGAAGCGGCGGCCTTCCATCATGCGGCCCGTGAATTCGTCGATGATGATGACCTTGCGGTCTTTCACGATGTAGTCGGTGTCGCGCTTGAACAGTTTGTGCGCGCGCAATGCCTGCTGCACATGATGCACGATGGCCACGTTCTCAATGTCGTAAAGGCCCGAGCCCGCTTCCAGCTGCCCGGCTTCCGCCAGCAGGCCTTCCATGAATTCCACACCGTCTTCGTTCATCGTTACGTTGCGGGCTTTTTCGTCGAGCTCGTAATGCTCAGGCTGCAGCATCGGGATCAACGCATCGACCTTTACATACAGCTCGGAATTGTCTTCCGTCGGGCCGGAAATGATGAGCGGGGTGCGGGCTTCATCAATCAGGATGGAATCGACTTCATCGACGATGGCGAAGTTGAACGGGCGCTGTACCATTTCGTCGCGGCCGTATTTCATGTTGTCGCGCAGGTAGTCGAAGCCGTATTCGTTGTTGGTGCCGTAGGTGATGTCGCACTGGTAGGCGGCGCGGCGATCGGCGTCCTCGATGCCATGCACAATGACCCCGACCGACAGGCCGAGGAATTCGTGCACTTTGCCCATCCAGGCGGAATCGCGCTGGGCGAGGTAATCGTTCACCGTCACGATATGCACGCCTTTGCCGCTGAGGGCGTTTAAATAGGCGGGCAGGGTGGCGACGAGGGTTTTGCCCTCACCGGTCTTCATTTCGGCGATCATGCCTTTATGCAGCACCATGCCGCCGATCAGCTGTACGTCGAAATGGCGCATGCCGAGCACGCGCTTGGCGGCCTCGCGTACTACGGCGAAGGCGGGGGCCAGAAGTTTGTCGAGCGGGGTTCCGGCGGCCAGTTGGGCGCGGAACTCGTCCGTTTTGGCGCGAAGGGCGGCGTCGCTCAGGGCGGAGATTTCCGCCTCCAGCGCGTTGATCGCGTTCACGTCTTTTTGCATGGAGCCGACGACGCGGTCGTTCGCGCTGCCGAAAATCTTCGCTAGTGCCTGGAGCATAAAAATCCTTTGATTCGCGCGGATACATAGGGTGTGCATAACCGAGTGTCAATCTTGCCTCGCGGTTTTTTTGTGGTAAAAAATGGCAATCAAACCCTCCAAACAGAAGGAAATCCCATGCGTACCCTGCTTTCGACCGCTGCTGTGGCCCTTACCCTTGCGTTCAGCGCCCCGGCTTTCGCCGACGATTTTGTGATGATGAAAGTGAATAAGCAGGACGTGACCCAGTCCGAAGTGCAGGCTATGTGGGAAGGGCTGTTCCCCGCTGGCTCCGCCCCGGCGCTCGATTCCATGAAGCCCGACATGCGTGACAAGGTTCTGCGCGGGATAATGACCGAGAAGCTGCTGCTGGCCGAAGCCGAGAAGGCAGGGATCGACAAATCCGCTGTGGTTGAGAAGCAGCTGGCCGAACTGAAAAAGAAATTGGTGGTCAAAGCCTTCCTCGATCAAAAAACCGCCGCGATGATCAGCGAAGCCGACCTTAAGCGTGAATACGACGCGCTGGTCAGCTCCACCCGCAACCAGCAGGAAGCCCGCGCCCGCCATATTCTGGTGCCCACCGAGAAAGAAGCGAAAGACGTGCAGAAGCAACTGGCCAACGGCAAGAGCTTCGAGGAAGTGGCGCGCGATTACTCGAAAGACCCCGGAAGCGCCAGCCAAGGCGGCGATCTCGGCTATTTCACCAAGGATAAAATGGTCAATGAATTCGCCGATGCGGCGTTCAAGCTGAAGAAAGGCGAAGTGTCGGACCCGGTGAAGAGCCAGTTCGGCTGGCACATCATCAAGCTGGAAGACCTGCGCAAAGTGACGCCGCCGACCTACAACGAAGCCAAGGAAGCCTTGCGCGCGCGTTTGCAGGATAAAAAACTCGGCGACTACGTGAAGGGTCTCGTCAAAAAAGCCGACGTGACGCTGTACGACGCCAAGGGTAAGGAAGTGGCGTTCTCCAAAGACATTCCGGACGCTAAATAATGGCCAAACACCCCGTATCGCCATTGGCGCCTGAAAGTCTGCCCACGCTGCCACCCATCGCGGGTGTGCGGCTGGCGGGGGCGCAGGCCCATATCCGTTACCCCAACCGCACCGATGTGCTGTTGGTGGCGATGGATGCGGGCACGGTGGCGGCGGGGGTGTTCACCCGTTCCAAAGCCCCCTCGGCCCCGGTCGATTGGTGCCGCGAGATTCTGCCGCAAGGCACAGCGCGCGCACTAGTGGTGAATTCCGGCAACGCCAATGCCTTCACCGGCAAACGCGGTGCGGCGGCGGTCGAGGGCACGGTGGCGGCCACAGTGAAAACGCTGGGCTGTAAGGCGCAGGATGTGTGGCTTGCTTCTACTGGCGTCATCGGCGAGCCGTTACCGTACGAGAAAATTGCGGCGGCATTGCCCGACATGAAAGCTGAACTTTCCGATACGAAATGGGAAGAGGCGGCGCGCGCCATCATGACCACCGACACCTTCCCTAAGGCCGCCACACGCACGTTGAAAATTGGCGACGAAACGGTGACCATCAATGGTATCGGAAAAGGGTCGGGCATGATCGCGCCCGACATGGCGACCATGCTGGCCTTCGTGTTCACCGACGCAAAAATCGAGCAGCAATTGCTGCAGGATATGCTGCAGTTCAGCACGCATAAAAGCTTCAACGCCATCACCGTCGATGGCGACACTTCAACCAGCGACACTGCGCTGCTGTTCGCGACGGGCAAAGGCCCGGAAATTACCGCCAGCGAAAGCGACGCTTTCCAGACCGCGCTCGACGAAGTGATGGTCGAGCTGGCCAAGCTCATCGTGATGGATGGCGAGGGCGCACAGAAACTCATTACTATCAGCATCACTGGCGCAGAAAGCGACGACGCGGCGCGTGTGATCGGCCTGTCCATCGGCAACTCGCCGCTGGTGAAAACCGCCATCGCGGGCGAGGACGCCAATTGGGGCCGCATCGTAGCGGCGGTGGGCAAAGCGGGTGAGAAAGCCGAGCGCGACCTGCTCAGCATCGCCATCGGCGGCGTCGTCATCGCGCGCGACGGCGAGCGCGTGGAGAGCTACGACGAAGCCCCCGTTGCCGCGCACATGAAAACCCGCAACATTCGCATCGACGTGAACCTGAATATCGGTTCCGGCAAAGCCACCGTCTGGACATGCGATCTCACCCACGGCTACATCGACATCAACGCCGATTACCGTTCGTGAAAACGGTGCTGGTCTCGGCCATGGCGCTGGTGGATGCGGATGGGCGCGTGCTGCTGGCGCAGCGTCCGCCGGGCAAATCCATGGCCGGTATGTGGGAGTTTCCCGGTGGTAAAGTAGAGCAGGGCGAAACGCCCGAAGCCTGCATTCAGCGCGAGATGAAAGAGGAGCTGGGCGTGGTGCTGTGCGACCGCTGCTTCGCGCCCGTCACCTTCGTTAGCCATACGTATGAGAATTTTCACTTGCTGATGATGCTCTACATCGCCCGCCGCTGGGAGGGCATTCCCACCCCGCTGGAAGGCCAGCAACTCACTTGGTGCCGCCCGTCGGACATGGACAAATTCCCCATGCCCCCGGCAGATGTGCCACTCGTCGCCGCGTTGCGCGATTTGGTTTAGTGTGACGTAGAATATGAAACTCCCCGGGAGCCGACCGGCGACCCGCGAAGCGCTTATAAAACTAATTTAAAAACTGCGTTAGGGATACTTGCCCGCTGCCGCGCTTTGAGGGCTGTTGCTGGTTGGCGGCGGGTTTCCAGGCGGTCATGGTAACGATTTCGAAGGTGGCGGTGATGCGGCCTTCGCTGTCGCTGAACGTATCGGCGTAGCGTTTTGCAGCGTCGAGGAAGAACGATTTCGGTGTAAAATGCTGCAGCTGATGCTGCAGCATATTCACCTGTCCCGCACCACGCAAATCATCCATCAACGCGAATAAATTATCGTAGCTCACCGTCACGATGTCGCGATCGACGACGGGTAGGGCGAAGCCCGCGCGCTGCAGCAATCCACCCGCGTCGCGTACGTCGGGGAAGGGGGCCACGCGTGGGGTGATGCCGCCGCTGAGCGCTGCGTCGCTGGCGGCAAACACCGTGCGCAATTCGCGCAGGGTTTCGGGGCCGGGCAGGGTGGCCATCAGCAATCCGTCGGGTTTCAGGGCTTGGCGAATTTGTACCAATGCGCCGGGCAGGTCGTTGATCCAATGCAGGCCGCCTGCGCTGAACACGGCGTCGAGTGCATCGGGGGCGAAGGGCAGCCGCTCGTTATCGAGCACCAGTTGCGTGCCGGGCATGGCGCCGGTGATGTCGCAGGGCCAATAATGCTGCGTGCCTTGGCGTCCGCGCAGTATGGGTTCCAACAGGCCGCTGGCCCCTAACTCCACCACGCGGGGGAATGCGTAGGTCATGCTTTCCAGCGATTCGGCCAGCGCGGTGGCGGCCTGCCGATGGAAGAAATCATGCGCAGCAAAATTGCTGGCCGCGCGCTCCCGCCGCTTGCGTGTGCGCGTGCTATGGAACAGAATGGCGGCTTCTTGACTCATCGGTTTTCTTTAACGCGCGGAGGCGTACATGGCCAGCCGTTTGGCAACAGCACTGAACGACAGCGCGCGGGCGCTGCTCGACATCGCGTTTCCGCCGCGCTGCCCTTCGTGCCAATCGTCGGTGGCGGCGCTGCATAATTTCTGCCCCGACTGTTTCCAGCAATTGCGCATGATCACCGATCCGCTGTGCGGGTGCTGCGGCATTCCGTTCGTGGTGGCCATGGAAGGCCATTGCCCCGAATGCCTCACCGAGCCGCCGCCCTACGCCCGCGCCCGCGCCGTGATGGTGTACGACGCCATCAGCGCACCGCTGGTGTCGGCGCTGAAATTCCGCGACCAATGGGCCGGGCTGGAACGCTACGTGACGATGATGCGCGCGGCGGGAAGCCCGCTGCTGGCCGAGGCCGAACTGATCGTGCCAGTGCCGCTGAATTGGCGACGTTTTTGGCGGCGCAAATACAACCAATCCGCGTTGCTGGCCTATGGGTTGGCGCAGCAATCGCAACTGCGCTGCCTGCCGCAGGCGCTGGTGCGCACCCGCCCCACCAAGCCGCAAATGCGCCTGTCGCGCGCCGACCGCCTGCGCAATGTGAAAGGCGCGTTCCGCGTGTCGGATGCGGCCTTGCCCGCCATCCAGAATAAACATATCCTGCTGATCGACGATGTGGTGACCACGGGGGCGACCGTTGCTGCCTGTGCCGAAGCATTGTTAAAAGCAGGGGCAAAGCAGGTGGATGTGCTCGCGTTGGCGCGCACTGTGAAGGAGTAACATGACGATATTTATTGCGGCCGCTATTCAAATGACCAGTGGCGATGACATCGCGGCCAATATCGCGGCGGCCACGCCACTTATTGTGCAGGCCGCCGAACAGGGCGCGACGTTCGTGGCGCTGCCAGAGAACGCCTTCTACCTGCGCCGCGAAGGCACGGCCAGCATGCAGGATATGCCAACGCACGAACATCCCGGCGTGGTGGCGATGCAGGCGTTGGCGAAGGAAAAAAACATCAGCATTCTCATTGGTTCCATTCGCGCCAAGGAGGCGGGCATGGACAAGCCGTTCAACCGTTCGGTGCTGGTCGACGCGGCGGGCGTGATTTCGGCGACCTACGACAAGCTGCATCTGTTCGATGTGACGCTACCGGGTGGCCATCGCTACGAGGAATCGGCGCAGGCGGTGGCGGGCGTGGAAACGGTGCTGGCGAAAACCCCGTTCGCGGCGTTGGGGCTGAGCATTTGTTACGACCTGCGCTTCCCCGACATGTACCGCGCACTGGCCTTGGCGGGGGCGGAGGTGCTGCTGGTGCCATCGGCCTTCACACGCCCCACGGGCGAGGCACATTGGCATACGCTGCTGCACGCGCGCGCCATCGAGAACATGGCGTTCGTCATTGCCCCGGCGCAATGCGGGGTGCATCCGGGTGGCCGCGAAACTTATGGCCACAGCCTGATCATCGATCCATGGGGCAAAGTGCTGGCGGAAGCCGATGCGAAAGCGCCCGGCCTCATCACCGCCACCATCGACCTTGGCCGTGTGGCCGAAGTGCGGGCGCAATTGCCGGTGCTAGCGCATCACCATGCGCTGCCGGAAGTACGCATTCTGGGTTAAGCGAGGGCGGCTTCTTTCGCCGCTTCGGCGCGTTGCGCCTCGATTGCCGACACATGGCTGGCCTTAGCGGTCAGCGCGTCGGGTGCGGCATGCGATTTCGTTTCGGATGCGCTGCGTGTCCCCGGCGCTTCCGACACTTGGCTCACCTTACCCGTCAAGGGATCGGTCACGGTGGGCGATTCGATTTTGGGTGCGGTCGGCTCCTCGGGCGAGTCCTTATCCGTCTCATGCACTAAAGGCACGATTGGAGTAGAGCTCGTCTCGCGAATCACCGGCGGATCGTCGCGGCTCACGCGCAGTTTTTCTGCCTCCTGCGTCGTCTCCACATCGGCCAGCCGCGTTTTCAAATCAATGGTCTTCTCGCGCAACTGATCGTTCTCCGCGCGCAGATCCCAAATTTCGTCCTTAGAACGCTCAAACTGGCGTTTGCCTGCTCGGCCTTTTTCTGCGCCGCCACCGGAAAGGAAAATGGGGAGGACAAAATAGCCGAAGAACGCAAAGGGGCCCGCTGCTGAGAAGGCTGGGCCGAGCCGTGCCCATTTTTCTACACCCGCATGGATGAGGCCTTTTCCGTATGGAAGCAAGCCGACGGTGTGGTTAGCAATCCATAGGCCAAGCCCAAATTCATGCTCTTGTGCCATATATTTTGAATTATGGACGTGGTGCTTACTTAAGCCCACGATGGCTTGCGTTGCCTCTGCATCCTTGCCGTGACCTAAGACACCCAAGAAAAAACTGCCAAGGCCGGTTTTTATCTCATCCCAGATGCCTTTGAGGGATATTTTGCTCCAATCAAACTTAATATCGCCAGCGGGTTTTTCCACGCGCAGATTGCGCGATTTGGTGCGCAAGGCCTCAAGTACGTTGCCAGCAGAGCGCGGGAAGGCCAAGGCCGTCCCACCAACAACGGCAAGTGCAATAAACGCCCATTTGAAATGCGCAATGAAGCCTTCGCCTGCCATCGCGGATGCGACGCTGGGACCTTTGTAATGCTCCTGCGCAATATCGTCATCGGGTGATTGGACATGTTTTTTCATATTACCAATCTACCATCGCTTTGTGACAGCATGATGACAGTGGGCGCATTAATCGGGAGAAAAAACTATGGGCTAAGCAGTTAAATTTAAGCAGTTTTTGCCGCTGTCATGAGGTAGTTCACGTCCAAATCGCGCGGATTCAGGCTGAATTTCCAATCCAATGGGTTGAAGCCGATGCCGGTGGTGTCGGCGATGGTGAGGCCGCGGCGGCTGAGTGCGGCGGCCATTTCGGAGGGTTTGATGAACTGTTTCCAATCATGTGTGCCGCGTGGCAGCCAGCGCAGCAGCATTTCGGCACCCACGATGGCCAAAGCGTAAGATTTCGCGGTGCGGTTCAGGGTGCTGAGAATGAGCAGGCCACCAGGTTTCACCAGCGCCGCTAAGGCGTCGTAGAACAGGGGCGGGTTGGCCACATGTTCGACGATCTCCAACGCCAGCACCACATCGTATTGCATGCCTTCGGCGGCCAGTTCTTCGGCGCTCTGGCAGCGGTAGTCGATGCTGAGGCCCGCGCCTTCCGCATGCAGTGCGGCGACCTTCACGTTCTCTAGCCCGGCATCGATGCCGGTGGTGGTGGCGCCGAGCCGCGCCATCGGTTCGGCGATCAGCCCGCCACCGCAACCCACATCGAGCACGGAAAGATTGTTGAACGGTGTGGCGCTTTCGCCATCCCGCGAAAAATGGCGGATTATCTGGTCGCGCAGGTAGCCGATGCGCGTGGGGTTCATGCGGTGCAGCGGCGCGAATTTGCCCCGCTCGTCCCACCATTCGGCGGCGATGGCGGTGAAGCGCGCCACATCGGCCGGGTCGATGGTGGAGCCGGTCATGGAGGCGTCGGGCCGGGTTGGCGTTTGCGATGCGGCGTTTGTCATGGTACAACTATCCTGTCTCCCAACTGTAGGTCACATGGCTATTCCGCGCAATAAACAATCGTTTCTGAGTGCTTTCTCCGGTTTTGACGCCACCTTGCGCACGCTGTTTGTCGAGCGCCCGAAGGCCTACGCGCTTGGTCTGCGCGAGAAGCTGCGCAACCTGCCGGAAACCAACTTCACCCTCGGCTGCGATTTCGCTGAGCAAGGGAAATGGAAAGACGCGACCTTCCGCTTCCGCGTCGCCATTTACCTGAAACCGGTTTTCCCGGAAGCGCATTACAATCTCGGCTGCTGCCTGCTGCGCACCGGGCAGCGCGGCCGGGCCAAGCAATCCTTCGTCACAGCGCTGCAGCAGGACCCCACCAATACCGACGCCATCTTCATGCTCTCCGCCATCGACCCCAACGCCATTCCGGTGGATCGTCGGCCGCAGCGCATGCCTGCCATCATGGTGCAGGAATTCTTTGGCGGCATGGCCGCGCAGTACGATGCCGTGGAAGCCAACAACAATTACCAAGGCGGTCGCGCCGCGTTCGATGTGGTGAAGCCGCTGATCGAGAATCCGCGCGATCTGGTGGTCGTCGATCTGGGGGCGGGTACGGGCATCGCCAGCCGCCCATGGCGCCCGCTTGCGAAAGAAATCACCGCGGTCGAGTTTGTACCGGCCATGGCCAACGAAGCGCGGGTGGTGAAGCTGGCCGACGCCCCGCTGTTCGACCGTGTGCTCGAAGAAGACATCGCCGAGCCTGCTACTCTCACAGCGCCTTTCGCTACCGCCGATGTGGTGCTGCTGGTCAACACGGCGCAATTCGTGGGTAACCTGCAGCCGTTGTTCGCGCTGCTGGGTGCGAAGCTTAAAAAAGGCGCGCTGCTCGCGCTCACCATCGAGCCATTTTCGGCCCCCGCCGGTTTCGGAGTGAACATCGATACGGGCCGTTTCGGCCACCATCCGGAATATGTGAAGCTCACCGCGAAGAACGCCGGGCTGGAGCTGAAGCAGGACACTAAGCTGCAGCTCTACCCGAACTTCAACGCCCAACTGTTCGTGTTTGAGAAGTAGATATGACCGACGCCACTCCCGTGTACCGCATCCACCCCGCTGGCCGCCGCCACAGCAAGCTGCTGGCCGAGCTGCATGGCAAATGTTTTGCCAAGGGCTGGGGCCATCTGGAATTCGATTCGTTCTTTGACCGCGCGGGCGTGTTCGCCGCCATCGCCTACCACGAGGACAAACTGCCCGTTGGTTTTGTGCTGTGCTGGCTGATCGAGGACCAATGCGACCTGCTGAGTATGGGCGTGCTGGAGGATTACCGCCGCGATGGCGTGGGTCTGATGCTGCTCGACAATGCCGTAAGTGAAGCCGCGCATATGGGCGCCAAATACATGATGCTGGAAGTGAACATCAACAACAAAGCCGCCCAGACCCTGTACGAAGCCCAGGGCTTCGAGAATTTCAGCGTGCGCAAAGGCTATTACAGCAACGCAGACGGCACCAAATCCGATGCCCTCTGCATGCGTAAGACATTGCGTTAGCGCTGTTGCGCAGTGCCAATGTTGATCTTTTCGTCTTGCGTTTTGGTGGCCGCGTTAAGGGCCATTGCCAATTCGTTTATGCTCGCGAATTTGACCGCGCCGATCGGGTAGTTGACGTTCTGAAAGAACTTGACCGGCTGCCGGCCATTCCCGGCCAACCCCAAACCTTCCAGTAGCCCGTTCATGCGCGCACCATGCTGTTGTGTTCGTGGGCCCACGTAGATGGCCGTGTCATTCTTCTCGGGGAGGAGTGTAAAGCCGAAATAGGCCGATTCGATGCCGAAGCCTTGTTGCTTTGCCAATGCGGTGATGCGCTCCGAACAACGCTGGAGGGTGCCGCGCTCATTCTCGTTCAACGCGTCGTAACATTCCTGGGTTTCCCGGCGGTGTTCGCCCAACGTGCTGTCGATATAGCCCGGATAGACGCTGGTAGGGGTGGACATCGGATGCCTCCATGGTTGAATTAACTATTTATAATATAAAAACGTCCGCCGAGTGTGACGCTTTTGTGAAATCGCTGGAATTTACCCCCAGCCAAGCTATAACCCGCCACCTATGGCACTGTTAGTACTGAAATTCGGCGGCACGTCCGTCGCGAACATCGAGCGCATCCAGCATGTGGCGCGGCTGGTGAAGCGCGAGGTGGATGCGGGGCATAAGGTGATCGTGGTGCCCAGCGCCATGTCCGGTGTCACCAACCAGTTGCTCGAATATTGCATGGCGATGAGCCCGCTGATGAGCGAGGAAGCCCGCGCCGAGGCCGACCATGTCGCCTCCTCGGGCGAACAAATCACTTCCGGCCTGCTGGCTCTGTATCTGCAAACCATCGGCGTGCCCGCGCGCGCCTGGGCGGGCTGGCAATTGCCGCTGCGCACCGACGGGCGTTACAGCAAAGCCCGCATCGGTGAAATCGATACACTGGCCGTGATGGCCTCGCTTGAGGCAGGCAATGTAGCGGTGGTGGCGGGGTTCCAGGGCGTCAGCCCCGAGGGCCGAATCACCACGCTGGGCCGTGGCGGTTCCGACACCTCCGCCGTGGCGTTTGCTGCAGCATTTAAAGCCGAACGCTGCGATATCTTTACCGACGTGGACGGTGTCTATACGTGTGATCCGCGCATCGTGACGCGCGCCCGCAAGCTGGAGAAAGTATCCTACGAGGAAATGCTCGAGATGGCGTCGCTTGGCAGCAAAGTGCTGCAGACCCGCTCGGTGGAATTGGCAATGAATTACCGCGTGAAGGTGGTGGTGCGCTCGACGTTCGATGACGTACCCGGTACCGAGATCGTGGATGAGGAGGAAATCATGGAACAGCAACGCGTCACCGGGCTCGCCTACAGCCGCGACGAGGCCCGCATCACCCTTAGCCATGTCGAGAACAAACCCGGCGTGTCGGCGAGCATTTTCGGCCCGCTGGCCGATAAGGGCATCAACGTCGATATGATCGTCCAGAACGTGACGGAGGACGGGCGCTCGACCGATCTCACCTTCACCGTTACCAAGGGCGAGCTGGCCCGGGCGCTGGAAATCGTGAACGGCCCGAACATGCCGAAATTCGAGAGCGCGCACAGCGACGGCGCGGTGGCAAAAATCTCCGTCATCGGCGTGGGCATGCGCAGCCATGCGGGTGTCGCGGCCGACATGTTCAAAACGCTGGCCGAGAAGAACATCAACATCATCGTCATCAGCACTTCCGAGATTAAAATTTCGGTGCTCATCGACGAGAGCTACATCGAGTTGGCCCTGCGCGCGCTGCACACGGCCTACGGCATGGATGCCGTCGAAGAGAAAATCTAGGCACCGCCATCGCGGTAATGCCCAAAAAGAAAGAACGAACATGACACACGATCTTAAAAAACTTTGGGCGCGTGGCGCGGAATTCCTTGGCACCGAGCACGCCATGATGGGCGGCGCGATGAGCTGGGTGAGCGAGCGCAACCTTGTGTCGGCGCTGTCGAACGCGGGGGCTTTTGGAGTGATTGCCGCCTCCTCCATGCCGCCGGAACTGCTCGACAAAGAAATTAAAGCCACGCAGGCGATGACGCAAAAGCCGTTCGGCGTGAACCTCATCATCATGCATCCGCAACTGGCTGAGCTGGTGGAAATCTGCATCGCCAACCATGTGTCGCACGTGGTGCTGGCGGGTGGCGTGCCGAAAGGCCCCACCATTGCGCGTTTGAAAGAGGGCGGCTGCAAAGTGATCTGCTTCGCCCCGACGCCTGCTTTGGGCAAAAAACTGGTGAAAATGGGCGCCGATGCGCTCATCATCGAGGGTTCGGAAGCAGGCGGCCATATCGGCCCGGTGAGTACTTCGGTGTTAGCGCAGGAAATCTTGCCCGTGATCAAAGACGTGCCCGTGTTTGTTGCCGGCGGCATTGGCCGTGGCGAAGCGCTGGTGGCGTATCTGGAAATGGGCGCTTCGGGCGTGCAGCTTGGCACTCGTTTTGTGTGCGCCAGCGAATCGATTGCTCACAGCAAATTTAAACAGGCGTTCATCAACGCTTCGGCGCGCAACGCCACCGCTTCGGTTCAATACCATCCCGATTTTCCGGTGATTCCCGTGCGCGCCATCGAGAATAAAGCAACGACGGAGTTCACCCTCAAGCAAAAAGAGATGGTGGAAAAAGTGGCCGCCGGAGAGATCAGCAAGGAAGAAGGCCAGCTCGCCATCGAGCATTTCTGGGCCGGAAGCCTGCGCCGAGCGGTGATCGACGGCGATGTGGAGAACGGTTCGCTGATGGCCGGACAGTCCGTGGGAATGGTGCAATGCATTCAAACATCGCAGGAAATTGTTGACGAACTGGTGTCCCAGGCCACACAATACCTCGCGTAGCACGCCATTAGAGCAATAACACGCTACGGTGCGGGACGCTGGTAACAGGGGACCTTGTGGCAAGTATCATTCCAATCGATCCGAATATGTCGGCGCTGCAATCGCCGATCCTATTGCTACGTTCCGTTCGTGACGTGATGATGAAGCAGGCCGACGACGCACAGTCGCGGCTTGATCTGCTCACCACCACCATCGCCAAGGCCGTGCATGCGGAAGTCTGTTCCATCTATCTCGCGCGCCCCGGCGACATCCTTGAGCTCTACGCCAGCTACGGCCTGAAAGCCTCCTCGGTGCATAACACGCGTTTGCGGGTGGGCGAGGGGCTGGTGGGTGAAGTGGCGGCCAGCGGGCTCGATCTCAACCTCGCCGAACCGCAGAACCATCCGAAATTCGCAGCCCGCCCGGAGACGGGAGAGGAGCTGTTTCACAGCTTCGTTGGCGTGCCGCTGTTGCACAGCCATAAAACCATCGGCGTGCTGGTCATCCAGTCGAAAGCCACGCGTAGCTTCTCCGACGACCTGGTGGAAATATTGCACGCGGTAGCTCTGGTCATTTCCGAACTGGTGGTCGGTAACCGCATCGTCGATCTGTTCGAAATTACCGGCGGCGAGCACCCGATGCTGCAGTCACAACAGCTCTCCGGCAGCACGCTGGCGGGCGGCATCGCCAAGGCGCCCATCGTGCTGCACCGCCCGAAAATCGACATCACCGAACTGGTCAGCGAGTCGCCGGAAGAGGAAGAAGAACGCGTGCATGGCGCGCTGCTGTCGCTGCAGCAATCGGTGGACGAGATGATCACTTCTTCCGGGCTGGAGGAGGGCTCGGCCTACCGCGATATCCTCGAGAGCTACCGCATGTTCTCGCAAGATCGCGGCTGGATCGATCGCATCATCGAAGCCATTCATACCGGCCTCACCGCCGAAGCCTCGGTGCGCAAAGTGCAGGAAGAAATGCACGCGCGGCTCAGCCAAATCACCAGCGCCTACATTCAGGAACGCGTGCATGATCTGGAAGATCTCTCCGAGCGTTTGCTTTATCATTTGGCAGGCATCAACCCCTCCGCTGCGCAGGGCGAATTGCCGGATTCCTTCATTCTTGTCGCCAATGCGCTAGGGCCTGCCGAGCTGCTGGAATACGACGCGACAAAACTGAAGGGCATCGTCATTCAAGAGGGCTCGCCCACCTCGCACGTCGCCATTATTGCGCGCATGCTCGACATCCCTATGGTGGGTCGCGTTGAGAATATTCTGAACCTTGTGCAAAAGGGCGACCTTGCCATTGTGCAGGGCGATCAGGGGCTGGTGTATGTGCGCCCGTCCGACGACGTAGAGCAAGCGGTGGATGCTGAAATTGCTGCGCGCGCACGCCACGCAGCGACCTATGCTGCAACGCGGCATTTGGAGCCAGTGACCAAAGACGGCGTGCGTGTTTCGCTGAACCTGAATCTTGGCTTGTTCGTCAACGCCGACCATCTCAGCCCGCCGGATATAGATGGCATCGGCCTGTTCCGCACCGAGCTGCCCTACATGGCGGCGCGCGAGCTGCCGAGCGTCGAGAATCAGCAGAAAATTTACCGCGATGCGCTGGAGAAAGCTAAAGGCAAAAAAGTCATTTTCCGCGCCTTCGATATTGGCGGCGATAAGCAGGTGCCCTACATTCAGACCGGCGATGAAGAGAACCCCGCCATGGGCTGGCGCGCCACACGCATCGGCCTCGACCGTCCGGTGATTTTGCGCCAACAGTTCCGCGCGCTGGTGCGTGCGGCGGCGGGCGAAACGCTGCATCTGATGTTCCCGTTCATCGCCGAGATCGCCGAATTCGATGCGGTGAAATCGCTGCTGATGAAAGAGATCGACCGTGCGCGCGACGAGGGCATCACCCCGCCGAGCGACCTGCGCATTGGCACCATGCTTGAGGTGCCGTCGCTGCTGTTCCAACTGCCGGAGCTGTTTGAGCGCGTGGATTTCATTTCCATCGGCAGCAACGATTTGCTGCAATTCCTGTTCGCCTGCGACCGTGGCAGTTCCCGCGTGGGCGGCCGCTACGACCCGCTCAACCCAGCGGTGATGCGCATGGTGCAGCAGATCAGCAAAACGGCGTCGGATTACAACGTGGAGGTTGGGTTCTGCGGCGACATGGCCAATCGCCCCATCGACGCCATGGCGCTCATCGCTTGCGGCATTCGCTCGCTCTCCATGCCCCCGGCGGCCATCGGCCCGGTCAAGGCCATGCTGCGGAAAATCAAAGTGCAGGAGCTGCGCTATTTCCTCGATTACCTTTGCACCGAGCCGCACCATTCCATTCGCCTGCAGCTCGAGCGCTTCGTCCGCGACCACGGGGCGGAAGTTTAAGGCTGGCTACGGGTCCTAGCCCTTGCAGTTGGGGCCGACTTTCACTACAACGCCCCCATGAGCACCCACAAACCCTTGCGCCTGCCCGAAAGCATGACGCGCGTTGATATCGGCCCCTATATGCGGGGGCTGAGGGAGCATTTTGCGCTCAGCCAGCAGGACGTTTCGGAGCGGCTGCATATCCGTCACCGTTACATCAACGCCATCGAGAACAACGCGTTCGACCAGATGCCGGGCCGTGCTTACGCCAAAGGCTACGTCCATACCTATGCCGAGTTCCTTGGGCTCGATGCGGATCAGGCTGTCGAGATTTGTTTCGGGCCGGAACCGGTGCGCGAGCAGCAGAACCATTTCGTGCCGCAGCAGGCAAAGCGCGGCAGTGGCAGCTTGCCTGGGCAATGGCGTAGCGTGGCGGTGGTGGCCGTCATCATCGCGCTGGGGGTGTTGGGCATCGCGCAGTTCACTACCGGTGAGGAAGAGGGAAGCAGTCGGCCTACCGTGGGCGACGTGCCAGAAGAGATGCTCGCCGACATGCGGCGGTTACTGATGCCAACGGCGCAGAACCATCGCTGCCTGCAGGAAGAAACACCACTTGGTTGCTTGCTCGACGCGCGCGATTGGCAGCGGCTGGCGGTATGGATGCAGGGCGACACCGTTTATTTGGTCGACGCGGAATACGGCCGCCCGCTTTCGGAAAAAGAAAAACAACGTAAGGCCGTGCCGGCTCCCGTTGAGGTGGAAAAGCCCGTGACAAAACCGGAGCCCGCGCCGAAAAAACCCGCGCCGAAAAAAACGTTGAGCTTCGGCAAAGTGCCGGACGCCAAGCCGGAAGGCACCAAGAATATCGCCGAACCACTGGTGGTGGAGCCTAAGCCCGAAGCGGCTGACGCCGAATGATGCCGCGCCGCGCATCGCACCAGACACGCATCGGCCATGTGCCCATCGGCGGCGATGCCCCGGTCGTGGTGCAGTCGATGACCAATACCGATACCGCCGATGTGCAAGGCACCATCGATCAGATTAAACTGCTGGGCGAGGCGGGGTCGGAGCTGGTGCGCATCACCGTGAACAACGAGGCGAGTGCCCGCGCGGTGCCGGAGATTTACAACGGATTGCTGCGGAAAAACATCGCCACGCCCATCGTGGGTGATTTCCATTACAACGGCCACCGGTTGCTGGAGTCATTCCCCGAAATGGCGGTGGCGCTGGCGAAATACCGCATCAACCCTGGCAATGTCGGGTTCGGCGCCAAGCAGGACACGCAGTTTTCGATGATGGTCGAACAGGCCATCCGCCATGACAAACCCATCCGCATCGGTGTGAATTGGGGCTCGATGGACGACGCGCTTCTGACGCGGCTGATGGACGAAAATGCTGCAGCAAAAAACCCGCTACCGACCGACGAAGTGGCGCGTGGCGCGCTGGTGCAATCGGCGCTGCTGAGTGCGGCCAAAGCCGAAGCCATCGGCATGCCGAAAGAGCGTATCATCCTCTCGGCGAAAGTGAGCCGGGTGCAGGATCTGGTGTCGGTGTACCGCGCCTTGGCGGCGCAATGCCACTACGCGCTGCATCTGGGGCTCACCGAGGCGGGCATGGGCAGCAAGGGCATCACGGCGTCGAGCGCCGCGCTGGGCATTTTGCTGCAGGAAGGCATCGGCGATACGATTCGCATTTCCCTGACGCCGGAGCCGAACGGTTCGCGCACGCAAGAAGTGATCGTGGCGCAGGAATTGCTGCAGGTGATGGGCATCCGCAACTTCACGCCGCTGGTCACCGCATGCCCCGGCTGCGGCCGCACCACCAGCACCTATTTTCAGGAGCTGGCCGACGATATCCAGAAATACCTGCGCGCCCGCATGCCGGTGTGGGCCAAGGAATATTCCGGTGCTGAGGAAATGAACGTCGCAGTCATGGGCTGCATCGTGAATGGCCCGGGCGAGAGCAAGCACGCGCATATCGGCATTTCGCTGCCTGGTACTGGCGAATCGCCCGTCGCACCCGTGTTCGAGGATGGGGTGAAAACCGTGACCCTGCGCGGCGACAACATCGCCAGCGAGTTCAAGGAGCGGCTCGAAACCTACGTCGCCCGCCGTTTCCCCCGCAATGCGGCGTAAAAACGCTTGCGCTTAGGCGGTGGATTCACTAGACCGTAACCACCGCACCCAAGGGTGCGAGGAGCGAGGGCCGAAGCGGCCCCGCGCAACCTTAGACGAGAATGCATTGAGCCAAGCCCTACAACCCGTTCGCGGCACGCATGATTTGCTACCCGATGTCTGTGCGCAGCACCAACGCGTCGCCAACCTCGCGCAGCATGTGGCGGGCCTCTATGGCTACCGCCGCCTCGACACGCCCATCTTCGAATTCTCCGATGTGTTCCATCGCGCCGTGGGCGAAACCTCGGACATTGTCACCAAGGAAACCTACAGCTTTGCCGATCGTGGGGGCGAAAGCCTGACGCTGCGTCCCGAATTCACCGCCGCCATCGTGCGTGCGTTCATCAGCAACGGGCTGCAGCAACAAGCTCCGTTCAAATGTTTCTATTACGGCCCCGCCTTCCGCTACGAGCGCCCGCAAAAAGGCCGCATGCGCCAGTTCCACCAAATCGGCTGCGAGCTCCTTGGCGCGGCGGATGCCTCGTCCGACGTGGAAATGATCGCGCTGGCGATGCAGACGCTTTCCGCACTTGGCCTGAGTGACGGCGTGACGCTGGAAATCAATTCCCTTGGTGATGCCGGGTCGCGCGCGGCGTACCGTGAGTCGCTGGTCGGTTACCTCGCGGGGCATAAAGAGAACCTGTCGGAAGACAGCAAAATGCGGTTCGAGAAGAACCCGTTGCGCATCCTCGATTCAAAGAACGAGGGCGACCGCGCCATCATGGCGGGCGCACCGTTGCTGCACCAGTATTTCAACGAGGAGTCCGAGCAGCATTTTGCGAAAGTGAAAGCCGGGCTCGATGCGTTGGGCATCGTCTACCAAGTCAGCGACAAACTGGTGCGCGGGCTCGATTATTATTCGCACACCGTGTTCGAAGTGACGACCGACCGACTCGGCGCGCAAGGCACGGTATTGGCCGGTGGCCGCTACAACGACCTCGTGAAGCTGATGGGCGGGCAAGACACGGCCTGCATCGGTTGGGCAGCGGGCGTCGAACGCCTCGTGGCGTTGCAGGGCGATGAACTGGAATTCGCCAGCCCGAAAGTGGCCGTGGTGCCGATGAGTGATTCCGCCGAGACTTCGGCGTGGCAGTTGGCGCAGGCGTTGCGCGCCGCTGGTGTGGTCACCGAGATCGGCTACAAGGGCAACGGTAAGAAACGCATGGAAAAAGCCGCCAAGCTGGGGGCGCAATTTGCTCTCATTCTCGGCGACGATGAGTTGGCGGCCAATGAAGTGACGTTGAAAGATTTAACCACCGGTGCCCAGCTGCGCATGCCGCGCGCTGACGCCATTAAAAAGATGAGCGAGATTGTCTGATGAGCTTTAATAAAAAACTGGATGGGTTGATCGTCCGCCACAACGAATTGCGCCTTGCCATTTCCTCGCCCGACATGCTGAAAGGTGGCGAGTTCGCCAAGCTGTCGAAGGAATATTCCGACCTCACCCCCATCGTGGAAACCGCGATGGCACTGCAGGCGGCCGAGAAAGAACTGGAAGAAGCCAAGATCATGATCAACGGCAAGGACGCCGACATGAAACAGATGGCGCTTGAGGAAAAAGATCAGCTCGACAAGCTGATCCCCAAACTCACCGAAGATCTGCAAGTGGCGCTGCTGCCGAAGGACGAGGCCGACGCCAAGAACGCCATAATGGAAGTGCGCGCCGGCACCGGCGGCGACGAGGCCGCGTTGTTCGCCGCGGAACTGTTCCGCATGGATCAACGCGTCGCCGACTTGCAGGGCTGGAAATTTGAAGGGCTGTCGCTGGGCGAGAACGCATTGGGC
>JBBKVX010000057.1:0-6257 GCA_037968615.1 Rickettsiales bacterium
GGTAACGGGCGAGCTCATGCGGTTTTTCCTTTGCGTTTCGTGGTCGTGAAATGGGTGATGATCTTTTCGACAAGTGCGTCCGCCACCGCGCTTTTTGCCATGCGCGGCCAGGCTTCTTCGCCATCGAGTGTGAGGAACAGAATTTCGTTCTCGTCACTGCCGAACACATTGCCGGCCACATCGTTGGCGAGAATCCAGTCGGCGCCTTTGGCCATGCGTTTGGCTTTGGCGTGCACGCGCACATTCTCGGTTTCCGCTGCGAAACCTACCACTAGTTCGGGCCGGTCGACGCCTTGCGAAATGCTGGCGAGAATGTCGTCCGTCGGCAGGAATTCCAGTTTCAATATATCCAGCTTCGGCTGCTTTTTAATTTTCTGCGCCGCCACATTGGTGGGGCGCCAATCCGCCACCGCCGCCGCACCCACAAATACATCCGCGGGAAGCGCCGCTTCGGCGGCCTGCAGCATTTCCTTGCCGGTGGTCACCGAAACCAGTTTTACCCCGGCGGGGGCAGGCACGTTGCTTGGGCCGCTGATGAGCGTCACGTCCGCGCCTGCGGCAGCCAATGCAGCCGCAATCGCGTGGCCTTGTTTCCCGGAGGAGCGGTTGCCCAAGAAACGCACCGGATCAATCGGCTCATGCGTCGGGCCGCTAGTGACAATGGCGCGTTTGCCGCTCAACGCGCCGTCAGCGCCATGGTTTTTTTTTAAGGCCGCCACGATGGCGCTAGGTTCCGCCAAGCGGCCGATACCGAATTCACCACAGGCCATCGCGCCTTCCGTCGGTTCGATGAGGGCGACGCCATCGGCCTTTAACTGCGCCACGTTGCGCTGGGTGGCCGGGTGGCTCCACATTTTATGGTTCATGGCGGGCGCGACGATGACGGGTTTGTTGGTGGCCAGCAGCGCGGTGGTGGCGAGGTCGTCGGCAATCCCTGCGGCCATTTTCGCCAGTATGTCGGCGGAGGCGGGGGCGACCAGAACCACCTCGGCAATGCGCGACAATTCGATATGGCCCATTTCCACTTCATCAGTCAGCGAGAACAGGTCGTCGTAGGTCTTGGTGCCGGTGAGGCTCGATACCGCCAACGCCGTCACGAATTTTGCGCCGCCCTTGGTGAGGATGGCGTGCACCTCGGTGCCCTCGGCCCGCAACAGGCGAATCAGCTCCAGCGACTTATACGAAGCCACCGAGCCGGTGATGATGAGCAGAACAGTTTTAGGTAACGCCATGTGGATTCCCATGAAGTACAATTCATGGCTGTATTAGGCCCGTTAAAGCGTCTCGGCAATGAAAAACGCGGCGGTGCCCACGGCGAAAATAAGTGCCGTCCAACCCAGCCGCAGCCATTGGCGATGGTGAGCCGCGCGTTGCGCTTCCAGATGCGCCAGCGATTTCGGCGACAGGGTGACGCCCTCATGCTGCATTTTCTCGAGGAAATCCTTGGCTTCGCGCATCACACGCGGGGCGTCGCGCAGCGTGTCGCTGGCTTCTTTGGCGAACAGTTTCATGCGCGCCGGGCCCGAGAGATGCTCCTTCGCCCATTGCATGATCAGCGGCTCCGACACTTTCCACATATTCACGTTGGGGTTCAGTTGGCGTCCCACACCTTCGGCGGTCATCATGGTTTTTTGCAGCAGGAACAAATGCGGCTGCGCTTCCATCTCGAACGTTTCGGCGATGTGCAGCAACTGGCCCAGCAAACGCCCCACCGAAATCTCGTTCAGCGCCTTGCCCATGATGGGCTGGCCCACGGCGCGCGCCGCCTGCGCAAAATGCTCCACCGACACATGCGCCGGAATCCAGCCCGCCTCGCGATGCAGTTTCGCCACGCGCAGGAAATCACCCTTCATGAACGCCCAGAGAATTTCCGCGATGAGCAATTGGTCGGCATGGCTGATGCGGCCCATGATGCCGAAATCCACCGGCGCCAAGCGCCCATCCGGCAGCACGAACAAATTGCCGGGATGCATGTCGGCATGGAAGAACCCGTCGCGGAACACTTGGTTGAAGAAACTGGTCGCGGCTTTTTTCATCGTCGCGTCTGGGTCGATTCCGGCGGTGCGCATGCCCTCGACATCTCCCGCCGAGAAGCCACGGATGCGTTCGGTCACGAGGATGCGGCGCGCGGTGAGATCCCACTCAACAAGCGGCACATAGAAATCAGGGTCGTTTTTCGTGTTGGCGCGCAGCTCTTCGGCGGCGGCCGCTTCAAAACGTAAATCCAGTTCGAACCGCACCGTTTCCGCAAACGTGCCGATGATGGCGATGGGCTTCAGGCGGCGGTAGTTGGGCAGGCGGCGCTCGACCAAATGCGCGAGCCAGAAGAACAAATCCACATCACGTTTGAACGCGGCTTCGATGCCGGGGCGCAGCACTTTCACCGCCACTTCGCGGCCCGCATGCGTCACTGCAAAATGCACCTGCGCGATGGAGGCAGCGGCGTGCGCCTGTTCCTCGAACGTGGCGAACAAGGTTTCGATGGGCGCGCCCAGCTGCTCCTCGATCGTCATCCGCGCCAGTTTGGCGGAGAAGGGGGGCAGGCTGTCTTGCAATTCGGTGAGGTCGGCGGCGATGTCCTCGCCCACTAGATCGGCGCGGGTGGAGAGGGCTTGGCCCAGTTTGATGAAGCTCGGCCCCAATTCCTGTAACGCCCGTGACAAGCGCTGGCCGGGGCGCAGCCCCTTGCGGCGGCGCGCCACGAGCCGGGCGGTGCCCAACAGCAGCGGCGATACATCAAGCGCTTGCAGACCGAACAGCGCATCGTGCCGCGCCAAAGTCCATGCAATGCCAAAAAGGCGGCAGCTGTATTTGAGGTTCTTCAGCATCAGATGCGGTACCCCGAATGAATGGCCACCACGCCCATGGTGAGGTTCGTGTAGCTCACGCGCGCAAAGCCCACTTTTTCCATGCGCGCTTTCAACTCGCTCTGCGACGGGAACATGCGGATGGATTCGACGAGGTACTGGTACGAATCCTTATCCTTGGCGATCAGCTTGCCGAATTGCGGGATGAGGTGGAACGAATAGAGGTCGTACAATTTCGCCAACGGCGGCACCGTTACTTTGCTGAACTCCAGGCACATGAAACGCCCGCCCGGTTTCAATGCACGATGGATGCTGGCCAGCGCCGCATCGATGTTCGTCACGTTGCGCAGGCCGAAGGAGATTGTAATTAAATCCTGTGAGGCGTCCGGCACCGGCAAGCATTCGGCATTGCCGCACACCCAGCTTAACGGCGCGTTCAGGCCTTTGTCGAACTGCCGCGCGCGGCCCACTTTCAGCATGTCGGCGTTGATGTCGCACACGGTGACATCCGCGCCCGTGCGCTTGTGCAAACGCACCGCGATGTCGCCCGTGCCGCCCGCGAGGTCGAGGATCGCGGCGTCCGGTTTCAGGTTCACTTGTTTAACGAAACTGTCTTTCCAAAGCCGGTGCATGCCCGCCGACATCACGTCGTTCATCACGTCGTAATTCCCGGCGACGGACGAGAATACCTCGCCCACCATTCCCTGTTTCTGCTCCGCATCCACATCGCGGAAGCCGAACGAGGCTTTCTGTTTCGTTTGCTGTGACATAGGCAGGCGTGGTAGCGCCTTTTGAAAAGGATAACAAGCCATGCCTGAGCTGCCCGAGGTCGAAACCACTCGCCGTTCGTTGTTGCCCCGCGTCAAAGGCCGTCGCATCGAGCGGGTAGAGCTGAAGCGCGACACGCTGCGCATCCCATTCCCGGAAGGCTTCGCAAAACGGCTGGAGGGCCGGAAAGTCACCGACATCCGCCGCCGCGCCAAATACCTGCTGTTCGACCTCGACAGCGGCGATATCCTGCTGGCGCATCTGGGCATGTCGGGCAGTTTTACGCTCACCACCGCCGAAAAACACATGCTGCGCAAGCACGACCACGTGCTGGTCACCCTCGAGGACGGTACGTTATTGGTGTTCCACGACCCCCGCCGATTCGGGCTCATGGACTTGATTACCAAAGGAAAAGAGGCCGAAAGCGTGTGGCTGGCGCATTTGGGGCCTGAGCCGCTTGAGAAGGGGTTCAACGCCACCTACCTGCGCGAGGTGTTGGCGCGGCGCAAGGGCGCCATCAAACCCACCCTGATGGACCAACGCATTGTGGTCGGCGTCGGCAATATTTATGCGAGCGAAAGTTTGTGGTTGGCTGGCATCCATCCCGCCACTCCGGCGAATGAAACTTTGGCGCATGCCGAGGCGATGGTTGTTGCCATCCGAAAATCACTCAACGCAGCGTTGAAGGCAGGGGGCAGCACGCTGCGTGATTTCACGCATGGCGAAGGCGTGATGGGCTACTTCCAACATCAGTTCAGCACCTATGAACGCGAGGGTGAGCCTTGTGTTGCGTGTGGCCGTGAAATTCAATCGATGGTGCAGGCCGCGCGCACTACCTACTTCTGCGCCACCTGTCAAAAGCTTTCGCAGCCATCATCCAAACGTCATAAAAAAAACCACGGTGAAAAGGCGAAAAACTGAGCAAGTCGAGCGTCAAATTTTTTCTTTTCGCGGGCTGTGAATTATTACGCTTGACGCCAGCGTTCTCGATGCTAGTTTCCGCTCCCTCATTTCGAGACAACAACACAACAACACAACTTGGGTCAAACCATGGCACAACATAAATCGGCAAAAAAACGCATCCGTCAGACCGAAACCCGGACGGCAGTAAACCGTTCGCGCACCAGCCGCATTCGTACCTTCATCAAAAAGGTCGAAGCAGCTATTGCAGGTGGCGATCAGAAGGTAGCGCAAGAAGCTTTGAAAACGGCTCAACCTGAAATCATGCGTGGTGTAAGCAAAGGCGTTCTGAATCAGAACACTGCCTCGCGTAAGGTCAGCCGTCTTCACCAGCGCATTAAGTCGCTGGGCACTACTGCGAGCTCTTAAGAAGCTTCCGATAAGCTAAACTACACTCTGTGTGTGTCGCGGCCCATGTGGGTTCGCAAACCCTTTGTCGTGTCCGGTCCTCGGGCATTTCGTTGAAACACTCCCCTCATGGGTTCGTATATGGTTCTGGCCATGCGTACAGCGTCGACGGTTTTTGCAGGTGATGTTTCACCGACGGAAGCATGGGATGCGCTCACGCAAAATAAAATGGCCGAGCTGATTGACGTGCGTACCCACGCGGAATGGATGTTCAGCGGCATGCCCAATCTTGAGGCGCTGGATAAATCCGCAAAGGGCATCTCCTGGAAATTTTACCCGAACTTCGACCTTAACCCGCAATTTTTAGAACAGCTGGAAGCAGCGGTGCCGGATAAAACCACACCGCTTTACTTCCTGTGCAAGACGGGGGGTCGATCGACCGACGCAGCCATTGCCGCCACCGCGGCAGGGTACGTGACATGTTACAATGTCGCGTCGGGGTTTGAGGGGGATTCCAACCAATTCCATCAACGTGGCAGCAAGAACGGCTGGAAGGCCGCTCAGCTCCCTTGGCAGCAAGCATAACAGAAAAGAAAAAAGAATCATGAACGAGATGAATTCCATCCAGACCCGCCGTCCAGACCATTTTGCCCGTTGGGAGCGTGTGCGTGAGCGCCTTCGCAACTCTTACGGTGAAGCCATTTTTAAAAGCTGGCTCCAGCCCCTCAAACTCGCCGACGTGAAGAACGGCCAGGTGATGATCACCGTGCCCACCCGCTTCATGCGCGAATGGATCCTCTCGCACTATGCCGAGAACATCCTGCGCTTCTGGTGCCAGGAAGATCAATCCATCCACTCGGTCGATATTTTTGTGAAGGCCGAGCCGGTCAACATTTCCGGTGCGGCCCAGCCGCAGCCCCAGCAGTCCGGCCTTGAAGCCGCCATGCTCGGCAACGCCGCCAACGAAGACAAACCGATCAACCCCGACGCAATCTCGGCGCCGCTCGATCCGCGCTACACGTTCGATAACTTCGTGGTTGGCAAGCCGAACGAACTGGCCCATGCCGCTGCCCGCCGCGTGGCGGAATCCAGCACCGTCAGCGCTGGTGGTAACCCGCTCTTTATCTATGGCGGCGTCGGCCTCGGCAAAACCCACCTCATGCACGCTATCGCCTGGCACATCCGCAAAACGGACCCGGCGCGCAAGGTCGTGTACCTCAGCGCCGAGAAGTTCATGTACCTGTTCATCCGCGCCATCCGCTCGAAAGACACGATGGCCTTCAAAGAGTATTTCCGCTCGGTGGATGTACTGATGGTCGATGATGTACAGTTCATCAGCGGCAAAGATTCGACGCAGGAAGAATTCTTCCATAC
>JBBKVX010000058.1:0-26645 GCA_037968615.1 Rickettsiales bacterium
GTTCGCGGACGGGGCGTTGGCGGCGTTGGGCGCGGGCTTGGTTTGCAACAGGTCGGCCAGAATGTCGGAGCTGGCGGTGGAACCATGCACCTGCTGCGCGGTGGCGAGCTGGTCGCTGCGGCGCTGCGCTTCGGCGGCGCGCTCGGTTTCACTGACCAGTGGGGGCGGGGCGGCTTGGACTGCCGCGGCGGTGGCAGCTTGCTGGTAGGCTTCCTCGCCGAAGGGGGTGTGGGTGGCTTCGCGCGTGGCGAACGGATCGTAGGCGGGTTCGGCGGGGGTGAGAATGAGATCCTGCGTGATGCTGGCTTGCACGGAGGCTTGCGCTTCTTCCTCTTTCTTGTCGCTGCTGCCGGAGCTGTCGCCCGCGATGACGCCGTTGAGGCGCTTCAGGGTTTCGGGCCCGGCCACGCCGTCGGCATTCAGGCCTTCGCGGCCCTGGAAGCTGATGACGGCGGTTTGGGTGGGACCGTCGAAGAAGCTGTTGATCTCGCCCCCGAACGTGCCGACGCGCGCAAGGCGGCGCTGCAGCTCGGCAACAAAATCGCCGGAATCGCCGAATTTCAGGGTAATGTTTGAGGGTAAGAACATGGAGAAGTTCTAGCAATAAATCCCGTAACAAGCAAAAAAAATCAATGCCAGAAGGGCTTAGAAGGTTGCAAAGCTCTCGAGTGCTGCCATCGCGCGCATGGCGTCGGCCACGGGTACGAACAGATGGTCGTGATGGTAAGCGGCGATGGGGTTGAGGCTGATGCCCGCCTCGGCCAGCCGCGTGGCGATGGCGGCGATCATGCCTACGGCATCGAGCGAGGAGTGGATGGTGAGGGTGATGTGGCGGCAGGGGTAGGTGAAGGCCAGCCCCTGCGCAGTAGCGACCGCGCGGGGGAGGATGGCGGTGGTGCCTTCCTGCTCACGGAACATGCCCAGCGGCGCCAGCGCGTCGATGGATGCGCCGGGTGGCAGCAGGCAGAAGACGTATTCCGTGTCGTGAAGATGGGGGCGCAAGCCACGCAACAGCGTGGGCAAATGCGTCGCGCCATCGGCCACCCTAGTCCTCGTCGGAATATTGGCGTTCGTTGCGCTCGTAGCGTTCTTGCGCTTCGGTGGTGCGGGTGACGACGGGGCGGGCTTCGAGGCGTTTGAGGCCGATCTCGTCGCCAGTATCTTCGCAGTAGCCGTAATCACCGGCTTCGATGCGGCGCACGGCCGAGTCGATTTTGCTGATGAGTTTCAGGTAGCGGTTGCGGGTGCGCAGCTCGACACCGGCTTCGGTTTCCAGCGACGCACGGTCGGCGATGTCGGCCTGATGCCAGTTTTCCTCGTGCAGATGGTCGAGCGTTTCGCGCGACTCGTCCATCAGTTCCTTGCGCCATGCGATCAGTTTTTGGCGGAAATATTCCTGCTGATGCGGGCCCATATATTCCTCGCCTTTTTCGCTCGGCGCGTAACCGGCGGGCAGCTTCACGGCCTTATACGGTTTTTTCGGACGCAGGGGAATAACGGGTTTCGCCACGACGGGCGCGGGCTTCGCGGCGGGTTTTGCTGCGGGCTTGGCGACGGCTTTGGTGGCTTTTGCGGGGGCTTTTTTAGGGGCGGTTTTGGTCACAGGCTTTTTCACTAACTTTGGTGCGGGTTTAGGGGCTGCCTTCGGCGCCGCTTTTTTAGCGACGGGCTTGGGCGCGGGTTTCTTAACTGCCTTAGCGGCGGGTTTTTTAGCAACCGGTTTTTTGGCCGGCGCGGATTTTTTCGCGGGCGCGGATTTTTTTACCAATTTGGCAACCGGCTTTTTAGGTGCGGGTTTTTTCGCGGCGGGTTTGGCAGTTTTCTTAGCAGAGGACTTAGCCATGGACGACATCCTATTACAGGTGAAACTCGCGGGAGAATACTGGATGTTGGGAGGTTGCGGCAAGGTAGACGGCATTAATATGCACAGGAGCTTGTGGTGCGCCGCGAGTTCGGGTTTTTTTAGCGCTTCGCGCCTGATGGGGCCCTTTGCCCCAAACCCCGCCGACGCTAGCGTCGGTTCGCGCCTTGCGCTCACGCTGAACCTACTCGCTATTCATTTTTTCTTTGCTCGCCCTAATGATGAAGGTGGAACTGCCCGGGAGGCGACTGCCGACCCGCGAAGCGGCGGCTTAACCATGACGTTTAGTCATGGTTAAGTGGGGCGAAGGGCCCCATCCGCGCGTAAGCGCTTATAGCTAAAACGCGCCCGCCTTGGCTGCCGCAGCCATTTCTAGTTTGGCCATTTCGACGGCGGCGCGGAGTTCGATGTCGTCGAGGATGGAATTGAGGAGGGGGTCGGTGGTGAAGTCGCGCTCTTCGGCGACGAGTTTTTCGAGGTTGCGCAGGATGCTGATGGGGACGGAGCCCATGAGCAGGGAGTTGCGCAGGTTGTCGAGCGCTTCCAAGGTGAAGCGGCCTTTTTTGACGGCGCGGCGGCGTTTGTGCTCGCGCTCATCCACCTCGTTGATGCCGAACAGGCCGCTGACACCACTGACGGCAGCGATGCCCGCCGCGGGGGCAGCACCTTGCACACCTTCGGCGGCGGAAAGCGCGCTGGCAAACGCCGCGCCATCGGCGCTGCCAGTGCGGCGCACAGCCTTGGCAGCGGTGGTGGGTTTTGTGTAGCCGACTTTTTCGATCATGCGCGGAGTATAGGGGATGTTACGAATTCGCGCAATGGGTCGCCACGCGATGCATCAGTGGCTGGCTTTCAGGATCACCAATCCGCTGATCAGCAGAAAAACGCCCAGTAGGCGCAGCGGGCTGACCGGTTCGCCGAGTAGGAAATAGCCCACGGCGAACGCGCCGACGGCGCCAATGCCCGTCCAGACGGGATAGGCGGTGCCGAGGGGAATGGTGCGCATGGCCATGGCCAGCAGCGCGAAGCTGCCCAGCATGCTGACCGCCATGATGGCGGTGGGCCATAGGCGGGTGAATCCGTTCGATTCCTTCATGGCGAAGGCCCAGACGATTTCGAGTATTCCGGCGGCGGTGAGATAGACCCAAGGCATGTGACGCTCCTTTCGGATGCGCCGGGCCGTCCCGGTCTTGAACCCCTTTTTGGGCGAGGGAACGTGGTCCCTCTGCGCGGCATTATACGCGACCAATGCGCAGGAGCAAGGGACGAAGAATCGCGGGTTAGGAAAAAAATTCCCGCAAGGAGGAATGGGGGGATTTGATGACACTTAAGTTGCTGTAAAATATGAGGCGTTTGTGGTGCTGGGGCGAGTTGGCACGGAAGTCGCATAGAGGGTGGGCACAAAGAAGAAAAAACTGGAGCTGACGATGCAACCCAACACCCAGGCGACCAACATGATGAAGGCGATAGTAGGGCGGAGCTTGTTCGGCATGGTGGCCACGACGCTGGCCGCGCTGACGGTGCTGCTGGTGGCCGCTCCCTCGGCGCATGCGGCACGCATCAAGGATGTGGTGGCGTTCGAAGGCGTGCGGGACAACATGCTGATGGGCTATGGCCTCGTGGTGGGCCTGAATGGCACGGGCGATAAATTGCAGAACAACGCCTTCACCGAGCAATCGATGATCGCGTTCCTTGAGCGCCAAGGGGTGAACACCCGTGGGCTGCAACTGAAATCCAAGAACGTGGCCGCAGTAACGGTGACGGCGAAATTGCCGCCCTTCGCCCGCGCCGGTTCCAACATCGATATCGGCATTTCGGCGATGGGCGATGCGAAAAGCCTGATGGGCGGCACGCTGTTGGCCACCTCGCTGCAAGGCCCGGACGGCAATGTCTACGCCGTGGCGCAAGGCCCCATCACCATCGGTGGTTTCCAGGCGGAAGGCTCGAGCGGCAGCAACATCACCAAAGGCGTGCCGACGAACGGCTTCATTTCCAACGGCGCGATCGTGGAGCGCGAGATCGGGTTCGAGCTGAACTCGCTGGCCGATATTAAACTCAGCCTGCGCAACCCGGATATTACCACCGCGACCAATGTGAGCCGCGTGATCAACCAACAGGTTGGGCCGGGCGCGTCGACGGTGAACGATCCCGGCACCGTGACGGTGACCGTGCCCGCTGCGTACCAAGGCGACGTGGTGGCACTTCTTGCCGACATCGAAACGCTGAACGTGGAAACCGACCAGCCCGCCCGCATCGTGGTGGACGAGGCGACCGGCACCATCGTGATGGGCGAGAACGTGCGCATCAGCACCGTGGCCGTGGCGCAGGGCAACCTGATCGTGAAAGTGGAAGAAGCGCCGCAAGTGTCGCAGCCCAACCCGTTCGCGCCGGAAGGTGCCGAGACCGTGGTGGTGCCGCGTTCCGACATTACGGTGAGCGAAGAGTCGTCGAACAAAGTGGCGGTGCTGGAAGAGGGCGCGACGCTGAAAGATCTGGTGAGCGGGCTGAACTCGCTGGGCGTCGGCCCGCGTGACCTCATCACCATTCTGCAAACCATCAAAGCGGCGGGCGCACTGCAAGCCGACATTGAGACGAGATAATCATGAGCGTGGGAATCGGGAAAGCAACGGATATCGATATGATGAACATCAACACCAGCAGCACCAGCAAACTGAGCGCCGGGCAAAAAGCGAAAATGGCGTCGAAGGGTGCAAGCCCGGAGAAGATGGACGAGGTCGCCAAAGAGTTCGAGGCGCAGTTCATTTCGCAAATGCTGGAGAGCATGTTCTCGGGCATCGAGACCGACGGCCCCATGGGCGGCGGCGAAGCCGAGAGCACCTACCGCTCGATGCTGACGAACGAATACGGGAAGCTCATTTCGCGTGCCGGTGGCATCGGGGTGGCCGACCATGTGAAACGCGAAATGCTGCGCCTGCAGGAAGTGGAGTAACCAATGACCTCTTTGCATGAACTGCCCCATATCGACGTGCCCGCCGGTGGCATGGACCTCGACGATCTGATGGACGTAACGGCGCGCCTCGCCGACGTGCTGGAGGAGGAAACCAACTACCTCCGCCGCATGGAGATCGACGCCATGGCCAAGCTGCAGGACAAGAAAATCGAACTGACGCTGATGCTCGAATCCTACCAGAAGCTGTTGAAGGCCCAGCCCGACATGCTGAAAAGCGCGGACGCCGACAAGCTGAAGGAATTTGCCGAGCTTTCGGAAGACCTGACCGCCGTGGTGGAAGAGAATTTCCGCCGCACGGCCGTGGCGCGCGCAGTGAACCAGCGCGTGGTGAACACCATTATTGAAACCATGAGCGAGACCAACCGCCCGGGCACCTACAACAGCGCGGGCCACTCGAATTTGAAACAGGACATGTCGCTGTCCTTCAACCTCAACCACAGGGCGTAACGCACCATGTCACTCGGAGTCGCACTTAGTAATGCTGTATCGGCGCTGCGTCTGAACCAGACGGCGCTGTCGGTGCTGTCGAACAACATGGCCAACGTGAATACGGATGGCTATTCGCGCAAAATCATCAACCAGTCGGCGGTGTATGTCGAGGGCAATGGCAATGGCGTGCGCATCGACGACATCGTGCGCAAAGTGGATACGTATTTGCAGCGCTCGGTAATGAGCCAAGGCTCGGTAACGCAAGCGGCAGGTGTGGTGACGACCTATTACGACCGGCTGCAGGTGCTGCTGGGCGCCCCGGGTGCCTCGAACTCGCTCGACGAATACATGACCGGCTTCTTCAACACGCTCGACCAGATGGCCGACCAGCCGGATCGCACCTCGTACCGCAGCAACATGGTGAACTCGGCCAACACGCTGGCGACGCAGGTGTCGGGCCTTGCCAACGAAATGGAGAGCCTGCGCTTCCAGGCCGACAGCGACATTTCGGGCGCGGTCACGGAAGTGAACTCCACGCTGAAAAAACTGTTCGACCTGAACTCCGCCATCGCACGCGCCAGCGCCGTTGGCCAATCGACGGCCGGGTTGCTGGACGAACGCGACATGGCGTTGCGCAACTTATCGAGCAACCTCGACATCAATACGTTTTATGAGGCGAACGGCACCGTGGGCGTGACCTCGGGCAACGGCGTGCCGCTGGTGGATGGCGTGCTGCATCAATTACGCTACGCGCCGGTACCCTCGGTGGCGAACCTCATCAGCGACCAACGCATCAACGCACTCGAAGTGATCGCCATCGACATCAACGGCAACCAGACGGGCAATGCGAGCACGCTGGTTTCGGGCGGCAAATTGGGCGAGATCAAATCGGGCCTGACGGGTGGAAAAATCCAAGGGCTGGTGGAACTGCGCGACAAGCTGATCCCGGATGTGCTGAACCAGCTGGACATGCTGGCCAGCCGCCTGCGCGACAGCATGAACGCGCTGCATAATAACGGTTCGGGCTGGCCGCCGGCCACCTCGCTCACCGGCACGCGTGATGTGTATGCCTCGACGCAATATAATTGGACCGGTTCGGTGCGCATTGCGGTGCTGCAATCGGACGGTCAACCTGTGGCGGCGCAATACGCCGACGAAGCCTATACCGGCATTCGACCGCTGACGCTCGATTTGTCCAAGCTCAATTCGACGGGACAGGACGGGAAGTTCTCGGTGCAAACGCTGGTCGATGAGATCAACAACCATTTCAAAGCGCCCACGATCAAAGCGCAGTTGGGCAACCTGAACAACATCGAACTGATCTCGAACACGTCCAAGCTGCCGAGCGGCGGCATCTCGCTGTTCAATTTTGACCTGGAACTGGATAATATTTCCAAGCTCTCCTCCAGCGTGTTCGTGACCGGGATGACGGTGAAGGATTCGAACGGCGCGACCTTGCCCAACACGCAAACAGAAGGTGCCCCGAGCCTCGCGGTCGATCCGGCCACGGCCTACACCACCTATGTGGGCACAGGTCAAGTCGACATCAGCCTGTTCTCGATCGAAGGGCTTGCGGTGGGCGATAAGATCTACCTCAACACGCCGGGCATTGCGGATGCAAACGGCATTACCGCGGCGGAAATGAGCGGCTATTTCACCATCGACGCCATCAACGGCACCAGCATCTCCATCACCACCACCGGTACGGCGGCGAGCGGCGGCACCGTGCCCGATGCGTCGGGCACCACCTTGATGGCTGCGTACAGCAAATCCCTGCCCGGCACGACCAGCCGCGGCACCGGCACCCTGCAGGCCGATCTCTCGGGTAACGTCAACAGCGCCTATTACGACATCACCGTGGATGTGGGCGTATTGGATGCCGATGGGAACATGAGCACGTCGCAGATCACTTATCGCGTGAAGAACAACGAAACGAACCTGTATAATGATCGTTACTTCGCCAGCACCGCCAATGGCAACGGCACGCTTGAGCTCCCGCTTTCGACGCAGCCAAGCTTGCGCGCCATATTGGTGGACGCCAATGGCAACGAATTGGCGAAAGCGAACGGGGTGTATGTCGATCAGCCCGGCTACCTGAAAATCGTGGGTGGCTCGGCAGATTATGTGGTCGCGATCGACGAAATGAATTCGCAGCAACTGGGCGATGCTTCCGCACTACCCAGCGTACCCGGCACGGGTTGGGGGCTTTCGCACTTCTTCGGCCTCAACGATTTCTTCGATTCCAACGACCCGATCGAGGGTGGCGACACGTTGCGCAACAGCGCGGTGAATTTGAGTGTGCAACAACGCCTGCTCGATAACCCCAACCTTGTCAGTTCGGGCAAACTTACGTTGCAAGCTCAGCCGAGCAACAGCGCCGAGGCTGCGCAATATACGTATGTGCGTTACTCCGGCGATAACAGCGCGGTGCAGGCGATGGCGGCGCTTTCCAGTGCCACTGTTAACTTCGCCGCAGCAGGCGGCCTGCCGAACACGACCTTGTCGTTGCAATCCTACACCAGCGAAATGCTTGGTTACCTGAGCTCGCTGACGTCCGCAGCACAGGAAACCTCGGATAACGCGCAGTTACTGTACCAAGGGTTCAAGGAGAGGAACGACGCCATCAGCGCGGTCAACCTCGACGAAGAACTCGCCAATACGATCATTTTCCAGAACTCGTATGCCGCCAGTGCGCGCATCGTGACCGTGGTGAATGAAATGTTCAAAGCCCTTATCGACGCGGCGTAATTAGGAGAAGACCATGACAACATTAAACCGGGTAGGAAGCGTCTCGCTGCTCAATAATACGCTGGGCGATGTGAGCAAGCTGCAACAGCAGTTGGGCGACCTGCAGGAACAGATATCCAGCGGTGTGAAAGCCAAATCATTCCAGCAGCTCAACGGGCAGGTGGAACAGTTCACGCTGATGGAATCGAAGATCCGCCGTACCGACGCGTATGTCGAAAGCAATAACGTCAACCTCGCACGGATGCAGACGGCCGACCAAGCGCTGACGCAAATGGTGGACATCGCCGACAGTATGGAAAACCTGATCGTGACGGGGCTGAACACCGCCAGCGGAGGTTCCCTGCCGTTCGAACAGCAGATGAACAACCTGTTACAGGCAATGGCCAGCGCATTGAACATCAACTTTGATGGGCGCTACCTGTTCGCGGGCACGGCCACCAACACCCCGCCCGTGCCAGACCCTACGGTGCAGAATGCCACGCGGGGAGTTCCCGACACCAGCTATTACGCCGGTTCAAGCGACAACATGTCGATTCGGGTGGATGATAACGTGTCGTTCGATTTCCCGGTGCGTGCCGATGATGTGGCGTTCCAAAAAATCTACGCGGCGGCTCAGGAGGCGATCCGGTCCTACAACTCGGGCGATACGACCAAGTTGAAAGCCGCACTCGACCTGATGCAGTCGGGGCAGAATGACCTTAACGGGGTGCATGCCAAAGTGAACATGGCGATCATCAACACCACCGACATCACCGACCGGTTGCAAACGCTGAACCTGTATTGGAAGGGCGTGACCGAAAAAGTGGGCAAAACCGACATCGTGGCCGCCAGCACCCAGATCGCCAGTTATGAGGCGGTGTTGCAGGCCACGTTCCAAGTTTATGCGCGCCTGAGCCAGCTTAAATTGAGCGACTATCTGTAAAGGAAAAATTTTCGCAGGCGCATGAGCGATTGCTTGCAACCCACTACCACTGTGTTAAACTTGGGATTCCCTCGTTTTGCGCCGTGCCACCAGCATCACGCATCCATAATGGGAGGACTAAATGTTACGAGGAGAAGCCCTGATGACCAGCAGCAATCCTGCGGTCTTGAACCAGCCGATGGCACCGGAGACCAGCGAAAGCGATGTGATCGACACGCGCTTTGGCAAAGTGCAGCTCTACCGCCGTCAGCCGATCGTGTTCCCAACGGGGCTGTTGGGCCTGCCCGACAAAGGGCATTTCTGCCTGACCAATTTCCCCTCGCCCAAAATGGCGCGCTTTAAACTGCTGCAATCGCTGGATGACCCGGCGCTGTCGTTCATCACCCTGCCGCTCGACATCGCCAATGCGATCATCGAACGTGGCGATATGGAGCAAGCGGCGAAGGATCTCGACATCCCGACCGACCAACTGGCCACGCTGGTGATCGTATCGGTGCATCGGGAAACGAGCGGTGCCAAGCTTTCTGTGAACGCGCGCGCGCCCATTTTTATGCACGCTACGAAACGCGTTGCCACGCAACATGTGTTTTCGAACAGCAAGTACGACATCAGAAAGATGATCACGCTTTAGCGAGGGCATAACGGACCATCTGCGTCGTCGCGCCGCGCGCTGAAAATCCTCACGTACAAGAAGTACGCTGCGGTTTTCAGCACACGTCGCTCCTAGCATCTGGCCCATTCTACCTTCGCGCGCTGCGCGCAAGGGAAAGTAAGATAAGTAATACGCCGCGGCATAGTGATGTGTCGCGGCGTTATTTTTTTATTTCGTGGGGGCTTATATTCTGTATCCTCGCGCGTATGAGCACCACCCTGCAATCCAGCGCTGTTGAGAAATTCGTCTGCCTGGGCGACCAGTGCGAGGATACGTGCTGCAAAGGCTGGGGCATGCAGCTGACGCGCGAGACCGTGGCGAAGTTCGAGGCGGAGGCGCCGGAACTGCTGGAAAGCGTGGTGACGGGGGAGGCGGAGTTCGTGATGAAGCGCGACCCGGACACCGATTACTGCGTGAAATTCGACGCGGGCTGGTGCGGCATCCATAAAACATACGGATCGGATTTTCTCGGCGACGCGTGCCATTTCTTTCCGCGCATCACGCGCGCGGTGGGCAGCACGGTGCTGACCACGGCGGCGCTGAGCTGCCCCGAATCGGCACGGCTGATGCTGCTGGAGGAGGGCGGCTTCGAGCTGGTGCCGAGCGAAGCCGCGCGCCAGCCGCACGCCATGAAGCAATACCAGCCGGAAGGCATGAGCGGCGACGACGCGCTGGCGCTGCATACGCTGTTCTTGAACGAAGCGGGCAACCCGGAACACACGGCGGAAATGAACGTGATGCGGCTGATGGCCGTGGCGCAGGCGCTGCAGATGCAGCCGGTGGCGCAATGGCCCGCGGCGGCAAAATTCTACTTCACGATGGCCAGCGGCCGCGTGCCAGCGGCGGAAGCGGCGGCGACCGACCCGTTCAATCTGGCCCACGCATTGCAAGGGTTGGTGAACGCCGCCAAGGCCAGCAATCGTCCGCGACTTACGCAGACCATTGGCACTATATGTGACGTGCTGGGTATTACGATGGAGGGCGCGAACATCGCCCTCTCGGCGGATGCGGCGCAGCGGTTCCTCAGCATGCAGCATCACTGGCGAAGCCTGCCGGAGATGCAGGACGTGCTGCGGCGGTATGCGCAAGCGCAGGTGAGCATCGCGTTCTTCCCGTTCGGCGGGTTGGGTATGGACATGGTGGAGCGCATGACCATCATCGGCGTGCGGTTCGCCACGGTGAAGCTGGCGCTGATGGCGGAAGCAAAACAGAACGGCGCGGTGGCGCCCGAAACACTCATCCGCATCGTGCAAAGCCTGTCGCGGTTCATGGACCATTTGGCCGACCCCACGCTGTCGTTGCAGATTTACAACGAAGCAGGGTGGGTGCGGGAAGCACGCCTGCGTGGGCTGCTCATGGAATAATGAGGGAATGCCTTATTTTCCTTCATTTCATCAGTTTCCCATAAAAATTCTTATGACACATGCAGTGAATTATGGCATAGTCGGTTCATGGAAATATTTTTGCCGAAAGGCCGAATTATTTCACGTATATGAGGCGACGGGGAGGCAAAAATACCCTAAGTTGCCGTATTATATGGGACTAGGTCGTTAACGGTTCTTTAACTAAGTGCTGCTAATGATAGATACATGCCGAGGATTTAACCGGGAACAAGAAGTTCCCACGATCCGAAGTGTGATGGGCAAGTAGCCCTGAATATCAACATCCAAGTAGGAGACTTCCATGTTAAACTCAATCAACACCAACATTGCGGCCTATTCCGCACAAGGCAACATCGGTAAGGCGTCGAACTCGGCCGCTGCATCGATCGGTCGCCTCTCGAGCGGTAACCGTATTCAAAAAGCCTCTGACGATGTAGCCGCTCTCTCGATCGGTACGTCGCTCCGCACAGGCGTTACGACCCTCAAACAAGCACTCGCCAACACCTCGCAAGGTACCAGCCTGCTCCAAGTAGCCGATGGTTCCTTGAGCCAGATCAGCGAAATCCTCCAGCGTCAAAAAGCCATTGCTACCCAAGCCAACAGCGGCACGCTGTCGGACACGGAGCGTGGTTACCTGAACCAAGAGTTCCAAGCCCTCGCCAAACAGATCGACCAGATCTCCAGCTCCTCGAGCTTCAGCTCGGTGAAACTGTTGAATGGCTCGCTGTCGGGTGCAGTGGATTCGAAACTGGACGTGAACGACGTGACCGCAACCAACGCCAGCAGCTCGGCCACCGTGCTGACCATGCTGACCGCAGGTGTTACCGGTGATAAAATCACCGTGAACGGCGTTGAGCTGACCTTCACCACCTCGATCGCCGGTACTTCGGAAGCTTCTGGTAAGATCCAGATCGGCGCTACGGCTGCTGAAACGGCGTCGAACGTTGTTGCCTTCCTGAACAACAGCAGCGACCCGCGTCTTGCTAACTACTACTTCGATAACGCCGCTGCAGGCACCCCGCTTGCTGCTATCACTGCCTCGTGGGGCGGTGGTAAACTTGAAGGTGCGACCACCATCTCGAGCGCCTTCGTTTCGGGTACGGCTGCCAGCTTCACCACTGCAACCGGCACCATCGCTACGACCAACACGCAAGACGGTCTGTCGCTCGACAGCGTTCGTGGCTTGGGCGATGTGACGGGTTCGATGTTCTTCAGCCATGGTACGGGTGTTGAAGCCGGTTCGGCCATCGTTACCAAGACCATCAAGAACAACGAAGCGTTCGTTGGCAGCTTCGGTGAAGGTGACATGGGCAAGATCCAAGGCTTGATCACTGCTACCGATACGGCTGTGTTCAGCGTGAAGATCGGTGACATCACCTACACCACCGCTGCAACCGACATCGTTGATGCCGCTAAAGTGGCGCTGACCTTCACCGGTTACGACGAAACCAACGTCGCTGCTGGCGGTACCTTCACACTGCAAATCAAGGGCGGCTCTGTTTCGACCTTCGCTTCGCAGAACCAACTGGACGGCTATGTTAACCAGATCAACGATGGTCTGAAGAGCATGACCTTCACGCAGAACCGTGATGTGGCTTCCTTCCAAAAAGGCGCCATTGCATCTGTAGGTGGTGTTGAAGTGGGCCGTCTCGATGGCATGACCGTCAACTACCGTTCGGACAATTTCGACGTGCTGAAAACTTCGGCACTGAAGATCTCTGCTCCGGCCGCTGGCCAGACTGATGCTGTGTTCGAAATGACGATCAATGGTGAACTGTTCCGCTCGACGGGCGGCACGGGTAACCAGATCAACAAGAACACCGTTGTTGCTCTGCAAAGCACCACCAACCCGGCGAACGTCATCAGCTTCATGACGGGCAACGTGGATCTGGCTGGCGCAAGCACGGCAGCTCTCGATCTGTCGAGCCAGGACAAGGCGGACGCGGTTGCTGCTGCCATTAACGCAGGCCTCGGCTTGAATGGTGCAGAGTCCGCTCTGAACTTCCAAGTAGGCGCTTCTTCGGCTGATTCCATCGGTGTTACCATCGATGACGTTTCTTCCAAGTCGCTCTACCGTGGCAAGACGCTCGACGTGACCACCCTGGCAGGCGCGCAAGCGGCTGGCGCGGCTCTCGACGTGGCGATCGGCACCATCAACTCCGTACGGGCCAACGTCGGTGCACTCCAGTCGCGACTGGACTTCACCGCTGCGAACCTTCAGTCCTCGATCCAGAACCAGGATGCCGCTCGTGGCACGCTGCTGGACACCGATGTGGCTGCTGAATCGACCGCTTATGCTACCGCGCAGGTTCAACTGCAGGCTGGTATCGCGGTGTTGGCTCAGGCCAACCAGCTTCCGCAGAACCTCTTGAAACTGATCAGCTAATAAGCTGAGAAGCGATAGAGGGTTGTGGTAAACAACTCGGGTGGGAAGCAGCAATGCTTCCCACCCACTCCCGCAAAGAGCAGAAACTGCCATGCGGATAGGCACCTGGAGCACGACAAATGGAAATCAATCTGCAAGGGGGGATCAAGATTCCCCAGTCTTTGCCTGGCGCACGTAGCGCGGATTTACCGGTCGCTAAGAAAACTGACAGCGATGTGAAGCCCGCTAAAGTACCCGGACAAGAACAACAAGCTGCCGCCACCCCCGAGGTGAAGCGCTATGAAGCCGTCTACCGTGCTTCGGAAAGCTTCTTCAAAGATGTGTACGCGGTCAGCGATACCACCTTCACGATCTTCAAAGATACGTCGGGGCAGTACATCACCCGCTACACCAGCCTTCGGGATGGTAAGGTGACGTACATACCGGAGCCGGACATGATGGCGTATCTCGATCGCCGCATGCAGGCGCGTGAAGCATTGATAGAAATTCGGGCGTAGTACCTGTATACTCCGTACTATCCTCTGCGGATGGCATGAGATTTGCAGTATCTAACCATTCATTAACCATAGGGTGAACAATCGTGGTCAGTTCTATTTCATTAGGCAACGCCTACCAAAGTGGCGGAAAAACGGTCATCGGCGGCTCGCAAAGCCAGATCGATACGGAAAGCCTCATCAAAGCGCTGACCGAAGCCAAGCGTGCGCCTGCCGTGCGCCTCGAGCAAAAGAACGCCTCCATCGACGCAAAAACCTCGGCTTACGCCACGCTCAAGAGCCTGCTTTCGCGGTTCCAATCGGCGGCCGATGTGCTGCGCAACCCTCCGGGCGTGAACAACGCCAGCCAAAATATTTTCCAATACCGCACCGCGAGCCTGACTTCGACGGGCAACACGCAGGCCTCCAACTATATGGGCATCACGGTGGAGCCGGGGGCGGCCAACCAGAATTTCAGCATCAGCAACATTAAACAGCTGGCGTACGAGACCAAACAAAGCAGCGGCACGTTCACGCTGGCCAACACCACCAGCACCTCGGTGGTAAACGCCAACGGCGACGCCACCGCAGGCAGCTTCTCGGCGGGCACGTTCCAACTGCGCAACGTGAACGCGTCGGGCAGTCCGGTGGATGTGACGCTGAACGAAGGCGATTCACTGCAATCGGTGGTGAATAAGTTCAATGCCGTTAAAGGCTCGACGGGCATTCAGGCCAACATCCTGAAAGTATCGACGGGCGCGACGACCAGCGATTACAAAATCATCTTCACCGCAACCAAGACCGGCGAAGTCTATGGCTTTGACATGGCCGATCTGGGCACCGTGGTTTCGGATCCCGATGGCGTGATGACGGAAGTTACTTCCGCGGTTGGTTTTGGCACCACGCAGTTTGCGCAGAACGCCAAGGTCACCATCGATGGTGTTGAGATCGAACGTGAAAACAACGCCATTGACGACGCGATTGAAGGCATCACCTTTACACTGAAACAAGTGATGGACGACGGCACGGCGATCAATGCCGTAGTGCGCCCCGACACTGACATCGTTAGCAACGCCATTACGGCCTTCGCCGATGTGTACAACGAATTCCGCCTGTTCGCGGCCCAGCAACAGGAATTGGGCGACGATGGTCTGCCCGCCGACACGGCGGTGCTGGCCAACGAAACGCTGATGCGCACGCTGATCTCGCAAATGTCGAGCGAAGTGACGCGCGTGGTGGCGGGCATTTCGGGTGGCAACCCCGAACGGCTGGCCGATATCGGCGTGAATTTCGGCAACTTCGCGGGCGACGAGAACAACCCGGCGACCAAGAACATCATGACCATCGATACCGACAAGCTGGCTTCGGCGCTGAGCGCGAATTTCGATGGCGTGCGCGGCGTGTTTGAGTTCACGATGACCGCGGACGATCCGGCGCTGGCCATTTTCAAACGCACCAACCAACTGAGCGTTTCCAACTTTACCATTTTCCAAGACGGCGCGGACTACAAAGCGCGCTACATCGATGGTAGCGGTGCGACCCAAGAAGTGGCACTGGACGCAACGGAACTCAGCGGTGGCTCGGGTGGCGTATCGTTCGCCGGCAGAGCAGGCACTGTGTTCGCGGGTCTGGAAATGATCTATGCCGCCAATGTTTCGGGCGGATTCAACGACGTCAAAGTGAACATCAGCCAAGGCTTCGGTGATCGGTTGTACAATCTCTTGCAGAACGTGCTCGATGAGACCAACGGTACGCTGACTACGGAACTTCGGAACTTCGAAGACCAAATAGGACGTAACAAGGACGAGATCGAAGACATCGACTCCAAGATCGAGGTTTATCGCGATCAGCTGATCAGCCAGTACGCCACGCTGGAGTCGGCGCTCACCAAAGCGAACCAGCTTCTTTCCCTGCTCGATGCGCAGCAGGCGGCGCGCGACGCAGGCTAGCTATCGCAAAAATCCTATGCTAAAGTCGGTGTATGAATCAGATACATAACCCCATCAAAGCCTACACGCGGGCGACGCATACCGTTGCCAAAACACGGCAGGTGGTGATGCTGTACGATGGCGCGATACGCTTTCTGAAGCAGGCGGGCGAGGCCATTCAGGCCGGTTCAATCGAGGAACGCTTCAATAAACTCACCCGCGTATCCGATATTATTACCGGATTGCAGGGCTCGCTGGATTACGAGTCGGGCGGCAGCACGGCGCAGGTGCTTTCGGATTTCTATTCGGCGCTCGACATGCGCATTACCGGCCTGCACCGCAAGCCTGACCTGGCGGTGTGTAACAGCATCGTCGCCGAACTGAAAGAGATGCGCGACGTATGGGACGGCATCGACCGTGGCAAAGAGGCGCCCAGCGCGCCTGCGGTGGAGACTGAAGCGGCGCCGGAGCTTTCCCCCATCGGTTCGGTGAAGTTTTCGGCGTAGTTTTTAGCGCTTCGCGCCTGATGGGGCCCTTTGCCCCAAACCTCGCCGACGCGATGCGTCGGTTCGCGCTTTGCGCTCACGTTGAACCTACTCGCTATTCATTTTTCTTTGCCCGCTCTGCCGATGAGAGAGGAACTCCTCGGGAGGCGACTGCGACCCGCGCAGCGGCGGCTTAACCATGACGTTTAGTCATGGTTAAGTGGGGCGAAGCCCCCATTCCGCGCGAAGCGCTCATAAACAATAAGAAAAGCCCGTAAAACCGCCGCTTGCGACAGTTGGCATGACGCTTGCTTAATACACCGTAACTTTTCTTATGGGGTGTTATGCAGCTTGGTTTACTTGGGATGTTGCTTGGACTGCCGAACGGTGCGCTGACGGGTGGTCAGGGCCAGGGCGGCGGGCAAGGCGCGATCGCCGATATGTTCGCACAGCTGCTGGGCGACCAAGGGCAGGGCCAGGGGCAATACACGCCGCAAGGCGGCACGCTGGTGGCCGATATTGCGCCGGGCTCGTTGCTGGCGCAGGAAGTGGGCGCGACGGGCGCGGGCGACATCGCGTCGCTGAACGACCTGCTCAATCAGGAAATTTCTGCCGATGACGCACAGGCACTTCTTGACCAGCTGGCCGAATTCAACGGCGAACTGACGGCCGATGCCGACGCGGCGCACCAGGAACTTCAGGAACAATTGAAAGCATCGCTGACCGAGATCAAAGATGGCGGAGAAAGCAAAAAAGTCGGCGCGTTGCTGGCCGGGCTTTCCGCCCTGCAGCAGGCTGCACAAGCGACCACCGACCGCACCGGTTCGGCGGAACGCCTGCTGGCATGGATGAAAGGCGCGCTCGCCGCCAAACAAAAAGATGCAGCCACGCAGGACGCTGCGAACGAAGAAGACGACGACGGCACCAACATGTCACTCGCGCAAAGTTTGCAGGCCAGTATGTTTCGTGATGCCGATTCTGCCGCGCAGGCGCAGAAAGAAACGGCGGCCACGCGCGACTATATCGAAATCGTGCCATTGAACGTAGCGCTGGAAGCAGCGCCCGCATGGATCAAAAAAATCACCGACGCGCCGGTAACCGGCTCCTCAGCGGATGAGATTCCGGGGCTGGAGCTGGCGGCGAACGACGATTTGCCCGAAGTGAACCTGCCCAACATGGCCAAGCCGCAGGGCAAGGACGACAAAGTGACCAACCTGATGGATTTCCGCGCGATGATGGAAAACACCGTGGCGCAGAACTCGGGTGAGCCGGACGCGGCGGAGGTGGGCATCAGCCCGTTGAACGCGGCAAGCGGCACCCACGCGACGCAATCGGCCGACCATCGTGGCGCGGTGACGTTGCAACAGCCGGGCACCCACGCCAACCACGCCCCCGTGGCCGAGCAGGTGCATGTGGCCGTGCAGCGCGCGACGAAAGAAGGCATCGACCTGCTGACTATTTCGCTGGAACCGGCCGATCTGGGCCGCGTGGAAGTGCGCATGCATAAAGGCGCCGATGGGCAGACACAAATTTCCTTCTTGGTGGACAAAGCCGAGACGCTGGATTCGCTGGCGCGCGACGCACGCGGGCTGGAGCGGATGCTGCAGGATGCCGGCGTGAAAGCCGATGCAGGCAGCATGCAGTTCAACCTGCGCCAACAACCTTCGCCCGACACACAAGGCGATGGAAACCAGAATGGCCGCCCCAACTGGGACGGCGAAGGCGATGAACCGGTGGGCCCGCAAAGTGCGATCCCCGCCAATCAGAAATACACACTCACGCTGCGCGACGGCGTGGATATACGAGCTTAAGGGAGAACGACCATGGCCATCGGACAAATGACAGACGAAGCCCGCGCCGCCGCAATTGCAGCGGCCGCAGCGGCAAACCAGAAAGCGGGCTTTAGCACCGAACAACAAACGGCGGGCACCAAGCTCAACGCCGATTTCAACTTCTTCCTGAAGATGTTGACGACGCAGTTGCAGAACCAAGATCCCAGCGAGCCGATGGATGTGTCGCAGATGACGCAGCAGATCACGCAGTTCACGCAGGTGGAACAGCAGGTGCAGACCAACAGCAAACTCGATGCGCTGGTGAAATCGAACGCCAACACGGTGTACCAATCGCAGCTGGCCACGGCCACCACCTATATCGGTCGCGAGATCGAGACGGCGGGCTCCTCGGGGCAAGTATATGGCGGGCAGGGCGCGTTCTCGTACATCCTTCCGGCCCAGGCGCAATCGGTGGAGATCACCCTGCGTAACTCGGCGGGCTCCATCGTTTATACCGGGCCCGGCGCGCTGGATAAGGGCCGCAATGTGTTGCTGTGGGACGGCAAGGACAGCACGAACCATGACCAGCAACCGGACGGGATCTACACCATGTCGGTTTCGGCGAAGGGTGCGGACGGCAAATTCATTACCGCCGAGACGCGTTCGGTGGGCTTGGTTTCGGGCTTCGAGCGCGACAAGAACGGCGACCTGCTTCTTAGCACAGGTATTGGTACCGGCTCGGTGCCGTTCGGCAACGTGCTGACGGTGCGCCCGGCGACTCGTGCGACCTTTACGGATCCTGAGCCGGATCCGACAGACACGGTGACCGGCGGCAATGACACGGGTGTGGGCGGTGGCGACGAGGTGGAAGAAGCTGCCTAGGGCAGTTGGCACGGAACATGCAATGTAACTAGCGAACGGCGGATTTCCGCCACAAACGGACAAAACAACAGACGACTATTCGGAGGTTTTTATGAGTTTATATGGAGCATTGTTTGGTGGCGTTTCGGGCCTCCGCGCACAATCGAGCAAAATCGGGGTCATCTCCGACAACATCGCCAACGTGAACACCATTGGCTACAAACAGGGCACGGCGAAATTCTCGTCCCTCGTGGTCAGTTCCAACGCGGCGGGTTCATACCAGACCGGCGGCGTACGCGGTGGGTCGGTGCTGAACGTCAGCAAACAAGGGCTGCTGCAATCGACCGAGTCGGGCACCGACATCGCCATGTCGGGTGCGGGCTTCTTCGTGGTGAAAGCCGTAGCGTCCAGCGAAGTGGCTTCGACCCCGCTTTACACCCGCGCCGGTTCGTTCACGCAGGATGCCCTCGGCAACTTCGTGAACTCGCAAGGCTACTTCCTGCAAGGCTGGCCGCTGGATCGCGAAGGCCGTCTGCCCGGCGAATCGGGCAACTTGAACACCACCTCCTTCACCAACTTCGATTCGTTGACGACGGTGAACGTGGAATCGGCTTCGGGCGTGGCCACCGCCACTTCCAAAATCGATATCGGCGCCAACCTGAAAGCGGGCGAGACCGTTTACCCCGGCCAGGGCGGTGTGCTGAAACCCGACGTGAACAACGCCAACAACCGTAACCTGTCGAGCGACGCAATTCTCGTGGGTGCGGAATACGGAATGGCCTCGGCCGACTCCGTGCGCCGTGGCGACCAGTTCACTGTTTCGACCGGAAACGGTCTGCAATACAACTACACGTACGGTGGTTACAGCACCAGCCGTAACGTGACGGTGGCAGCCACCACAGCCAACTACGGCGACGCCAGCATTAATAACAAAGCCGTGACTTCCGCCGAAGCGTCGACCGACATTGCGGTAAGTGGCTCGACCCTGACCTTCACCGTGCCGAGCCATGGCATGATCACCGGCGATAAAGTGACGCTGACCAATTTCGGCGCCAACTTCGGCAACACACCGCTGGCCGAGATGAACTCGACCTTCGTGGTGACCCGCACCGGCAATGACACGTTCACCTTGACGGTGACCACGCCTCCCGGCGCTGGCCCCTACGCGGCGGACGAATTCAGCGTAAACACCCGCCCGTTCCAAGGCAACATCATGGACGCCAAAACGGTGTCGGATGCCTTCCTCGGCAAAACGACGGTGAACGGCTTTAGTGCTTCGGCCCTGACCTTCACCATCGAGAACCCGACTTCGGGCACGGTCACCTTCCGCTACACCACCACCAGCCCGAACGTGACCAACGGGGAATTCAACAACCTCGACACGCTCGCCAAAGCCATCGACGCAACGCAGGGCCTCACCGCCCGCGTGGTGGATGGCCGTCTGGTCGTGGCGGGCGAGGACGCCAACGAATCCGTGACCTTCGCCAACGGTAACGACATCACTTCCGATGGTGCACGCGGCATCAACTGGATGAAAGAACTCGACCTGTCGAACATCGAAAGCTCGACCACCAACCGCTTCGCCAGCCTGCAAGGCTTGGCCAACATGGTGAACAACGTGGCCGAAGGCATTTCGGCGGTGCTGACCAACGCATTGTCGAACGCCCAGATCGAGATCCGCGTTGATAACCCGCTCGATACGATCGGTTTCGACGATGCGCCGGGCGTTCCTTACGCAGTGACCACCGGCGCTTCGGTGGCCGTGACCAACGGTATCTATAACGGCACCCCGACCTCGCCGGTGATGATGAGCATCGTGATCACCGATCCGACCGTGGTGACCGCGAACCAGACATCCCTCAACCTTTCTCAGTTGGCGGATTTAACGGGCAGCGGTATTCCGCAAGGTCTGCTCGATGGTGGCCCATTCCTGGTGACCGCGACCGGCGCGGGTACCTACACCGTGCAGGTTCCGGTATACCAACGCGTGGAAGTGACCAACGGCGCACTGACCGCTCAGGCTGGGAATAAAATTTCCATCCAAGGCGTAAGCAACCATGGTGGCCTGCTGGCGCATCTCGGCCTTGTCAGCTCGCTGAACGGCGCGGATTACGCCACAGCGGCCGCCGATCCGAACCTTTCGGTGAAAACCACCGGCGTGCTTCCCGCGAAGTACAACCCGGCGGGTGGCCTCGGTGCCAACATGGCTTCGGGCGACATTACGGCGCAGTTCAGCCGCAACGTCCGCGTCTATGACAGCCTCGGTTCCGGCCATGATGTGCGCTTCAGCTTCATCAAAATTGCCCAGAACACTTGGGCGGTGGAAGCCCACGTGATTCCGGAAACGGATGTCAACACGGCGCTGGTCGATGGCCAGATCGCTACCGGCACCATCATCTTCAACGGCGACGGCACGCTGCGCTCGGTGAGCGATGGCTTGGTGAACCCGGTTTCGGTGAACTGGCGCAACGGCTCGGTGCCCAGCACCGTAGCGTTGAACCTCGGTACGTCGGGCCAACCGTTCGGCACCGTGGGTGCGGCAACGATCGGTCTGTCGAATGGTCTCAGCCAGTTCGATTCCGGTTACAACGTGAACTTTGCGAACCAGAACGGTGCGCCGGTCGGCCAGCTCGTCAGCGTCTCCATTACGTCGGATGGCGAAGTGGTCGCCAGCTACTCGAACGGAGAAACGCAGGCGCTCTACAAACTGCCGATCGCCGACTTCGCTAACCCGGATGGCCTGCGCGCCGCGACCGGGAACGTGTTCACGCAAACGCGTGAATCGGGTGAGGTGAACTTACGTGAGTCGGGCACCAACGGTACGGGCTCGGTGGTCTCCGCCGCGCTTGAGCAATCGAACGTGGATCTGGCCGAACAGCTGACCGACATGATCGTCGCCCAGCGTTCGTATCAGGCGAACACCAAGGTGATCAAAACTGCGGATGAATTGCTCGAGCAGCTCAACCAGATCTAACGAATAAGGGCCGGGTGGCGCCACACACCCATCCGGCCCTTTTACGAAAGTCGTCTAGCTCCTTCTTGGGCCCGGTTTCATACCGGGCCTCTTTTTTGACCGCTTCGCGGGCAAAAAGTAGTTATTGAAGCGCGTAGCGCTTATAACAATAAATGCCTCTTCGGCATTTATGACAGTTCCGTGAAGTTGCGGCGCCGCCTATTGTTTCTGGCGGAGGTTCTGGTAGGTAGGTGTTAAGAACTTAGTTAACCTACCGGTGGTTGTGGCGCATGAGGCACAAACGCTGACGAAGTATCAGGAAATGCACTCGGTTCCGGGTTTTTTTCCTTCTGCTTCCGGGGTGTGCCATATTAGGCTATGCTCATCGGATGGTTAATGTTGTTCAACCTAACTTAAAATTGATGCCTCCGCTGCTAACAAGGTTTGGTGATGACATATAAGAATAGTATCTTCTCTTCTATCAACGTCACGAAGAACGCGAAAGCGGCTGCGGGCGAGGAAGAGAACGCGCTCGCCGACCTGATGGCCAACCCGGAATATCTGCGTCATTCGTCGTCGATCATCAACGATGCATTGAAGGACGGGTTCGACGTGCTGCAATTGCCCAACGGCGATATCGTTACCACCGGCACCCGCATCATCACCAACACCTACGTGTGGGACCAAAGCAAAGCGAAGCTGCAAAAGGCGCGCAGCCCCAGCGACAAACCACGCACGCGCAAGGCGAAAGCCAAAATGACCGAGGACGAAGACGCCGAGTAACTGGCCTTCTTCTCTTGATTCCTGATTATGTATGTTGAATCGGCGTGATGGCCTTGGCCAATCCGTTCGTTCCCAGTTCCACGATGGCGCCGCTTAATGTGCCCGCGCCGTTGGCGGGTTCCATGCGGATCTTGCGGTGTTTTTGTAGGAACTGCTGCATCGGGGCTTTGGGTTGGAAACCGATGATGGAGTTGTAGTCGCCGCACATGCCCGCGTCGGTCATGTAGGCGGTGCCGCCGGGGAGAATCCGCGCATCGGCGGTGGGCACGTGGGTGTGGCTACCGATGACGAGTGACACGCGGCCATCGAGGTAGTGGCCCATGGCTTGTTTTTCGGAGGTGGCTTCGGCGTGCATGTCGACGACGATGGCATCGACGTTCTGCCCAAGCGTGTAGGGCTTCAGCGCGAGGTCGGCGCAGGTGAAGGGGCTGTCGAGATATTCGCGGTGGAACACTTGGCCGAGCAAATGCAGGACGAGCATTTTTTTGCCGTTCTCGAGCGTGTAAAGGCGGCAGCCAGTGCCTGCGGTGGTGGGCGGATAGTTGTGCGGGCGCAGCAGTTGCGGGTCCTGCCCCAACAATCCGGGCGCGTCTTTTTGGTCGAACACATGGTCGCCGCCGGGCATGCAATCGATGCCGAGGCCTTTGAAGTCGCGCAGCGTCTCGGCGTTGATGCCGAAGCCAGAGGCGGCGTTGTCGACATTGACGATGACGCCATCGAGCGGTTCGTCGCGGCGCAGTTGCGGCACGAACTTGCGTACCGCATCGCGGCCGCTTCTTCCCACTACATCTCCGCAAAATAGTATTTTCATTTCGTTCCCTACTCGCGCTGCTGCGCTCCTAATGGAACGCCGCTTCGCGGGCTCATGGCTGGGCGGCCTGCTGACCGCCGATTATTTATGAGAACATGCTTACGCCGAGTTCGGTGAGAATGCCATCCAATCGTGCGTCGTGCGGTTCGGTGGGCACTTCGTCGAGCTCTTGCGCGCTGTGGGCGACGCCGATGAACAAAGGGGGGGTGCTGAACTGGCGCATTTGTTCGATGGTGCGGTCGTAATATCCGGCCCCGTAGCCGAGGCGGTTGCCGAGGCCGTCGAACGCCAGCAGCGGCACCAGCACCACGGCGGGAATGAGGCTGGGAGCGGTGGGCGTGGGTTCCTGCACGTTGAGGGTGGGCTGGCGCACCAGCGGCTCGCCGCGCCGCCATTGGCGGAATTGCAGGCTGCCGGAATCGGTGATGCAGGGCAGGGCGGTAAGCTTGTCGAAACGTGCCATGAGATCGAACACGGGCAGCACGTCGAGCTCGCCTTGAATGGCGATGTAGCCCGCGATGGAAGGTGCAAAGGAGAGGATAGGGTGATCAGCGAAATGGCGGGCGGCGGATTGGTTGGCCATGCCCATGGCGGCGTTGGGCAGCTCGCGGCGGCGCGCCAGCATCTGCTGCCGGAGCTTACGCTTTTCGAGGGTGGGCGTGGGCTGTGGTTGGTTCATGCGCGGAGTATGCGGCGATTTTCAGCGGCGCGCAACAACCGCATCCCCTTTTTATTCGGATGTGGTAGAATGGGGGAAACCACTCATGGAGCCCGTATGAAAATTGCTGCCCTCGCGCTTGCCTCGGTTTCGCTGCTCGCCCTTTCGGCCTGCGATACGAAAAAGAAAGAGGTGCCGACCGGCAGCCTCACGCACCACCTGAAACTGGTGGGCGAGGATGGCCGCAATTATGGCCGCGCGGAACTCGACCCCGTTGGCGGTGGACGCCTGTACGATGCGGGTGGGCAACTGATCGGCACCGTGCAAATGGTGGCGCAGCCCGCGCAGATGGTTCCGGCGGAGCAGTATTAGTTTTTGATTGGCGCTCCGCGCGTTGGGGGCTTGCCCCCCAAACCCTGCCGCTATCGCGGGTCGGCGGTCGCCTTCCCGTGCTGCGACCTCGAAAAAAGTGAAAGTGAATGGACCACCCTGGCCGTGTAGCGTTATAACCTCCCGTGACCCTTAGAGTCAGGTGGGCACCGCATATTGCCAACCACGGTCAACAACAGGGGCAGTTCCCTAAAGGTGTGTATCGGTCCCGGAGCATTTGTACCTACTCGAACCGGGCAGTGCCATTCACCGTTAATATAGATGTGAGCGAGGGGAAAGGCAAGGGGCGCGGTGAATGGTCGCTTTGCTTGCGGCTTCGCCGGGTTAAGGGGGGCTTTCCCCCCTTACGCTTCGCTCATCCCCGCCGCTACGCGGGTCGGCGGTCGCCTCCCAGGGGCAAATCTTTGGTCCTTACGTACATTAGAAAAATGAATAGTCCGTAGGTTCAGCGTGAGCACAAAGTGCGAACCGACGCAGAGCGTCGGCGGGGTTTGGGGCGAAGGACCCCATCAGGCGCGAAGCGCTAAAAAACTAGGAAGCGAGCTTCTCGGCCAGGCCTTCGATGCGTTGGGCTAGGTTTTGGAGGTTTTCGGCGACTTCTTCCTCGAGGGCGGCGAGGCGCGCATCATCCGGGGCGTTGTCGTGGAGGAGGCGATGGGTGTTGGCCAGCTCGTCTTTGTAGCGGGCGTTTTCGCGTTGGCTGTCGTGGAGTTCGTCGGACAGCATGAGCGCGGTGTAGACCATCATCAGGCCTTCGGGGAGTTTGCCGACGGCTTTTTCCAAGGTTTTGGCGCGGGCGTTAAGTTGGCCGACGAGCTGTTGCAGATGCTGCTCCTGCCCGGCGTCGCAGGCGAGGGTGTATTCCTTACCATAGACGATCGCTTTGACGGTTTTCATTACGCGCGCTCCAGAATGAGATCGAGTTGTTTCACCGAGCCGTCGAGCTTCTTCATGGTGCTGCTGGCGGTGGTTTGCAGTTCGAGCAGTTCCTGCTGCATGTCCTGCAGTTGGTTGCTGAGACGGGCGTTGTCGTCTTTCAGGAAGCCGGTTTCGGCCTGGGTCTCGGCGAGGTCGGCCTCGAGCTTGGCGCTGTGCGCTTCCCAACTGGCGGTGATTTCGGCCTGAATGGATTCCTTCGCCTCGACGGCGTTGTTGCGCTCGGCCTGCGCGTACGCGACGGCGGCCTCCAGTTTGTCGAAAGCGGTGCTGACGGCTTCCAGAGCCGACGGAAGTGGTGATGTGTTGCTTACCATACCCTTGCCTCATCTTGAGGTTGACGTTGAACTGTGCGGGCTAGTTTCTTGTTATTAGGCGGTAACCAACCAGATGGCGTCGGCATTGGCAAGCGCGGTGAAGGGGGAATGTGCATAACTGGGCAGGTCCCAGATTCCCCTATAATAAGTCGGTGCTGCGGGTTGCAATCGGGAAGCTGCATGTTACACGTTTTGGCGAACCCGCACGAACGAGAGACTTATGCCCGCGACCCAAGCCAAACCGCAAGCTGTAACGCATGACCGGATGGCGAACGCCATTCGCGCGCTGTCGATGGACGCGGTGGAGAAGGCGAAGTCGGGGCATCCCGGTATGCCGATGGGCATGGCCGATGTGGCGACGGTGCTGTTCACCGAATTTTTGAACTACGACCCGCAGCATCCCGAATGGCCCGATCGCGATCGGTTCGTGCTGTCGGCAGGCCATGGCAGCATGCTGCAATACGCGCTGCTGCATCTCACTGGCTATCCCGACATGACGCTGGAGGAGTTGAAGAACTTCCGCCAATGGGGCGCGAAAACGGCGGGGCATCCCGAGTTCGGCCACGCGACGGGCATTGAAACCACCACCGGCCCGCTGGGGCAGGGCATTGCCAACGCCGTGGGCATGGCGATGGCCGAGCGCGCGCTGAACGCCGAGTTCGGCGATGCGCTGGTGAGCCACCACACCTACGCCATCGTGGGCGATGGGTGCTTGATGGAAGGCATTTCGCACGAGGCCGCGTCGATGGCGGGGCATATGAAGCTGAACAAGCTGATCGTGCTGTGGGACGACAACCTGATCTGCATCGATGGGCCGACTTCGATGACGGTTTCGGACGACCAGAGCAAGCGCTTTGAAGCGCTGGGCTGGGCATGCCAAGAAGTGGATGGGCACGACGCAAAAGCGATTTCCGCCGCGATTAAAAA
>JBBKVX010000059.1:0-57620 GCA_037968615.1 Rickettsiales bacterium
GGGCAACCTCGCCACGCGCACACAAAAATCACCCGAGCGCTGGCTCGAAGCCGTCAGCCGTGAAGCGCATGGCGTCGAGGAACAAACAGCGCTGAACGCCAGCGAACGGATGGAAGAAAAAACCCTGATGGGCCTGCGCCTCACCCGCGAAGGGCTGGACCTCAACCGCTTCACCGACGCCGAGCTCGGCGCCTTCAACCAACGCACCAACGACGGTCGCATCCCCCGGCTGATGAAAGCCGACCTGCTCCTCGACGAGGGCGATAAACTCATCGCCACGCCTAAGGGACAACTCGTGCTAAACGCGCTTATCAATGAGCTTCTGAAAGAACCCGCGTAGCGCCGCAGCGGCGCGAGCCACGTGCGGCGGGGGTCAGCGCAGCGAAGGGGGCAAGACCCCCTTCAAACTATAACGCTACTGGCTAAAACCGGCGGGGGCGGGCGACACTGCTTTGAACGTGCCGGCCTGCACTTGCAGCACCGCGAGGCCGCGCTCCACACGCCCATCCTGGCGCAGGCGGAACATGCCGTTGGCGGGGCCGACGAACCCGGCATGGCTGGTCAGCGTGGCCGCATCGAACGGGCGGCCCGAAGTAACGAGCGTTACCGCCAGCGATACCGCGTCATAGGCTAAGCTAGCGATGCGCGGCGGCACATATTGATAGGTGCTGCGGAAGCGCGCCTCGAAGGCGGCGGTGGAGCTAGGCGGGCTGGAAGCCAGCCATGCGCCTTCCAGCGGCGCGCGGCGGATCAGCGCGGCATCGTCCCAGATGCCGGTGCCGAGCAATTGCACATTGCTGCTATTCATGCCGCGCGAGCCGAGCGCACGCAGCATGGTTCCCAACGCCGGGCCGCCCTCGGGCAGCAGCAGCGCATCGAAATCGGGCGACGCATGTTGCGCCAGCAACGCATTGGCGGCCTCATCGATGCCGATGCCTTGCGATGAATATTTCACTTCACGCACCAGCGCAATGCCTTGAGCGGCCAAGGTGGCGCGCGCCGAATCGAGCACCATCGTGCCAAGCGCCGAATCCGGCACCAACGCCGCGATGCGCGACTTGCCGACACTGAGCGAATAATTCACTACGCGCGCTGTTTGTTCCTGCGGCGAGAAGCCGAACATATACACGCCCGCGCCGCCACGCTGGGCGCTGTTGCTGAGGCTAAGCACGCTGATCGACTGCGCCCGCGCGGCCGGAGCACTGGCTTGCGTGGCATCGGCAAAAATAGGGCCGATAATGAATTCCGCGCCTTCGGCCAGCGCTTCCCTCATCGCCTGTTCGGCCTGTTCGGGCGTGTCGCCAGTATCCTTGGGCAGCAGTTCCAGCTTGGTGCTGGCCTGCCGGGGCGAGAGGCTGGCATATTTATCGAACAGGGCCACCGTGGCGGCATCCTGCATGGCGCGGCCCAGCTCGGCGCTGCGCCCGGTCAGTGGCAGCAGCAGGCCCACACGCACAGTGGCGCCTTCCACGAACCCATAACCCTGCTTGGGCGTAATGGTGCGGGTGGCGATTTCGCCGGGCACCGGCGTCACCACCGGGTTGGGGTTCTGATACGTGCTGAGCGTGCGCGGCGGCGTGGGCGGCGTGTATTTCGTGTCGCAGGCCGAAACCGACAGCATCGCCATCAGCATCGTGAGTGTCAGATAAATAGGGTGGCGCATCCCGCTCGCTCCTTTATGCTGGCCTCATGGCCAGACCGTCTACAGCCCATAGCAAACCGCCCGCTAAAAACCAAGCCCAACACGCAGGGGGCGAGCTGTTCATTGTCGCCACGCCCATCGGCAACCTTGGCGATATCACCCTGCGCGCGCTAGAAATTCTCAAGGCCGCCGACGTGATTGCTTGCGAAGATACCCGCACCACACGCACGCTCACGCAGCATTACGGCATCACCACCAAGCTCGTTGCCTGCCACGAACATAACGAGGCGATGGCCAGCGCCAATCTCGTTGCGTTGATGCAAACCGGCCAACGCGTTGCGCTCGTTTCCGATGCGGGCACGCCGCTCGTGTCCGACCCCGGCGGGCGTTTGGTCGCCGCCGCCATCGCGGCGGGCATTCGCGTTACGCCACTGCCCGGTGCCAGCGCGCTGCTTTCTGCCCTCACCATTGCGGGCCTGCCCGCGCTGCCGTTCCATTTCGCCGGGTTCCTACCGCCCAAAACCATCGCCCGCCGCGAAGCGTTGGCCGCGTTGAAACCCATCAAAGCCACCCTCGCGCTTTACGAATCGCCCAACCGCCTCACCGCCTGTTTGACGGATGCGCTGGCCATTCTCGGCGACCGCCCCGCCGCCGTGGCGCGCGAACTCACCAAGCTGCACGAGGACTGCCAGCGTGGGCCGCTCAGCGCTTTGGCCGCCCATTACGAAACGCATAAACCGCGCGGCGAATGCGTGCTCATCATCGAGGGCGCAGGCGACGCGCCACCCCCCAGCGCCGACGACATCGACGCGCTGCTCCTCCGCCTGCTCGCCACCCACAGCGTGAAAGAAACCGCCGCCATCGCCGCCGCCGAATCCGGCCTGTCGAAAAGCGAGCTTTACGCTCGCGCTCTCGCCCTGAAATGAGCCGCGCGCGACGCAGCAACCATCGCAGCGGTCTGCGCGCCGAAACCCTCGCCGCGTGGTGGCTGCGCTTGCACGGCTACCGCATCCTCGCGTTCCGTTACAAAACCCCGGTGGGCGAGATCGACCTTGTGGCCAAGCGCTTTCGCACGCTTGCCTTCGTCGAGGTAAAGGCCCGCACCAATCGCGCCGACGCCGCCGACGCCATCCACGCCAGAAATCAGCAACGTGTGGTGCGCGCAGCACAGCATTACCTGCAGTCGCATCCGCAACCCGCGCATTGCACGATACGGTTCGACGCGCTGCTGGTTGCATGGTACCGCTGGCCGCACCATATACGGCATGCGTTCGACGCTGCCTAACCCGCGCAAGGTTAGTAAACCGAGCCAGCCATGAGCCAGCGAAGCTGCGCGCCATGGCGAGTTCAGGAGAACGAATCGGGCGCAATCTAAGGAGTCTCCCCATGCGTTCCCTTCTGCTTCTGCTCGCCCTTCCCCTCACCCTGTCCGGTTGCATCGCTGCCGCCGTGGGCGCAGGCACCGAAACCGGCATCGCGCTGGCCGAGGAGCGTTCCGTGGGTTCGAAAGTGGATGATTCAGTGCTCTACACCGACATCAGCAACCGTCTCATTCAGGGCAAGAACAGCCTCTACATGAACGTCACCGTGCGCGTGCGCCATCAGCGCGTCATGCTCACCGGCATCGTCGCTACCGAAGATCTGGCGCAGCGCGCTGTGTCGCTTGCTTGGCAGGCCAAGGGCGTAAAAGAAGTCATCAACGAGATCACCATCGGCGACGGCGCCTTCATGAACAGCGCCAACGATTCGCTGGTGAAGAAAAACCTTGAGGGCCGCCTGCTCATCACCAAAGATGTTTGGGTCATCAACTATTCCATCGATGTGGTGAACGGCACCGCCTACCTGCTCGGTCGCGTCTACGACCGCGCCGAACTGACCCGTGTGATGAACGTGGCCCGCGCCACCAAAGGCATCAAGCGCGTGGTGAGCCATCTGCAAGTGCGCAGCGAAATGCCGGTGGAAATTTCCGCGCCCGCCACTGGCGCGCCGGAAAGCTCCATTCCGCCCTACCAACCTAGCAGCAGCTACAGCGCGCCCGCCACCACTGCGCCCAGCAGCTACAGCAACCCCACCGACAGCGGCGCCTACCCGCCCACTGACGGCACGATCGGCATCGAATCCGTCGGTTCCTCCGACCTCGCCGCTCCGGCCGGAGGGGGCTACTAACCATGCGCGTCGCCTTCCAGATGGACCACCCCGCCAAGCTCAACGCCAAGGCGGACACCAGCTTCATGTTGATCGAAGAAGCCATCGCCCGTGGGCATGAATGCTATTATTACCCGGTCGAGAACCTCAGCTGGCGCCATGGCGAAGTGGGTGCGGTGCTGCAACGCATCGCGCTCGACCCCTCGAAGAATCCCGTCTGGAGCCTCGGTGCGCCCGAGCCGCATTCGCTGCACGCGTTCGATGTCGTGTGGATGCGGCAGGATCCGCCCTTCGACATGCGCTACATCACCGCCACGCATTTGCTCGAGCAATTGCAGCCCGACACGCGCGTTTTCAACGACCCGGCGGGCGTGCGCAACGCACCGGAAAAAATCTCACCGCTGGCCTTCCGCCAGTTCATGCCACCCACCCTCATCAGCCTCGACGTGGCCGAGATCACCGCTTTCGCGCGCGAGCAGGGCACCATCGTCGCCAAACCGCTTTATGGCTATGGCGGGCGCAGCGTGTTCAAACTCGCGGCCACCGACCCCAACATCGAAACGCTCATCGAACACTGGATGGAGCGCGGGCTGGAACCGTTGATGTGGCAACAATTCCGCGCCGAAGTCGCCAACTCCGACAAGCGCATCCTGCTCATCGACGGCGAAGTGGCGTCGGTGTTCCAGCGCAAACCCGCCGACAATTCCATCCGCGCCAACATGCGCGTAGGCGGCCAGCCCGAAAAAGCCACCCTCACCCCGCGCGAGGAAGAGATCTGCGCCGCCATTGGCCCGATGCTCAAAGCACAGGGGCTGATGCTTACCGGCCTCGATGTCATCGGCAGCTACCTCACCGAAATAAACGTTACCTCCCCGACCGGCCTGCGCGCCGCGCAAACACTCTACGGAGTGAACCTTGCCGCGACCGTGTGGGACGCCATCGAGAACGCATAAGGATACCGCGTCGCACAACGCTTTTTGCTTCCTCTTTGCCTGTAACTTGGTATGAGGGCGCGAGAACAAAAATAGGCTGGAAAAATGGCTCCGAATTATTCTTCCCTGCATCAGGAACTGATCAAGAACATCGTGGCCGCTACGGCAAAGAAAGCCACGGCGGAACAGGCCCGTTTTATCACCAGTTTCTACGCGCTCGCGCCGTTGAACGACCTCAAGGAGCTGGAGTCCGCTCACGCCAGTGCCATCGCGCTTGAAGCCGCAAAATTCTTCCAAAAACGCAAGAGCCGCAACCCCGCCATTCAGATCCGCGAACGCAAATTCCATGAGCGCGGCCAGAACGTCACCCGCACCGAGATCATCGCCATCAACGACGACAGCCCCTTCCTCGTTGATTCGCTGACCGCTTTGTTCACCGCTTTGGGCCTCACTATCCACCGCATCCAGCACCCCATCCTCGCCACCACGCGCGACGCCTCGGGCGTGCTCAAAACCGTCGAACGTTCCGACGAAGCGCCCGCCGCCCACCGCCGCGAATCACTGATCTATGTCGAGCTGTCGTCGCTGCCCGTGCAGCTCACGCCGGATGCTCTGGAAGAAAAAATGCGCACCACGCTGAAGCATGTGTCCATCGCCGTGAGCGATTGGAAAGACATGAGCGCCGCCGTGCTTGGCGTGGCCAAGGAATACGCCGCCTCGCCCCACGGCATGAAAAAAGAAGAAGCCGCCGAGATCCACGACCTGCTGGAATGGTTTGGCCGCAACCACTTCCTGTTCCTCGGCGTCGCGCAATACAACGTCACCAACGCCAAGAAACCCGATGCGCTGGAACTCGATCCAAAATCGGCGCTCGGTGTGTTCAAGCTCCCCGCCGCCGACGACGCGGTCGAGCGTTCCGACATCCGCACCGCCACCGACAACGTGACCATCCTCACCGCCTCGGAATTCTCGCAGGTGCATCGCCGCGCGTACATGGATTACATCGCCCTGAGCCGCTTCGACGCTAAAGGCAAATTCATCGGCGAAATGCGCATACTGGGTCTGTTCACCAGCACTGTGTACTACCGCGAAACCGATCAGATCCCCTTCCTGCGCCGCAAGAGCGCACGCATGTTGAAACGCGCCGGGTTCGACAAATCCTCCCATTCCGGCAAAAGCCTGAAAACCACGCTGGAGTTCCTGCCCCGCGACGAGCTGTTCCAGATGGACGAAGAGTCCCTGTTCCAAATGGCCATGGGCATCGTGTCGTTGGAAGCCCGCCCGCAAGTGCGGCTGTTCGTGCGGCAGGATCCGTTCGAGCGTTTCGTCTCCGCCATCGTTTACATCCCGCGCGAGCGCTTCTCCACCAACCTGCGCGAAGAGATCGTACGGGTGCTGGAACGCGCCTATGCCGGGCAGTTCATCACCTTCAACACCCAGATCACCGATTCGCCGCTGGCACGCGTCACCATCTTCGTCCGCACCCGTCCGGGCCATATTCCCGAAGTCGATCTCGCTGCTTTGGAAACCACCATCTCCGACCTCGCCAACCTGTGGGCCGAGGCATTGCGCGAATCCATCATCGGCCTCACCGGTGAAGCCGAAGGCGAGAAGCTGGCGCAAACCTTCGCCAACGCTTTCCCCATCGCCTACGTCAACTCGCACAGCGCGCAAGCGGCGGCGTTCGACATTCGCAAATCCATCGAGTCGCTGGAAGGTGACGGGCTGGCCGTGGAACTCTATCGCCGCCCCGGCGAGCCCACCGACCACCTGCACCTGAAATGCTACACGCGCGACCTGAACTCCGAGCTCTCAGGCATCATCCCGCTGCTCGAGAACATGGGCTTCACCGTCATCGACGCCACGCCGTTCATCGTCACCCCTTTGGCGCCGTTCGCGCCCATTCTGCTGCGCAACTTCACCCTGCGCGCGCCGGAAGCCACCGGCATCGACCTTGCCGTCGATAAAGCACGCATCGAAGAAGCCATCGGCGCCGTTTGGCGCGGCACCTCCGACAACGACACGCTCAACGCGCTCATCCTCGCTTCGGGCCTCAGCGTGCGCGGCGTTGCCGTTCTGCGTGCCTACAGCCGCTATTTGCAGCAGCTTGATTTCCCCTATTCGCAGCCCTTCATCGCGGGTGCTTTGCGCGCCCATCCCGAAGTCGCCTGCCAGATCAGCGATATGTTCGACGCGCGTTTCAACCCGAAACAGACGAAGCGCACCGAAGCCGTCGAGGCGATTAAGGCCACCATCGAGGCCACGCTCGACACCGTCACCAACCTCGCGGAAGACCGCATTATCCGCCGCTTCGTAGCGTTGGTGCTGGCCACCCTGCGCACCAACTTCTACCAGCTCGAGAACGGCGTACGCAAACCGTACCTTTCGCTGAAAATACGTTCGTCGCAAGTACCCGGCATGCCCCTGCCTGTGCCGTTCGCCGAAATTTTCGTTACCTCCATGCGCATGGAAGGCATCCATCTGCGCGGCGGTTCCGTGGCGCGCGGTGGCCTGCGTTGGTCCGACCGTCCCGAGGATTTCCGCACCGAAGTGCTGGGCCTGGTGAAAGCCCAAATGGTCAAGAACGCCGTCATCGTGCCGCAGGGCGCCAAGGGCGGGTTCATCCTGCGCAAGGCCCCCGCCGAGCGCGAGGCGTTCATGGAAGAAGGCATCGCGTGCTACCGCATGTTCCTGCGCGGCCTGCTCGACATCACCGACAACATCGTTGGTCACACCATCGCCGCGCCGAAGGATGTGGTGCGCCATGACGGCGACGACCCCTACCTCGTAGTTGCCGCCGATAAAGGCACCGCCAGCTTCTCCGACATCGCCAACGGCGTCGCCGCCGATTACGGCTTCTGGTTGGGCGATGCGTTCGCTTCCGGCGGCAGCGCGGGGTACGACCATAAAAAAATGGCCATCACCGCACGCGGTGGCTGGGTCTCCGTCGAACGCCATTTCCGCGAAATCGGCAAGGACATTTCCAAAGAGTCTTTCACCGCCGTGGGCGTGGGCGATATGGCGGGCGACGTGTTCGGCAACGGCATGCTGCTGTCGCACAACATCAAGCTCGTGGCGGCCTTCAACCACAAGCACATCTTCATCGACCCCAACCCCGACACTGCGAAAAGCTATGCCGAACGCAAACGTCTGTTCGAGCTGCCGCGCAGCAACTGGACGGATTACGCGCCCGCGCTCATCAGCAAAGGCGGCGGGGTGTACGAGCGCACCGCCAAGCTCATCAAACTCAACGCCGAAACACGCGCCGTGCTGGGCACCGAACTCACCGAATGCACGCCCGACGAGCTCATCCGCACCATCCTGAAAGCGCCCGTCGACCTGCTATGGAACGGCGGCATCGGCACCTACGTCAAGGCCACCACCGAAAGCCACGAACAGGTGGGCGACCGCGCCAATGTCGGCCTGCGCATCAATGGCCGCGAGCTTCGCTGCAAAATCGTCGGCGAAGGCGGCAACCTTGGCTTCACCCAACTCGGACGCATCGAGTTCGCGCGCACGGGCGGCAAAATCAACACCGATGCCATCGATAATTCCGGCGGCGTGGATTGCTCCGATCACGAGGTGAACATTAAAATTGCGCTCGGCAAAGCCGTCGAAAGCAACCGCCTCACCATTCCCAAGCGCAACGTGCTGCTCAAAAAAATGGAGAGCGAAGTCACCGACCTCGTACTGCTCGACAACCGTTTGCAGACACAGGCCATCTCCATCGCCGAAACGCAGGGACACGAGTTGCTCGACACTGCCGAGCAGCTGATGCACCAGCTTGAAGCCGAAAAGTTCCTCAACCGCGAGGTGGAGTTCCTGCCGGAAGCCAAACAATTCGCCGAGCTGCGCGCCGCACGCATGGGCCTCACCCGCCCGGAAATCGCCGTGCTGTTGGCCTACGCCAAAATGGCCATCTCGCGTGACCTCAAGGAATCGGCGCTGCTCGACGCGCCTTATTTCGAGAACGACCTGCTGCGTTATTTCCCCAAAGAAATGCAAAAAGGCTTCGGCGACGACATCAAGTCGCACCGCCTGCGCCGCGAGATCGTGGCGACACTCATCACCAACTCCATCGTCAATCGCGCTGGGTTCAACTTTGCGCATAGCCTCATGCGCGCCACCGGCCTCGGTGCCCCCGACATCGCGCAAGCCTACGTTGCCACGCGCGACGCGTTCGGCCTGCGCCAGCTTTGGGCCGACATCGAAGCGCTCGACGGCAAAGTGCCGTCCGCGTTGCAGTCGCAGCTCTTCACCATCGTCAACCATTTCATCGAACATTCCTGCCGTTGGTTCCTCGTCCATGTGCCGCAGCCGATGAAACTCGACGCCGTGATGGATCGTTACGCCGAAGGCATCCGCGACATCGCCACCGAAGCCGAATCGATGATGACGGAAACGCTCGTCAAGGCCTACCATCGCCGCGTCGACCGCTGGGAGAACGACGGCGTGCCCGTTGGTCTGGCCAACAAAATGGGCAAGCTGGAACTGCTTTCCTCCGCTTGCGACATCATCGACATCGCCGCCGCCACCAAACGTTCGGTGCAGGATGTGGGCCACACCTATTTCGAACTGGGCGCACAACTCAAGCTCGGCTGGTTACGCCGCAGCGCCATCCGCATCACAGCAGAAAACTACTGGCAGCGCCTCGCCGTGAAATCGTTGATCATCGAGCTTTACCAAGCCCAGCGTCGTCTGACGCAGGAGGCCATCACGCGCTACGCCCGTAAAAAAGGCGACCCCGCCCTGCTTTGGGTGCAAGACCGCGAAGACGCCATGGCCCGCTACCTCGCCTTCGTCAACGAACTGCGCACCCAACCCACGCTCGATTATTCGATGTTGATAGTAGCCCTCCGCCAAGTGCAGTGGATCATCAGCCAGTAGCGCCTCTTACTTTACTTCCTTTGCGCATAGCGCGGGACGTCAAAAGGGGCCAGATGCTAGGAGTGGCTGCGCCGGAAATACCGGAGTGTAGCATCGCTACATGAGGATTTTCCGGGGTAGGCAGGACGACGCAGATGGTCGCTTTTCACGTCCCTAATGCTTGAAGTGCCGGATGCCGGTCATCAACATCGCAATCCCATGCTTCTCCGCCGCCGCGATCACTTCCGGGTCGCGCACCGAGCCACCCGGCTGAATGATGGTGGCGATGCCGGCTTCCGCCGCAAGCTCCACATTGTCGGCGAAGGGCAGGAACGCCTCCGAGGCCAGCGCCGCGCCTTTGGGGTCGTGGCCGTAGCGGCGCGCTTTATCGACGGCAATCTTCACCGAATCCACACGGCTTTGCTGCCCGGCACCGATGCCGATGGCCACGCCATCCTTCACCAGCACAATGGCGTTCGACTTCACGTACTTCGCCCAGCGGAACGCCAGCTCCGCATCGCGCTGCTGCGCCTGCGGAATTGGTGTGCCCGTCACTAATTTCAATTCCAGCGCTTCGCCGTTATCTTTTTCCTGCACCAGATAACCACCGCTGATCGGCACGATCTGCCACTGCGCCAGCGGCGAGCGGTGCGTCTCCGTGGCCACTTCCAGCACGCGTAAATTCTTCTTCGCCGCCAGCAGCGTGCGCGCTTCTGGCGTCACTTCCTTCGCCACGATCACTTCAAGAAAAAGCCCGCCAATGACTTCCACCAACGCCGCCGTCACCGGCTGGTTGGTGGCGAGGATGCCGCCGAACGCGCTTTGCGGATCGCCCGCCAGCGCCTTCGTGAACGCGTCCACCACCTCCGCCCCTTCGGCCAGCCCACAGGGGTTGGCGTGCTTGATGATGGCCACCGTCGGCGTCGTCGCCTCGGCCACTATGGCCCAGGCTGCATCCGCATCGGCGAAGTTGTTGTAGCTCAATTCTTTGCCCTGCAATTGCTGTGCATTGGCGAGGCCACCTTGCGGCGCTAGGCGCTGGTAAAGTGCTGCCTTCTGATGCGGGTTCTCGCCGTAGCGCAAGGCGCCCTGCAGCGACGCATCCAGCAGGTAGGGCGGCCATGGGCTGTCGCTCACTGCGCCGGTCAGCCAGCTGGAAATCAGCGTGTCGTAAGCCGCGGTGCGTGCAAAGGCTTTCGCCGCGAAACGTTTGCGGTCGGCCTCCGGCACTTCGCCATGCTGCGCCATCAGCGCCTCCACGGCGGCGTAATCAGCCACATCCACAATCACCGTCACGCTCTCATGGTTCTTGGCCGCCGCGCGAATCATCGCCGGGCCGCCAATATCGATGTTCTCGACCAGCGTGTCGTAATCGGAGGTGGCAGCCAGCGTCGCCTCGAACGGATAGAGATTCACTACCAACAGATCGATCATGCCGATGCCATGTTCCTTGGCCGACGCCATATGGTCGGGCTTATTCCGCCGCGCCAGCAGCCCGCCATGCACTGCGGGGTGCAGCGTCTTCACCCGGTGGTCCATCATCTCGGGAAACTTTGTCACTTCGCTCACATCGATCACCGCGATGCCTGCATCCTTCAACGCCTTCGAGGTGCCCCCGGTCGAGAGAATTTCTACGCCCTTGCTGGCAAGAAACTGGGCGAACGGCACGAGGCCGGTTTTATCGGAAACGGAAATAAGGGCACGGGCGATGGTCATGCGTGGGCGGCTTTCTGTTCGGTGAATGCAAAGATTTCAGTGTTGGATTTACGCGGCATGGCGCTCTGCCGTAAGATCCTGCTGCGCCCACGACCAGCCAATCGCCACGACCCAAACAGCGATGCTTGCCAGCCCGGCCACCCATGCGCCCTGCCACAGCGCCGCCAGTTGCAGATACGCCAGAATGAACCCGACCCCCAGCCGTCCGGCGAGGCCAATGGAAAACCCGCCGCCACCCGCCAGCAACACACCCAGAAGCGCGCAACCAAAAATGGCCGCATCCTGCGCGATGGGCAAGGTGGCGGGCACCAGCAGCGGCGCGCCGCCAAGCACCGCTACGCTGGCCAGCGTCCCATACAGAAACATCCGCGCCGAAGCGCTGGCGAACATCGCGCTGCCGGTCAGGCAGAACCACAGCAGCCCCGCCGCCGCCGAAACCGACACAGCCGGAAGCGCGCTAAGATAGGTGGCCGTGGGGGCATGCAGGCCCGTCATGCCGATAAGCACCGCCGCGAGCATCAGCAACACGGGCACCAGCACCACATCATGGCGGCGAGCGCGCATGGTCAGCACCACAAAAATTAGGATCGCGCCCATCAGCATCGGCGCCGGGGCACCCAGCACCATCAGGAAAGAAGTGGCGGGCACCAGCACACACGCGCCCACGCGCACAGGCAGCCCCAACATCGGCAAAACTCGGCGCGCCACACGCACGGCCGCCCAAGCCATCAACAGGGCGGAGACGCACAGGATCAATGTGTAGACCATCAGCATGATGCGGGTTTAGCGGCAAACGCACGCTTTAGCAAATTCGAGTTGTTAGCGCCGATGGAAGAGTTTCTCGATTTCGCCACGCTTGAGCGAAATATACGTAGGACGCCCATGGTTGCATTGGCCGCTGAACGGCGTGGCCTCCATCTGGCGCAGCAGGGCGTTCATTTCGCTAAGGTTCAAGCGACGGCCCGCGCGCACGCTGCCGTGGCAGGCCATGGTGGAAAGCACTTCCTCCAGCCGATCTTTCAGCGCCAGTCCGTCATCGTACAGGCTCAGATCGTCGGCAACGTCGCGCACCAGTCCGGCTACATCGGTATCGCCGAGAATGCTCGGCACTTCACGCACCAGCACCGTGCGGGGGCCGAATGGCTCCAGCACCAAGCCCAGCTCCGCCCATTGCCCGGCACGCGCCAGAATGCGCTGCGTCTGCGCCTCGCTCAGCTCCACCGGCTCAGGAATCAGCAGCGCCTGCCGCGCCACGCCCTGCGCCAGCATTTCGCCTTTGAATTTCTCGTACACAAGCCGCTCATGCGCCGCGTGCTGGTCCACGATCACCAGCCCATCCTGCGTTTGCGCCACGATATAGGTTTCGTGCAGCTGGCCTACCGCCGCGCCCAACGGCGAGGCTTGCGCCTCCGCCGTCACCATCGGCTGGTCTTCCGCGTGCCGCAGCGGCGGCAGCGGATTGTTCTGCCACAGCGTCGCGTCGGGCTGGTGCATCTGCATCGCGGGCATAGCGGAACCGGCATAGGGATGGTACTGCACCGGCGCGTAGCCCGAACCATATTGCGGCGTGAAGGCGCGCAGCGCGTCGTCGCCCACCGTGGTCGACGCCCGCTGGCCATGCACACCGAGCGCCATTTTCAGTGCACTCAAAATCAACCCGCGCACCATCTGTGTGTCAGCAAAACGCACCTCGGCTTTGGCGGGGTGCACGTTCACATCCACCTCCGTCACCGGCACTTCAAGGAACAGCGCCACGATGGGGTGGCGGTCGCGCGCCAGCACATCCTGATACGCCGCGCGGATGACGCCGAGCAGCACGCGGTCGCGCACCGGGCGGCGGTTCACGAACAGATATTGCGACATGGAGTTGCCGCGGCTGTAGGTCGGCAATCCGGCAAATCCACTGATCTTAAGGTTCTCGCGCTGGGCTTCCACCGGCACGGCATTGGCCGCGAACCCTGTGCCGATCACCTTCTCCAGCCGCTCCGGCGCCGCCGAAAACCAATCGCGCGTGATGGCGGGGAAATCGCGCAACGTGCGCCCGTCATGCACCAGCTTAAAACGAATGTCCGGGTTGGCCATCGCCAACCGCTCGATGATGTCGCTGGCGTTGTTCAGCTCCGTGCGCTCGGTCTTCAAAAATTTTAGCCGCGCGGGGATCACATGGAACAGGTCGCGCACCTCTACGATGGTGCCCTGGTTCAGCGCGGCGGGCGTCACTTCCCCCACCTCGCCCGCCGCCACGCGGATGCTGTAGGCCGCGTCGGCGTCCTTGGCTTTGGAGGTAATGGTCAGCGTCGATACCGAGCCGATGGATGGCAGCGCCTCGCCGCGGAACCCCATGAAATGAATGGCGAGTAAATCGTCTTCCGGCAGTTTCGAAGTGGCGTGGCGCTCGATGGCCAGTGGCAATTGGTCGGAAGCCATGCCACGTCCGTTATCGCGCACGCGGATAAGCGAAATGCCGCCCTGCTCCAGCGTCACTTCAATGTCGTTCGCGCCCGCATCGATGGCGTTTTCCACCAGCTCTTTCACCACCGACGCCGGACGTTCGATCACTTCGCCCGCCGCGATCTGGTTTACTAAAGTCGGCGATAAACGGCGAATGGCCATTACGCCTCCGCCAGCGCCGCGCGCGCTTGTCTCTTGCCGGTTTCCACCGCCGGCTGCGAATAGGGATCGACCCCGATGAGCTGCGCCACCAGCAGTGTTTCCAGCATCTGCCGCGCCATCCATCCGGCCAGCGTTTCCGGCGTCAGCGCCCCGCGCAGCACGCGCAGCGGCACGCCTTGCGCGGTCATGGTTGTCGCGGTCGCTTCCGCGGTCGCTTGCATCACATCGCCGAAACGGTGGCCGTTCAGGAACTCCAGCCCCGCCACCGGCAAGGCGGGCAGCGGGCTGCCCATACCGCGCATGTCGGGCAGCCACAGCGTCATCAGTTTGTCGCGCGGGCCATCGAGGTACAATTGCAGTTGGCTGTGCTGGTCGATGGCGCCAATGGCCGTGACGGGTGTTCCGCCCTTGCCGTCCTTGCCGAGGCTCTCAGCCCAGAGCTGTTTGTACCATTGCGTCGCGGCGCGCAAACGGTCGGCATACGCCATCAGCAGCTGCATCGGTTTTTCGTCCATGTTCGCCGCGAACCATGCCGCATGTTCGAGCAGCGAGGGTTCGTTCTGCTCCAGCAAATGCTGCAGGCAATGCGCCGCGCGGCGCAGTATGGCTTCCACTGGCAACCCGGCGAACGCCGCGGGCAGCATGCCCACCAGCGAGAACACACTGAACCGGCCGCCCAAGGCGGGCGCGTGTGGCAACACCGTCCAGTGTTGCTGCGCGGCAAGGCGTCCCAACGCGCTTTCCGGCGACGCAGTGATGACCCGCACGCGCGAGCGTAGCAATTCGCTGCCGTAATGCCCGATCAATGCCACGGCCGCCGCCAGCGTCTCCACCGTCTCGCCCGATTTGCTGATGATGCACCAGCTGGTGCGTTCGCCATCGGCGCGCAGGAACGAGGCCAGCGTCACTGGGTCGCAATTCTCTAAAAAACGTACGCGCGTGGTCTCTTCCGCCAGCGCGCAGAATGCCTGCGCCCCCAGCGATGCGCCGCCCGTGCCAATAACGATGAGCTGTTGCGAAAGCGCGGCCAGCTCTGCCGCGTGCTGCAGGCTGTGCTGAAGCGTGGCCTCGATCTCGACCAGCGGTTGGCGGGCCGCCAGCTCGGTTAGTTTTTTGTACTGCGCGGCGCTATCGGCGATCCAGCCATCGGCGAGCGCGCGCGCTTTGGCGCTGCAGGAATTCCAGAGCGCATCGTCCTGCCAGTGCCAGCCGTTCACGGAGCGTCCGCGCCACCGACCGTGGCGAACAGGAACCGCGATGGATCGAGCAGCTCACGCGCCAGCGCATTCACATCGGCGCAGCTTACATCACCGATGTAATCCTCGCGCTTCTCGAGGTAATCTTTGCCCAGCCCGTAGATCTGCATCGAAAGCAGGGTCGAAGCCACATCCTCGCTGCTGTCCAAGCGCAGCATTTGCGAACCCAGCACATAGGTGCGCGCGTCCTCGCATTCCTGCGTGGTTAGGCCGCGATCATGCACGTCCTGCAACACCGATTTCACCACGGCGATCCCTTCCGCCGCGCTGGCGTTTCGGGTGGCGAACTGGCCGCCAATAAGCGCCGCACCGCGCCGCGCATCGAGGCTGCTACCGATGCTGTAGACCAGCCCTTTTTCCTGCCGCACGCCGCGCGCCAAACGCGCGATCAAACCATCGCCGCCCAGTGCGTGGTTGAGGATGCTGGCGGCGTAAAATTTCTTATCGCCGCGCGCCACACCGGGGGCCACGAACTGCACCACCGTTTGCGGTACCGGCATGGTTTCGCGCAGCTGTTCACCCGCGCCCTTCATTTTTGCCGGAGCGATGTAGGCGTCGTTCTCGTTTTCGCCCAATGCCGCAACGAACGGGTCGAGCATGTCGTCGAGCATGCCGCCATCCACATCGCCTGCGGCGGCAATCTTCACGGTGCTACGCGTGGCGTAGGTGGCGAGGAACTGGCGCAGGTCGTCGGCGGTGAGTGCCGCCACCGAATCCGCCGTGCCGTAGGGTGGGTTGGCGTATGGGTGGCCCGCGAACGCATGCGTGGCCAACAGACGGCTGCTGCGGTAGCCCGCCGATTCGTCCAGCCGCACCAGCATCGTACTCAGTTCCGCTTTCACGCGGCCCATGTCCTCGGGCGCAAAGCGTGGCTGCTGCAGCGCCATCGCCAGCAGCTCGCCCGCACGTTGCGCCTGTTCGCGCAACGCACGCACATGGATGCTCAACCGATCGGCAGAGCTGGAGGCGGTGATTTCAATGGCGCCGTCTTCCATCGCTTGCGCGAAGGCCAATGCGTCGTAGCTGCCCGCGCCCTCGGTCAGCATGGCGGCGGCCAGCGCCGAACGCCCTTCCTTGCCCGCCGGGTCGCTGGCGTAGCCCGCGCCTTCGAAACTGATTTCAATGTCCACCACCGGCACCGTATCCGACGCCGCGTACCACGCGCGCACCCCGTGGCCAACGCGTACCGTTTCCACCTCAATGGCGGCTTGGGCGGGTGCCGCAAAAAGCAGCGCCATCAGGAACAGGCATTTATTGCGCATCGGGCACCTCCAGCACGGGCGCGTCGATCACGTCCTGTTCCGGCAACAGCCAGCCGGTGATGCGGCGATGGGGGGCCAGCACTTTTTGCGCCGCGTCCAACATGTCGAGCGAATTCACCGCGTCCACCGCGTCCGTCCAACCATAGAAATACTGCTCGTCGAGCCCGATCATATACAACGCGCCAATGAGTTGCGCCAACGGCTGCAGCCCATCCTGCGCGAACACGATGGCGGCCTTCAATTGTGTTTTCGCGCGGGTCACATCGGCTTCCGGCGGTTCGGCGCCAAGCGCTTGCTCGATGGCGGCGTCCAGCGCACGTTCCACCTGTTTCAACGACACGCCCTCGCGCGGCACTACGCTGATACGGAACAAGGTCGGCCCGAGGGAGAACCCGTCGTAACTGGCGCTCACCGAGCTCGCCAGCTTCTGGTCGCGCACCAGCGTTTGATACAACAGGCTGGTCTGTCCGCCGCCGAGATACTGCGCCATCAGCGCCAGCGGCATCACGGCGCTGCGCTCGCCCTCATTCAAGCTCGGCGCCACATATTGACGGATCAGGCGCGGGGCCTGCACTTTTTCGTCGCGCATTTCGGCGTGCCGCGTGATGCGCAGCGGCGGTTCTTTCGGCCATTGGCGCGCCGCCACCATCCCCGCCGGCATGGTACCGTAATAACGCTGCGCCAGCTTGCGCACTTTGCGCGGCTCCACATCGCCAGCCACCACCAAAATCATATTGCTCGGCTTATAGAATTTATCGAAATAGCGCTGCGCATCGGCGCCCGTAAACGTCGCCATATCCTCTGCCCAACCGATCAATGGCTGGCCGTACGGATGGTTGAGGAACGTGATGGCATCCAGCTGTTCGGCCAGCAGCGCGCCGGGATTGTTCTCCACCCGCGTGTTGCGTTCTTCGGTGATGACCTTCAGCTCGCGCGCCGCCTGTTCGGGCGTGAAACGCATATGCTGGAACCGATCCGATTCCATGATCATCACTTGCTCCAGCGCCGCTTTGGGCACGGTGGCGTAATAGCCTGTATAATCCTCGGTGGTGAACGCATTTTGCTCGCCGCCAAGGCGTGACACCGCACGCTCGTAGGTGCCCGTCGGATAGGCCTCGGTGCCCGAGAACATCAGATGCTCGATGTAATGCGCCACGCCGGATTTGCCGTAGCTGTCGTCGGCACCACCTGCCTTCACCATCAGCAAATGAGTCACGGCCGCAATGCGCGTGTTGGGCATTACCACCACCGTCAGGCCGTTGCGCAGTTTGAACTGCTCCACCGGCACGGCCTCGCGCACGTCACGCGGCCCGTGATGCGTGCCGAACAGCAAATACAGCGCCACCGCAATCACGATGAGCACGAGCGTCAGCGGAATGAAAAATCGGTGCAGCACCGCTAGAATACCCTATCAAGAACGGATTTCGGCGAATCGTCTTTGGTCGGCGTTTCGCCCTCGGTCACCGGTTTTCCGGCATCCTTATTGCTGCGCAGCCGCTCGGCTTCCGCCGCCGGATCGACCACTGTTTCCTTGGCGTCGTCGCCCACAAGTTCTTCGTACAGCGAATCCGCCTGCTTGCCCGAAGGCGGGGCGACGCGCTCTTGCGCCAGCTCCTTGCGAATGGCCGGGTCGAGCTCGTCCACGCCGAGACGTTTCAGGAAGTTCGCGCTCGAGGGAGTTTGCGGGTCGGCGGCCACCACCGGTACCACCGCCGTATCGACTGCAGCAGCGCTGCCATCGGCGCCCATGAATTCTTCCATCGTCATGGTGCCGTCTTCGTCGCCCAGCATGCGGCCGGGGGCCAGCACCGTCTCGGGCGTGCCGAGCAGCAGCCTACGCGCTTGCTCCTGCGTACTCACTGCGTGTGGCGATTCCTCGCCCGGGCGGGGCGGCGAAAGGCTAAAATCAGGCGGCACCACCAGCGGCGGGCGCGACACCACCACGAATTCGTCGGGCGCGGATTTGTTGAGACCGAGCGTGTCGCTCACATCGCTGCCGCTGCAGGCGGTCAGCGCAAAAATGGGAAACAGCAGCAATTTACGAAGATGCGTCATGCCGAGACCTTAGCCGAACCGCACGCGATTTCAAGGACGCGATGGGTTACGCAGCAGCATTATCAACAGAACGGCCACACCGATGCAAATGCCCGCATCCGCCACGTTGAAGGCCGGGTAGCCCAGATCGCCGATATGGAAATAGAAAAAGTCGGCCACCGCGCCGTAGCGAATGCGATCGAGCACGTTGCCGAGCGCCCCACCGATCACCAGTGCATAGCCGATGCGCTCCCACCGATAGGGGCTTTTCAGCGCCATGCGCAACAGCATCGCCGAAATCGCCAACGCCACCACGATCAGCAGGTACGGGCCACGATGCGGATCGTTAAGAATACCAAAACTCACGCCCCGGTTCCACACCATCACCAGCGAGAAGAACTCGGTCACCACGATCGGCGGGCGGTTGGTCATGCCTACCGAAAACAGCAGCCACCATTTGCTCAACTGATCAAGCGCGAGGGTGGAGGCAATAACGGCAAGCAGCGTGAAATGATGGGCGCGAAGTTTCATACATTCTCCTGTAGAAGCTCCCGCGCCAGTTGGCAATCCTGCATCATCGCCGCGCTGAGATCGGTGAGCGAGGCGAATTTCTCTTCGCCACGAATCCAGGCCACGAAATCCACCGCCATGCGTTCGCCGTAAATATTTCCCGCATAATCCAGCAGATGCACTTCCAGCGATGGCGCGTCCTGCCCGCCAATGGTCGGGCGCAATCCAAGCCCCGCCGCGCCTTGGTAGGTCACCCCATGCACCATCGCGCGCACGGCATAAATGCCATTCATTGGCAGCTTTAGCCCCGGCGGCAGGCTCACATTCGCCGTCGGCATACCCAGCGTGCGGCCACGTTTGTCGCCATGCATCACCCGCCCCACAATGCGGTACGGATGCCCGAGCAGCGCCGCCGCATGCGCCACTTGCCCATGCCCCAGCGCCAAACGCACCGCGCTCGACGAACATATCTCGCCCTCCGCCACCAGCGGCGGCACCGTATGCACCGCCACATTATGATGCGTGCCCCATGCCTGCAGGCTCTGCACGCTGCCCGAACGGCCATGCCCGAAGGCAAAATTCTCGCCCGTCACCACCGCGCGGGCGTTCAGTTGTTTGGCCAACACCTCGTCCAGAAACTGCGTGGCGCTGAGCATGGAAAATGCGCGGTCGAAGCGCGGCATGAACAATTGCTCCACCCCATAGGCGCGCAACCGCCGCAGTTTTTGCGCCAGCGGTTCGATGCGGAAGAACGGCGCGCTGGGCGTGAATAATCGGCGCGGATGCGGCTCGAACGTTAGCACCGACGGCACCAACCCTTGCGCTTTCGCCGCCTCCATCATCACGCGCAACACCTCCTGATGCCCGCGATGCAGCCCATCGAAATTACCGATCGCCACCGCACAGGGCGGAGCATCGTTTCGGTCGATTTGGCGAATAAGCTGCATGTTGCGTCGGCTCTCAACTGGTGGCATGGTTGCCCGCAACTTACAAAGGCCCCCGAGCAATGTCATTGGTGAAATCTACCAGCATCGTCGCGTTCTTCACGCTGGTCTCGCGCATCAGCGGTTTCCTGCGCGACGTGCTGATGGCCAACCTCATCGGCGCCAGCGGCCTGTCCGACGCGTTCTTCGTCGCCTTCAAGCTGCCCAATTTCTTCCGCCGCCTGTTCGCCGAGGGCGCATTCAACGTCGCGTTTATCCCCAGTTTCTCCGGCCTGCTGGCCACCGAAGGCCGCGCGGCCGCCCTGCGGTTCGCAGGCGAAGTGATGAGCGTGCTGCTTATCGTGCTGCTTGTGCTCAACGCCATCTTCATCCTGTTCATGCCGTGGATCATGCCTATTTTCGCGCCGGGCTTCGCCGACACGCCCGCGAAATTCGACCTCACCGTCGCCCTGTCGCAAATCACCTTCCCCTACATTCTGTTCATCTCGCTGGTGTCGCTGTTGGGTGGTGTGCTCAACAGTTTCGGCAAATTCGCCGCCCCCGCCGCCTCGCCTATCCTATTGAATCTGTGCATGATTGGCGGCATGCTGTTCCTCACCAGCACCCCCACCCCGGCGCATGCGCTGAGCTGGTCGGTGCTCATCGCCGGGTTCGTGCAGCTGGCGTGGCTCACCGCCATCTGCTTGCGGCACGACATGTTGCCCGGCCTGTTCCTGCCGAAACTCACCCCGAAAGTGAAAACCATGATGTTGCTGATGGCGCCCGCCGCCCTGGGCTCCGGCGTGCAGCAGCTCAACTTACTGGTCGATGTTATCATCGCCAGCCACATCCCAAACGCCGTGTCCTACCTCTACTACGCCGACCGCATCACCGAGCTGCCCATCGGCATGATCGGCGTGGCCGTGGCCACCGTGCTGCTGCCCATGCTCAGCCGCCAGATCAAATCCGGCGACGCCGCGGGCGCCAGCACCAGCATGAACCGAGCACTCGAAATCGTGATGCTGTTCGGCCTGCCCGCCACCGCCGGCTGCATGATCGTGGCCGAGCCCATCATCCGCGTGCTGTACATGCACGGTAATTTCAACGCGCTCGACATGGCCGCCACCAGCGCCGCTCTGGTCGCGTTCGGCGCGGGCCTGCCCGCCTTCCTCGCGGTCAAAGTATTCGCGCCCGGCTTCTACGCCAACCACGACACCAAAACCCCCTTTAAAATTGCCGTCGTCTGCGTGGTGGTCAACCTGGTGCTCAACCTTGCGCTCATCCGCCCGTTCGCGCATGTCGGCATGGCCATGGCCACCAGCGCCGCCAGCTGGATCAACCTCGGACTCATGGCCTACATTCTCCACAAACGCGGCGTATTCCGCCCCGATGCCTTGCTGAAAAAACGCCTCCTGCGCCTGCTGATGGCCACGGCATGCATGGGCGTTGTGGTGTTTGTCGCCAGCCGCTTGGCGCAACAAAGAATCGAGGGTGAAATGCTCGAACGCAGCGTCGCGCTCATAGCCATCGTCGGCATGGGCGGCCTTGCTTTCTTCGCCGCCGCCATGATCTTCGGCGCCTACGACCTCGCCTTCCTCAAGCGCCTACTCAAACGCAAGCCCTATGCGGAAAAACAGAGTTAGTAGGGCTAGGCCCTTCACCCATTACTTTACTTTTTTATCTTTCTAAGCGCACAGCGCGCGATGTCAAAAGGGGCGGAATGCTAGGAGTGGCCGCGACGGAAATACCGGAGTGTAGCATCGCTACATGAGGATTTTTCGGCGTGGACAGGACGACGCAGACCGTCCGTTTTCACACCGCCACAGTAAGGGTCAGCAGCAGAAGGCCTAACGCGATGCGGTACCAGCCGAAGGGCGCGAACCCATGCCGCGTAATGAACCCCATCATCCAACGCACAACTAATAACGCGACGATGAACGACACAACAAAACCCACCGCAATCACATCCCAGCCGCCTTCAGGCATCGTGTCGCGTGCTTTGTAGAGGTCGTAGCTGGCCGCCGCGATCATCGTCGGCACGGCGAGGAAGAACGAGAACTCCGCCGCTGTTTTGCGCTCCACGCCCACCAGCAGCGCACCCATGATGCTTGCGCCCGAGCGCGACACGCCAGGCACCATCGCCAAACATTGCAGGAACCCAATGGTCAGCGCCGTGCGCCAGCCCATCGTTTCGGTCGAGAACACTTTCGGCACGGGCTTGGCCCGCTCGATAAGAAGTATGGCGACACCGCCCACCACCAGCGCCACCGCCACCACGACCGGGCTGAACAGATATTCCTTGATGGCATCATGCGCGAAATAGCCGATGACCATAGCGGGCAAAAACGCCAGCAGAACGTTGCGCGCAAAATGCTGCGCTGGTTTCTCGGAAGGCAGCCCCACCAGCACGCTCAAAAACTTTTTCCAATACAGCACCACAATGGCCAAAATCGCGCCAAGCTGAATCACCACATTGAACATGTTGGCGAACGCCCCATCCACCGTCAGCCAATGCGCGACGAGAATAAGATGCCCCGTGGACGACACCGGAATAAATTCCGTGAGCCCCTCAACGATCCCAAGAATAATAGCCGAAAGAAAATCCATCACTCACTTCCCTTCTTACTTAGCTTCCCGCGATAGCGGGGCGGCAGAGTGTGGGGCAGATGCTAGGAGTGGCGGCTTCGACAATACCGGAGTGTAGCATCGCTACATGAGGATTTGGCGAAGACGACAGGACGACGCAGATGCTCCGCAATACGCCGCCTTAGTGCTCCAGATTCGACCAGATACGTTTCTTGGCGACATAAAAGAAACCCGCCATCACTGCGAGGAACAGCACCACCTTGATACCCATGCGCTTGCGCGCTTCCATCTCCGGCTCCGCCGCCCATTGCAGGAAGCTGGTCACGTCATGCGCCATCTGTTCCATGCTGGCGTTGGTGCCGTCCTGATAGGTCACTTGGTCGTTGGTCAGCGGGGGCGGCATCATGGTTACGCCACCGGGGAAATAGGGGTTGTAATGGCCACCTTCCGGCACTTCCAAACCTTTTGGCGCTTCGCCGTAGCCGGTGAGCAGCGAGTACATGTAGTTCGCACCATCCTCACGTGCTTTGACGATGAGCGACAGATCGGGCGGCAGCGCACCGTTCTGCATGGCGCGTGCGGCTTTGTCGTTGGCGTAGGGGCTGGGGAATTTATCCGACGCGCGACCCGGGCGGGTGAACATTTCGCCGTCGTCGTTTGGGCCGTCATTCACGTCGTAGCCAGCGGCCAGCGACTTCACTTCGGCCTCCGAAAAACCGATGTCGGTGAGCTGGCGGAACGCCACGCGTTTCAGGCCGTGGCATGCCGAGCATACTTCTTTGTACACCTGCATGCCGCGTTGCACGGCGGGCTTATCGAATTTGCCGGTCACGCCATCGAAGGCCCATTCTTCTTGCTTCGGATGGTGGGCGCCGCTGCTGGCGAGCGCCGGAACGGCGGCGGCCATCAAGGCAACGGTGACGAGCGATTTAAAAACGATGTTCATGTCGCGTTATCCCTAGTGATGCGCGTGGGCGCTATGTTTGGCAAGCACCGACGCGGTGATGGATTCCGGCACCGGACGCGGCGTTTCCATGCGGCCCACCAGCGGCAGGATGAGCACGAAATAACCGAAATAGTACGCCGTGCAGAACAGCGACAGTGCCGGGAAAATACCTTCCGGAGGCTGCGAGCCGCAATAACCCAGCACCACCGAGTTCACCACGAACACCCAGAAGAACAGGCGCATTTTCGGGCGGTAGTTCATGCTGCGCACCGGCGCGGTATCCAGCCACGGCACCACGAACAGGATCATGATGGCGCCGAACATGGCGAGCACGCCCGCCAGTTTCGATTCGATCACCACACCACCGAATCCGAGCAGCGTCACGAGGAACCCAAGCGACAGCAGGATGGAGAACCATTTCACCGACAGCGGTTTGGCGGGAACGAACGTGGCCAGCGCCGTGCCGATCAGCGGCAGTTTGGCGGCGAGGCTACGGGTGCAATCCACCCAACGGAATTTCAGCGCTGCGGCCATCATAGCAAGGCCCGGAATCCAAAGCGGGATATCGAACACGATGGCGCGGAGAATGGCGTAGAACGGCAGGAAGTACCATTCCGGCACGATGTGCGACGGGGTCACCATCGGATCGGCGGGGATGTAGTTGTCCGGGTGGCCGAGATAGTTCGGCGCGAAGAACACGAACGACGCGAACACCAGGAAGAACACCGCGAAGCCCACGAAATCCTTCACCGTATAATACGGGTGGAAGGGAATTTGGTCTTGCGGGCCTTTTACGTCGATGCCCGTCGGGTTGTTGGAGCCATGCTGGTGCAGCGCCAGCAGATGGAGAATGACCACGCCCACCAGCACGAACGGCAGCAGGAAATGCAGCGCGTAGAAGCGGTTCAGCGTCGGGTTATCGACCGAGAAACCACCCCACAGCCAGCTCACGATCGGCTCGCCGACCAGCGGGAACGCCGAGAACAGGTTGGTAATAACGGTGGCGCCCCAGAAGCTCATTTGGCCCCACGGCAGCACGTATCCAAGGAACGCGGTCGCCATCATGATGAGCAGGATGATGATGCCCAGCCACCAGAGAATCTCGCGCGGCGCTTTGTAAGAGCCGAAATACAGCCCACGGAACAGATGCACGAACGTCACCACAAAGAACATCGAGGCGCCGACGGCGTGCATGTAGCGCAGCAGCCAGCCGTAATTCACGTCGCGCATGATGTGCTCGACCGAATCGAACGCCAATTGCGTGCTCGCCGCGTAATGCATGGCGAGGAACAGGCCGGTGAGGATTTGCGAAACCAGCGCAATGCCCGCGATGGAGCCAAAGTTCCACCAATAGTTCAGGTTGCGCGGGGTGGGGTAATCCACCAGCGCGTGCTGCAAGGTCGAGAAGACCGGGAGGCGGTATTCGATCCAGCCTTTAACGCCGGGTTGCTGTTCTTTCGGTGCGTTGGCCATGTCTGCTTACCCAATCTTCACGCTGGTGTCGGAAACGAATTCGTACGGAGGAATCACGAGGTTTTTCGGCGCCGGGCCTTTGCGGATGCGGCCCGAGCTGTCGTAGTGCGAGCCATGGCACGGGCAGAACCAGCCGTCGTAATCGCCTTGGCCGCCACCCAGCGGCACGCAACCCAAATGGGTGCACACGCCCACCTGCACCAACCACTGCGCTTTGCCTTCTTTCACGCGCGCCGAATCCGGCTCCGGGTCGCGCAGGCCGCTAATATCGGTGCTCACGGCTTCTTCGATGTTCTTCGGCGTGCGGTGGCGAATAAACACCGGTTTGCCGCGCCACATCACTTTAATTTCTTGGCCTTCGGCGATCGCGCCCAAGTCCACTTCCGTGCTCGCCATCGCCAACACATCGGCCGATGGGTTCATGCTGTCGATGAACGGCCAGAGCAGCGTGCCGCCCGCCACCACGCCCATCGCCTGCGCGGTGAGGATCATGAAGTCGCGTTTGGATTCTTGCACGGCGTGCGGATGCCCGGCGGGTTTGGCGGCAATGGGGTGTTCTACGCTCATAGGTGTCTCTCGCGGAATTCGCGTTGTTTTTAAGGGTTGTTTGGGTGCTACCGGGCAGGCTCGGCTCTGTCAAGCAATGGTCGATGTTCATGATTCGTTATTCATTGTTCCTTCGCCAGCGATGCTTTATGGCCATGGCTGAACGAAACAACGGCCCATACCATCATGAACCTCGTGCTCTACCAGCCCGATATTCCCCAGAATCTGGGTGCCTGCGTGCGGCTTTCCGCCTGCATGGGCTGCGCGGTGCATATCGTCGAGCCTTGCGCCTTCCCACTCGACGACAAAAAACTCAAACGCGCCGCCATGGATTATTTCGATCACGCCAACATCATCCGTCACCGCAGTTGGCCAAAGTTCTTGGAGCACCGCACAGAAAACCCCGGTCGCCTGATGCTGCTGGAAACCGACGGCCAGACCATTTACACCGACATGAAATACCAACCCACCGACTACCTCATGCTGGGCAGCGAATCCGCCGGCACCCCGCGCGCGCTGTACGCGGAGATGGACGCCACGCTGCATATCCCCATGCGCGAGGGCGTACGCTCCTTGAATGTCGCGATGGCCGCAGGCATGCTCATCGCCGAAGTTAACCGCCAATCCGCATGGAAATTCGCATGATCGAAGAAAAGAAAACCCAAGCCCAAACATGGTTCCGCACCCTGCGCGATCAAATTTGCGCCGAGTTCGTGTCCATCGAAAAAGAAATGGGCAGCGATGCCGCCTTCGAGCGCAAGGTCTGGGAGCGGCCCGAGGGCGGCGGCGGCGAAATGAGCATCATGAAGGGCCGCGTGTTCGAGAAGGTCGGCGTCAACATCTCCACCGTGCATGGCGAATTCTCCGAACAGTTCCGCAAGGAAATTCCCGGCGCGGCCGAGAACCCGAATTTCTGGGCCACTGGCATTTCGTTGGTGGCGCACATGGCCTCGCCGCTAGTGCCCGCTGCGCATTTCAACACCCGTATGATCACCGTGGGCGATGGCACGCGCCTGTGGTTCGGCGGCGGCGGCGATTTGAACCCCATGGTCGAGGACCACACCGACACCGCCGATTTCCTAGGCGCGTTCCAAGCGGCATGCAACCAGGCAGAAGCGAGCTGGGCGAGCCCAGCCATGAGCCCGCGAAGCGGCGTGGAGCAATCGCCAGCAGGCGATTTTGCGGAGCAAAACTATAAACTCTTCCCCGCTTTCAAGGCATGGTGCGACGAATATTTCTACATTCCCCACCGGGGCGAAGCGCGCGGCGTGGGCGGCATCTTCTATGATTATCTTGGCCTCAACAGCCTCGGCAGCACGCCGATGACCTTCGAGCCCAACCAGTTCGGCAAAGGCGGCCTCAACAAAGAGGCCACCGCGCGCGGCATGGAAATCGCCGCCAGCGCTCCACTCGATTGGAACGGCGCCTTCGCCTTCACGCAGGAGGTTGGAAAAGCCTTCGCCACCATCTACCCTGCCCTCATTCGCCGCCACATGCGCGATGCATGGACGGACGACCAACGCGAGCACCAGTTGCTCAAGCGTGGCCGCTATGCCGAATACAATCTGCTTTACGACCGCGGCACCCGCTTCGGACTGATGACCGGCGGCAATACCGAGGCCATCCTTATGTCCCTCCCGCCCGTGGCGAAATGGGCCTAAACAACAACCCGCCCGACAGCCTAGGCCATCGGGCGGGTTCTTAAAGTCAGCACGTCACGCGCCGGGGGCGATCACTTACAGAGCGTGCCTTCGTTTAAACTAGTAGCCGCCGCCATCGTCGTTGGCGTTGCCGTCATGTTTCTCTGCGGCATGTTCCAGGTTCGAACCGGCTCGCTCCGTATCGCGGCCCAGGCCTTCCATGGTTTCGCACGCAGTCAGCACGCCCAAGGCGGCCAGCAGCACAACATAGCTCGGTTTTACAATCTTTTTCATGATACTCTCCGTGGTTGAATTAATGTGTTTCTACGCCATTGGCGGTGGCATACCCGTTCGTCGAATGGTCTTTCTCGCCATGCATCAGCATGGGCGTTTCCACCGAAATGGGGGCTGTTGCGCGCCCCATCGAAATGTTCTTTTGCGCCCGAATTTTGGTGTTCGGCCATGTCCAGCATTCTCCCGAAGCATCGGCAAACGTGACCCACATCAAATGATGTTCGGGCCCATAATCGATGATGAAGTGCGCGAGGGCTTTGCCCTTCGGCGTATCCAAAGGAATCGGCGGATTTAATTGCGTGATCATACATGCTCCATTTCGAGCAGCATGCCGACAGGCAGGTTAGGTTGCGATGGCGACGAGCGAGAAAATTATAAAGGCTCGCTAAATGGCAGCTGCCTTCTGCTTTTGCCGCTCCAACCACCAGAGCAACGCCAACCCCGGCAGCGCCATCATGCTGGCGATGGCAAAGAACACCGGCCAACCCACCGCCACCGACAGCGCGCCTGATGGCGTGGAAAGCCATGTACGCCCGAACGCCGCCAGCGACGAAAGCAGTGCGTATTGCGTCGCCGTGTAATGCGTTTTGCACAGCGCGCTGAGATACGCGATGAACGCCGTGGTCGCCATGCCGCCGGTCAGGTTCTCCAGCGAAATACTGACGATCAGGAAATGCAGATCATGCCCTAGCTGCGCCTGCACCACCAGCAACAGGTTGGTCAGCATATGCCCGAAGCCGCACAGCATCAGCGTGCGGTACATGCCCCATTTCATCACCAGCCAGCCGCCCAAGAAGCTGCCGATGATGGTGGCGATAAGCCCGTACAATTTCACCACCGACGCGATCTCGGTTTTGCTGAAGCCAATATCGAGCAGGAACGGGTTGAACATCACGCCCATGAACGCATCGCCCAGTTTGTACAAAATCACGAACAGCAGCACATGCAGCCAATGCGGACGCGTCATGAAATCCTTGAACGGCGCCACCACCGAATGCTGCAGGAACGCCACCACGCCATGCGTCGGCTTGTCCTCGCCGCCCATGCGCTCCGGCTCTTTCGCCAGCAGCGTCAGCAGCAAGCTCGATGCCATCACGGCACCCATAATGAGGTACGTCGCTTGCCAGCCATAGGCATCGGCCAGCGCCAGTGCGCCCGCGCCGCTCAACAGCATGCCCACGCGGTAGCCGAACGTGGCCATCGCCGCGCCGGTGCCCTGCTCTTCCGTCTCCAGCCGCTCCACACGATAGGCATCGATCACAATATCCTGCGTCGCGCTCAGCGTCGCCACGATCACCGCCACCAGCGCCGTAATGCCGGGGTTGATGTCGGGGCCGCTGAACGCCATCGCGGCAATCGCCGCCGCCAGCAACGCTTGTGTGGCCAGCAGCCAACTGCGTCGCCGCCCCAGTTTATTCAAAATTGGGATTTTCAGCCCATCCACCAGCGGCGACCACAGGAACTTGAACGCATACGGCGTCGCCACCGCCGCGAACAGACCGATCGCCGCCCGCTCCACCGCCGCATCGCTCAACCACGCCGTCAGCGTGCTCGCCGTTAACGCCAGCGGCAGCCCGGAATAAAATCCAAGGAACAAAATAAGAATCTGGCGCGCATTGAGAAATTTCTTCATGCGCATTCCCTATCTTCTTTTCTTTCTTCCCGCAACGCGGGCCGCGTCAAAATGGGCGGAATGCTAGGAGTGAGCGCGTTCGGAAACCGCAGCGTAGCATCGCTACGTGAGGATTTACGAGCGTGGGCAGGACGACGCAGATCGTCCGTTTTCACGCGGCAAGAAGGCGCTTGAGGGGTTTTTGGGCGCGCGCACCCAGATGCGTGATGATGTCCGACGCACAGGCCGAACCCAACCGCCCGCACTCTTTCAGCGACAGCCCCTGCGTGTAACCATACAGGAACCCGGCGGCGTAGAGATCGCCTGCCCCCGTGGTGTCCACCAGTTCCGTCACCCAGATGGCGTCCACTTCCACGCGCTCGGTCGGCGTCAGAATCACCGAGCCTTTGCTGCCGCAGGTCACGGCGATCAACTCGCACTGGCCTTGCAAAATGCCAAAAATTTCTTCCAGCTCCTTGCCGGGATACAGTGCTTTCGCTTCCTCGTGATTGCAGAACAGAATGTCGAAATCGTCAGCGATCATCCGCACGTAATCCTCGCGCGAACGCTCGACGCAGAACACGTCGGAAAGCGTGAACGCCACTTTTGCACCGGCTTTTTTGGCCTCAGCGAACGCTTTACGCAGCGCCACTTTGGTGCATTCCAGATCCCACATATAGCCTTCGCCATACACTACCTGCGCTTGCGCGATCAGCGCCGCATCGATGTCCTGCTCATGAATTTCGCCCGCCGCACCGAGATAGGTGTTCATCGTGCGTTGGCCGTCCGGCGTCACCACGATCAGGCAACGCGCGGTCGGCTGGCCGCCCACGTTCTCCGGCGTGGTGAATTCAACACCCACCGCGTTCAGGTCGTGGCGGAAAATTTTTCCCAACTCGTCGTCGTTCACTTTGCCGATGAACGCCGTTTTCGCGCCCAACGACGAAAGACCCGCCAGCGTGTTCGCCGCCGAACCGCCCGACACTTCGGTCGCCGTGCCCATCGAGTTGTAAAGATCTTCGGCGCGCGGGGCGTCGATCAGGCACATCGTGCCTTTGCGCATTTCCTGTTTATCAACGAACGCATCGTCCGCGAACGCCAGCACATCAACGATCGCGTTGCCAATGGCCACGACATGGTATGGTTTATCACTTGCCACTAGAACCCCACATTATTTGAGTAAATGGCGCGCCCGTTCGAGGTCTTCCGCCGTGTCGACGCCGAGGGGTACCGTATCCACCACCACTGCGTCAATCCTCAATCCAGCCTCCAGCGCCCTTAATTGCTCCAGCTTCTCGCGCAGCTCCAGCGGGCTGGGGGGCAACGACACGAAAGTTTCCAGCGCTGAGCGACGATAGGCATACACCCCGATATGGTGGTAACGCGGGCCGTCATTGGCTGGCGCAGTGGCGCGGGTGAAATAGAGTGCACGGCCATTTTCCGCCAGCACCGCCTTCACCACCGACGGGTTCGTATGCTCGCTTTCCTCGCGGATCTCGGCGGCCAGCGTGCTGATATCCACCGCTTTATTTTCCAGCGGCTTCAGCAGCTCGCGCAGCAAGCGCGGCTCCAGCGTCGGCACATCGCCCTGCAGATTAATGATCACATCGAATTCCGGGCGCGTCGCCACCACTTCCCAAATGCGGTCGGAACCGCTCGGATGTTCCGGGTCGGTCAGCACGGCTTTGCCGCCCGCCGCCACCACCGCGTCCACGATCTCCTGCTCGCCTGCGGCCACCACCACTTCGCCAACGCCCGATTCCATCGCCCGCCGCCACACCTGCACGATCATCGGCGCATCGCCGATCATCGCCAGCGGCTTATTGGGCAGGCGCGTCGCCTTGAGGCGGGCGGGAATCACGATCAGACAATTCATGGGTCGAAGGCCTTCTATTCACAGAAACTGTTGCGGGCGTATACAGCGTATGGTAACCGCCGTGGATACCCTGCCGAATAGACGCAGAATACAAAAAAATTACAACGGATAGGATTCCCGATGTCGACGAATTTGAACGGCAACAAAATCGCCGCCGCACTGGTGCTGGCTGGCCTGATCGGCATGGTGGCGGGCAAAGCCACCGAGTTCCTGTACGATGGTGGCCCCGAGCATAAAGGCGGGCACCACGAAGCAAAACGCGGCTACAGCATCGAAGTGGTGGAAGAACCCACTGCCGGTGGCCCCGCCGCCCCCGTCGGCGCTGCCGACATCTCCGCTCTTTACCCCACCGCCGATGCAGTGGCAGGTGGCGAGCTGGTCGCCAAAAAATGCACCGTCTGCCATTCCGTTGATAAGGCGGGTGCCAACAAAGTCGGCCCGCATCTCTATGGCGTGATGGGCCGTGGCATCGCATCGGTCAGCGATTTCAACTATTCCAAAGCCATGACCGCGCACGCCGACGAAGCCCCGAAATGGGATTTCGATGCGCTGAACCATTATCTCTGGAACCCGAAAAAAGTGGTGCCCGGCACGCTGATGGCCTTCGCAGGCATCCCCAAAGATCAGGAACGCGCCAACGTGATCGCCTATCTCAACAGCATCACCGACACCAAACTACCGCTGCCCGCCGTCACCACACCGGTCGAGACCCCGGCGGAAGATGCGGCGGACACGGCAGAGAAACCGGCAGAAACAGCCGAAACCCCGGCGGTCACCACACCCGCCGAGTAATCCTTTTCTAAGGAGTCCAGCATGAGCGTTTCCATCCTTTGGCTGATCGGTGGAGGAGTGCTGCTTGCGCTTGAAGCGTTCGGCATGCCCGGCATCGGTTTACTGTTCGCGGGCCTCGCCGCCCTCGTCACCGGCCTGCTGGTCGAATTCGGCGCCGTATCCGCCGACCAAATCGCCGCGCAATGGGCCGTATTTCTCATCGGCACCATCCTGTTCGCGGGGCTGCTGTGGAAAAAACTCAAGAACTGGCGCTTTGGCACCGGCCCCCGCTACCGCAACATGATCGGCGACGAAGCCATCGTCATCGATGCGCTCAGCGGCGACTTCACTGGCAATGTGCGCTGGTCGGGCACGTTGATGCAAGCCAAGCTGCAGCATGGCACCACCAGCACCGCACTCATCGGCGCGCGCGTCACCATCGCGGCGATTGAAGGCAACATCCTTATCGTTGCACCCAAGCAATAACCGCTCTACCCTGCGCGCAACTTCAGGAGTTCCTCATGTTCACCACCATTTTCCTTACCGTTCTCGGCTTCATCGGCATCCTTGTCATCTTCAAGGGCATCAAGATCGTGCCGCAGCAATCGGCATGGATCGTGGAGAGCCTCGGCCGTTTCGACCGCAAGCTGGAACCCGGCCTCAACCTGCTCATCCCATTCATCGAGCGCGTGGCCTACAAACATTCGCTGAAGGAATTCGCCTTCGACGTGCAGGAGCAGCCCGCCATCACCCGCGACAACGTGACCATGATGATGGATGGCGTGATCTACCTGCGCATCGTCGATCCCGTCCAAGCCAGCTACGGCGTCGCCGATCCCATCTACGCTGTGTCGCAACTGGCGCAAACCAGCATGCGTTCCGAAATCGGCAAACTCTCGCTCGACCAGTGTTTCGAGGAGCGCGAAACCCTCAACGCCAACATCGTCACGGCGCTGAACCTCGCATCGCAGACCTGGGGCATCCAGTGCATGCGCTACGAGATCAAAAACATTACGCCCCCCACCACCGTGCTGAAAGCGATGGAATTGCAAGTGGCTGCCGAGCGCCAGAAGCGTGCAGAGATCCTGCAATCGGAAGGCTTGCGCCAATCCAAGATCAACATGGCCGAGGGCCAGAAACAGGAAATCGTATTGAACTCCGAAGCCTCGCTCACCGATCAGGTGAACCGCGCCAAAGGTGAGGCCGAAGCCATCATCGCCGTGGCCGAAGCCACCGCGCGCGGCATCGAGCTGATCGCTGCCGCCATCACCCGCCCGGGCGGCGAGGACGCCATCTCCCTGCGCGTCGCCGAACAATATGTCGGCGCGTTCGAGAAGTTGGCGAAGAGCTCCACCACCATGCTGCTGCCCACCAACGCCAACGACACGGGCAGTATGGTCGCACAGGCCATGGCCGTGTTCGACACCATCCGTGCCAACAAGGCGCTTCCGAAATCTCCGTGGCAGAAAGCGGAACAATAGGCGGATGAAGCGCTACCCTCGCGCCCTTGCCGTTGCTCTTTTGCTGCTCGCCTCCGCGGCGCACGCGGCCCCCGGCATCGCACTGTATGGCGACCAGAAATACGCGCCCGGCTTCCGGCATTTTGATTACGTAAATCCCAAAGCGCCCAAAGGCGGCACGCTGAAACTTTCCGCCCTCACCGGCTACGACTCGCTGAATCCCTACATCCTGAAGGGGCTCGCCGCCCCCGGCGTCACCAACTTCGTGTTCCAATCGTTGATGGTCGCCAGCTACGACGAGCCGCAATCCTATTACCCGCTCATCGCCACCGGCGTGACCGTCGCGCCCGATCGCAGCTACGCCGATTTCACGCTGAACCCCAAAGCGAAATGGCACGACGGAACACCCATCACCGCCGACGATGTGGTCTGGACGTTCCGCACGCTTAAAAAAGAAGGCCACCCCATTTACCGCGTGCTTTACAAGCCCATCGGCGCCGTGGAAAAATTATCGACGCATAAAGTGCGCTTCGAATTCGACGACAAACTCCACCGCGAGCTGCCGCTCATCGCCGCCTCGATGCCGGTGCTACCGAAACATTATTACGAAAAAGTCGAGTTCAATAAAACCACCCTCACCCCGCCGCTGGGCAGCGGGCCCTACCGCATCAGCAAGGTCGATGCTGGGCGCTCCATCGCCTTCAGCCGCGTGGAAAATTATTGGGCCGCCAACCTGCCGACGCAAAAAGGCCTGTATAATTTCAACACCATCCGCATCGACATCTACCGCGACGATGTGGTGGCGCTCGAGGGCATCAAATCCGGCCAGTTCGACTATTACGAAGAATACATCGCCCGCAACTGGGCCACCGCCTACAACATCCCCGCTACCCGCGACGGGCGGCTGGTGAAGGCAGGCATCAGCCATAAAATCCCGCGCGGCATGCAGGGCTTCATGTTCAACACGCGCCGCGAGAAATTCGCCGACCGCCGCGTGCGCGAGGCCATCGACCTCACCCTCGATTTCGAGTGGATGAACGGCACCCTTTTCTACAACGCTTACGAGCGCAATCGCAGCTTCTTCGAGGAAACCCCCTTCGAGGCCACCGGCCTGCCGGAAGGCGAAGAGCTGGCGCTGCTGAAGCCGTTCCAATGCGTCGAGGGGCCGGATTGCCTGCCCCCCGAATTGTTCACCGAGCCCTACGAAGTGCCCACCACGCCCGGCGACGGTTTCGCCCGTGCCAACCTCATCAAAGCACAGAAATTGCTCGATGCGGCGGGCTGGGTGATGCGCGACGGCGTGCGCGTGAACGAGAAAACCGGCGAATCGCTCACCATCGAATTCCTGATGACCCAGCGCACCTTCGAGCGCGTCGTCGGCATCATGCGCTACAATCTCAGTAAGCTCGGCATCGAGTCCGAGTTCCGCTACGTCGATGCCTCGCAGTACCAGCACCGGCTCGATAAATTCAATTACGACATCGTCAGCATCTGGTGGAACCAAGGCCTGTTCTTCCCCGGCTCCGAACAGCACACGTTCTGGCATTCCAGCCAAGCCGATCTCGAAGGCTCGCAGAACATCGGCGGCGTGAAGAACGCAGCAGTCGACGCATTGGTGAAGCGCGTGCTGCAAGCCCAGACAGAAGAAGAGCTCACCCCCGCCGCCCGCGCGCTCGACCGCGTGCTGCTGTGGGAACATTACGTGGTGCCGCATTGGAGCATCCATAAATGGCGCGTGCTGTACTGGAACAAATTCGGCCGCCCCAAGATCACGCCCGATTACAACATCTGCACCGAATGCTGGTGGAGCGACCCGAAGGGCATGGACAGCATGCCCACAAGTGGCGGCCCAAAACTTAAAGCGCCCATCGCGGTGGACACACCGCCCTTCGCGGAAGGAGAGGCCCCATGATCGGCTACATCTCCCGCCGTCTGTTGCTCATGATACCGACGCTGTTCGGCATCCTGCTCATCAACTTCCTCATCATCCAAGCCGCGCCCGGCGGGCCGGTGGAGCAGCTCGTGGCACAGATCACCAACCCCGCAGGCGCGGGCGGTGCGGGCGAACGCGCGGGCGGTGCCTCGGGCGATATGGGTTCCATCAGCAACCTGCAGCAATCCGCCTCCGGCTCCTATCGCGGCGCGCAGGGCATCGACGCCGACCTGCTCGCCGACATCAAGAAACAGTACGGGTTCGACAAGCCCGCGCCCGAGCGTTTCTGGCTGATGTTGAAGAGCTACGCGCGCTTCGATTTCGGCACTAGTTTCTTCCGCGACCGCCCGGTCATCGACCTCATCTTAGAAAAAATGCCCGTGTCCATTTCGCTGGGCCTATGGACGACCCTCATCGTCTACCTCATCTCCATTCCCCTCGGCATCCGCAAGGCCGTGCATGACGGCTCCGCCTTTGATGTCTGGAGCTCCGCGCTCATCGTCATCGGCCAGGCCATTCCCGGCTTCCTGTTCGCGGTGCTTCTGCTCATCCTGTTCGCGGGCGGCAGCTATTTCCAATGGTTCCCCCTGCGCGGCATCACCGGCGACGATTTCGACACGCTCAGTTTCGGCGGAAAGATCGTCGATTATTTCTGGCACATCACCCTACCCGTCATCAGCATGGTCATTGGCGGCTTTGCCTCGCTCACCCTGCTCACCAAAAACTCCTTCATCGAAGAAATTTCCAAAAACTACGTCATGACCGCGCGCGCCAAAGGCCTGCCCGAACGGCGCGTGCTCTACCGCCACGTGTTCCGCAACGCCATGCTCATCGTCATTGCTGGCCTGCCGGCGGCCATCCTCAGCATCCTGTTCACCAGCGCGCTTCTGATCGAAGTCATCTTCTCGCTCGATGGCCTCGGCCTGCTCGGGTTTGAAGCCGCACTCTCGCGTGATTACCCTGTCATGTTCGGCACGCTGTTCATCTTCACCCTCATCGGGCTGGTGCTGAAACTCATCGGCGACATCGCCTACATGCTGATCGACCCACGCATCGATTTCGACAAGCGGGAGATGTAATCCATGAGCCTCTCCCCCATCGCCCAGCGCCGCTGGCAGGTCTTCAAAAGCAACCGTCGTGGTTACTTTTCGCTGTGTCTGCTCTTGGTGTTATTCACGCTTAGCGTGTTCGCCGAATTCATCGCCAACGACAAACCCATCCTTGTGAAATACGACGACCGCTACCTGGTGCCCATCTTCGTCACCTACATCGAGCGCGACACGTTCGCGGGCGGCGTGCTCGAATCCGAAACCGATTTCCGCGACCCGTGGGTGCGCACCGAGATCAACAGCAAGGGCTGGATGGTCTGGCCACTCATTCCGTTCGATTACTCCAGCATCAACTTCGAGATCAAACGCGCCCCCGCCGCGCCCAGCAGTAATAATCTGCTCGGCACCGACGACCAAGCCCGCGACGTGCTGGCCCGGGTGATTTATGGTTTCCGCCTCTCCACCCTGTTCGCGGTCATCCTTGTTGGGCTCTCCAGCGTGGTCGGCATCACCCTCGGCGCTGTGCAAGGCTATTTCGGCGGGCTGCTCGATCTGCTGATGCAGCGCTTCATCGAAATGTGGCACGGCATTCCCGTGCTGTTCCTGCTCATCATCCTCTCCTCCATGGTGAAGCCCAATTTCTGGTGGGTGCTGGGGCTGATGCTGTTGTTCAGCTGGATGGCGCTGGTCGATGTGGTGCGCGCCGAGTTCCTCCGCGCCCGCAACTTCGACTATGTGCGCGCCGCCAAAGCCCTCGGCGTGCGTGAGCGCACCATTATTTTCCGCCATGTGCTGCCAAACGCGCTGGTGTCGGTGTTCACCTTCGTCCCGTTCCTCATTACCGGCGCCATCACCACTTTGGCTTCGCTCGACTTCCTCGGCTTTGGTCTGCCTTCCGGTTCGCCGTCGCTGGGCGAATTGCTCCAGCAAGGCAAAAACAACCCCCAATCCCCATGGCTCGGGCTCATCGGTTTTGCCTCCCTCGCCTTGCTGCTTTCCCTGTGGCTGTTCGTGGGCGAAGCGGTGCGCGATGCCTTCAACCCGCGCAAGATCTACACGGGGGCGAAATGACAAATCCACTGCTGAGTATCAATAACTTAGACATATCCTTCCGCAGCGGAACGCACGCAGTAAAAGGCATTTCCCTGACCATGCATAAGGGCGAATTATTGGCCTTGGTGGGCGAGTCCGGGTCGGGCAAAACCCTCACCGCTTTGTCGCTGCTGAAACTCCTCCCCCACGAAGCGAACATGACCGGCGAAGTGCTGTTTAATGGCGAGGACATCATCACCAAATCCGCCACCGAGGTCGCCAAGCTTCGCGGCAACCGCATCGGCATGATCTTCCAAGAGCCCATGACCGCCCTGAACCCGCTGCACCCCATCCGCCGCCAGATCGTCGAATCCTACAAATGGCACCAGAAGGTGAAGGGTGCGCCCGCCCAAACAAAAATCCGCGAATTGCTCGAATCCGTCGGGCTCAGCCACCTCACCGAGCGCGGCAAGACCTACCCGCACGAGCTCAGTGGCGGCGAGCGCCAGCGGGTCATGATCGGCATGGCCATCGCCAACGACCCCGACCTGCTGATCGCCGACGAGCCCACCACCGCGCTCGACGTGACCCTGCAAGGGCAAATCCTGCAGCTCATCAAAAAGTTACAGACCGAACGCGGCATGGGCATCCTGCTCATCACCCACGACCTCACCGTGGTGCGCAAAGTGGCCGACCGCGTGGCGGTGATGAGCCAGGGCGAGATCGTCGAGACCGGAACGGTCAAAGAGATCTTCGAAAATCCGCAGCACGCCTACACAAAAATGCTGCTGGGCGCGATGCCCAAGGGCGTGGCACCGCCCGTAGCCTCGGGCGCCAAAACTGTTTTAGATACGACGTTGCGCGTCCATTTCCCCGTCAAATCCTCGTTCCTCCGCCGCACCGTCAGCGTGGTGAAAGCGGTCGATGACATCCGCATTACCGCGCGTGAGGGCGAAACCATCGGCATCGTCGGCGAGTCCGGCTCCGGCAAATCCTCGCTCGGCTACGCCATCCTGCGGCTCATCAAGTCCGAAGGCCCCATCGTATTCATGGGCCGCCGCGTCGATGCCTTAGGTAAAGAGGCCCTGAGGGCGCTTCGCGCCGACATGCAGCTGGTGTTCCAAGACCCCTATTCCAGCCTCAACCCGCGCATGACGGTCGGCCAGATCATCTCCGAAGGGCTGGAGATCCATCAGCCGCATCTCAGCCGCGCCGAAGTCGCCACCGCCGTAGCCGAAATCGTTGCGCAGGTCGGGCTCGACCCCGAAATGACCCACCGCTACCCTCACGAATTCAGCGGCGGCCAGCGCCAGCGCATCGCCATCGCGCGCGCCATGATCCTGCGCCCGAAACTCATGGTGCTCGACGAACCCACCTCCGCGCTCGACATGTCGGTGCAGGGCCAAGTGCTTGATCTGCTGCGCAAACTCCAGCGCACCTACGGCACCACCTACCTGTTCATCAGCCACGATCTGCGCGTCATTAAAGCCCTCGCCCACCACGTCATGGTGCTCAAAAAGGGCGAAGTCGTCGAAGAAGGCCCCGCCCACTCACTGTTCAACGACCCACAGCATGAGTACACGAAAGCACTCATGCACGCCGCGTTCGGGGAAACGATTTAATTATAGGCCTGCCGGAAAACAAACATGCATTGGTTTGTTGCGTTAGAGAGGTTGTAAACCGCATCGAGTTTCGCGGCATCTGCCGTGCTGGTCGTAAGCGCCGTGCCGTCGGCAGCCATGGCGCAGCCGAAACGCGAACGCACCAACATTTTGCCCAGCGCCGGCATGCCATCATCCAGTTTCTTATCCAGATTCCACATTTCTTGCGGCTTTACGATGGCGTTGGTTGGCGCAGCCGACGCGTGGGCCCCTCCCATCATCAGCGAATTACCGTAATTGGCATCGAACAAGGTAAGGTTGCCCGAAACATCTCCCCAAGCATAGGTCGCCCATATACCGGGGCTTAATCGGCTGTTCGGGGCATTCTCCCCACCAATTGCATGGGTGGAGCCTAACGAACCGGTGATGCCCGTGTAGCTGCCCTCGATCAATCCGGCATTCGACAAATGCCGCCAGAATTGGAACATTTCTGCCGACTGCGATGCAGCGGAAGCATTCACCAGCCTGTTGCCATTTCCATCGCATGCGCCGGGGGCTGCCACGGCCGATGCCGGACTTGAATTGCTTACGCAATCGGCATTACTGTTCAGGCGGCCCCAAAATAACGTGGCGTTGGTCATATCTCCCGGCAGCGCAAAATACTTGTCGCGAAAGGCAAGTGTTGCCGTCAGGTAGCGGTGATATTCCGTCCCCACCGAGCGCAACTCACTTGCCCGTATCAGCGATTGTCCCGCCAAAATGCCCCCCACCAGCAACCCAAGAATCACCAACACGATGGACAGTTCAACGAGGCTAAAAGCTTTTTTCATCACGGCATTTTCATGAACAAGTGGGTGCAGGCCGTGGCGCTATTGCTCAGCACGTAGGTGGCGCTGCTGGCGATGTCGGAGCTGGCGCAGTTCGGTGTCGTGGTCGCGGTGACCGTGCTGACGATGCCCGTGCCCGGCTTACCATCGTCCAGCTTGGTGTCAATATTCCACGCTTCTTCCGGTTTCAGTACACCCACATTTGCCCCCGCACTCGATGCTCGGATGAGCAGCAGGTAATTGCCCGCTTGTTTGCCGATGAAATCGGCAGCCACTCCTGTCACCGCCGCATCAAGCCCATAAAGGAGAAATGCGGTATTGGCGATTTTGCCGCTCGGCTGGTTCACGCCCGCCGCCCAACTCCATGTTTCTGCACCCGTTTTCAAACCCGTATAGCTGCCCTCGGCCAGCCCTGCATTGGCCAGATGCTGCCAGGCACGCACCCGTTCGTTGTAGCAACTGGCTTGCGTGTCGTTGGTGCAGGCGGTGCTGCTATGGCCAAGATACCCATTGCCGTTGCCGTTGCAGGTCGTGGTGCCGCTGCCAGCCACACCCCAGCACGCGTCGTCGCTTCCCGTGGCGCCGCCTGCGATTCCCCAGAAGCGCGTTGCGTTGGTTATGTCGCCCGCGATTGCAAAATATTTGTCGCGGAACGCGTTCATGCCGGCGGCATATTTCGACATGTCCGCCGCCACAGACCTCAGCTCCGCCGCGCGGATAAGGCTTTGCCCCGCCAGAATGCCTCCCACCAGCAATCCGAGAATTACAAGCACGATGGACAGTTCAACGAGGCTAAAAGCTTTTTTCATATCCATGCAGTCTAATTAATAATTTTAAAGAGGCAAGAAACGTTCAATCCAGCCTCGCCCACCACACTTCAGGTCCACAGCATGACCATGCGAAAGCATCGATGCGCGCAGCAATTGAGAAATCGTTTTAAAAATGCAACCCAAGATACCTAGAACGCGCGCACGAAATAAAGCGAACATTGCGCGGTCTTATCCGTCAGCTTATAGCTGGCATTCAGGTTAGTGCGCAGATGGCTGCCATCGTCGGCTGCCGCGCAGAGATTGTTGTAATAGCGCGCAATGACCTTGCCGCGTGCGGGCTTACCATCGTCCAGTTTCGTGTCGATGTTCCAAGCCTCTTCCGGCGCCAGAAGCGGTCCGCCCGCGAATGAGCCGGTCACCGTGGCGCCAATGCGGATGAAGTTACCATAATCCAGTGCATAGGATGTTGAATCCCCCGCAAAATTACCCGAGTAACGGATGTCCCACCCCGCATTCGACAATTTCGATTGCGCAATGTTGCTTCCTGGAACTTCTTCCTGGCCACTGCCTGTGCCCGCCAAACCGGTATAGCTGCCCTCTACTATTCCCGCCAAGCCCATGTGCCGCCATGTTTGGAACGACTCCGAACTTTCTGACGCATTCGGCGCGGCATTCACCAACACGCCATCGCCATCGCCATCGCAAGCGCCGGTGGCGGCATTGACCGCCGCACTGGAATTGGTCACGCAATGCGCCGCGTTCACCTGCCGGCCCCAAAATTGCGTTGCGTTACTAAGATCCCCCGGCATACCCAAATAACGGCCGCGGAACGTATAAATAGCCGCCTGATAGCGCTGATAATCGGTGGTAACCGACCGCAATTCCGCCGCCCGTATCAGCGATTGTCCTGCTAATACTCCTCCGACCAGTAATCCGAGGATTACCAACACAATAGACAGTTCGACGAGGGAAAAACCTTTTTTCATATCCATGAAGTTTACTAAACAATTTTCAAGAGGCAAGAAATGTTCATTCTCGCCTCGCCGCACACTCTTCAACGACCCACAGCATGACCATGCCAAAGCATGGATGCGCGCGGCATAAGGGAAACGGTCTGGCCGTTAACGGAGCCAGTAAAGTGGCCAACATTCGATGGTGGTGACATCCAACTTGTAAGTGGAAGCACCGGTCGCAGCATTCACCCAATCATCGTTGGTGGTGCAATTGCGCGAAGCCAGCACCGCCGCCTCGGCGATGGCCATCACCGCGCCAGTGCTGGGATTTCCATCGTCGCGCTTATTATCAATGTTCCAATTTTCTTGAGGCGTCAGAATAGAGTAGGGCGAAGTATTGCCCTGCATGATTAAGTAGCTGCCTGTTTTTCCGTAAATAAACGTGGTGGTGGTGGTGTTCACTCCCGCGCGACCGCCGATCTTCAGACGCGGAACATTCACATCCACCGCGTACAGATTGCTCGGTTCGGCGTAATTGCCTGCATAATCTCCTTGGATCAGCCCCGCCAAACCCAGATGGCGCCAGAATTGCGCCCGCTCATATTGCTGGAGACCGGCAACACCGTACATCCCATCGTTATTACCATTTTTCGCGCCCGCCACGCTTGCTGCCGTGCCGCTGGTCGACCATGTGCCCCAGAAACTTTCTGCTTTATCGAAATCACCGGGCAAGCCGAAATATTTGTCACGGAAAGCATGGATCGCCGTCATGTAGCGCTCGGCATCGACCGTAACGGAACGCAACTCGCTCGCGCGAATCAAGCTTTGCCCCGCCAGAAAGCCCCCCACCAGCAACCCAAGAATCACCAGCACAATGGATACTTCGAATAAACTAAAACCTTTTTTCATATTCATATAGTCTACTGAATAACACTCAAAGTGCAAGTTAACGCCGAAGTTCGTCGAGTGCGATGCTTACTTAATCCGTGGCGACGCATGGCTCATGTATAACAGAGAATGTTGGGTCGCAAAGCCACGCCACCTTCGGCGAAACGATTTCGCTACTGCACCACTCGCGACCAGCGCAGCGCACAGACGGGAGTGGTGACCGCGAAATCATACTCGCCACTGTAATCATTGAACGTAGTCGAGGTGTCGCACACATCGCGGTACCCCGCCATAATATGGCCCGTTCCAGGTTTGCCATCATCCAATTTTTTATCGATGTTCCATGCCTCTTCGGGTTTAAAAATACCCGCAGAACCGCCGCTGTTCAGTTCGTAGATCTGAAGCTGGTTTCCCCAGTCATACTGGTAATTGCTCGTCGTTCCGGTACTGGAAAAACTATACATGGTCCACACGCCGCGTGGAAATTTGCTGGCGGGCGCATTAATGCCCATATCGGCGAAAATCGTAGCCTTAATACCGGTATACGTACCTTCGATCAAACCACTCAGCGCGAGCTGTCGCCATGCTTGCAAATGTTCCTGGGTGATGGGGCCAGCCGTGTTGGTGTAGTTCATGGCCGAATTGCTATTGCCATTGCAAGTGCCCGTGGCGGCATTGGCCGTACCAGTATCACCGTTACAGTAGGTGGCATCCTTGCCCCAGAAGCTGGTGGCATTGCCCATATCGCCGGGTTGCGCAAAATATTTATCCCGGAAGGCATGGAGCGCCGTTATGTAGCGCTGTGACTCCGTACCCACTGCGCGAAGCTCACTCGCGCGAATCAAGCTTTGCCCCGCCAATATCCCGCCCACCAGCAGACCCAGAATCACCAGCACGATGGAGAGTTCGACTAAACTAAAACCTTTTTTCATACTCACTCTTTTTCTATCATGGAATGAGCACCGTTGCACCCACTGTCTCCCGCGTTTCCAGCGCGATCTGGGCTTTGTCGGCATCCTTCAGCGCAAAAGTTTGGGCGATGTTCATGTGGATGGTGCCGGCAGCGATCATCTGCAGAAGCGCCGTGGCGGCGTCTCGATACGTCGCGTCGCGTTTCATGTAATCATTGAGGCTGGGGCGCGTGAGGTACAGCGAACCGCGCTTGCTGAGTTCCGACAGGTCGAACGGCGGAATGGGGCCGGAGGCCTGACCGTAGCTCACCATCAGCCCTTGCGGTTTCAGGCTGTCGAGCGAACCGACGAAGGTGGATTTGCCCACCGCATCGTACACCACATCCACGCCCTTACCGTCGGTGAGTTGCTTCACTTTGGCGGCCACCGGCTCAGTGCGGTAGAGGATGACATGGTCGGCGCCGTGCTCTTTCACCAGCGCGGCTTTCTCGGCGCTGCCGACAGTGGCGATCACCCGTGCACCGATTTTTTTTGCCCATTGCACGAGGATGAGCCCCACACCACCCGCCGCGGCATGCACCAGCAGCGTGTCGTTCTTGGTCACCGGGAACGTCTGGTGCAGCAGGTACCAGGCCGTCAGGCCCTTCAGCATGCTGGCCGCCGCCACCTCATCGCTCACGCCATGCGGAATCGGGATGAGTTCTTTGGCCGGGATAATGCGCGCTTCCACATACGCTCCCATCGGCCCGCGGCCATAGACCACGCGGTCGCCCACCTTTAGGCTGCGCACGCCCTCGCCCAGCGATTCCACCACGCCCGCCGCTTCCAGCCCGGGTATGGCGGGCAACGATACCGGGTAGAACCCGCTCCGATGGTAGATGTCGATGTAGTTCAGCCCGATCGCCGTATGGCGAATGCGCACCTCGCCCGGACCCGGTTCGGGCACCGTGACGGGCTCGAATTTCAGCACCTGCGCGCCCCCATGCGCGTAGAAGCGGATTGCATTGACCATGGTTTCCCCCTATGCGGCTCGGCTATGAGCAGTTCCGACACAATTTACGCACTGGCGAGCGGCCACGGCAAGGCCGGTGTCGCCGTATTCCGCATTTCCGGGGCGAAAGCACTGCAAGTGTTGCCCGCACTCGGCCACGCCACGCCGCTGCTGCCACGCCACGCCACGCTGGCGATTCTTTCATATGAAGGCAAACCGCTCGATCAAGCCCTCGCCCTCGCCTTCCCCGGTCCGCACAGCTTCACCGGCGAGGATGTGCTGGAGCTGCACACCCACGGCAGCCGTGCCGTCACCCAACTGCTGCTCGACGCGCTTTCCACCCTGCCCGGCCTGCGCATGGCCGAGCCCGGTGAATTCGCTCGCCGCGCCTTCCTGAACAATAAATTCGACCTGTTGGAGGCCGAAGGACTCGCCGACCTCATCGACGCCGAAACCCCGGCCCAGCACGCGCAGGCCATGCGCCAGCTCGGCGGCGATATGAGCGGCCGCATTTCCAGCCTGCGCGAACAGATCCTCACGCCGCTGGCCCTACTCGAAGCCTACATCGACTTCCCCGACGAGGAGATTCCCGAGGAAACGCTCGACGAAGTAAACGCTAGCATCGCCGCCCTCACCCTTGATGTACGCCAGTTATTGGACGATGGCGGCATCGGCGAAAAAATCCGCGACGGCATCGAGATCGTCATTTTCGGACCGCCCAACGCGGGCAAATCGTCCCTCCTCAACGCCCTCGCCAAACGCGACGTGGCCATCGTGTCCGACGAAGCCGGCACCACTCGCGACATGATCGAAGTGCATTTGAACCTCGATGGCTACGCAGTAACGCTGGTGGACACAGCGGGCATGCGCGAAGCCGAAGGAAAGATCGAAGCCGAGGGCATTCGCCGCGCCCAATTACGCGCCGAAAACGCCACCCTAAAAATCGCCGTTCTCGATGTTGTTACGGCTACGGATTCGTATAAGCAGCTTCAGTCCTTACTCGATAAAAATACCCTCGTCGTTCTCAACAAATCCGACCTCACCAAGGGCGCGGATTTGCCTCCGTTTGACGTCGCGATTTCTGCCAGCACCGGCGAAGGTTTGGAACAACTGATCGCCCTGCTGAAGGAGCGGATTCGTGAACAGGTGGCGAATGCCCCCTCGCCGCTCATCACCCGGGCCCGGCATCGCGATGCTTTCCTCCACGCCCACTTGGCCCTCACCCGTTTTTCCACTCAGGCGCCACTTGAACTGATGTGTGAGGAGTTGCGTGTGGCCGCGCAGTCTATTGGCAAAATTACTGGAAAAATCACTACGGATGATCTATTAGACGTGGTCTTCCGCCGTTTTTGCATTGGCAAATAGGCGCTTACAAAAAATGTTTCACGTGAAACAAAATACTCGGATGCAGGTCATAACATGTTGAATGAAAATAAATTTGACGTCATCGTCATTGGTGGCGGCCATGCTGGCACGGAAGCCGCCGCCGCATCGGCGCGGCTTGGCGCCCGCACCTGCCTGCTCACCCACAAAGCCGCCACCGTTGGCGAAATGTCGTGTAACCCCGCCATCGGCGGCATCGCCAAAGGCACCCTCGTTCGTGAGATCGATGCGTTGGACGGCGTGATGGGCCGTGCCATCGACCGCGCGGGCATTCACTACAAAATGCTCAACGCCTCCAAAGGCCCTGCCGTTCGTGGCCCGCGCGCCCAAGCCGACCGCAAACTCTACCGCGAAGCCGTGCAATCCATTCTGGCCGAGTTCGATACACTCGTGACCGTCGAAGACGCAGCCGCCGATTTCATCATTACAGATGGCCGCATCAGTGGTGTGCTGGGCGAATCTGGCATCGAATACGGCGCGGCCGCCGTGGTGCTCACCACCGGCACCTTCCTCAACGGCCTCATCCATTTGGGTGAAAAAACGACGCCTGCTGGGCGTGTGGGCGAAAATCCGTCCATTAAACTGGCCGAATCCGTCCGCCGCATCGGCTTCAATGTTGGCCGCCTTAAAACAGGTACACCAGCTCGGCTGGACGGCACCACGATCAACTGGGGCATCCTGACGCCACAGCCGGGCGACAATCCGCCGGTACCGTTCTCGTACCTGACCGAGAAAGTTACGGTGCCGCAAATCGATTGCTTCATCACCCATACCACTCTGGAGACCCACAAGGTCATTCAGGAGAACCTCCATCGCTCGCCGATGTATTCCGGCCAGATCGAATCGATTGGCCCGCGTTATTGCCCAAGTATCGAGGATAAAGTGGTGCGTTTTTCGGGCCGCGAACGCCATCAAATCTTCCTCGAACCCGAGGGTTTGGACGATACGACTGTGTATCCGAACGGCATTTCTACGTCGTTGCCGGAAGAGGTGCAACTGGCGCTCATCAAGACGATCCCTGGGTTAGAGACGGCGCGCGTGATTCGTCCGGGCTACGCCATCGAGTACGATTACGTCGATCCGCGTGAGTTGAAACCGACGCTGGAAACCAAGAAAATGCCGGGACTTTATTTGGCCGGGCAAATCAACGGTACCACCGGTTACGAAGAAGCCGGAGGGCAGGGGCTGGTGGCTGGTCTGAACGCCGCCTTAGCCGCCGGACAAAAAGAGCCGTTTCTTATCGATCGGTCGGAAGCCTATATTGGTGTGATGATCGACGATTTAATCACACTTGGTACCATCGAACCGTACCGCATGTTCACCTCGCGGTCGGAATATCGGCTTAGCTTACGCCCTGATAATGCCGATATCCGTTTGACGGGCAGGGGCATCGAAATTGGTTGCGTGGACAGCGTGCGCGCCAAGCATTTCACTGAAAAACAAACGCTTTTGACCGAAGCGATGGCATTTGTTTCACGTGAAACAATTTCGCCCAAACAAGGAAACGACTACGGTTTGGCCCTGAATCAGGATGGTATTCGCCGTTCGGTTCTGGATCTGTTGGGGCATTCCAACATTGGCTTTGATGACTTGGCTGGCATTTGGCCAGAGCTTCAAAAGCTACGTCCGGATGTTCGCGAGCAGGTGGAAATCGAGGGCGTCTATAAGAGCTACCTCGAACGGCAAAAAGCCGATGTCGAAAACTTCAAACAGGAAGAGCATATCACTCTTCCTGATGGGTTGGATTACGACGCCGTGGGTTCGCTTTCCAATGAGATTCGTTTGAAGCTAAAGAAGGCACTGCCCGCCACTATTGGCGCGGCAGGTCGCATTCCGGGCGTCACGCCTGCGGCGCTCACCGCCATTATGGCCTATATTCGTCGCCAACAGCAGGCCGCGTAAATGGCGCCGAAATGGGCCAATGTTTCACGTGAAACAATGGAGCAGCTAGAGCAATACGCTCAGCTCCTGACCAAATGGAATAAGGCCATCAACCTTGTATCGCCCGCGACCATCGTCGAACTTTGGGAACGCCATATCTGGGACAGCTACCAGCTTCTCGATCTGATACCGGCAGACGCCACCATTGCCGATATTGGCAGTGGGGGAGGGTTGCCGGGGCTCATCGTGGCCATTGCACGTCCGGAAACGTCCATCACCCTCATCGAACGCGACCAACGCAAATGCGCCTTCTTAGTCCAAGCCGCGCTCACTCTTAGTTTAAAACACGTCACTGTCGAGAACAAAGACATCAAAAACATTGAGTCCAGACACGGACTGGTGATGGGAAGGGCGCTGGCGTCACTTGATGTGTTATGTGAACTTTCGTATCCACTCCTGTTGAACAATACGATTTGTCTCTTTCCAAAGGGCGAGAACTTCGCTACTGAGATAGCAGAAGCAGAAAAGAGATGGGCGTTCACCCATACCGTCACACCAAGCAAAACTCATGATTCAGCCTGCATCATTTCGATATCGAAACTAAAACCGCGTCTCTAAGGGGAATTGGGCCGATGACTCGTATTATTTCCGTTGTAAATCAAAAGGGTGGCGTGGGTAAAACCACCACCGCCGTCAACATGGCCACGGCGCTCGCTGCCATTGGTAAAAAAGTGCTGGTGATCGACCTCGATCCCCAAGGCAATGCCTCCACCGGCTTGGGGGTCGACCCATCGATGCGGGTGAAAACCTCGTACGACGTATTAATTGGAAATTGCACCCTCGAAGAAGCAGCCGTTAAAACGGCCATCCCACGCTTATCTGTCGCCCCCTCGACCATTGACCTCTCCGGAGCCGAGATCGAGCTGGTTGGTATGGAAAAACGCGAATTTCAGCTTAAGAAGGCGTTGCGCGGCATGCCGGGCCTATGGGACTACGCCATCATCGATTGCCCACCATCGCTCGGGCTGCTCACCATCAACGCCCTCACGGCATCGGATTCGGTACTTATTCCTCTGCAATGCGAATTCTACGCCCTCGAAGGTCTTTCGCATTTGTTGAAAACAGTTCGCCTGATTCAGGGCAACCTGAACCCGGACATTACCATTCATGGCGTGGTGCTGACCATGTACGACCGCCGCAACAAACTCACCGAGCAGATCGAGAACGATGTGCGGGGCTTCCTGGGCAGCGATGTCTACCATACGGTGATCCCTCGCAACGTGCGCATGTCGGAAGCGCCCAGCCACGGCAAACCGGCGCTGGTGTACGACCTGAAATGCCCCGGCAGCCAAGCCTATCTGCGGCTTGCGAAGGAACTGATCCAGCGTGAGAAACAATTCGCAGCCGCGAGGGCTGCCGCTTAAACGGAGACAACCCATGTGGACGATCGAGGATGAAAAATACCTGATCGCCCTCGAGACCAAGGAGAAAAAGATCATGAGCGCAGCGCAACCCAAAGGCCTTGGCAAAGGCCTCTCAGCCCTGATGAACGACAACTACACCAGCACCGTCAACACCGTGCCTACGGCGGCTCCTGAGCCGAGCGAGAACAACATCGCGCTGCTGCCGGTGGCAAGCTTGCGCGCCGGCAAATACCAGCCGCGCCAGCACTTCAACCAGGACGCGCTGAACGAACTGGCCGAGAGCATCGAGAAACATGGCATCATGCAACCGATCGTGGTGCGTTCGCTTGGCAATAACGAGTACGAGATCATCGCGGGCGAGCGCCGCTACCGCGCAGCACAGCTGGCCAAACTGAAAACCGTACCCGCCATCGTGCGTGCGCTTTCCGACACGCAGGCGCTGGAAATGGCGTTGGTGGAGAACATTCAACGCCGCGACCTGAACCCGCTGGAAGAAGCGGCCGGGTATCAGCGCCTGATGGACGAATTCAGCTACACGCAGGAGAGCCTGTCGAAAATCGTCGGCAAAAGCCGCAGCCACATCGCCAACCTGATTCGCCTGCTGGCGCTGCCGGAGAAATTCCGCAAAGCCATCGATACCGGCGACCTGACCATGGGCCATGCCCGCGCGCTGCTTTCCGCCAAGGACCCCGAGGCGCTGTACAAGCGCATCAACGAGGTGGGCCTGTCGGTGCGCCAAGCTGAGGAGTGGTTGCAGGAAGAACGCAACGAACCGCCCCAGAAAAAGGCCCCACGCAGCGGCGGCGGCAGCCCCCGCCAGGGTGGCCAAGGCAAGAGCGAGGACGTGCTTCAAATCGAGCGTATGCTGGCCGAAAATCTCGGGCTGCAAGTGAGCATCAACACCCGCACCAACCAAGCGGGCGAGGTGGCCATCGCCTACGACACGCTGGCGCAGCTGGATGAAATTCTGCGCCGTCTTGGCGGCAGCATCTAGATTTACGCGTACGGCTTACTGGTAAGATTCAGCCCCGAGAAATACCTCAGGATGCGGCCAATTTCATGTTCGATGTCGGCCAGTAGGTTGCGTCGCCAACCGGCGGTTTCCGGCCCCGCTTCCTGCGCGTCGGCACAGAGCATGCGCAGTTGCGCGGCCCCGATGCTCCCCGCACTGCCTTTCAGCAAATGCGCCGCTTCGCGCCACGGCACGTTCTCACCATCCACGCAATTCTCGCGCAGCGTGGCGAGCACCGCCACTGTTTGTTTCTCGAAGATGCCGACGAGCTTGCGCTCCTTGTCGATGTTGCCGTCCGAGTAGAAGCGAATCTCCGCCATATCGATCGGCGGCGGCCCCGCATCGGCCGTTTGTTGGGTCAGGCGCTGGATGTCGGGCAGCACCACCCAATTGCCCAGCACACGGCGGAACAGGCTGATATCGATGGGCTTGCTGACATACTCGTCCATGCCGATGGCCAAGCATTTTTCGCGTTCGCCCAACAATGCGTTGGCGGTCATGGCGATGATGGGGATACGGCCGCCCGAACTTTCTTCCAAGCGCCGTATGTTCTGTGTTGCCTCGTAGCCGTTCATTTCGGGCATGTGGCAATCCATGAAAATAAGATCGTAGTCGGCGTCGGTGAACGCGCTTACCGCCTCGACACCGTTCTCGACAAAGCGCACTTCGGCGAAGCCGTAAGCGCTCAACAGTTTGTCCATATAGAGTTGGTTCAGGGCGTTGTCCTCGGCCACGAGAATGCGTGTTTTCTCGGGGTGCAGACGATGCAGGGGCAGCAGCGCGCCGCTCACGCTTGCGGTGGTTTCGGCCCATTCCTTGTCGATGATCTGGGCGATTTCAAACGGCACGGTGAACCAGAACGTCGAGCCTTCGCCCACCACGCTTTCGACACCGATGGTGCCTTGCATCAACCCCACCAGCTCCTGCGTGATGGTGAGGCCCAGTCCAGTGCCGCCGTATTTGCGGGTGGTCGAGCTGTCGCCCTGACTGAATTTATGGAAAATAAGCCCCTGTTTTTCGCGGGCGATGCCAATGCCGGTATCCGTCACGCGCGCCGAAAGCACGATCGCGCCATCGGCCTGCTTCTCCCACCGCGCGCTGACACGCACCTGCCCGGAGGGCGTGTACTTGATGGCGTTGCCGATCAGGTTATGCAGGATGCGGGCAAAGCGTGCCGGGTCGCCGCTCACCGCAGGCATCGAGCCTTGAGGCCAATCGAGCGTCAGTAGCAGACCCTTTTTGCTGGCCAAGGGCTGCATCACCGAGATGGTCTGATTGAACACGGCCTGAGGGTCGAAACCAATGCGCTCCAGCGTCACCTGTTGCGCCTCGATCTTCGACAGGTCGAGGATGTCGTTGATGGTGTGCTGCAGCAGTTCGCCCGCCTGCAGCATGATGCCGAGCATTTCGTTCTGGCGACTATCGAGCGACGTCATCGACAGCAGCACCGCCATGCCCAGCAAGCTGTTGAGCGGCGTGCGCAGCTCGTGGCTCATATTGGCGAGGAATTCGGACTTGGCGAGGGTGGCTTTTTCGGCGGCGTGCGTGGCCTCCACCTGTGCCACCAGTTCCTTTTGCGCGGTGATATCTTCCACCAAGCCGAACAGGATGCTGGGAACGCCATGATCGTCGTACACCGGCACTTTAACGGTATGGGCGGTCCAGGTGCGCCCGGCACTAGTGATGGGTTCTTCATCGATCACCACCACCTCGCGGCTGGCCATCACACGCGCGTCGGTCTGGTAAAAGAAGTCGGCCTGTTCCTTGGGGTACAAGGCGTGGTCGGTGGAACCGATCACTATGTCGCGCGGCAGGCTGAACAGCTCCTCGGCGCGTTTGTTCCAGAGAATGAACCGGTTGTTGTCTTGCACGTTTTTGGCGAACAGCGCGACGGGAAGATTCTCCAGGATCTTTAGAAGTGCTGCAGTGCTTACGCCGGGGATGCTATCGGACAGTGAGGTGGAATCATGTGATTTTTCAATGGGCATGACGACCTATGCGCAAATATTTTAATGCCCCGGCATACACCAATAACGTGCATGATGCAAAACGAATCGCTTAGGCTGCGCGCCGCGTAGACACGGCCATTTGCGCCACTTCGAGGAAGCCGTGGGCAAGGCGGGCTTCGGCCTGATCGTGGAAACGCTTGGATTCCAGCTCCAGCATCTGCAACCGGGCGAGAGCTTCGGTGACGCGGGCCGCCGTCCAGCGCGGGGCGTGGGATTTGAGTTGCGGCTTTGCCTTAAAGAACACGGGCGGACGAATGGCTTCGATGGCCGCGTCGAGGCTTTGGCCCTGCTCCACCGCCAGCGCCAGTTCACGCAAACGGGCAAGGTAGCGCATCACGCCACGCACCAGCAGAAAACCAATTTGCCCCTCGGCCAGCAAACGGTCGGACAGGCGGCAAACACCGGGCAGGTCGCCCGAAGCCACGGCATGGGATAAATCGTCTAGCGATTTGTCGTTGTTCTCGCCAATAGCGGCGAGCGCATCGTCGAGCGTCACTTCCTCGCTCTCGTCGCCGACATAGAGCGACAGTTTTTCCAGCTCGTTGAGGATGACCTGTCGGTCGCCGTTAAGCTGGGCGGCAAGGAAACGCGTGACCTCGCTGTTGGCGCGCAGGCCATAGCCGCGCAACGTATCGCGAATGATGGTCTCCAACCCCGCGCCTTCGTCCTTGTAGCAGGGCAGGGCGGCCAGCTCGTCGGAGCGTTCGGCGAGGGCACGCAGCTTGCTGCCGGCCAGCGAATCGGTGGCGTAAAGGATGATGTAGTTGGAGGGCGCGCGGCGGGTCAGCGCGTCCATCAGCGGTTCCACGGCGGCGTCCTCGGCGTCGCGCACAAGAATCACGCGGGCGGGCGACATCAGGCTGAAGGCGGAGAGCTCGTCGGACAGCAAAGCGGGATCGGCTTTCAACTGCTCCATAGTGAGTTCGACGGTGGCGGTGGGATCGGCGTTTGGGCCCAAGAATTTGTCGGTCAGCTGCATCATGCGCTGACGCACCAAGCCGCCATCCAGCCCATAGATCACCGCTCCGGCGGCCTTGCCGGGATTGCGCAGGAACGGCTCGATGTCGCGTGCGCCTAGTTTCATTCGCGGGCGCTTAGTTTGCTGAGTACGTTGGCCATGCGCAGTTTGTAATCCTGCGCCAGCTCGAGCACGGCGCGTTTCTTAGCGTCGGCCACTGACACGAACGAGGCATAACCTTCGGCCGCCTGGTCGGAGGTGTTGTAGCTCGATACCCGATGGATGGTGCCGCTGTTCACCAGCGCATTATCGGCAAGGCGAGTAAGGCGGAACGTGCTGGTGAGCTGGATGTCGCCCCGCGCCGAGGTGCCGTCGGGCTTGATGAACAGGGGAACATCGTTCTCTTTCACCGCAATGGCGAGGTGGTAAAGCTTCGCCGCCCGCTGGTAATCCGGGTTGATGGCGTCGCTGATCTCGGCTTCGAGCAATTGGCCGTGGCGGCTGTTATCGACCGTGACCATGAGCGACGACAAGTCGATCGACTGCTGCTCGCGGTAGGCGCGACTATGCAGCGGCTGAAAGCCACAGGCGGCGGCAAGAGCAAGAACACAGATGAGGGAAAGGTAACGCATGGCTAACGTGGTAACCCGAACACCCCCACACTAAAAGCGATTTTTACGTTATCGGATATGCTGGCCCAGCCACGCACCGAAATAGGCCAACAGCGTGAACAGAAAGATGAGGATGGCACCCAGCGGCAGCAGCGGGGCGATCTTGAAACTGGGATAGAGCATGCCGAGGAACTGCCCGGCCAGCGCGCCGTAATACACGTTCATCGGCAGCGCGATCATCAGGATGCGCAGGGCGAAGCCGAGGGTAAGAAGGGCGGCGGCGTAATGCAGCACGTTGCCGTCCCACGGCTCGCGCGTGCCGAACAGCTGCGGCGAGCAGTACCACAGCAAAAACCCGCCCAGCGCGGCGAACAAGGTGTAGAAAAAACGTTTCTTTTGCAGGGACATGGGCATGGGGTCTGCATAGCGCATGTGGGGGGCATTGGGCAATTGTCATCGAATCTTCATGGGATAAGTGGGGCGTTTCGCGGTATAAACGGCGGGTAATCAACAGGAGCATAGCAATGTACATTACCGAGGATGATCTGCTGCCGTTCGTAACAAAAGGCGAGTTGCGCCATCTGAATCCCGGCGCGCTTGGCCGCCCAGAACATCGCCAAACCTATGCGACAGGCGAAGCGCTTGCCTTCCTGAAACAAGCTGGGTTCCAGACCTTTCCCAGCCAAGCGGTGCCCGCCGGTGCCGAACTGGTGAAAGACGGGGAGTTCACCCGCATCATGGATGGCCCGAACGCCACCCGCTTGCATGGCCTCATCAACAATGAGCAACAAAAACAGCCGAGCGAAGTAGCGCGTTAAATTACGCCACCACCAAATTCACGATACGGTTGGGCACCACAATCGCCTTTTTAAGCGTTTTCCCGTCCATTGCGGCCATAACGCTGGCATGGGCAAGGGCGGTGGCCTTTGCCTCTTCCTCGGGCATGTTCCGGGCAAGCTGAAGGGTGGCGCGCAGCTTACCATTCACTTGCACCGCCACGGTGACGGTATCGTCCTCCAACAGCGCCGGGTCGGCCTTCGGCCATGAGCGGGTGGCCACGAGATCGGTATGGCCCAGCGCGCTCCATAATTCTTCGGCCAAATGCGGCAGCAGCGGCGCGATGAGGTGAATCACCGCCTGAGCCGCTTCGGCGAACACCGCGGGTTCGGAAGCAACATCGGTTTTTTCCATGGCGTTGGTGAGTTCGCGGATGCGGGCCACGGCTTTGTTGAAATGGAAGGCTTCGATGTCTTTCGTCACCGCATCGATGGTTTTATGCGTCTGCTTGCGCAAGGCGCTGTCGCCTTGGGCGGCCGGGGCGGCCTTGATGGCATCGGCATGCTCGACCACGAGGCGATAGAGGCGGCCCAAATAGCGCCACGCGCCATCCACACCCGCTTCCGTCCATTCCAGATCGCGCTCGGGCGGGGAATCGCTGAGCATGAACAGGCGGGCCGTGTCGGCGCCGTACGCATCGATGATGCCGCGCGGATCGACGGTGTTCTTCTTCGATTTCGACATTTTCTCGGAACGGCCCATGGTGGCGGGTTCGCCGGTGGCTTCCACCACAAGTTTGCCATCCTTCTCGACGACATCGATGGGGTAGATCCATTCGCCCTTGGCGTTTTTGAAGGTGGCGTGGCCCACCATGCCTTGCGTCATCAGGCCTTTGAACGGCTCCTGCACATCCAGCACGCCGCACGTGCCGAGCGCCCGGGTGAAGAAGCGCGAATAGAGCAGATGCAGCACCGCATGCTCGATGCCGCCGATATATTGGTCCACGGGCAGCCAGCGTTTGGCCTGCTCGCGGTCGATACCGTTGGCCCCGCCGCCCGAAGCGTAGCAGGCGAAATACCAGCTGGATTCGAAGAACGTATCGAACGTGTCGGTCTCGCGCCGCGCGTCCTTACCGCAAGTGGGGCAGCCGACGTTTTTCCATGTGGGATGGCGCGCCAGCGGGTTGCCGGGCGCGTCGAAATTCACGTCCTCGGGCAGGGTCACAGGCAACTGGTCGTCGGGCACCGACACGATGCCGCAATCGTCGCAATAGATGATCGGGATGGGGCAGCCCCAGTAGCGCTGGCGGCTGATGCCCCAATCGCGCAGGCGGTAATTCACTTTACGCGTGCCGATGCCGCGCGCTTCCAGCTCCTCGAACGCGCGCTCCTTGGCCTTCTCGACGGTGAGGCCGTTGAACAGCGGCGAATTGATGAGCAAGCCGTCGCCGGTATAGGCTTCGTTGGACGGCGGCAGGGCCGTGCCGTTGGGGCCGATGACGGGTAGGATGGGCAGGCCGTATTTGCAGGCGAAGTCGTGGTCGCGCTGGTCGTGCGCGGGGCAGCCGAAAATGGCGCCGGTGCCGTAATCCATCAGCACGAAGTTGGCGATGAACAGCGGATGCTGCATGCCGGTGAGCGGATGAAGCACGCGGATGCCGGTGTCGAAACCCTGTTTCTCGGCCTTCTCGATGGCCTCTTCCGAGGTGCCCAGCTTGCCGCATTCGATGATGAAATCGGCGATGGCGGCGTTGCGCGTGGCCAGTTCCTTGGCGATGGGATGGTCGGGCGCAATGGCGCAGAAGCTCATGCCGTACAGCGTGTCGGGGCGGGTGGTGTAGACTTCCAGCTCGTCGGTGGCGGTGCGGCATTCGTCGGTGGCCGCCAGCTTCATGGTGAATAAGGCACCGGAAGATTTCCCGATCCATTTTTCCTGCATGATGCGCACTTTGTCGGGCCATGCGCCGAGCTGGTCGAGGCCTTTCAACAGGTCTTCGGCGTAGTCGGTGATTTTCAGGAACCACTGGCTCAGCGTGCGGCGTTCGACCACCGCGCCGGAGCGCCAGCCTTTGCCGTCGATCACCTGTTCGTTGGCGAGCACGGTGTTGTCGACCGGGTCCCAGTTCACCACGGCTTCTTTGCGGAAGGCGATGCCTTTTTTCAGGAACTCGAGGAAAAATTTCTGCTCGTGCTGGTAATATTCCGGCGTGCAGGTGATGACCTCGCGGCTCCAGTCGTACGACAGGCCGATGGATTTGAGCTGCTCGCGCATGGAGGCGATGTTCTGCAACGTCCATGCGCCGGGATGCACCCCGCGTTGGATGGCGGCGTTCTCGGCGGGCAGGCCGAACGCGTCCCAGCCCATGGGATAGAGCACGTTGTAGCCCTGCGCGCGGCGGGTGCGGGCGACCACATCGCCCAGCGTGTAATTGCGCACATGGCCCATATGCAGCGCGCCCGAGGGGTAGGGGAACATTTCCAGCACGAAGTAATCGGGTTTGCCATTGGCGGCGGGCGTGTCGAAGGTTTTGGCGGCGCTCCAGGCAGCTTGCCAGCGTGCTTCGGCATCGCGTGCGTTATAACGGGCGGGGGTCGACATAGGTTAGTAGCCCATCTGCTTCACGCGCAGCTGGCGGGCGCGGGTGAGCACGGTGTCTTCGAGCTTGCGGCCCATGCCCGCATCGACTTGCGCGTCTTCCCAGTTGCCCGCCGCATTTTTCTTCTGGCGGAATACGGAAATTTTAAGGCTGTCGGTGCGCAGGTTGCGATCGAGGATCAGCGCGTTCACTTTGAAACGCTCGCCGGGGGCTTCCGGGTCTTCGTACCAGTCGGTGAGGATAGTGCCGCCCCAGGGGTCGGCGGAAATGAGCGGCATGAAGGCCAGCGTGTCGAGCGTGCCGCGCCACAGGAAGCTGTTGACGCCCAGCGGGTTGCCGCCGCTGCCGCTGCTCTTGTCGTCGGTATCGCCGCCGAACACGGTCAGGCCGTTCTCGCCGGAGAGTTTGCCAAGGCGTTCTTTGCGGCGGTCTTCCTCGGTGGTGGGGAATTGTTGGTCCTCATTGGCGGCGCCACAGGCGGTGAGGCCGAGCAGCGCGGCAAAGCCAGCGAGGACGAGGGAGGCGTGGAAACGTTTCATGAGGCGGGTTCCTGCGTGTTATTTCCGCGTAACCTAGCGGCACGCGCAGGGAATGCAAGAGCCTCAAAAGAAAAGAGGGCGACACTTGCGTGCCGCCCTCCGATCTTAGCTCAGATGTTTTCTAGAGAACTAGAAAGCAACCTGGGTGCCGAGGATAACGAGGGTACCTTCGTTATCGGCGCCAGCAGCAGCGTCAGCATCGAAGAGGCTAACTTCTGCGTACGGGGTCAGGCCCGGAGCGAGTTTGTAGTCTGCACCGAATACGAGGTTGTTGAAGTCGCCACCAGCGGCACCTTCAAGAGTCGAATCGATGTAGGTAGCGGACAGGCCAACGGGGCCGGCTTCGTAGCCGAGACCAGCGGTCCAGTAGTC